>DATFPW010000116.1:0-19456 GCA_035264605.1 Conexibacter sp. | reverse complement strand
CGGATCTGCGCCGCGCGCTCGCGCGGGGCGCGCACGCCGCCGGCGTCGGCCAGCACGCTGCCGAGACGGGTTGTCGGGAGGTCGTTGGAAGCGTGGATGGCCGTGTGTGGGAGCGCGCGGGACGGGCGCTCGAACCCTACGAGATCGGGGTTCGCGCGTGACCAGGTTCCCGTACGTCGCCGACAGGCTCGCGCTCAACCAGCTCGCGCACCGTCGGCTCGACGCGCTCCAGCGCCGCCAGCTCGCGCTCGGTCGAGACGACGCCATGCTCAGCAAGCCGCCGCACGCCCGGCAGCACGCGGTGCTCGAACGAGCCGACGGCGTCGTTGTAAGCGCCGACGGCGCCGCGCAGACGTGTCCCAACGCGCTGGAGATGCTCCGCAAACGTCTCCAACCGCCGGTGCAGCTCGCGTCCGAGCTGCGCGACCGCGCGCGCGTCCTCGGCGACCCGTTCCTGCTGCCAGCCGTAGGCGACCGCGCGCAGCAGCGCGATCAGCGTCGTCGGTGTCGCGATCAGCACGCTCTGGCGCGCGCCCTCCTCCAGCAGCGACGGATCGGCCTCAAGCGCCGCGCTGTAGAAGTGCTCGCCCGGCAGGAACAGGAAGACGAAGTCCGGAGCCGTGTCGAACTGATCCCAGTAGGCCTTCGCGGAGAGGCGCTTGACGTGCTCGCGCAACAGCCGCGCATGGGCGGCGAGCTGCTGGGTGCGGGTCGTCTCGTCGCGGGCCTCGTACGCGTCGAGGAACGCGTTGAGCGGCGCCTTCGCGTCAACGACCACCTGCTTACCGCCGGGCAGTTGGACGACGAGGTCGGGGCGCAGCAGGCCGTCGCCGGTGGCGACCGACGCCTGCTCGACAAAGTCGCAGTGCGCCGTCATCCCCGCCAGCTCGACCACGCGTCTCAGCTGCAGCTCGCCCCAGCGCCCGCGCGTCTGTGGCTGGCGCAGCGCGGCGACGAGCGCGCCCGTCTCGGTGCGCAGGCGATCCTGCCCGGCGACGAGCGTGCGGAGTTGCTCGTCGAGCGCGCCGCGCGCTTGCTGGCGGTCGCGCTCGAGGCGCTGCAGTTGCGTATCCATGCGCGCGAGCGCGTCGTGGATCGGACCGTGCGGCGGTGCCGCGGGGAGACGGCGACGCGAGGCGAGCAGCACCATCGCACCACCCAGCGCGAGACCGATCAGAAGGGCAACGAGAGTCACTCAGCGAGGGTTGCGTTACCCCCGGACACCATGCAAGGCGGCTTGCAGCCGCCCGTCGTCAGCCGACGTCGGCGGTTGTCTCGTCCTTACCCTGCAGGCGTTCACGGCCGCGCTGAACGGCCGCGATGAACTTCGAAAGATTGACCTCGAGCGTGTTGAGGATCTCGTCGGCGTAGTCCTCCGCGCCGAGGCGGATCTCGCGCTCGCGGGCGCGAGCGTCCTCGATGATGTCCTCAGCGGCTCGTTCGGCCTGCTTGGTGACCTCCTCTTCGGAGATCAGCCGCTCTTGGCGCTCGCGCGCCTCTCTGACGATCCGCTCGGCCTCGCGCTTTGCCTCGGCGAGCATCTCCTGACGCTCCTTGACGATCCAGCGCGCCTGCTTGATCTCCTCGGGGATCGTGGCGCGCATCTGGTCGAGGATGTCGTAGATCTCCTCTTTGTCGACACGCACCTGATCCGTCAGCGGGACGGGCTTGGCGTTGTGGACTGTGTCGTCCAGCTTGTCGATCAGAACCAGGACGTCCATCGGAACCTCTGTTTCGTCAGCGGCCGAGCTCTTCCTTCAAGCGGGCTGCAACGTAGTCGGGGACGAGATCGTCGATGTTCCCGCCAAACGTCGCAAGCTCCTTGACGCCGCTGGAACGCAAGAAACTGTACTGCGACGACGCCATCAGGTAGATCGACTCGATCTCGGGGGCCTCGCGGCGGTTGAGCTGATGCATCTCCAGCTCGTACTCGAAGTCGGAGATTGCGCGCAGGCCCTTCACGATCGCGCGGGCGTTCACGCTCTGCGCGAACTCGACGACGAGGTTGCTGAACGGCTCCGCGCGGACGTTGCCCATGTGCGCCGTGGCGCGCTCGACGAAGCTGATGCGCTCCTTGGTCGTGAACAGCGTCTTGCCCTTGCGGACGGGCAGGTTCACGACCGCGACGACGACCTCCTCGAACAGCTTCGAGGTGCGGCCGATCACGTCGAGATGGCCGTTCGTGATCGGGTCGTAGGAGCCCGGGCAGACGGCGATGCGGTTACTCAGTTCGCTCATGGGTTCGAATCAGGGTGTCGCCGTAGCGTCGTTCGTCGGTCAGCGGAAGGTCCGGGTCGAGATCGAGCGGGCTGCGGCGGTCGCTCTCGCTCACGACGATCCCGCCGGAGGCGAGCACCGCTGCGATCGAGGGCGAGAGCTCGCGTCCCAGCTCGGCCGCGAGTCGATATGGAGGGTCGACCAGCACGAGATCGTATTCGTGGCGGGCCGCACGTGCGCTGCGCAGAAAGGAGCGCACGTCCTGGCGACGGACCTCCGCGTGTTCGGCGGCCAGGCCAAGCGCAGCGATGTTGGCGTGGATCGCCTTGATCGCAGCGGGCGCGGAGTCGACGAGCGTGGCGTGCTCGGCACCCCGTGAGAGCGCCTCCAGCGCGAGCGCACCGGAGCCGGCGAACAGGTCCAACACCCGCTGGCCGTCGAGCGGGCCGAGGCGCTGGAAGAGCGCCTCGCGCACGCGATCGCTCGTGGGGCGGGTGGCATCGCCTCTGGGGGCGGTCAGGCGGCGCCCACCGTAGCGTCCGGCGACGATCCTCATGCCGGGATCGGCGCGAGCGCCTCGGGACCGTAGGCGGCGGTGAGCGCCTCGGCCAGCAGCGCGTGCTCGGGGTCTTCGAGGTCCGGATCGGCGCGCAGGAGATGGGCGGCGTGAACGTGCGCGCGCTCCAGCAGGTCGGCGTCCTCGGGCAGCGTCGCGACGCGGAAGCGAGCCTCGCCGTGCTGGCGGACGCCGATCAGCTCGCCCTCGCGGCGCAGCTCGAGGTCGATCTGCGCGAGGCGAAAGCCGTCTCGGTGCGCGGCGAGCGCCTTCAGGCGGGCGGAGTCCTTGGGGCCGAACAGCAGGCAGAGCGACGCGTGCTCGCCGCGGCCGATCCGCCCGCGCAGCTGGTGCAGCTGGCTGATGCCGTAGCGCTCGGCATCCTCGACCAGCATCACGGTCGCGTTCGGCACGTCGATCCCGACCTCGATCACGGACGTGGCGACGAGCACGTCGGCGCCGCCGGCGGCGAACGCAGCCATCGCCTCCTGCTTCTCGCGCGGGCGCAGCTGGCCATGCATCAGCACGACGCGGAAGTCTCTGAACTCCGTGTCGCGCAGGCGCTCGAACTCGGCACGCGCGGCTTTTGCCTGCAATGTCTCGGATTCCTCCACGAGCGGACAGACGACGAACGCCTGCCGGCCGGCGCGCAGTTCCTCGCGGATGCGCTCGTAGGCGCGCTCGCGCTCGCGCTCGCCGCTCGCGACGTGCGTCTCGATCGGTCGTCGGCCGCGCGGCAGCTCCCTGAGGCTCGTGTGGTCGAGGTCGCCGTGCTCGACGAGCGCGAGCGTGCGCGGGATCGGGGTGGCGGTCATGTGCAGGACGTGCGGGGTGAGGCTGTCCGGGCCCTTCGCGTCGAGCGCGGCGCGTTGGCGGACGCCGAAGCGGTGCTGCTCGTCGACGACTGCGACCGCGAGGCGCGCGAAGCGGACATCGGGCTCGATCAGCGCATGTGTGCCGACGACGAGGCTCAGCTCGCCTGAGGCCAGCTTGCCGAGGACGTCGGCACGGCGGCTGGCCGTGGTGGAGCCGGTCAGCAGGGCGGCCGGGACTGCCTCCCCGGGCATCAGCGCTTGGATCGTCGCGAAGTGCTGTTCGGCGAGCGTCTCCGTCGGAGCCATCAGCGCGCCCTGCCAGCCCTGCTCGACCGCGCGCAGGAGTGCGAAGAGGGCGACGACGGTCTTGCCCGAGCCGACCTCCCCCATCAGCAAGCGCTGCATCGGATGGCTTTGGGCGAGGTCATGGTCGATGTCCTCGAGCGCGTTGGACTGATCGCCGGTGAGGGGGAACGGCAGGCCGCCGGAGAGCCAGCGGGCCGTGAGCTCCCGGGGGGCATCGAGTGGAGGCGCCGTGGCCGCGCGCTCACGCCGTGCCCGGCGCCGCAGCAGTGCGAGCTGCACGAGCAGCAGCTCGTCGAAGGCGAGGCGGCGGCGACCGCCGAGCGGGTCCTGGTCTTCGCGCGGGAAGTGCAGCGCCGTCAGCGCCGCCGGGCGATCCGGCAGACGCTCCTGCGCGCGCAGCCGTGCCGGGAGCGGCTCGAGCGTGTCGGCAATCGCGTCGCGGTGCTCGCGCATCAGCGCGAGGATCCGCGTCGAGTCAATCCCCTCGCTGGCCGGGTACTGCGCGACCTGTGTTTCAGAGGCGACCTGCAGGTCGGTCGGAGCGTGGGCGGTGACGGATGTTCGCCCTCTCGGATCGGTCCGCACCGTCAGCAGCAGCCGCGTCCCGGGCGGGTAGCGCTGCGCCAGCCACGGCTGGTTGAAGAACGACACCTCCATCGAACCGGTCGCGTCAGCGACCGTTGCCGCGACGCGCGGTTTCATGCCGCGACGGCGGACGGAGCGCGTGTCGATCTTGCGGACCTCGACAAGGACGGTGGCGGTCTCGCCGTTTTGGAGGGCCGCAACGGTGCGGGCCTCGCCGCGCGCGCGGGGCAGGTGCTCCAGCAGGTCCCCGACGGTGTGGAGGCCGAGCGTGTCGAGCGCTCTGGCGGCTCTGGGGCCGAGGTCGGTGGTGGGGAGCGGGCGTTGCAGGTGGGATGGGCGCGGGAGGCGGACCGGCGCTTGTGTGAGCTGGTGCGCGTCGAAGGGCTCGGCGCTGGCGAACTGCATGGGCATCGAGGGGGCGGCCATCGGCGCCTCAACTATGCCCGGCGGGGCGGTCGGCGGGGGGGAGCGCGATTTGTGGTCGGTGGGACCGACCGAGATTCGCGGTCCTCAGGTCACTCGGCGCTGATCAGCCACCAGTACGCCGGCTGGCCGCCGGTGGTGAGCTCGAGCTCGGCGGGGCTGCCGTCGTGCAGGGCGGTGACCTCGGCGTCGCCGAGGGGTGCGCCGTCGCCGCTGAGGCACGTGACGAGCTCGGCGTCGTCGGCGAGGGTGGCGAGGACGGAACGCAGCGTCTCCTCCGGCGCGCCCCAGGCGACGAGCTCGTCGCCGACGAAGCCCACTGCCTCGCCGGCGCGGAAGCGGCCGCCGGCGTCGTCGCGCGCGGCTGGGGCGACGGCTCCGGTGCGAACGCGTTCCAGCGCGTCGGTCAGCGCGGCGGCGTTGGCGGCCCCGTCGCGCGTGGCGTCGAACGCGATCGCTGCCGCCAGGCCCGCCTGCTGCGAGCGGGAGTGCACGACGTGGACCTGCTTCTCCGACAGCTCGGCGGCGCGCTCGGCGGCCATGAAGACGTTCGAGCTGTTCGGCAGCACGATCACTTCCTCGGCTGGGACGGCGTGGATGCCGGCGAGCAGGTCATATGTCGAGGGGTTGAGCGTCGCCCCGCCGTCGAGCGTGTGGAAGCCGAAGCTCTCGTAGAGGCCGCGGATGCCGTCGCCCGAGACGACCACGAGGGCACCGCAGGCTGCCGTCGCGGTGATGGCCGAGCCGTTGGCTGCCGGCGTGCTCGCGGCGAGCCGCTCGGAGCGCTCCTCGACCTGCGCGTCCATGTCGGCGACGTCGAGGTGCGAGAGCGTGCCGGCGCCATCGAACAACGCGGTCGCCGCGTCGGGGTCGTTGGTGTGGACGTGCACCTTCAAGGTCGTTTCGTCGCCGACGACGAGCACCGAGTCGCCGATCCGCTCGAGCGCCTCGATGAAGCCGCGCGGTCTGAGGTCGCTGCCCGTGACAGCGAAGTTCGTGCAGTAGCGGTAGGTCGAGGACTCGTGCTGGGGATGCGTCACGCGCGCGGCGCGATGGTGCGCGACCTCGGGCGGCTCGCTCCCGCGCAGGGCGGCGATCACGCCGGCGAACAGGACGGTGAGGCCGTAGCCGCCGGCGTCGACGACGCCCGCCTCGCGCAGCACCGGCAGCAATTCGGGACCGCGCTCGACCGACTGCATGCCCGTCTCCAGCGCGCGCTCCAGCACCTCGGCGATCAGCGCGTCCTGGTGCGCGTCGGTGGTGTCGCCGTCGAGTCGCGCCTCGCCCATGTGCGCGAGCTCGGTCGCGATCCGGCTCGCCATCTCGCGCACGACCGTGAGGATCGTGCCCTCCGCCGGCTCGCGCACGGAGCCGTACGCCTGCTCGGCCGCGCGGGCCATCGCGGCCCCGATCAGAACCGGGTCGACCAGCTCGCCGGGACGGCTTGCGAGCTCCTCGGCGGCGCCGCGGATCAGCTGCGAGAGGATCACTCCGGAGTTGCCGCGCGCGCCGAGCAGCGCTGCGCGCGCAACCGATCTGACGATCTCGTCGCGGCCGATCTCGTCGATCGTGCGCTCCTGTGCGGCGGCGGCGAGGCGGTCCAGCTCCTGCAGCACGGCGCGCAGCGTCAGCGCCATGTTGTCGCCCGTGTCGCCGTCGGCGACCGGGAAGACGTTCAGCTCGTTGACCTCGTCGCGGCGCGCCTCGAGTTGGGCGAGCGCACCCTCGACGGCGGCGCGGAAGCGGAGAAGGCTGGGATCGGACACGGGGCGCCGGAGACCGTAGCGCCTGGAGGCGACGAACGACACGGCCGCGAGGGCCGGGCCGCCTACGCCTTGGTGACCTTGCCGGCCTTCAGGCAGCGCGTGCAGACGTAGACGCGCTTGGCGGTTCCGCCGACGTCGACGCGAACGCGCTGGAGATTCGGGTCGAAGCGGCGCTTGGTGGCAACCATCGAGTGGCTGCGGCTCTGGCCGAACGCGGGACCCTTGTTGCAGACGTGGCAGACCTTTGGCATGGCTCGGGCAGTATAGGGATCAGACGGAGAATCCGGCGGCACGGGGGCGTCTGCTGAGCTCGTCCTTGATCGCGAGCGACGCCAGCACCGCCTCGGCTGCGTGCGCGCCGGAGTCGCGCTTGGGACCGCCCTGCACGCGCGCCAGCGCCTGCTCCATCGAGTCGACCGTCAGGACGCCGAAGCCGACCGGGACGCCGGTGAGCAGTTGCACCTGCTGGATGCCGCGTGCGGCCTCGCCGCAGACGTAGTCGTAGTGGTCGGTCTCGCCGCGGATCACGGCGCCGAGCGCCACGACGGCGGCATAGCGACCGGACTCGGCGGCGTACTTGGCCGCGAGCGGCAACTCGAACGCGCCCGGCACGTCGTAGACGTCGACCTCGCCGTGCGGCTGGAGCGCCTCGGTCGCGCCCGCGACGAGCCGCTCGGCCAGCTCCGTGTAGAAGCGCCCGACGACGAGCGCGAAGCGCTGCTCAGGCATCGGCGCCGCCTTCGGCCTCGCGATCGCCGCGCTGCTCGTCGAGCAGCATCTCCTCATCGAGCGGCAGGCCCTGGTGGTGCAGCGTGTGACCCATGCGGTCGCGCTTGGCGCGCAGGTAGGCCTCGTTATGCGGGTTGGGCGTCGGCTGGATCGGCACCTGCCCGGTGACCGAGAGGCCGTAGCCCTCCAGGCCGATGATCTTCTTCGGGTTGTTGGTGAGGATGCGGATCGAGCTGAGGCCGAGGTCGGTGAGGATCTGTGCGCCGATGCCGTAGTCGCGCAGGTCCGCAGGGAGGCCGAGCTTGAGGTTCGCGTCGACGGTATCGAGGCCCTCCTCCTGCAGCTTGTACGCGCGCAGCTTGTTCAGCAGGCCGATCCCGCGGCCCTCTTGCGCGAGGTAGAGCAGCACGCCGCTGCCGCGCTCCTCGATCATCGCGAGCGCCGACTCGAGCTGCTCGCCGCAGTCGCAGCGCAGCGAGTGGAACACGTCGCCCGTGAGGCACTCCGAGTGCACGCGCACGAGCACGTCATCCGCGTTGGCGACGTCGCCCTTGACCATCGCGACGTGGTGCTTGTCGTCGACGAGCGAGCGGTAGCCGACGACCTCGAAGTCGCCGAACGCCGTCGGCAGGCCAGTCGAGACGACGCGCTCGACGAGCTTGTCGTGACGGCGCCGGTAGGCGACCAGGTCGGCGACCGTGATCATCTTCAGGTCATGCCGCGCGCAGTAGCCGACGAGGTCGTCGACGCGCGCCATCGTCCCGTCGTCGTTCATGATCTCGCAGATCACGCCGGACGGATTGAGACCGGCGAGACGGGCCAGATCGACGGCCGCCTCCGTCTGGCCGACGCGCTCGAGCACGCCGCCGCGCTTGGCCTTCAGCGGGAATACGTGGCCCGGCTGGACAACGTCGCGCGGGCGCGAGCCGGGGTCGATCGCGACCTGGATCGTATGCGCGCGGTCGTGCGCGGAGATGCCGGTCGTGACGCCCTCGCGCGCCTCGATCGAGACCGTGAAGGCGGTCTCGAAGGGCGACTCGTTCTTCGCCGCCATCAGGTCGAGCGCGAGCTCGTCGCAGCGGTCGGCCGTGAGCGCGAGGCAGATCAGCCCGCGCCCCTCCTTCGCCATGAAGTTGATCGCCTCGGGCGTCGCGAACTGCGCGGCGAGTGTCAGGTCGCCCTCGTTCTCGCGATCCTCGTCGTCGCAGACGACCACCATCTTGCCCTGGCGGATGTCCTCGATCGCCTCCTCGACGGTCGCGAAGTGCGTCTGCGTCTCGGCGCTCATCGCGCCACCAGCTTCTCGACGTATTTCGCGAGCACGTCCACCTCCAAGTTGACGGTTCGTCCGGGCGCAGCCGCTCCGAGGCTCGTGCGCTCCAGGGTCTCGGGGATCAGGGAGACGGTGAGGGACTCGTCGTCGACTTCGGCGACGGTGAGGCTGACGCCGTCGATCGCGATCGACCCCTTCTCGACCACATATCGGAGCAGATCCGGGGTCGCCGCGATGCGGATCCGGCGGGCGAAGCCGTCCGGCTCGACCGCGGCGACCGTGCCGAGGCCGTCGACGTGGCCCTGTACGACGTGACCGCCGAGGCGGTCGTGCGCGCGCAGCGGCAGCTCGAGGTTGACCTGCGCGCCTGCGGTCGCCTCCGCGAGCGAGGAGCGGCGCAGCGTCTCGTTCATGACGTCCGCGGCGAAGCCGTCGGCGCTCGGGTCGACGGCCGTCAGGCAGACCCCGTTGACGGCGACGGAGTCGCCCGGCTGGAGCTCCGCGGCCAACGGCGCGGCGACCGTGAGGCGCACGCCGTCGGCGCTCGGCTCGACCGCCATCACCGTCCCAAGTGCCTGCACGAGCCCGGTGAACATCACCACTCCCGCAGCCGGGCGGAGATGAGCAGGTCGCCAGCCACGTTCTCGCATTCGAGCGTCAGCGCGCGCAGTGCATCCGAGATCGTCTCGACTCCCTCGCCCTCAAGCGGGTCGCGTGCGGTGCGCCCGCCGAGCACGAGCGGCGCGAGGAACAGCCGCAGCTCGTCGATCTCACCGGCGTCGAAGAACGCGCCGGCCAGTCTCGGGCCCCCCTCCAACAGGATCGAGCCGACGCCGGCCGCCCCGAGCTGGTCGAGCGCCGAGCAGACGCGCGCCTGCTCGTGCTCCCCGGTCGCGACGATCACCTCGGCGCCGTGCGTCTCGAGCGCGTCGGTGGCGCTGCGCGGCGCGGCGCGCGAGACGACGACCGTCAGCGGGATCTCCAGCGCCGCGGCGACGAGCTGCGAGTCGAGCGGCAGGCGCGCGGTCGCGTCGAAGACGACGCGGCGGGGCTGGCGCGCGACGTCGGGGATGCGGGCCGTCAGCTGCGGGTCGTCGGCGAGCGCGGTGCCGATCCCGACCGCGACCGCGTCGCACTCGGCCCGCCAGCGGTGCGCGCGGCGGCGGCTCTCCTCGTTGGAGATCCACTTCGAGTCGCCGGCGCGGGTGGCGACCTTGCCGTCGAGCGTCATCGCCGACTTGAACAGGACCCACGGACGCCCCGTGCGGGCGTGCTTGCGGAAGGGCTGGTTGAGCAGGCGTGCACGCGCGGCGAGTTCACCGTCGGCGAGCACGACCTCGATCCCCTCGTCGCGCAGAATCCCGAGCCCGCGGCCGGAGGCCTTCTCGGTCGGGTCGTCGGAGGCGACGACGACGCGGCGGATGCCGGATGCGACGATCGCGTCGGTGCAGGGCGGCTGCTTGCCGGTGTGGCAGCACGGCTCGAGCGAGACGTACAGCGTCGCGTCGGCGAGGTCCGCGCCGGCGACGGCGTGGAGCGCCTCGGCCTCCGCGTGCGGTTCGCCGTAGGCGGTGTGCCAGCCCTCCCCCAGGACCTCGCCGTCACGAGCGATTACGGCGCCGACGAGGGGGTTCGGGCTGACGCGGCCCTGGCCCTGCAGCGCGAGCTCCAGCGTACGTGCGAGGTGCAGCCGGTCGGTGTCGGTGCGGAGGGGCACGGTCCTTGAGGATACGCGCGACTCAGCTGCAGCGACCGCCACGCAGGCGGTGGACGACGATCTGCGGCCCGGGCCGCGCGTATGCGAGCGGGTAGTAGTCGAACGACCAGTCGAAGTTGAAGCGCGGTGGCTTCGCCCCGTCGCGGAAGGGGCTGAAGCGCGCCGCGACCTTGCCGCGGCGGTCCAGTGCCGCGTAGTAAGCGATCGCCTGTGGGACCTGGTCCGGCTCTGCGAAGGCACGGGCGAACTGGGTCGAACCGGTGACGACCCAGCAGTACCCCCCGGCGACGTACTCGTCGATCAGTGCAGGACGCAGCGTGCGCTCGTACTTGTCGACCTTGACGAAGCGTGTGCGGCCGGCCGGCAGCGGTTCGCCGGCGTCGTCGACGTCGGCGCGGGCCGTCGCCCACAGGCGCCAGCGGCCGCCGCTCGGGGTGGCGGGATGCGCGCGGTCGGGGTCCTCGAGCCAGCGTGCCGGCACGAACGGCTCGATCACGACTCTGGCGCCCGCGGGCACGTTCGCGAGCAGCCATGTGCGCGCCTCGCCGCGCGTGTCGGGACGTGCCAGAACACGGTCGACGTGGATCGTCGTGACGAGGCCCTGTGCGAGCAGCGCGGCGGCGACGAGCGCAGCGGCGGGGATCGCGAAACGGGGCGCGCGAGCGGCGACGGCGCGTGCGAGCGCCATGCCCCCGTATGCCGCCAGCAGGACCGCGATCGGCAGCACGGGCAGCAGCCAGCGCCCGAAGTAGCGCTCCTGCAGCCCCATGAAGACGACGTAGAGCAGCGGCGCCGGCAGCAGCACGAGCGCGAGCCGGCGGTCGCGTAGCAGCAGGCGGATCGCCCCGCCGAGCGCAGCGAGGGCGGGGATCCAGCCGAGCCCCCAGGTCAGCGACCAGAGGTAGTAGACGACGCCGTTGCGCTGCGTGAGGCCCAGCTTCGCCAGCTCCTCCCCGCTCGCGAGTCTGCGCTGTCTCGCGACGCCGGCGTGGAAGGCTTGGAAGTCGAGCAGCGCGTACGGGTTGGCGATCAGGAACCCGCCGACCGCGGCCGCGCAGGCGGCGGCCGCCGGGATGGCAAGCGTGCGCAGCAGTGGCTCGCGCCGATCGTGGGCGGTCACGAGGATCGCCGTGAGCAGCGGCAGCAGCACGATCCCGGCCGTGTATTTCGTGCCGGCCGCGAGGCCAGCGCCAACGCCGCCCAGCAGCGCCGCGCGCGTACCGCCGCCGCGCAGGATCAGCGCGGCGCCGAGCAGCGCGAGCGTCGCGGGCGCCGTCGCCGGCACGTCGTTGAGCGCAAGATGGCTGTAGAAGACGGGCAGGAACGCGACCGCGCCAAGTGCGGCCGCCAGCAGCCCGACGCGGCGGTCGAAGAAGCGCGCACCCGCCATGTGCAGCAGCCAGACGGCGACCGTGCCGAGCAGCGCGACCGTCACCCGCGCGATCAGGAACACCTCCGACGGGTTGGTCGCGTAGGCGTGGGCTACGACGTCCCGGCCGCCGAACCAGACGGCGTAGATCGCGTACAGCAGCTCGCTGTAGCCGGGCGGGTTGAGGAAGTAGCCGGGATCGAGGTCGTGGCCGAAGAAGCCGATCGCGACCGGGACGAAATGCCCTTCCTCGTCGATGTTGTACGAGAAGGGCAGTCCATGGCGGATCCCCCACAGGCGGAGGACGAGCGCTCCGAGCAGCACGCCGGCGAGCGCGAGGGTCGTGCGGTCGGGGCGGCGCATGGAATACTGCGGCGCGAGTCTAGACCACGAGGTCGACCGCTCCCTGCCCATGAAGCTGATCATCCAAATCCCCTGCTTCAACGAGGAGCAGACGCTCCCGCTGACGCTCGCCGACCTGCCGCGCCAGGTCCCCGGGTTCGACACGGTCGAGTGGCTCGTGATCGACGACGGCTCGAGCGATCGCACGATCGAGGTCGCACGCGAGAACGGCGTCGACCACATCGTCAAGCTGACCAACAACAAGGGGCTCGCAGCGGGCTTCCAGGCGGGCCTCGACGCCGCGCTGAAGCTGGGCGCCGACGTGGTCGTCAACACGGACGCCGACAACCAGTACGACGGGCGCGACATCCCGAAGCTCGTCGCGCCGATCGTCGCCGGTGACGCCGACATGGTCGTCGGCGACCGACAGGTCGAGACGATCGAACACTTCTCGCCGCTGAAGAAGCTGCTGCAGAAGCTCGGCTCGTGGGTCGTGCGCCAGGCCTCCTCGACGACGGTCCCTGACACGACCTCCGGCTTCCGCGCCTACAACCGCGAGGCCGCGCTGCAGATGCAGGTCGTCTCGAGATTCACCTACACGCTCGAGACGATCATCCAGGCCGGCAAGCTGCTCGTCGCGGTCGACCACGTCCCGATCCGCACGAACGAGCAGACGCGCGAGTCACGGCTGTTCCCGTCGATGGGCGCCTACGTGCGCCGCAACGGGATCTCGATCTTCCGCATCTACGCGCAGTACGAGCCGCTGAAGGTCTTCTGGGGCGCCGCCGTCGTGATCGGCGTGCTGGCTGCCGCGGTGTGGATCCGCTTCTTCGTCGCGTTCGTCGGCGGCGAGGGCGCCGGCCACGTGCAGTCATTGATCCTCGGCGCGGTGCTGTTCATTGCTGCGATGCTGCTCGGCGCGCTCGGCGTGATCGGGGACCTGCTCGCGGCGCAGCGCACGCTCTCGCAACGGACGTTCGAGCGCGTGCGGCGGATCGAGCTGGCGCTCGGGATCCCGCCGTCTCATTACGAACCTGGCAACGACAAGCAGCGGGAGACGATCGAGGTATGAGCGCGACGACGCCGTCGGTGGAACAGGTCCCCACCGGCAACACGTACGACAAGTACGGCTCGACGAACCCGGTCGTGCGTCGGCTGATGCACGGCTTCGAGCGCACGCTGGCCGAGCTGTTCGCGCAGGCCGCCCCGGAGTCGGTGCTGGACGTCGGCTGCGGCGAGGGCGTGCTGACGCACCAGTGGGCGCAGCAGCTCGGCGAGCGGCGGATCGTCGGGATCGACCTCGACGACGAGAAGCTGAAGGCCGAGTGGCAGACGCGCCAGCGACCGAACCTCGAGTACCGCACGATGCTGGCCGAGAACATGCCGTTCGCCGAGAACGAGTTCGACGTGGCCTGCGCGATCGAGGTGCTCGAGCACGTGCCCGATCCGGCGCACACGGTGGCGGAGATGGCGCGCGTCGCGAGACGGCATCTGCTCGTATCGGTGCCGCGTGAGCCGCTGTGGCGGATGCTGAACATGGCCCGGGGGGCGTACCTGTCGGACCTTGGCAACACGCCGGGGCACGTCAACCACTGGTCGAAGCGTTCGTTCGTGCGGCTGCTCTCGCAGCACGGCGAGGTTGTCGAGAAGCGGTCGCCGTTCCCTTGGACGATGCTGCTTGTCCGGCTCGGCGCCTAGCTCGAAGGCCGCCGACAGCGCCGGAATGCAGGCGCCGTCCGACAAGGGGGGCCCGCGCTCCTATGGCTCGGGCGCACGGATCCTGACGATCGGGATCGCGTCGACCGGCATCTTCTCGTTCCTGTACCTGGCGCTCGCGAGCCGCTCGCTCGGCAGCGACGCATACGGCCGCATCTCGCTGATGTGGTCGGTGATGTTCGTAATCCTGTCGGTGATCTACCGGCCGATCGAGCAGCTGCTCTCGCGCACGATCGCTGAACGCCGAGCGCGCGGGCTGGAAGGGCACCCGCTGCGCGTGCCGGCGACGATCCAGGCGAGCTTTGCGCTGCTGTTCCTGGTGATCGCGCTCTCGCTGCGGCCGCAGATCACCGACCACCTCTACGACGGGTCGAGCGCGCTCTACTGGATGACGGTCGTCGGCGTGCTCGCGTACGCCGGCAGCTACTTCGCGCGCGGCTGGCTCGCCGGGCACCAGCGCTTCGGCCTCTACGGCGGGCTCGTGCTGCTGGAGTCGACGTCGCGCTTCCTGTTCGCGCTGGCCGCGGCGATCGGGATCACGCACGGTCAATCGGCGATCGCGATCGGCATGGCGGTCGCGCCGTTTGTCTCGCTGATGGTGGTGCCCTTTGCGCTCACGCGCGTGCTGCCAGGCGGTGCCGATGTGGAGGCCGACGCACGCGCGAAGGCGCTGCACGACGCGCCGGTGCTCGACGCCGGCATGGAGGGTCCGGCGCACGCCGAGATCGAGGAGGCCGTCGCCGACCTGACGATCCACCACGGCACGCGCTTCGCGATCGCAGTGTTCGCGATCATGCTCGCCGAGCAGACGCTGATGAACGCGGCAGTGCTGATCGTCAACGCCTCCTCCGGCGAGGCGCTCGCCGGCTTCGTCTTCAACGTGCTGCTGATCGTGCGCGCGCCGTTGCAGCTGTTCCAGGCGATCCAGACGTCGATCCTCCCCCACCTCGCCGGGCTCGAGGCGCGCGAGAGCGGCGAGGAGTTCGCGAAGGCGATCCGCGTGACGGTGCTCGCAATCGCCGGCTTCGCCGGTGCGTGCGCACTCGGGCTGCTGGCGATCGGCCCGTGGGTGATGAGCACGTTCCTCGGCGACAAGGGCTTCACGTATGAGCGCGGCGGACTCGCGCTCGTCGCGATCGGGATGGGCTTCCACCTGATCGCGGGGACGTTGAACCAGGCCGCGTTGGCGCGCCGTCGCGTCGGGCTGGCAGCGGCGGCGTGGCTGCTGAGCGCCACGCTGTTCGTCGCCTGGATGGTCTCCCCCGTCGTCAGCGACGAGGTGCTGCGCGTCGAGACCGGCTACTTCGGCGCGGCGTTCGTGCTGAGCTGTCTGCTGTTCGGGCTGTACCGGCGGGCGTAGCGGCGTCAGCGCCGCGAATCGCGCAGGTAAACGCCCGTCCACCCGAGCAGCGCCGCGAAGCACCCGAGGACGACGACGAACGCCAGCGGATCCTCGGCGCGGTGCTGGATCGCGACGGCGAGGACGAGCATGGCCAGCAGCGTCGCCCAGACCATGAAGGCCGCCTGTCGCATGCCAACGATCGTAAGGCGCCCTCGCGGCTCGCCCGCAGCGCGCTTCTCTGCCTCGCGCTCGCCGCGCCGAGCGGCCATCGAGGCACCGAGCGCCGCGGCACCCGCCCCGGCTCCCTGACCGCCGAAGACCAGCATGCTGACGCCGGTCATCAGCACAATCGCGCCGAACACGATCGCGAGCTCGACCAGGTCCTCCTTCTCCCGCTTGAACCAACGCCGCATGCTTGACGCATCGGCGCTCGCCGGCGGTCGCTTGACCGGCGAGCGCATGCGTTGGCTCCTACTCGTAGGCGAGCGCGTTGAGCACGTCGAGCTTCGCCGCGCGCCGCGCGGGCCAGATCGCGGCGATGACGCCGAAGATCGCGGCGACGACGAGCAGCAGCACCAGCTGTCCGACTGGGATCGAGATCTTGAAGCCTTCGCTCTTGAGCGGGATCGTCACGAGCACGGCGAAGATCGCGCCGAGCACGACGCCGAGCACCGCGCCGATCATCGCCGTGATGACGGCCTCGTAGCGCACCATCCGCTTGACCTGCCTGCGCGACGTGCCGATCGCGCGCAGCATCCCGAGCTCGCGTGTGCGCTCGTGGATCGTCAGGAACAGTGTGTTGACGATCCCGAACAGCGCGATCAGCAGCGCGAGCGCGAGCAGTACGTAGATCAGCGCGAGCAGCTGGTTGACCTGGCCTTCCTGTCTCTCGACGAACTCGTCCTTCGTCAGCACCTCGACGCTTGGGAAGGCGGCGCTGACCACTCTGTCGGCGCGCTCCTTGACCGTCTCGACGTCGAGGCCCGGCGCCGTGGCGGCCATCAAGAACGCATCCCCTCTGACGTTGAAGGCCGTCGCAAGCACTGCGTTCGGGAACGTCAGCGCGCCGAGCAGGTTCGCGTCGTCGTCGTAGACGCCGGTCACCTTCGCGGTGAGTCTCGTGTTGGTCGGCGTGGTCACGCGCAGGGTGTCGCCCACGCCGCGGTCGTGGTCCTCGGACCATCTCTTTGACAGCAGCACCTCGCCGGGACCCAGCGCGCGCAGGGTCGCGGCCGAGCCGTCGACCCAATCGACGTTGAAGACGTCGCCGATCGTCCGCGGGTCGACGCCGGTCACGTTCGGTCTGCCCTCGCCGGCGACGATCGCCTTCGTGAAGCGGATGCCCGAGACCGTCTCGACGCCTTCGACCGATGCGAGAACGCCGCGCGCGGCGGCCGGCGTCGGCGAGAAGTTCGTCGTCTGCGCGAGCAGTTGGCCCTTCAGTCCGAGGTCGACGGCGTCGGCGATCGAGGCCTTCAGGCCGGCGGCGAAGATCGTCATGAACGCGACGAGCGCGACGCCGATCATCAGCGCGGCCGAGGTCGACGCCGTTCGGCGCGGGTTGCGCGAGGCGTTCTCGCGGGCCAGCCGCCCGCTCACGCCGCGCAGCCACTCCAGCGGCTTGCCGACCGCGAGCGACAGCGGCTGCACGATATGCGAGGCGAGCAGCCCGACGCCGATGAAGACGACGGCTGCGCCGATGCCGACGAGCGCGGCCGCATCGCCTCCGCTCGCTGAGCCGAACAGGCCCAGGCACAGGATGACGATGCCGAGCACCGCTACCGCGGCGGCGAGCGGCGTGCGCCAGCGCGCGGCGCGGCCCCGCGGCAGCGTCGCCGCCTCCTGCAGCGCCGCCATCGGCGGCACGCGCGTGGCGCGCAGCGCCGGCGACAGTGCCGAGACGAGCGTGATGACTGTGCCGAGCAGCAGCGAGACGATCACCGTCCGCGGCAACAGCACGATCCCGCTCGCGGGAAAGTCGGCGCCGAACAGCTTGAACAGCGCCTTGAGCCCCGGCGCGATCACGAAGCCGGCCAGGAAGCCGATCACGGCGCCAAGCAAGCCGATCAGGAGCGCCTCGCCCACCACCGCGCGCAATACCTGACGGCGGTTCGCGCCGATCATCCGCAGCAGCGCGAACTCGCGCACACGCTGCGCGACCGTGATCGAGAACGTGTTGGCGATCAGGAACGCGCCGACGAACAGCGCGATCCCGGCGAACACGAACAGGAAGGTGCGCAGGAACGACAGGTTGTCCTTGATGTCCTGCGAGTCGGACGCGGCCTGCTGCTCGCCGGTCCGGACGGTTGCGACTCTCGCCGGAACGACGGCGCGGATCGCCGCCGCCAGCTCGGTCGGCTGCGTGCCCGGCTCGGCGGCGACCTGGATCGTCGTGAACTCGTCGTGCAGGTCGAGCAGGCGCTGCGCGACCGGGGGCGCGACGATCGCAACGGCGGCCCCGCCGAGCGAGTCAGCCTCGCCGAACTTGGCGATGCCGACGAGTCTGAACGCCTCCTGCGGTCCCTCGCCGGACAGTCTGACCGTGTCGCCGATCTCGTAGCCGGCCTTGTCCGCGCTGAACTTGTCGAGCGCGACCTCGCGCGGGCCGACCGGTGGATGCCCCTCGACGTAGACGAACGGGTCGAAGCGTCTCGGCGACGTGTCCGAGATGAACATCGGCGCGCCCGTCGTGATCAGCGGGTCGTCGTCCTTGTCGTAGATCTGGCCCATCTCGAAGACCGAGCCGGCGGCGAGCGCGACGCCGGGCACGCGACGGACGCGCTCCAGCAGCGAGGCCGGGAGCGGGTTCGGCGTGACGGCGTTGCCTTCGGTGTCGCTGCCGAAGACTCTCGTCGGCGTGATCGCGACGTCGACGTTCTGGTTCGCCGTCTGGAAGACCTCGTCGAACGAGCTGTTGATCGTGTCGGTGAGCATGTACGTCCCCGACACGAGCGCGACGCCGAGCACGACGGCGAAGACGGTGAGCGCGGTGCGCAGCTTGCGTGTGGCGATCCCGCGCAGCGACAGCGCGAGCATCAGCCCACCGTCCGCATGAGGTCGTGGACCTCGTCGGCCGTCCCGGCGGAGCCGTCGTGCACGATCTTGCCGTCGTCGAGCACGACGATGCGATCGGCGGTCGCGGCCGCGTTCGCGTCGTGGGTGACCATCACGACGGTCTGACCGAGCTCGTCGACGGACTGACGCAGCAGCTGGAGCACCTCGGCGCTGGAAGACGAGTCGAGGTTGCCGGTCGGCTCGTCGGCGAACACGACCGCGGGCTTGGAGATCAGCGCACGCGCCACCGCGACGCGCTGCTGCTGGCCGCCGGACAGCTCGGACGGATGGTGCGTGAGGCGGTCGCCGATGTGGACGGTCTGCACGATCTGGTCGCGCCACGCCTCGTCGACGTCGCGGCCGGCAATCTTCAGCGGCAGCTCGATGTTCTCCTGCGCCGTCAGGACGGGCAGCAGGTTGAACGACTGGAAGATGAAGCCGACCTTGTCGCGGCGCAGCTCGGTGAGCTTCTTGTCGTCGAGCGTGCTGAGATCGATCCCGTCGATCGTGGCAGTGCCGCCGGTCGGCTTGTCGAGGCCGGCGAGCACGTGCATGAGCGTTGACTTGCCGGAGCCGGACGGGCCCATGATCGCCGTGAACGCACCGGCGGGCAGCTCGAGCGAGACGCCGTCGAGCGCGTCGACGGCGGCCTCGCCCTCGCCGAAGCGACGGCGCAGGTCGACAGCGGTGACGATCGGAATGGCGGTCACGGGTGGGTCCTTTCGCTGCGGCTGACGTGCACGGTGCGTCCTGGCGCGCAAGCCTTCCAAGTCGGGAGGCGGAAGGAAAGCGGGCTGTCCGGCCCCTACGTTGGGGCTGGTCCTGCTCAGATGGCGCCGGCGGCTTGGGCAATCGCCGTATAAGCCGCGGCCGGATCCGTGACGCCGAAGATGGCGGACCCGGCAACCAGCAGACTAGCGCCCTGCTCGGCGCATGGTCCAGCCGTGGAGGGGTCGACGCCGCCGTCGACCTCGATCGCGACTTGGTCAGGCAGCGTCGCGCGCAGATGCGCCAGCTTGCCCAGCGAGGCACCGATGAACGGCTGGCCGCCCCAGCCCGGGTTGACCGACATGCAGAGCGCGAGGTCGAGCAGCTCGGCCACCTCGGCGAGCGCTTCCGGCGGCGTCGACGGGTTGACCGCCGCGCCGGCGGCGCAGCCGGCGTCCTTGATCGCCGACAGCGCGTAGTGGAGGTGCGGCGTCGCCTCGACGTGGACGGTGATCACGTCGGCGCCGGCCTTGGCGAA
>DATFPW010000115.1:0-85329 GCA_035264605.1 Conexibacter sp. | reverse complement strand
AGTCGCCCGTGAACAGCAGCCGCTTCGCGCGTTGCGGGCCCAGGCGCGCCGCCCACATGGACGTCGTCGGCGATCCCCACACGCGCGCCGGCGGGTAGCCGATCTTCGCGTCGTCGGCGATCACGAGCAGGTCGGAGCAGAGCGCGAGGTCCGTGCCGCCGGCCACGCAGAAGCCGTGCACCTTGCAGACGGTCGGCGTCGACGCGTGGAACAGCGTCATGAACGCGCGCACGTTGCGGCTCATCATGGCGTGGTCGACGAGCGGATCCCACGTGCCGGACGGGTCGTGGTTGAGCGCGATCGTCACCGGATCGAGCGGGGAGCCGGCTGGCGGTCTCGCGGTAGCCCCGGGGAAGCCGGCCGTCGTGGCTCCGCCCTCGCCGAAGTCGCCCTCGCCGAGGTCCTCCGACGACATCCCCTCCGCGCTCGCCACCAGGTCGTAGCCACCGCAGAAGCCCTTGCCGTTCCCGGCCAGCAGGATCACGTGCACTGCGGGGTCGAGGTCCGCGCGCTCGACGCACGCGGCCAGCTCGGCGATCAGCGTCGGCGTCAGCCCGTTTCCGCGCTCGGGCCGGTTCAGCGTGATGCGCGCGACGCGGTCGGCGACCGCGTACGTCATCGTCGTCGGCTCGCTGCTCATACCGGCCTCCAGCTCGCGGAACGGGTCGGCGGCCACGCTACCGGGGAGCAGACAAACAGGGCCCCGGATGCCGCTCCGGGCCGGCGCTGGCGATGCCGGCGCCTGTCAGTGCTCCTGACGGTCGGCCTGGCGATCGTTCGCAGCTGCGTCACGGTCCGCGGCCGCGGCTTCGCGGTCGGCTGCGGCTGCAATACGGGCGGCGGCGGCTTCGCGTCGCGCGGTGGCAGCTGCTTCGCTCAACTCTGCCAATGACGTGCGGAGGTGGTGCGAGCTGTCTCGATCGCGCTGGCGCGCGTCTGCCGCGCGGTCGCGCGCCTCGGCCGCGTCGTCACGTGCGCGGGCGGCGTTGTCGCGTGCTGTTGCCGCGAAGTCGCGTTGTCGCATTGTCGCGTCCCGGCGCGTGGCCGTTGCGCGCCGGGACGCGGCGATCTCCGCGCGAAGCATCGCCGTCTCGTCACGCTCCCCCTCGGTCTCTGCGCGCTCTCTGCGCGACCGCTCGAGCGCCGCGCGCGTGGCCGGCGTGTCGGGAAGCTGCGTGCGCTCCCACTCGGACGTGGCCTGGTCGCGATCCGCAGCGTGCTGCTCGCGGTCGGCGATCGCTTGATCGTCGTTGGCAGCGAGCTGGTCCGCATCGGAGAACGCCCGGTCGGCGTCGGATTGCACTTGATTGAGGGTCGCAGTGGCCTGATCGAGGTCGGACTGCCGGCGTGCCTCCTCCTCACGCTCGAATGTCCCCCAATCGCGTGCCAGCGCCTCGACATCTGGCTTCGAATTTCCCCGTCCCACTCGATATACCAAGTTTCAGTAGTTTGTCAGACAACTTACCACCCCGCGCTTGTACGCGGACCATAACTTGACATTTCGCCGTCAGCCGATAGCGCCGTCGCGCCCGAAACGCGGCAGCGGGCCGCCAGCGTCGCGGCGCAGCGCGGCCGTGAGGCGGCGTACGACGTCGGGGCGGGAGGCGGCGAGGTTGCGCGTTTCGCCGCGGTCGTATCTCGTGTCGAACAGGTTCTTGTCGAAGCCGTCCGTGCGCATGAACAACAGCCAGCGGCCGTCGTGCGCCATCACGTAGTCGTCGTAGGACGCGGTCATGAATCTGCGCACCGCGACCTCGCCCTTGCGCGTGCGGTCGAAAACGGCGGTGAGGTCCTCGCCGTCCATTCGTCGGCCGGGTCTCACGCCGAGGAACGACATCAGCGTCGGGGCGACGTCGTTCGTAGAGGCGAAGTAAGCGCTGCGGTGCCCGGCCAGCTTGCGGCCGGGATGCTTGACGATGAACGGCGTGTGGTGGATCTCCTTGTGGATGTGCCGTCCGCTCTTGCCGATCAGGCCGTGCTCGCCGAGCAGGATGCCGTGGTCGCTCGTGTACATGACCGCGGTCGAGTCGGTCAGGCCGACGCTCGCGACCTTCCCCAGCAGGTTGCCGATCCAGTGGTCGGTGAAGGCGAGCTCCGCGCCGTAGAGGCCCTGCACGCGCTTGGCGACCGCGGGCGAGAGCCCAAGTTGGCTCATCGCGCTGATCGGCGCGTTGAAGGGATGCAGCGGCTCGTAGTCGAGCGGGTTCTCGCCCGCGAATCTGGCTGCCCATGCGGGCGGCGGATCCCACGGCTCGTGCGGATCGAAGCCGTCGACGACGAGCACGAACGGCTGGTGCTGGCGCAGCGTGTCGATCAGGTCGATCGCGGCCTTGAAGACTCTCGCGGTGAAGTAGTCGTCCTCCGCCAGGTTGCGCGGCGCGTAGGCGAGGTAGAGCGCGAGCGCCGCCTCGGCGCCGCTCCCCCCGCGCAGCGACGGCGGCAGGAAGCGCTGCACCTGCTCGACGGGCACGGGATCGCGGTGTCTCGCGGAGTACACCGCCGTTTGGCCCTCGAAGCCGACGAAGTGGTCCGCGCGGTTCTTCACGCGCGTGTAGCGCGGGCCGACGAGGAACGGGTTGTCGGTCACGTACGCGGTCGTGACGCCGGCGCGGTCGAGCAGCTCGAGGAAGGTCGGCTCGCCCGCGGGGATCGAGTTCCAGCCGGGGTTCTTCGGCAGGTTCTGCTCAGGGTGCCAGTCGCGGAAGGGGAACTGGCGGTCGCCGGTGAGCAGCGTGTTGCGCGCCGGCCCTGTCGGCATCGCCTCCGGATGCGCGCGTGTGAACGTGAGCCCATCGCGCGCGAGCGCGTCGAGGTTCGGCGTCAGCCCGCGCTTGCTGCCGTACGCGCCGAGGTAGTCGGCGCGCGTGGAGTCGGTGACGATCAGGATCGCGTTCTGGGCGACCGGGTCGACCGCGGTGCGGCCGTAGCGCTTCAGCTGCTCGGCGAGCGCGCCGGTCGGTCCCTCGGCTCCGAGCAGCCCGAGCATCGCCGCGCCACCGGCGCATGCGCCGGCGCCAGCGCGCAGTGCTTGCCGGCGCGTGAGGCCCCGGTGGTCGTCGTGCTCGTCGGCGGCCATCGGGGGATCGAAACACACGCACCGGCGGTGGAGTTGCGGCGGGCGGTGGTGGGGACTCAGGCGAGCGCGCCGACGAGCGCGCGTGCGGTGTCCGCTTGCGCATGCTCGAAGGCGGGCTCCATCTGCTCGACCGCGGCGCTGCTGAGCCCATGCGTCCTCGCCTCGCGCCGCCATCCGCTCGTCGCCTCGACGACGTCGTGAAGGGTCGCAGCAGCTTCGCCCGCGGTGAGACGGAAGTGCTCCGCGACGTCCATCAGGACGTCGACGCGGGCGGCGTTGTCGTCGTATCCGATTGCGGTACTCAGGCGCTTTGAGCCGGGTGCCGGGTCGGGGTTGAGGTCGAACGCGGGCGAGAGCGACCAGCCGGCGCTGCTGGTGCGCAGGAAGCCGTGGTTGCGAAGGTGGTCGTCGGTGTTCGAGATGAGGACCGTGAAGGCGATGCGCCGCCACAGCTCCCGCAGGTCGGCACCTGCATTCGGCGCATGGCGCTCGATCGCGTCGGCGATGTCGAGATAGCTGCCGCTGTCGCCGTCGGTCGCCTCCAGCATCGTCATCGCGCTCACGTAGCCGATGCGTCGAGTGCTCTCGCGATCGAAGCGATCGACGACCAGGATCGCCTTGCCGTCGAACACGTGCGTGACCGCGTCGGGGACTCGCATGCCGGCTCGGCGTGCGAGCGCGAGCGCGACGCCCTCCCAGCGGATCACGTCCCAACCGTCGGTTGTGGGACTTGGGAGCTTGGCGATCGCGAGGCGACCGTCGCCGTCCAGCACGTGCGCTTTCGGACGCGCGCCACCAAGCGAGCTGCCGCCGCGCTCGAGCGTCACGAGGTCGGCCTCGGTTGCCTCTGCATGTTCCAGCCGCTCGGCTGCTGCGAGGAGGCGCGGCAGCTCGACGAGATTCGGCACGCCGCTGTGCTCGTCGGCCACATAGGTCCCGGTCGTGAGCTCGCGGAAGCGCAGTGCGCCCTGGCGGAGGTCGTCTCGCACGCCGAGCAGGTAGTCGATCTCGCCGAGGCTTCGCTCGGTCGCGTCGTCGCCGCGGACGCGAACGCGCTCGGCTCGCTGCAGCAGCCGGCGGCCCCAACGATCCGGTGCGCAGTCGGAGAAGGCGCCGAACGTACCGCGGCCGACCGGCGTCTGCTGCTGTCCGGTCGCGAGCGGCAGCGCAGGGTCCAGCGCGTACGCGTCTGCCCGCGCCAGGTAGTCCGTCGCGTAGGCGAACGTCGCGGACTCGCCGCCGCGCCGGCGGTGCGACCACAGGCGGCCTGCGACGACGTCCTCGCCGGCGATCTGGACGATCACGTCGATCGCGGTGTCAGCCATCGCTGCGGCCCGTCAGGTCTCGGGGGCGAACGCGCTGGGGAAGCCGTTCGTCGGAGCGCAATCGCCCGACATCGGTCTCGTAGGGGTCCAGGGCCCGTGCGAAGCCGTCGAGTATGCCGAGCGCGCGCATGATGCGCAGCAGCTTCTCGATGCTCACGCCTCCGTCCCCGCGCTCGAGGCGGACGAGTGTGTCGCGCGAGACTCCTGCGCGGTCGGCCAGCTGAGCCTGTGTCAGTCCGCGCAGCTTGCGCCAGGTCAGGAGATCATCCCCGGTGCTGCGCAGCGCGCGGCGGACCCCGCCTGGGAGCGGAGGTCTGACTCGCTCGCGTCTTGCGAAATTATGCTTCATATATCCGACACTATAGCCATTAGTGTCGGATATATCAGTCTCTATAAGAGAGCTTACTCCAGTTCCCGCAACGCCGGCAGCAGCTCCCGCTCCGCCCACGCGCAGAAGTCCGCCTGCGTCTCGGCGCCGATCTGCACGAGCGCGACCTCGTCGAAGCCGGCCTCGAGGTAGGGCTTGATCGCCTCGACGTGCTCCTCGAGATCCGGACCGCAGGCGAGCGCCTCCCCGACCTGCTCGGGCGTGACGAACTGCGAGGCGCCGTCGAACGCGGTCGGGTTCGGGAGGTCGGCGTTGACCTTCCAGCCGAGCCCGAACCAGCGGAACTGCTCGTGCGCGCGCTGCACCGCCTTCTCGCGGTCGGGGTCCCAGCAGATCGCGACCTGGCCGATGCGAGGCTTGCCCTCGCCGCCCGCTCTGTCGAACAGCTCGCCCAGCTCCGCCTCGGGCTGCACCGCGATCATCGCGTCGGCGTGCCTGCCGGCGAGCTGGCACGAGTCCGGGCCGGACACCGCGATCCCGATCGGGACGCGCTGCTCCGGGAGGTCGTACAGCACGGCCGACTCGACGTCGAAGTGGCGGCCGCGGTAGTTGACCGTGCCGTCGCCGTCGAACAGCGCGCTGATGATCTCGACCGCCTCCTCCAGCATCTCGTGCCGCTCCCCAACCATCGGCCAGCGCGCGCCGACGACGTGCTCGTTGAGGTTCTCGCCCGCGCCGAGCCCGAGACGGAAGCGTCCGCCGGAGAGGATCTGCATCGTCGCCGCCTTGTGCGCGACGACGGCCGGGTGGTAGCGCAGGATCGGACAGGTGACGTAGGTCATCAGCGGGATCGCTTCGGTCGCCTGCGCGGCCGCGCCGAGGATCGACCACGCGTATCCGGAGTGCCCCTGCTCGTCGAGCCAGGGCGCGTAGTGGTCGCTGATGACGGAGAAGTCGAAGCCGGCCCGCTCGGCCGACTGCAAGTCCCGCACGAGCTGGTCGGGTCGCGACTGCTCGCACATCATCGTGTAGCCGAATCTCGCCATGCCGACGGTGCTACCCGCGTTTCGGAGCTCCACGCATGGGGGACCGTCTGGGCCGACGCACCAACCACGTAAACGAGGGGAGCACGACCATGACTGACGGCGACGTCGACACCGCGAAGGGCCGCGTCAAGAAGGCCGCCGGCGATCTCACCGACGATGACGACCTGCGCCGCGAGGGCAAGGTCGACGAGGCGAGCGGCACGGTCAAGGACAAGGTCGGCGACACGGCCGACAAGGTGAAGGACGCGCTCAGGCGCGACGACGACTGACGTCGACCGGGCGGGCCGCTAGGTTCGCGGACGTGCGACGGATTTCTGGTGCTCTGCTGCTCGCTCTGGCCGCGCTCGGACTCGCGGCGCCGGCGAGCGCGGAGCGCCTGCAGACAGATGTCGACGGAGACGGCGCCGTCGACACGGTGACCGCGCGAGCGGTGGGCGACTACGGCGTCGGCGTGTCGGCCGAGCTCAGCGGCTCGGGCGGCGCGCGCTCCGAGCAGCGGTTCGAGAACGCCTTCGTGTACGAGCCGTGGCTGTGGCGCGTCCGCGACGTCGACGGGCGCGCCGGCGCCGAGCTGTTCGTCCACACCGGCCACATCACGACGTACGAGACGGTGACCGTGATGAGCGTCGTGGGCAGACGCCTCGTCCGCTCCGGCAGACTGATCATGAACGGGGGCCTCGCTGACTACTACGCGATGGGCTTTCGCTGTCGTGCGGTCCGGGGCAGACCAGGGATCGTCGCGTACGACTTTGCCCGCCAGTCGCCGGGCCACTGGAAGCGCCGGGCGCGCTCGTACAGCTGGAACGACGGCCGGCTGGTCCGCGTGGGACCGGCTCGCCACAGCATGATCCGCTACCCGCCGGCGCGCGAGCGCAAGCTCGGCTGCTGAGCGCGGCGCGGGCGCAAGCTCATCCGTCTGGATAAACGCGCGGTGGCGCGCGGTCGCTAGCCTCATGTCGGTCGTGGAGTTCGACGTCGTCCCCACTGAGGCCGCGCAGCACGAGATCCCGCTCGGCGGCAGCCCCTTCCCGCCGATCGCCGACTACGGCTTCCTGTCGGACTGCGAGGTCTGCGCGCTCGTCGCGCTGAGCGGCAACATCGAGTGGATGTGCCTGCCGCGGATGGACGGGCCGAGCGTCTTCGCCGGGATCCTCGACCGCCACGCCGGGCGCTTCCGCGTGGGCCCGCGCGACGAGGCCGTCCCGACCGACCGTCGCTACCTGCCCGGCACGATGATCCTCGAGACGACGTGGGGCACGCCGACCGGCTGGCTCGTCGTGCGCGACGTGCTCGTGCTCGGCCCGTGGCATCACGGCGAGGAGCGCTCGCACCGCTACGCGCGTTCCCCGCGCGACCACGAGGCCGCGCACGTGCTGCTGCGCACGCTGAGATGCCTCAACGGCTTCGTCGACGTCGAGATGGACTGCGAGCCGGCGTTCGACTACGGCCGCAAGCGCGGCGCCTGGCACTACGAGGGCGACGGCTACGGCGACGGCGTCTGCAGCGTCGATGGGCAGGCGATGCGCCTGCGGCTGCGCAGCGACATGCGGCTCGGCTTCGAGGGTCCGCGCGCCCGCGCCGAGACGCGCCTGCGCGCCGGCGAGACGCGCTTCTGCGCGCTCGGCTGGAGCGAGCACCTGCCGCCGGCCACCTACGCGGAAGCCAGAGCGCAGCTCGCCTACACCGGCAACTTCTGGCACGAGTGGATCAGCCGCGGGCGCTTCCCCGACCACCCGTGGCGCGTGCACCTGCAGCGCAGCGCGCTCACGCTGAAGGGACTCACGTACGCGCCGACCGGCGCGCTGGTCGCTGCGGCGACGACCTCGCTGCCGGAGACGCCGGGGGGCGAGCGCAACTGGGACTACCGCTACACCTGGCTGCGCGACTCGACGTTCATGTTGTGGGGCCTCTCGACGCTCGGCTTCGACCGCGAGGCGCACGACTTCCTCTACTTCATCATGGACCGCCTCGAAGCCGGCGGACCGCTGCGGATCATGTATGGGATCGACGGGCGCGAGCGGCTCGACGAAGAGGAGCTCCCGCACCTGTCCGGCTACGAGGGCGCCAAGCCGGTGCGCATCGGCAACGGCGCGTGGGACCAGCGCCAGCACGACGTGTGGGGCGTGCTGCTCGATTCGATCCGCCTGCACGTGCGCTCCGGCGACCGCCTCGACGACCGCATGTGGCCGCTGATCGTGCAGCAGGTCGACGCGGCCGTGGCGGAATGGCGCGAGCCCGACCGCGGCATCTGGGAGGTGCGCGGCGAGCCGAAGCACTTCACGTCGTCGAAGGTCTTCTGCTGGGTCGCCGCCGACCGGGGCTCGCGGCTCGCTCGGCTGCGCGGCGATCGCGCCGCCGCCAAGCGCTGGCGCTCCGCCGCCGACGAGATGCACGAGGAGATCTGCGAGCGCGGCGTCGATGACCGCGGCGTCTTCGTCCAGCACTACGACACGGAGGCGCTCGACGCCTCGCTGCTGCTGATCCCGTTGCTCGGCTTCCTGCCCCCGAACGACCCGCGCACGCGCGCGACCGTGCTCGCGATCGCCGACGAGCTGACCGAGAACGACATGGTGCTGCGCTACCGCGTGGAGGAGACCGACGACGGCCTCGCCGGCGAGGAGGGCACATTCGCGATCTGCTCCTTCTGGCTCGTCTCCGCCCTGGTGGAGATCGGCGAGGTCACGCGCGCCCGCGACCTGTGCGACAAGCTGCTCTCCTACGCCAGCCCGCTCGCGCTGTACGCGGAGGAGATCGATCCGCACTCCGGCCGCCACATGGGCAACTTCCCGCAGGCGTTCACCCACCTCGCACTCATCAACGCGGTGATGCACATCATCCGCGCGGACGAGGAGCTGGTGGAGGACCCGCGCTAAGAACCGCTTTCAAAATGACTGACGGCCGGCTGGCACCGTCTCGCGGCGCCGGATCGCCACCCGCGATGTTCGACGCAGCATTGCTGCGCCTTCACACCGCACGCGTCGCCCGGCATCCACGAGCCGGCACCATCCGACTCGCCCTCATTTTGAAACCGGTTCTAAGCGGCGAGCGCGCTATCTCGCGCGACAGACGTCCGCGTTCTCAGCCTGGCGCAGCGGCGAGCGCGGGCCGGCGACCACCACGTACTTCGCGAGCGCCCGGCGCGGATCGGCCTCGCCGCGCTGCGCGTTGCGCACCTGCGCGGCGGTCGCCTCGCCGAAGTGGCCCGGCCAGCAGGCCCAGCTCGCGCGTGCGAGGTCGACGAGCGGCGTCGTCTCGGCGCGGAAGACGAAGCGGCCCGACCCGCACACGAGCCAGTCGCTGCCGAGGTTCTTGAGGATCTCCCGCAGATGCTCCTCGCAGCCGTTCGGGTACGTCGGATGCCCGCCGAGCGCGGCCTGGACGATCGGATGCCCGTTCTCGAAGCGCAGCAGCTTGCTGTCCCACGGAAGCGTCACGCCCTCCAGGTCGTGGCGCGCCATGTAGAGGAAGCGAGGCTCGCGCGATCTCGGGTCGAGCAGCACGCTGACGTGCTCCCAGTCGCCCTCGTGCAGGTCCGCGTTGGCGAGGTCGGCGGCGATCGGCGAGGTCGCCATCAGTCTCCGCGCGACCACTGTCGGGTAGTAGTTGTACGGGTAGAAGAACCAGTACTGGAGGCTGCGCAGGCCGGGCGGCGCGCCCGGATAGCGCCTGCCGTAGCCGCCGACGCCGGCGTCGTAGACGTAGAGCTGCGCCGAGCGCCACGGATCGATCGCCGCCGCCGGGTCGGCGAGCCAATCGCCGGTTCGGCGCAGCGGCGTGCCCTGCCCGCGCAGGAACGCGCTGAACTCCGACGTCGGGTCGCCGCGGCCGAACGAAGCCGGATAGTCGAGGTAGTCGTCCTCGCTCGCGCCGACCGGCGTGAGGTCGGCGAGCGTCGGCGGGGCGGCGACGCAGCTGCCGCCGCGCACGAGGCAGGTCGTGCGGTGCCCGTCGTGCCGCAGTCCGTGGACGAAGCTGCCCCGGCTCTGCAGCACGCTCGCGACCGACACCGGCCAGAAGCGGTCGGCGACCGTCACCTCGAGCGTCGGCTGGTATCTGCGCGCGAGCTCCGCGAGCGCAGGCGAGGTCTCGGCGATCGGCGCCTCGCCGCCGCTCGCGCGCCCGCCCGGCGGCGCCGGGCCGACGAGCGCGCCGTTGCCGAGCGCGTCCCCGGGCTGGTCGGGCGCCAGCTCGGCGTCGCAGGTCGACTCCTGCGACTGCAGATCGGCGTGGAACCACGTCGGCGGGTGCGCGTCGATGCCGAGCGCGTGCAGCGCGATCGTCGCGAGCGACGGGCGCTCCCCCGAGTCGAACGTGTAGCGCTGTCCGCCGAGCGTTGTGCGCTCGATCTCGGCTGCGGGCACGAGCACGGCGCGCTCGGTCCGCGAGGTCGCGTTCGCGAGGCCGGTGCAGGTGGCGAGGTAGACGCCGTCCGAGCTGCGGCCGAGGTAGCCGCCGAGCTGTCGGCCGGCTCTCGTCTCCAGCGCCGCGCGCGTGAACGAGACCGGCGGCTGCGCGGAGAACGCGAGCCCGACGAGCACGTAGATGGCAAGCAGGCCCCACAGCAGCGGCGAGTGCAGGAAGGCGACGGCTGAGCGCGGGCGCTCGAGCCGCGCGATGCGGCGCCCGAGCAGCGCGATCGCCACGGACGCGATAACCAGCACGCCGATCGGAGCGGCTGCGAAGAACGCGACCGCGAGCGCCAGCACGATCGCGGCGATGTGGCTGCGCCAGTGCAGCGGCCCCCACGTCGCGAGCCGCCAGACGGCGAACGCGGCGACCGCGAAGAAGGCGACGATCGCGATCCAGTTGGGGAAGATCAGCTCGACGACGCGGGCGACCGCCAGCCCGATCAGCACTGCCAGCACGAGCACGTTGAAGCCGGCGACCGTCCGCACGGCGCCCTCTCCGAGCGGGGCATGCCGGTGCGACGCGACGTCGTCGGGCGGCGTCTCGTGCAGCAGCCCCTCCTCCCTCGCGGCCGTCGCGCGGGCGACGCCTCTGTGGACGACGACGGCGTACCAGTCCCGCCGGTGCTCGCTCCACCCGATCCGGCCGATGAGGTAGCAGAGGACGCACACGACCGCGAACGCGGCGACCACGAACAGCAGCGCCTCGACGCCGACGACAAGCAAGGTGCGCGGCTGTGCGAGCGCGGTGAGCGTGCCGCCCGGCAGGCGCGCCGTCGTGAGGCGCACCCACGTGACGAGGCCGCCGAACAGGTAGACGTAGCCGACGAGGCCGACGAGCGACGTCGCCAGCGCCGTGAACGACCGCAGGTCGCCGCCGACCGACTCCGGAGCGCCGCTCTCCGCCTCGCTCGACCCTGCCATGCGCCGCATCCTTGCAGGCGAAGAGGGGGCCGAGCGCCGGGTCAGTCGTCGAGCACCGGCGCCAGCAGTCCGCGGCCGGCAAGGCCGCAGATGCCGTCGAGTGCGTCGAGTGCGTCGGCGTAGAGTCGCTGGTGGTCGCGCAGCGCCCACAGCGTCTCGCAGTGCTGCCAGGCCGCGTTGCGCGCCTCCTCGATGCTCCACATCGCGAGCACGTCGTCGAGGCGGCCGAGGACCCGGTCGGCGACGCCGACGAGGCCGATGGCGAAGCGCGCCTTCACTTGCTCCTCCACGGTCGCGAGTGTGGCATTCACGCGCTGGTAGTCGGCGTGCGGCGCGCCGTCGGGGTCGGGGCTGAGGCCAAGCTGCTCGAACGTCGCGATCAGCGCGAGCGGAAGGTCATGGTTGATGTGCGCGTTCATGCCGGCGAGCGCGAACTGGACCGGCGCGACGCGTCTGTCGCCACGGCGCTCGAACAGCGGCGCCCACGCGCGCGACGACTTGCGGCCGGCCGCGACGGCGTCGACCGCGTCGAAGTACAGCTGCGCGAACCCCACATCGAGGGCGCTCAGGAACGCGGGGTCGGCGAAGCCCTCGTCCGCGACGCGGCCGTCGACCGCGTGCGTGACCGCGAGATAGAGCCCGTTGAAGCACGCGACCCCGTCCGCCGGAGCGAGCCCCGCCCCGATCGCCTCCATCCGCGCGATCACGGCCGTGATCGGGTCGGGCGGCGGCGGGACCGAGGCGGCGGGCATCGGATGACCCTAGCGGTCGGCGCACCTCTACCCGGTCTTTCGGGCTCGATCGGTGGCAGGGTCGTTCAAGAACCGCTGGCGCTAGCCGACCACTTCGGACGAACGATGAGCCTCGTCGACGCGGTTGCGCGCATCCAGCAGATTCAGGGGCAGCTGATCGCGCCGCTGCAGAATGGCGGGGCGGCTGCGCCCGTCGCCGCTGCGCAGGCGACTGCACCGGTTGCCGCGGCGTCCGGGCCGACGAGCTTCGCGAACGTACTTGCGCAGGCACAGGCGCCGGCCGGCGTGCAGCCCGCGGGGGCCGCCGGACTGAGCGCCCACGCGGCGGGCATGATGACCCCCGGCCAGCAGCAGTTCGCGACGCAGCTCGCCGTGCAGACCGGCATGGACCCGCAGGTCGTCGCGGCCTGGATGCTGGCGGAGGAGTCGGGCGGCGCGGCGAGCTCGCGCGAGGCGCAAGGCAACCACAACTGGCTCAACATCGGCTGGACCGACTCCGGCCGCTATGGCACCGCCGGCGCCGTCTGGTCCGATCCGATCGCCGCCGCCAACGCAACCGCCGGCTGGCTGAAGGGGCAGGACACCGTCGCCGGCTACGGACGCGCGAGCGCGGGCGTGCAGTCGATCCTCACCAGCGCCGGCCAGCCGCCCGAGCTGCAGATCGCCGCGTTGCAGCACTCCGGCTGGGCGTCGAGCGGCTACCCGGACCTGCCGGGCGTGTACCGGATGGTGGCGGGGTGAGTCCCTGATCGAGCTCGTCACCCGCACGCTAGATTCGAGGCGGGCGAGCCAAGGAGACGCAATGCTGTTCGGACAAGAGCACGTCGATCGCTACCGCGCGACCAACGGTGACGAGGGCTACAAGTGGCAGCGCGGGACGACGATCCTGCTGCTGACGACGAGAGGGCGCAAGAGCGGCGCCGAGCGCGTGACGCCGCTGATCTTCGAGCGCAGCGGCGACGACTACCTGGTCGTCGCGTCCCGTGGCGGGACCGACCAGCCACCCGGCTGGTACCTCAACCTGCAGGCCGAGCCGGACGTCCAGGTGCAGATCAGAGGCGACGTCTTCAGAGCGCACGCGCGCGACGCCACGCCAGACGAGAAGCCGGAGATGTGGCGCAAGATGGTGGCCGTCTGGCCGGACTACGACGAGTATCAAAAGAAGACCGACCGCCAGATCCCCGTCGTGGTGCTGGAGCGCACCAGCTAAGCCCCGCGGGTCCCGACGGCGCGGTCGCTCGCGGTCTGCGGCGCCGGTAAAGTGCCCACATGAGCGCCGCGTCCGGGGGGACGGCTGTTACGCAGCCGGCGGATCGAGCAGGCCGTCGCCCGATCGGGATGGATGCGGCGACTGCGGCATGGTTGTGCGCGCTTCCGTGCGCCGTCGTCGCGGTCCTGGCAGTCGTCGTCCTCGGCGCTCCCGTGGGCCGACTGCTGGAGCCCGGCCATCCGTTCCATCTGCTCTCGGGCGGCTTGCCCCAGCCGTTCCTCCCGGAGCCGACGGAGCAGGGCCGCTACGCGGTTGCGCTCGCCGCGCCGCTCCTGCTGGCGTGGGCCACCGCCAGCCTGGCGCGCCGAGCGTCAGCCGTGCCCGCTCGCGTTGCATCGGCCGCGGCCCTGGCGGCGCAAGTTGCGCTGCTGGGAGTCGTGGTCGCGGCGCTGATCGCCCAGCACGGACGGGTGTACGGGCCGATCTACACCGCCACCCACGACTTCGTCTACCCGCACCGGTACTTCACCCCCGTCACGCTCCTGATCGCGGCCGTCGTGGCCGGCGCGCTCGTACTCGGGATCAGCAGCACCCGCGTGCGCGAAGCGGTCGTGGGCTGGCTCGAGCCGACGCGCGCGCGCTCGCTCGTCGCGATCGGTCTGGCAGCCACCTTCACGGTCGTGTGGATGCTCGCCTCGGTCAACTCCGACCAGTCGATCGCATCCGCGAATCCGTCCCTGCGCTTCCATCTCGGCTTCACGCTTGACGAGACGTTCGCGGTCGTGAACGGCCTCACGCCGCTCGTCGACTTCACCGCCCAGTACGGCTCGCTGCTGCCGTACCTGCCCGCACTTGTGTTGACGATCTTCGGCAAGACGCTGCTCGCGTTCACGCTCACGATGACCGCGCTGACAACGCTTGCGCTGCTCGCGATGTTCGGCGTGCTGCGGCGCGTGACTCGCAGCCCCTTCGGCGCCTTGGCGCTGTACCTGCCGTTCCTGGCGACGACGCTGTTCATCTCGGAGGGGAGCGGGGACTTCCGTGACAGCTATGGGAGCTACTTCGGCATGTTCCCGCTGCGCTACGGAGCTCCCTTCCTGTTGGCTTGGCTGACCGCGCGGCAGCTGGACCGCGGCGGTCGGGCTGGCCCATGGGCGATCTTCCTGATCGCCGGCCTCGCGATCTTCAACAACGTCGAGTTCGGCGTCGCTGGGCTGGGGGCCACGCTCGCGGCGCTGCTGTGGACCGCGCCCGCACCCCGTCGCAGGGCGGCCCCGCGTCTGGTGGGCATGGCCGCCGCCGGGCTCCTCGGCGCATTCGCCCTCGTGGCGGGGCTGACACTCGCTCGCGCAGGGGAATTGCCGCAGCTTGACCGCCTCGTCGAGTTCGCCCGCCTCTTTTCGATGGGCTTCGGCATGCTGCCGATGGCCGGCGTCCTTGGCTTGCACCTGCTGATCTACCTGACGTATGTCGCCGCGATCGGGACGGGAACCGTGCTGGCGATCAAGCGCGATCCGAACGTGGTGCTCACCGGCATGCTCGTGTGGATCGGCGTCTTCGGCCTTGGGTCAGCCGGCTACTACGTGGGTCGCTCGCATCCGTACAACCTGGTGGCGCTGTTCTCGCCATGGAGCTTCGCCGTCGTCCTGCTCGCCTACGTCGGGATCCGATCGCTCGCGACCGATCGCGCCCGCCGACCGACCCCGGCGATCGTCGTGTCGCTCTTCGCATTCGGCGTCCTCGTCTGCTCGCTGGCCCAGATCCCCGCCCCCTGGGCGCAGCTCGATCGGTTGACGAGCGGCTTCACCGCAAACGCGATCAACCGCTACGAACGGTCGCTCGAACCAAGCCCCGACCCAGAGGACCGACAGCTGTTCGCGGCGCTCGCCGACGGGCCCCGTCGCTGGACGATCGAGCAAGGGGCGCCGGTGGCGATCCTGCTCACCACGGGCCACCGCATCGCCGACGCGAACGGAGTCGTCAACGTCTCCCCCTACACCGGTGCCGAATCGATGCCGACGGTGGAGCAGGTGGACAAGACGCTTGCCGCGCTCCGGGCCGCGGGCGGCAACACCGTCCTCGTGTCGATCCCGGCCGGAAGAGGCCTCCTCGACGTGCTCGACCAGCGAGGCTTCAAGGTCGTGACCCCGGCGGGACTCGTGCGGTTCGACGCCCCTGGCGCCAACATCTCGCCCATGCCCTGGCACGAACAGGGCGTCGTGAAGTTCGTGGACGCGCGGCACCTCCGTGCCGAGGCGCTGCACTGACTGCCGTCTCCGCTCGCCTGCGCTCAAGTCTTGGCGCCTTCCTGCCGTTGTGTGCCATAGATGTCCGAAGTCGAGCGTCGTCGTGCCGAAGCGATTGCCAGCCTCGGTCTGCTGGAGCAGGCCGGGGACTCCGCGCTGACGGCACTCGTGCGGCTCGGCACGTACGTGACCGGCGCCGGCGCAGGCGCCGTGCACCTGTTCACCGAGGAGTCGCAGCACCGCGTTGCCGCGGTCGGCGCGCCGCTCGGCGAGCACCCGCGTGAGGACTCGATGTGCCGGCTGGTGGTGGACGAGGAGCAGCGGGTCGTATGCGCGGACGCGACGCGCGATCTGCGCTTCGGCTACAGCTCGTTCGTGCGGGGTCCGGAGCCGGTGCGCTTCTACCTGTCGGTGCCGTTGCGGGTGAGCGGCGGCGAGGTGATCGGCACGCTGTGCGCCTGGGACACGCAGGCGCGTGAGCTCGACGACGAGCAGCTCGCGCGGTTCGACGACGTCGCCGAGCAGGCTGTCTGGCGGCTCGAGCTGACGCGGATCGCACGCGACGTGAGCGACGCGGCGTGTCGCGACCCACTTACCGGGGCGGTCAACCGGCTGCTGCTCGGCGACCGGCTCGCGCACGCGTTCGGGCGCCGGCTGCGCCACGGCGGCGAGGTGCTCGTCGTGGTGATCGACGTCGACGACTTCAAGCAGGTCAACGACACCTACGGCCACGACGTCGGTGACGAAGTGCTCGTGGCGATCGCCCAGCGCCTGACGGGGGCGACGCGCCCGCAGGACACGGTCGCGCGCCTCGGCGGCGACCAGTTCGTCGTCGTGGCAGAGGTGCCGGACACGCACGCCGCCCTCGACGTGTGGGAGCGGATCGAGGAGGCGATCTCCGGCACGATCCACGTGGGCGAGACCGCCGAGGCGGTCTTCATGACCGTCGGCGCCACCTTCGCCCAGCCGGGCGACGACCCCCGCACCGCGATCGCCCGCGCGGACAGAGAGATGTACTCGCGCAAGCCGAGCCGCGTCGAGGACCTGGCGGACGGCGACGCCGCCGCTTAGGCAGGCGTGCCTCGCGCGCCCTTCGGCTGCGCCCGCTCAGCGAGACCGCGCGAACAGCCGCAGGAACAGCAGGAAGATGTTGAGCACGTCGAGGAAGATCCCCGCGGCGAGTGGAATCGCCTGCTCGCGGCCCGCGCGCCGCAGCCGGTTGAAGTCGATCACCGTGTAGAGCCCGAAGACCCCGAGCCCGGCGATCGAGTAGAGCGTGTACGCCGCCGGGATGCGCACGAAGATCAGCACGATGCCGGCCACGAGCAGCGCGAGCAGCAGCCAGAACGCGAGTCGGTACAGGTACGACAGGTCGCGGCGGATCGCGTAGCCGCCGGCTCCGAGCGCTCCGACGAACAGCGCGGTGGCCCCGAACGCCTGGCGGACCGCGGTCGGGTCGGTCTCGGCGTAGTAGTTGACGGTCGTCGCAACGCTCGCTCCGATCAGCAGGCCGAACGCGAGCAGCAGCACCAACGCGAGTCCCTCGTTGCCGCGCGCGCTCGCGACGTTCAAGCCGACCAGGCAGCCGAGCGCCAGCAGCCAGGCGACGAACCAGCCGGCGCCGCCCCATCCGCGCGCGACCCACACGCCGAGCGTCGCGGCGGCGACCGTCAGCGCCACGAGCGCCATCACGCGCCCGAACAGCGCCGGCGTGCGTGCGGCCGCGGCGGGTTCCGCATAGCCGATGGAGCTCATCGACGGACTGTATCCCGGAGCGGGCTCGGCGCGCCACCGCTGCGATGCGGCGCTGGCGCGCCGCCGTCGATTGCTCGACCCGGCGCTGCAGCTCATCGAGGAGGAGACCGAGTCCGGCATCGACGCCGCCATCGCGGCGCTGCCCAGCGCCACGGCGGCGCTGCTGACCAAAGGCGTGCTCGAGGCGAGGCCGCTCGACGTGCTCGCCGCAGAGGCGAGACGGACGGTGAGCGAGCTGCAGTCCGAGCTCGAGGCGGCCCTGTCGTATGTCGCGGGCGCCATCGGCCTGGCGGGGCTCGACGGGGTGGAACGCCCCGTGCTGCTCGATCCGAGCGGCCGTCCGCTGCAGGACGGATCTGCCGAGCTGCGCGAGATCGAGATCCGCTTCGGCGCAATCGGCGAGGATCTGATCGCGTGTCTCGCCGCCGAGCCTCGCTGGTTGCACGAGCTGTCGTCGCGTCGGTTCGAGGAGCTTGTCGCCGAGCTGTATGCGCGCCGTGGATTCCACGTGCAGCTGACCCCCGCGAGCAAGGACCACGGTGTCGACGTCCTGGTAGCCCGGCATGACGAGCTGGGCTCCTCGCTCACCGTGGTGCAGTGCAAGCGCTACACACCCGAGCACAAGGTCGGCGTCCGTCTCGTGCGCGAGCTGAAGGGGGCCATGACGATGACGCGCGGCGCGACCGCCGCGGCGCTCGTGACGACGTCGTTCTTCACCTCGCCGGCTCGCGCACTCGAACGCGAGTATCGGTACACGCTCTCGCTGCAGGACTACTTCGTCCTTCAGAGCCTGCTGAGACTCTCACCCCGGGAGGCTCCGGACGGCTTCGGGCGCCACCCGTTCTGAGCGCGGCGACTGCCTCACGCCGAGCCGGCGCTCCCCTAGCCTCCCGCCGAACGTCGCCGAGGAGGGCATCGCGTGGAGTTCGAGGAGTACACCCGCCACGACGGACTTGGACTGCGCGGCCCGGAGCGGCCGCTGCCGTCGCGGCGGGCATCGTGCCGGTCGCCGGGGGGAGCGACGGCGGCGGCTCGATCCGCATCCCGGCCGCCTGCTGCGGCCTAAAGCCGGGGCGTGGCCTCGTGCCGACCGGCCCGGCGCGCGGCGAGGGGCTGGGCCACGAGGTGGAGGAGCTGCCGACGCCGCCGTTCGACGCCGCCGCGCTGGCACAGGACTTTCCTGCTGACGTGGTTTGCACACGTCGCGTGGCAGGTCGACGAGATCAAGGATTCGGTCCGCGGGAGGGGTGCGAGTCAACTCCGTTGCCCCGACGTTCGCGGAGACGGCGCGGCAGTGTGTGATGCAATGCACCGCGCATGAGGGCATCGACCACACGGATCGGCCTGACCTTGGCGAGCATGCTGGCCGTCCTGACGCTCGCCTGCGCGGGCGGGACTGCGGTTGCGCGGACGTACGTCCCCAATTGCGGGACCACTTACTACCTGGAGTACAAGCCGGCATATTGGAGCGCCGGCTGCACGGGCGGCAGTCCGACCATGCCGACCGCGACGTGGCGGCGATGGGGGAGCCACGTCGCCCGTGGAACGGGAACGGCGCAGCTGCGCGGTCCCTGCAGGGCGTCGTGCGTGGATGCGAAGGTGTACGAGAGTTCCGGGCGATTGAGCCTGTACGGGACGCGACGGTGCGTGGACGGTCGCGGCCGGCGGCAGCTTTACTTCTCGCGGGCGCGCTTCAGCGTTTACTTCCGGGCCCACAATCTGTTCGGCTATCCGAAGGGATGGCGCACCTTCCCGGTCTTCACGACCATCGCGTACCAAGGCGAGTGCCGCCTCACGCAGGAATGAGCGAGCCGCGCCGGTCCTCCGTCACCCGGCGACCGGCTTGCTTCAGGACGTCTCGCAGCCGGTGCGCGGGAGCCTGACGACGTATCGACCGCTGAATGCGGAAGGCGCTCGGACGCGGATCACTGCGCGCGTGTAGATGCGCTCGGACGTGTCGTGGCCACAGCCGTCGTGGCGGTGAGGCCGCAACCTGGTGAGGCGCAGGATGGCGCGGGCATGACGCAGCGGATCCTCCTCATAGCCGATCCGCGCACGGCCGTGCGCGCGTGCGGTGGCCTGGCCCCAACGAGTCCACTGCAGGTGAGAGAAGCGGACCGAGAAGGCGCCCATGCTGTGCGAGAACGGCGCGTCGGTCCTGAAGCTCGTGGGCTCGGATGCCTCGGGAAGACTGCAGTCGAGGCACCGGCGATGGTCCGTCGTGACCACGAGCACGTCCGCGGCGGCGATGCCGGCTCCAGCCCCGATCGCGGCGACCGCTATGGCAACGAGGGCAAGCGAGCGCATCTGGAAGAGCCCTGTCCGCGTCATGCCGAGCATTCCAGCACAGGCCCGCGCCTTTGTGCCACCGACGCGCAGAAGTTAGGTTGATCGCCGTGATCGGCGGGTGCTCCTCCCTTCTTGTTCGCAGTCACGAGCCGGCGGCGCGCGGTGCTGTGCGCCGACGCTTGCTCGGGACGCTCTGCGCAGCGTTCGCGGCCACGGGCGCGTTGGCCGCCGCGCCCGCCGCGTCCGCCAGTACCAGCAGCTGCCCCCGGCGAGACGATCGGCCGACGATCGGCCGGATCCTGTCAGTGCGGAACATGACCTGCTCCGGCGCCTACGGCTTCTACCGGCGCCATCATGGCGACCAGCACGTCCCGATCTCGAAGGGCGAGGTGACGTACATCGGGCGCTTCGCGTGTCACGTCTATCAGGACCTCACCCCGCCCGGACCTTCCGACTCGTGGGTGCGGGTCCGCTGCGCGCGCGGCCGGAAGGCGTTCCGGCTCGAGTACGCCGTCTGACGCGCTCGCGCCGCTAGCCCTCAGCCGCCTGCGCCCGCGTGGATGCGGCGCCGGCCGGACTCGCAGTGGAGGTCGTAGCCCTCGCCGGGGAACAGTCCATGGCACAGCCAGCGGCCGACGTGTGTGCTGCCGAAGCACCCCTCGTTCGATGCGCGCTGTCGGGCCGTCGGCGTGCAGCCGGGATGGTCCAACGCACGATGCACGATCCGCGCGCCGCCTCTGCACGACACCCCCTTGGTCACCAGCTCGCCGCTGGCAAACTCCGGCTGCGTACAGTGCGTCCAGCGCGAAGCCGACGCGCCGGCTGGAGCGGTGAGCGCCACGCCGAGCGCTACCAACGCAACTATCGCCCCGTGCCGCATGCCACCGGAATTTGGCGCTCTGTGCCGTCGAAGTCAAGTGAAAGCGCGACGCGGCCTGTTGAAAGGATCAGATATAGGTGGTTTCGGCAGGTTTTTGCCACGAGGGGGCGGTTCGTGGCCAAGCTTGCAGGGGCGCCTTGCTTGCTCGCAGAACGCTTGGGCTTTCACGATCGCGTCGCGACGCCGCCTAGCTGCGTAGGCGCGCGCCGCGAGGCGCGGATGAGGCGTGGATCCTGCGGCTGTCGGTTGCTCGACTTCAGACGCCGGCCGCGTAGTGGGCCGAGATCTCGGTGGCTGAGAGTGCCGAGGAGTAGATCGCGGGCTCGTCCAGCGTGCCGCTGACGTACCGGCCGAGCCGCAGAGGGCTCGTGTGGTTGGTGATCGAGACGGTCGAGGCCCTGCTGGCGCGCTCGACGCCGTTGACGTAGAGCCGCATCGTCGTTCCGTCGTAGGTGACGGCGACGTGGTACTTCGTCCCGGCCGTCGGCGGCGTCGCCCATGACAGCGTGTTGTAGGTGCCTGAGCCGACGCGTTCGAACTTCCAGGCGCTCGAGGTGTAGTAGACGACCCAGCCGTTCAGGCCGTCGCTTGAGAGCTTGTTCGCGACGCGTCGCAGCGTCGCGTCGACTCTGTCGGGCGTGACCCACGTCTCATATGTGAAGGGGGCGGTTCCCGCGAAGTCGTAGACGTCGCCGGGGTCGACCGCCCATCCCGTGCCATCGAGCCTGTATGCGCCGTTGGTGTCGTTGCTCAGCAGACCTGTCGTCGCCGTCGCGCCTGACGGCTGCGAGGAGTTGGTGAGGCCGCCTGTGACATCCACGGGGCTGGTCGCCGGGTTCTCTGCCAGCCGCCAGTAGGACGCCGGGGCTTCGTCTTCGATCAGGTCGGCGTAGTCGTTGGCGGTTTCGATCTCGATGTTGTCGAGATCCATGTCGTACCAGTCGGTGCGGATCCCGACGCGTCTCGGCCCGGGCCCCGTGAGTCCTTCGTCGGTGAGCGCAGGACCGCCCACGGACCCGTCGTCGGTCACCGACGTGATGAGCGAGAGCGATCTCCCTTGGAGCCCGCGCCAGACCTCTATCTTCAGCGATCTCGACGTGAGCGGGATCACCTTGACCTCAGCGCTGTACCACGTGCCGATCGTGGGCGTGAACGTGCCCGAGCCGAGCACGTAGTACGTGCCGCCAAACGAGACGTCGTAATTACCGCCCGCATAGGCTCTGGTCGTATCGCCCGACTGCTTCTTCTGGATGTACCAGGTGTTCGTGCTGATTCCCCGCGCGAGATCGACGTAGTAGGCCTCCATCGCGCCGTCGTTCACACGCGAGCCCGAGAGGTCGGTCATCAGCTTGCGATGGACGACGATCTTCGGGCCACCGGCGTTGTTGTCCGAGCCGATCTTGGCGTTCAGGCGAAAGTCGAGGCGGACCGTCGGATAGTCGAGATCGGTGCGCCGCGTCCACATACGCGACTGGCCCGTGGACGGATACGAGCCTCCGGTCACCGAGGACTGCCGGAGCGCATTGGAGACGCGATACCACTTGCCCGACTCAGAGAACCAGCGTGGGTTCTGCGATGCGCCGAGGTCCGCGTTTTCCCAGAAGTCCGTGCTGGAGGCGAACATGCCGTCCGCTTCGCTGAACGGCTCGGTAACTGCGATGTTCGCTCCCGCAACACCCGGCACCAGCAAAAAGGCGACGACAAGCGTCGTGAGCAGCTTCAGGCGCATTCGATCCCCCCACCCCAAGTAATGAACGATCGAGCGTACACCGCTTGACAAGTCGCACCGCTTCGGGCACGCCATTCCGCCTCCGGTCAGCTTGTTGGCGTTGAAGCTGAGCACTGAGAGCGGCGCGATGCCGCGTTGGCCAGGTCCGCATCGCGATTGCCCACGAACGCCGAGACAGTCCTCTATGGGGTCGTCCTGGCCTGATTGGGTCCCCATCGGGTCACGACGCCCGAATCGAGCGCGCATACGCTCAACAGGCGGCGACCGGCGGAGGAGAGGAAACAGCCGACGTGCAGACGCTTCCCCCAATGGCGAGACCCGGACTCGAACGGGGGACACCACGATTTTCAGGCACCTCGAAGTGTCGTGGTCGTATGTGGCGATTTGCAGCACCGAATGTGGCACCGCTCCCGGGAGCGTGGGACGGATGAGATACGTGCAGATACGCGTGGTTCCGGCGGGTTTGGCCACGAACGGGCCGTCCGTGGCCAAAACCCTAGCCCGCACCTAGGCGCTGTAGCACACGCGCGCTACACTCGTGCACATGGCGCACGAGGTTTCCGTCCGCGACCTTCGCAATAGCACCGCCGCGGTGGTCGCCGCGGTGCGTGCCGGCGAGGAGCTGACGCTGACGGTCAACCGCGAGCCGGTCGCCGACATCGTCCCGCACGTCGAGCGCCGCAGTCCGTGGGTGGCTTCGTCGGAGCTGCGTCGCATCGTGCGCGACGCGCCGGCGGACGCCGGGCTGCTCGACGACCTCGCTGAGATCCGCGGCGCGTCGGTCGAGGACGAGTGACCCGCGCGATCGCCGACACCTCGGTCTTCATCGCCCAGGAGGCCGGCCGGGAGCTCGGCGAACTCCCCGAGGAGATCGCGGTGTCGGTCGTCACCGCCGCCGAACTCGAGCTCGGTGTCCTCCGTGCGAAGGACACCGACACCCGCGCCCGCCGCCTCGCGACACTCGCCCAGGTCCGCGCGACTTACCTCCTCCTGCCGGTCGACGCCGAGACCGCGAGCTGCTTCGCACGCATCGCCGCCGGCGAGCTGGAGGCTGGCCGGCGCATCCGCCGCCACGACGCCTGGATCGCCGCGACCGCGCTTCGGCATGGCGTCGCCGTCGCGACACAGGACGCCGACTTCTCGGCATTCGCGTCCGTAGACGTCATCCGAGTCTGACTCAGCTCCGCCGGCTGCCTTGCGAAGCAAGGCCTATTCCTGGCTGAGGGCGGCGTCCGTCAGGGCACGCAGCTCGACCAAACGCGGCTCCTTCAAGAGCGAGTCCAGTGCTTCGACGGGGGTGACCACTCCTACCCCCGCATGTACCGGGACTCGCGGCTCGAACGCAGGGTCGCCTGGCGCTCCCTGCAATGGGACCGAAGCATCGAAGTGGGCGCTGATTACGCCAAGCAGTCGTGTTACGCCATTTGGCGTTTGAACGAGGCAAGGTGCGCCGCTGAAGCCGCTGTAGGCGCGGCAGTCGATCAAGTGCCCATTCATCGTTGAGGTAACTCGGTCGGAAGTCACGATCGGGATGTCATCTTGATTCAAAGCGCCCAATGTTCCTGACCGCACCATCGGGATGTTCTTGGCACCCATGCTCGGCACAAACGAAAACATGCCGATGAAATAGACATTGTCTCCGAGGTAAGGCTGATCATCGTCGGCGGTGAGAAAGTCGTCGTATGGCCAAAGAAGATGCCCCGTACCGTCGAAGCCGGGCATCGGGGCGACGGCGACATCGGCGTTGTCGTCCGGAACAAACCAGTTATCGAGCCTCTGGTCCTGGGTTTGACCTGTTGGGTCTGTCAGGCGAACATAAACAGTCCGCGCATGCGCGACGATATGGCGTGCGGTCACAAGGTAGACATGTGAAAAAGTTAGGGTGTGCTGTCCTCTCATGCCGACGAAGAATCCGGTCCCAATCGGTGCGGTCGTGCCGTCCCGCTCCGCGCAAAGGTGCGCGACGATACGAGGCGTCTCGACGGTAATCGGCACAGAAGGAGCCTAACGGTGAACCCGAGTCTCGGCGCGTGTATGGAGGCTGGGCAGCCCTTGTCGCAGCAGGACTCGAACCGGGGACACCACGATTTTCAGGCAGCGGCGAGAACGAGGACAACTGGCGCGGTTTGCAGGGGCTTGCCTGAGCTGAGGGCGGTCGGCAATGCTGGCGGATTCCAGGCGATTTGTGGGGCTTTGGGTCACGGTTGGGCCCGCGGTGACCCGATCGCCGGGTCAGCGGCCTTGCCGCCGCTTTGGCTTGGTTGGTTCGAAGCCCGTGGTTCTGAGTCGAGCCTCGACCTCCTCGACGGCTTTCCGCACAGAAACGCCATGCGGAGCCCAATCGAAGCCGGCATCCAGTTCGCCGAGGGGTCTCCACTGTGTATCGAGGTAACGGGCAAAGCGGTCCGCCCGCTGCATCCGTTCGCTCGTGAATTCGGCATCTTGGATCACAGCACGCGTCTGACCGTCTGTAACGGGGGTATCGATAGAAACCTCATCGACGTACGTAAGGTTCCCGATAAGTCTCTGCTCGGTGTAGCTTCCGATCGATGTGGCTCGATACAGCTCGGGCGTCCCGTCCAGTGGGCTTGCCTCGATCAGCTCTCCCGCAAGACCGCGCTCGATCTGCCACGTAACCTGCTCCGGGCGAAATCCGAGATTCTGACAATGGGCGTAGATCCGCTGAGCAGGGACGAATCCCTGGCGTACTCCAGGCTCGGCAATCCGCCGCAGCAGGGACAGGATGATGGGAAGCAGGAAATGCTCACGGCCATCGTCCGAGGAAATATCAAAGAGGTTTGTGACGCGGGAAGCCGCTGGGTCATAGCGCTCACGGTCACCCAACATGAGTGCCCGAAGAAATTGATGAAATGGCACGCTGTAATATCTGCGTTTTCTTACCTGAGTGATAGCGTGCGCGGGTCTAGCATGTGGAGAGCCAAGGAGCGTGGTCATCAGCTCAATGGCACGTCGCGCATTCTGTCCACTCAAGTTGTCGATCAGCTCGGCAAGAGCACGACTGCGGCGTATGGAGAGGCGGATCACTTCAAGGTATTTGTGAAGCGCCTCGGTGTTTGACAAGCCGTCGGCTCCGGCCGGAAGCGCTTCTTGTTTCGAGATTTGTCGTTGAGCAAAAGCAATGCGCTTCTCCAGCATTCGGTCGATACGGGGTGGAGCTACTGCGAAGACCCGTGGCTGATATGCCGCAAGAGTCCCCGACCGCTTGGACCGATTGAAGGTGTCGGGCCGGAGCGCCACAAAGACCGTGCCTGGCCAAGACTTAGCGAGCGTCTCGGCGATAAGGAAGATGCGGTCCTGGATCGGTGCGGGGCGCTGATCGACGTTGTCGAGGATCACGACAACACGGCGTTCTCGCACGCCTGCGAGAAAGGCCAAACTTCGCCGCAGATGCGCGGGGCGATCGTCCATGAGCTTGGCAAGGTGTTCAACCTCTTTAACGAGGAAGTCGTTGGGGTGCGACTCTGCGAGTGCGCCCCAAGCACCGCGGCGGAAGTCGTCCAGCTCCCGCTGGTAAACGCGGCGAGCAAAGTCGCGGTCGAAAATTCTCAGGCGGTAATCTCTGGCAAGGTCGGCGATAAAGCGTTCGGCAATGAAGGGCTCCAATTTTTCGAGCGCCGGTTCCTTGCCGAGATCTGCGTACAACACGATCGCATTAGCCAGCACCGCTCGAGCTTCAATGCGAATCAGGTGTCTCAAAAACATGGTCTTACCGACGCCGACATACCCGAGAAGGATGATTGGGCGGGTGCTCAGACTCGCTGCCGCGACGTCTGAAAGCAACTCATCAGGAATGCCCTTACGTGTGCGGGCCGGTGCGATTTGCACGTGCAAGTCCTCCGACAGCACATCGGAATAGCGTGACTGCAAAATCTGTCGACCGACCGCCGCGTACTGCGAGAGGGCACCGCTGTCGAGATAGCACTCGCGAAGGAAGTCGTCAGTGATGCTTGGGTGCTCGACCAAGTCCACAAGAAAGAGTTCTCCGAGCATGCGGAGATCGGTTACGAGAGAGTCGATTCTGGCCTGGCCGGGATAGCCGGGGATCAGGGTTGAAACCTTGGGCGGTGGAGGGTTACTCGCATCTCCGGTGAGCATTGCCGAAAGCCGCCGTGACTCCACTCCAGGACGGGAGAGCCCGTTCCAGAGATCGGTGAAACCTTCTCGCATTGCCTCGAACGATGGAAAGGCCAGCCCCTTGCCTCTAAGCGGTTCCACTCCATCGATGCGATTTGCCAGGAAGGCGACAATCTGCCGCCCGTTGGTCACCGCTGCGTAGGGAAGGCCAAAGTCGGAGGCGTATTGACGGGCTTGGTTCGCGACGGTTTTCAAGGTGGGGTCGAGCCGGAACAGCGTCGACAGTGGCGCGATCCTGGGAGTCTCAGGCGGGAGGTCGAAGGTCTGCCCCTCTCGCTTCGCCTCGACAACGAGCTGGCGCTGAGGGCGGCCCAGCACATAGTCTGCCCAGCCGTCTCCTGCGCGCTCCTCCGGGCGAACCTCATCGCGAGGCCAGCCGAGGATGTCCATCAGAAGGCCGTCAATCAGATCGAGACGGGTCGCTGCCTCGTTGCGATCTTCGGAATCGCGCTGCGCCTCTTGCGCAATCAGCTTCTCGAGCCGCTGGAGAGCGCGCTCCATCTGACTGTTCCGGCTGCTCACACCCGTACGCTAGCCCACGAGGACGACGAGTACCGAATGCGGTACCATCGCCGACGACACGTCTCCCCGGGCGCAGTTCGTCGTGCCGGGCTACATGAACTTAGACCCTTTCTGAAGGCCCCCGGTCGTGGGGCCTTCAGCCGTTCTCGGACAAAAAAGCAGGAGCCCGAAGGCTCCCGCATTGGCCATCCGATGAGCCCAAGCATCCCCCTCTTGCGAAGGACCCTGGGTGGCGTGTAGGACGAGACTCGCATCTCCGCGTGGTCTCGTCAACCGTAGGATCGGCACGCGAGGGTCTTCTCTTGAGCCTCGCTGTAGCCCGCGTCCCTCTATTGGATCCCTTCGAGGAGCTCGGCCGGCCCGATCCCGAGGCCGCGAGCAAGACGAGTAACGACGCGCACGCCCGGATCGCGCCGTGCGGACTCCAGGCGCCGAATCTCTGCAGGGTCCATGCCGACCCGCTGGGCGAAGGCTTCTTGGGAGAGGCCGTTCTTCTCTCGGGCGGCGCGGAGGTTGGCGCCGAAGTGCGGGAGCGGGTCGTCGTCGGTCATGGTCCCGGTTGGTTCGACACCGGACTGATCGATCCCAGGACCGATGAGTCCTACTTGTCGGTCGGCGTGATGATGCCTGCGACCAGTTCGGCGGGCGTTACGTCGAGTCCGGCCGCGAGTCGGGCGACAACGCGGACGCCGGGGTCGCGTCTGCTTGCTTCGATGCGGCGGACCTCGGCCGGGTCCATGTCGCAGCGCAGCGCGAGCGCCTCCTGAGACAGCCTGCGCTCCTCGCGGAGGCGGCGCAGGTTCGCGGCGAAGATCGCGAGGGAATCGTCCACGCGCGCAGCCTCCGGACTTGCGTTCTTGCTCACAAGGACTTATAAGTCCTCGTACAGGACCGATTGGTCCTGCTAGAGAACGACGGCAAGGGAGCCTCGATGGACGACAGGGACGCGGACGCTCGGCGGCATCGGTTGGCCCTCGGAGCGGCGGTGCGCGAGCTGCGTGCGCGGCGCGGTTTCTCTCAGGAGGAGTTGGGCTTTCGCGGGCGCTTGCATCGCAACTATGTGGGCGCGGTCGAGCGCGGCGAGATCAACCCGACGCTGCGCGTGATGCTCAAGCTGTGCGACGGACTCATGGTGCCGCTGACGGAGCTGGTGACCGTCTACGAGCGTCAACTCGCCGCGCGCACTCCCGAGCGAATGCTCAGCCCCTTGTCGTGAGGTGGGCCGGTCGACCTCCGACTCCGCCTCCGACACTCAGCTCCGACTTGTCCGGCGACTTCTCGGGCGAGTCGGAGCTGAGTGTCGGACGCTGTGCCCCTCGCACCCCGCCAAATCGCCCGTGGCACTTGGCAACGACGAAGGGGGTCACCGCTGCTCCGCACCGGTGACCCCCTTCCTCGACCAACCCAAATATGGGTTGGGTCAAGTGCAGAAGCGGGGTTTGGCGGGGTACGAGGGGCACAGCGGGTCGGTGGCGGGACGAGCGGGGTAGGGCGGCGGGCTGGGCGGAGCGGGTGATGGTCGGAGAAGCGGAAGGCGGGAGGGGGCAGAGGGTGGCGGGGCTGAGGCGCGAGCGGGCTGGCGGGGCTGTGAGCTGGGAGAAGGACAGGCGGAAGGCGGCGGGGAGGGGGAGGAGGCGGTGGCGCGGATCGAGGCGGTGGGCGGGATGCGGCGATCGGGTTCGCACAATCCGGACGATTTCGTGAGGAAGGGGTGTGGGGCTTGACGCAGAGGACATCGAGCGGATCGCGGAGCGCGTGGTGAAGCTGCTCGCCGAGGCTCAGCGCGAGACGGGCGTCACGTCTGCTCGCTTCGTGGATGCGACGACGATCGCGCAGCTCCTCGACGTCGACCGCGATTGGGTCTACGCGCACGCCGAGCAACTCGGCGCCATCCGCCTCGGCGGCGAGCGCGGCCGGCTGCGGTTCGATCTCGCGACGCTGGAGCAGCGCTTGGACCGCGTCGGATCGAAGCGGCCTCGCTCGGCGTCGAGAGCGAGCGGAGGCGGGCGGCGCGCATCGCGGCGCGCGCCACTGATCCCGTACGCGCAGCAGCCGGCCACCGGCAGTGAGAGTGCGGCCTGATGGCGCCACTGCCGACAGGCACGCTCCTCGTCCGCGCGCTGGCGGATGACAGCCGCGCGTTCTACCTCCGTGTCCGCATCGGCTCCAGACGCGAGCGGGTGATCCTGCATGAGCGGCCCGGCTGCGCATGCGGCTGCGGCGGCGGGTGGGACGAGCCGGCCGCACGCACGGAGCTGGGCAACATCCTTGCGCGCATCCGCGTTGGCGTCTGGACGCCGCCGGAGCCGCCGCCTGCGCTCACGGCGGCGAGCGAGGAGAGCGCCGTCCCGACCTTCCACGTCTACGCCTCCTGGTGGCTCCAAGCGAAGATCGACGGCGCGCTTGGCGACAAGCAGATCGCTGCGAACACGATCGGCGACTACCGCTGGCGTCTCGCGAACCATCTGCTGCCCTTCTTCGGCCGCCATCGCCTCGACGCGATAGACGCGGACCTCTGCTTGGCCTTCAAGGCGTACAAGCTGCGCGAGGCGAGCGAGCTACGCGCCGCGCTCGACGCTGGCGCCGACATCCGCGACGCGCGCGGCCGGAGAGCGGTCCCGCTCGCGCCGGCCTCGATCCGCAAGCTGATCGACACGCTCGCGGCGATCCTCGATGACGCGATCGAGGACGGCCACATCGAGCACAACCCGGCTCGCCGGAAGCGCATGCGCGTGCGCGTCCCGAAGCCGAAGCGCACGTTCCTTGAGATGGACGAGCTGGCAGCGCTGCTGAACGCCGCGACCGCGCAGGACACGCCACTGGCGGATGCACCACCGCTCGCGCAGCTCGGCCCGACCACGCGCCTCGTCGCGCACATGCTCGCGCAGGGCAAGCGACCCGCGCAGATCGCCAAGCAGCTCGGCATCGCGAGAAGCACGGTCGCATGGCACCTGCGCAGACTCAACGGGAACGTCGGTCGTGGCTACGTCGGCCGGCGCGTCGTGTGTGAGATCCTCGGGCGCAGCGGCCCGCGCGTCAGCGAGCTGTGCGACATGCGGATCGGCCACGTCCGCCTGCACGACAAGGACGGCGCTCGCTTCCGCATCCCCGACTCGAAGACCGAGACGGGCATCCGCGAGGTGCAGATGACGCCGGACCTCGTGGAGGCAGTGATCGACCACATCGACTGGCTGCGTCGCGCGGGCCTGCCGGCCGGGCCGGACGACTACCTCGTGCCGAACCTCAACGGCGGGCGCGTCAGTCGCCAGCGCATCGGCGAGATCGTCAAGGAAGCCGCGGAGGCTGCCAGCGCGCAACTCGTCGCCAAGGGCCTTCCCCCGCTGCCCAACACCACGCCGCACACACTGCGCCGCACGTGCATCTCCATCGCGCTGCTGGCGAACAACTTCGACGTGAAATGGGTCATGGGCCAGGTCGGCCACGCCGACTCGAAGATGACGCTCGACGTCTATGCGCAGTTGGAGCAGCGCGTCGACCGCAGCCACGGCACGAGCTTCGACCGCCTCATCGCCCAGGCGCGCGACCAGCTCGACGGCCTGATCGGGTCACCATCGGGTCACGACGCCCGAATCGAGCGCGCAAACGCTCACGAAGAGGTGGCCGGCAGAGGAGAGGAAACAGCCGGCTTGCAGGCGTTTCCCCCAATGGCGAGACCCGGACTCGAACCGGGGACACCACGATTTTCAGTCGTGTGCTCTACCAACTGAGCTATCTCGCCGAGACGGGCCATGGTACCCGGTCCGGACGGGTCGTTCCTACTCCGGCGCGGTCGCCTCGATGCGCTCGAGCACGTCGAATGACCAGATCTCGCTGGCGGTGCCAACCGGACCGTCGGCCCGGTGCTGCGCATGGCCTGCGGCGAAGTCCGGGCCCGCGACCCAGGCGCGGAAGTCTTCTTCTGAGCGCCACCGGGTGACCACAAGGCATACCTCGCGCTCGTCGTTCGGCCGCAGCAGCTCGAACCCCTCGAACCCCTCCGAGCTCTCGACCCGTCCGGCGCGCGCCGCGAAGCGCCGCTCGAACTCGTCGAAGCGGTCGCGCGGCACGGTGATCGCGTTGATCTTGACGACGCTCATCGTGCGCGGACCATAACGGGCCTCCCATGTGGCGCGCGTGCGCTGCGCGCCCCAATCTCGCCCGCCCCACCCCGCTCAGCCGCCGCCGTCCCCGCCCGCGCGCACCCGCTCCGCCTCCGCCTGTCGCAGCTCGATCCGCCGGATCTTTCCCGTCAGCGTCTTCGGCAGCTCGTCCACGAACTCGATCAGCCGCGGGTACGCGTACGCCGACAGATGCGAGCGCACGTGCGCCTTGATCTCCTGCGCCAGCGCGTCGGACGCAGAGCACCCGTCCGCCACCACCACGAACGCCTTCACCACCGTCCCGCGCCGCTCGTCCGGCGACGCGACCGCCGCCGCCTCGTGCACCGCCGGATGCTCCAGGCACGCCGACTCGACCTCGAACGGGCCGATCCGGTACCCGGCCGAGATGATCACGTCGTCGGCCCGTCCCTCGTACCAGTAGTAGCCGTCCTCATCACAAGAGGCCGCGTCCTTCGTGTGAAACCACTCGCCGCTGAACGTCTCGCGCGCAGCCTCCTCGTTGCGCCAGTAGCCCAGCGGGTAGTGCGGGTTCGAGCGCGCGCGCAGGCAGATCTCGCCGCGCTCCCCGACCGCCACCGACTGCTCGTCCTCGTCCAGCACAGCTACATCCCAGCCCGGCATCACACGCCCCATCGAGCCCTCGCGCACCTCCATGAACGGGTAGTTCGCGACAAGCGGATACGACTCCGTCAGCCCGTAGAAGTCGAGCACTGTCACGCCGTACTGCTCGCGAAACCAGCGAATCGCCTCGGGGTTCAGGGGCTCCCCCGCCGAGCACACGCGCCGGAACTCACACGGGTATCGCGAGCTCGCATCCTCGATCGCCATCATCGAGCGCATCGCGGTCGGCGTCGTGAAGACGTTCGTCACGGAATTGCGCGACAGGAACGCCAACTGCTCGTGCGGATCGAACCCGCCCGACCGCTGGAAGACGTACTGCACCGCCCCCAGCCGCCACGGCCCGAGCAGCGGTGCGATCCCGGCCGCCCACGCCCACTCGCCCATCCCGTGGAAGCGCTCGCCGTCCTCCACCTCGTGGCAGTAGACGAACTCCTCGTGCGCAAGCAGATACCGGTGCGCGTGCACGATCCCCTTCGCCAGACCGGTCGTGCCGGACGTGTAGTAGAGCTGCGCCGGATCGTCCGCCGCGGTGTCGGTCGAGATCGGATCAGTCGGCGCGCCCGCCAGCAGCCCATCCGGCAAGCCGTCCGGGTCCATCACGAGCAGCTTCACCCCCGCACCCTCGAACCGCCCTGCGTTCGCCGCATCGGTCACCAGCACCGCCGGCTCCGCGTCGCCCAGCCGATGCCGGATCCCCTCGTCCCCGTACAGCACGCTCATCGAGAGCAGGATCGCCCCGAGCTTCCAGACGCCGAAGAACACCGCCGCCGTCTCCGCCGTGGGCGGCAGCACGACCGCCACACGATCTCCCCGCGACACGCCGGCCTCCCGCAGCACAGACGCCGCCTGATTCGCGAGCGCCTGCAACTCCCCCCACGTCAGCTCCCGCCGCGCCCCGTCGAAGCGCTCCCACACCATCGCGAGCTTCTCGGGCGGGTGCTTGTCGCACACGTCCTGGGCGATGTTGTAGCGCTCCGGCACCTCCCAGCTGTGCTCGGCGCACGCTTCCTCGTAGGACTGGAACCCCATCGACGCTCCTCTCCGACCGGCGGGACGTAAGGCGAGCCTACCCCGCGACCGGCGCACCGGAAAGCCGGACCCGGCTAGCATCGAACGTATGAACACGCGCGCCATGCTCACCGCCCTCGCCGCCGGACGCCTCGTCATCGGGGCAGCTCTCGTCGCCAAGCCGCAGTCGCAGGTCGGCGCCGGCTGGGTCGGCGGGGAGGAGGCGAATCGGCCGAGCACGGGCATGCTCTTCCGCGCCGTCGGCGGGCGCGACATGGCGCTCGCGCTCGGGACGCTCGCCGCTCAGCGCAACGGCAGCCCGCTCAAGCCGTGGCTGCTCGGCGCGACGCTCGCCGACTCGGTCGACCTCGTCTCGACCTTCGCCGCCGGCAGGTCGATCCCGAAGGCCGGCAAGGCCGCGATCACGCTGCTTGCCGGTGGCGCGATCGTGCAGCAGCTCGCGATCGCCCGCACCGTCGAGGCCTAGTCCGCTACACCACCAGCGCGAGCGCGAACAGCGCCGCCAGCAGCGCCGACACGAGCCCCAACGCGGCCCGCTCGCCGCGCAACTCCGCGCCTGGCCCCACCAGCAGCCAGCCGCACACGGCTCCCGCAACGAGGCCCCCGAGATGGCCGGCCTGCGAGATCCCGGGCACGAACAGCGTGCTGCTGAGCGTGTAGAGGATCCACGCGCCCGCGAACACGAGCAGCAGCAGCCGCCTGTGCCGCCAGCCGACCAGCAGCGCCCCGCCGGCCAGTCCGAAGATCGCGCCGGAGGCGCCGACGGTCAGCGCGTCCGGGGCGAACGCCAGCACGGCCAGCGCGCTGCCGAGCAGGCCGGCGAGGTACGTCAGCGCCATCCGCAGCGGCCCGATGGCGAGCGTCAGCACGCCGCCGAGCACGACGAGCGCGATCAGGTTCCCGACCAGGTGCGCCAGCCCGCTGTGCAGGAAGCCGGCGGTGAGGATCCGCCACCACTCGCCGTCGTCGACGGCCGGGCCGTAGAGGCCGCCGTGCTCGACGAGGCTGCCGTGGAGCGTGTCGCTCAGCGGAGCGGTCGCGAGCTCGAGCGCGAACACGCCGAAACTGGCGGCGACCAGCACACCGAGCGCCAGGAAGGGCGATTGCTGCGAACGGCGGCGCGCGGGCGGCGGCGAGGCGGGCGTGAAGCTGCTCACGCCTGCATCATCGCGGGCGAACTAAAGCCCCGCCCAGCGCTGCAGCTGCGGCAGCGGGTCGACGGGCGCGCCGCCTCTGACGAACCAGCCGCCGAGCCAGATCTCGAAGTGCAGATGCGGACCGGACGCGGCGCCGGTCGCACCGACCTGCGCGAGCTGCTGCCCGGGGCTCACCGCGTCGCCGGGCGCGACGAGCACCGTGCCGCGCTTGATGTGCATGAAGACGTAGTCCCGCACCTCGCCTGAGCCGGCGCCGCGCACGACGAGGTAGATGCCCGCGCCGCCCGGCTGGTTCGCCTTCCACGTCACCGTCCCGGCGACAGGCGCGACGATCGGCTCGCCGCTGGCGGCGACGACGTCCTGCCCCTGGTGGATGTGGCCGGGGCGACCGGCGCCGAAGCGCGCGTCCTCGCCGCCGAAGTTGAAGGAGCCCTGCACGGGGAAGACGCCGGAGACCGTCGAGACGTGCGGGGCGGGCGCGACCGGCTTGGGCGTCACGGGAGCTCTCGTCGCCGGCTTTCTCGCGGCGGGCTTTCTGCGCACGACCTTGGGCCGCCGCGGCTTGTGCCCGGAGAGCGCACCGCCGACGCCTGAGCTCGTGGCTCTCTGCGCCGGCGTGACGCCAGGGGCCGCACCGCCGACCGAGCCTTCGCTCGTGGGGGCGGGACCGACCACCTCACTCCCCGGGGCCGCGCCGCCGGCATTCGCCGCTGCCGCACTGGCCGGCAGCGCCGGCGCCGCGGCCCCGAGAGCTATGAGGAGGAGAGTCGTGGCGCGAATGGATCGGGCCATCCTTCACAGCGTCGGCGTGCGGCCCCACGCCAGCCAACGCCGCATGCAGGCTTGCACGGGCTTCACTGGGAAACCCGTGCAGTCGCTCCCCTCAGGCGGTCAGCAGTCGACCCAGCAACGCGAGCGCCCCGCCCTTCGACAGCGGCTCGTTGAGGTTCCCGCACTTCGGCGACTGCACGCAGGAGGGACACCCCCGCTTGCATCTGCACTCGGCGATCAGCCGGTGCGCGTCGCCCACGAGCCGCTCGAAGCCGCGGTAGCCGGCGCGCGTGATCCCGACCCCGCCCGGGTGTCCGTCGTAGATGAAGATCGTCGGCTTGCCGGTCTGCGGGTGCGCGTTAGTAGAGAGGCCGCCGATGTCCCAGCGGTCGCACATCGCCAGCAACGGCAGAACGGCGATCTGCGCGTGCTCGGTCGCGTGCAGCGAGCCGAGCAGGCGCTCGACCCCGAGCTCGGCGTCCACGCCGAGGGCGGACAGCGAGTCCAGCTCGTACCACAGCGCCTGCGTGCTGAAGGCGGTCTCGGGGAGATCCAGCGCGCGGAAGTCGATCTGCTGGTGATCCGACAGCGCCTTGCGCTGATAGCCGGTCACGACCTCGGTCACGACGACGTTGCCGAACGACAGCGTCACGCCCATCGCCTCGCGCCGCTCCACGAGCCGCTCGATCGCGGTCATCGTCTCGCGCTTGGGCTGCGTGAACCAGTCGCCGTCGAACGGCGACAGCATCGCTCGCCGCTCCGTCAGGTCGAGCTGCACGACCTCGTACGCGCGCCCGAGGTGCAGGTACACCGCGCCCTCGTGCACGGTCGAGAACGCGCGCGCTGCCTCGAGCGTGCCGATCATCTCGCCGGACGCGACGTCGATCAGGGAGAACGTGTCGGCCGAGGACGAGCGCAGCGGCACGCGCGCCGCCGGGTAGTCCTCCGGCGCGCGCAGCTGGAAGGCGCCGCGCCGCTCGATCAGCAGCCCTGCGCTCACGAGCCGCTCGGCCGCGAGTCTCCAGCCGGCGCCGAGCACGTCCGCCTCGCCAGGCGCCAGAGGACCCTCATGCGCCGCGCACAGCAGGTGCGCGGCATGGATCTGCTCCGACTCGTGGTCGAGGATCGCCGCCTCCACGGGCCGTCCGAGGAACTCGTCCGGGTGGCGGCAGAAGAACTGGTCCAGCGCGTCCTCGCCCGCGACGTACACCGCGAGCCCTCTGCCGCGCCGTCCCGCGCGGCCCCACATCTGCCGCAGCGACGCGACCGTCCCCGGGAACGTCACGCAGATCGCCGCGTCCAGCTCGCCGATGTCGATCCCCAGCTCCAGCGCGTCGGTCGCCACCACCCCGAGCAGGTCTCCGCGCGTCAGCCGCTCCTCCAGCTCGCGCCGCTGCTGCGAGGTGTAGCCGGCGCGGTAGGGCGCGATGCGGTCGGCCAGGTCGCCGCGGTCGCCGCTCGTCAGGCGCGCGGTCGCGTGGCGCAGGATCAGCTCGACCGCCTTGCGCGACTTGATGAAGCAGATCGTCCGCGCGCCGGCCTTCACGAGGTCGGCGAACAGGTCGGCTGCCTCGCTCAAAGCGGAGGCGCGAACGCCCAAAGCCTCGTCCAGCATCGGCGGGTTCCACATCGCGACTCTGCGCTCGGCGGCGGGCGCGCCGTCCTCGTCGATCAGCGCGATCTCCTCCAGGCCGGTCAGGCGCTCGGCCAGCTCGACCGGGTTCGCGACCGTCGCGCTCGCGAGCAGGAAGCGCGGCTGCGTGCCGTAGTTGGCGGCAATCCGCCGCAGCCGCCGCAGCACGTTCCCCACGTGAGATCCGAACACGCCGCGATACACGTGCGCCTCGTCCACCACCACGACCGCAAGGTTGGCGAGGAAGTCCCCCCACGCGCGGTGGTTGGGGAGGATCCCGACGTGCAGCATGTCGGGGTTCGTGAGGACCACGTTCGCTCTCGCGCGAATCGCGCGGCGCTCGGACTGCGGCGTGTCGCCGTCGTAGATCGCGGGGCGGATGCGCGGCAGTCTCAGCGCAGCCAGGGCACGCGCTTGGTCCTGCGCCAGCGCCTTTGTCGGATACAGGTACAGGGCGCGCGCCCGCGGGTCGACGAGCAGCTGCTGCAGCGTCGGCAGGTTGAAGCACAGCGACTTGCCGGAGGCGGTGCCTGTGGTCACGATCAAGGCCCCGTCCATCGCCGCCAGCAGTGCGTCCTCCTGGTGCGTGTGCAGCGCGACGATCCCGACACGCTCGAGCGCTCCGCGCAGCTCGTGGTGCAGCTCACCCGGGATCGGCACTGCGTGGCCGGCACGTGGCGGGACGACCGACTCATGGACGAGCCGCTCGTCCGCGCGGCCACGCTCCAGCAGCGCGTCCCATGGCTCGGTGTGGGGGGCGACGGCCATGACGGTCGATGGTACGCGCGGCGGGCGGGACCGGCGCGGGCAGTGCGGCTCAGGCGGTCGCGCCGCGCAGTACCGAGTCGCCCGAGTGGTTGGCGTCGTCGCCCTCAGGCTGCACGGAGATGTCGAAGTACTGGTATCTCGTCGCCGGGACGGGCAGCGGCAGCTTGACCGTCGCGCTGCCGTCGGCGCCGACGCGGAACGAGCCGATCGCGATCAGCGGGCCGCTCGCGTCCATCAGCCACACCTCGTAGAACTGGTGCGCTCTGCTCGGCGCCAGCCCGCGCAGGCGCAGCGTCACGCGCTGTGCGCCGCCGCCCGCGTCGGCGACGAGCGCACGGCCGTGGGCGGGCGCGCCGGATTGAAGCGGCTGCAACGGGAGCGTGCGTGCGATGGCGGGAGCGCCGGACGGGGTGCCGTTGCCCCCGTCGATCAGCGTGCCGAGCCCGATCCCGAGCGCCAGCAGCGCAGCCGCGCCGAGCGCCGCGAACGCCGGCCGCACGACGAGCGGGCCGCGCAGCCAGCGCCGCCGCCGCTCGCGCCGGGGGCGAGAGGGAGCAACGGGCGCAGCGTCCGGGCCGCCGGCCGCACCCTCGGCCGCGCGCCGGCCGTCCCCGGTGAGTGTCCCGCTCGGCAGCCGCAGCGGCGGCGGCTCGGGCACGCCCTCCCAGCCCTCGGCGGGCAGCGCGTCGAGCCGTGCGACGATCGGCCGCAGCCGCTCGACCTCGGCGCGCAGCGCAGCATCGCCGGCGAGCGCGCGCTCGAACGCGGCGCGCTCCTCCGCGCCAAGCTCGCCGAGCAGGTACGCCGACAGCTCGGATTCGCGCTCGTGTGTGCTCATGCCTCCGGCTCCATCATCTCGCGCAGCCGTCGCAGTCCGCTGACCATTCGCATCTTTACGGTTCCGAGTGGAACGCCCGTAGCGGATGAGATCTCGCTCTGGCTGAGTCCGCCGTAGAAGCGCTGGCGCAACAGCTCGGCCTCGTCGTGCGGGAGCCGCTCCAGCAGCTCGACCATGTGCCAGCGCTCCACGAGCTCGTCGACGGCCGGCTCGACGGGCGTCTCCAGCGCCGGCGAGTCGGTGGGGTCGTGCGGTATCGGGATCCGCCGGCGCAGCTGGTCGATCGCGCGGCTGCGGGCGATCAGCATGATCCACGTGAAGAGGCTCCCGCGCGCGGGGTCGAACTGCGGCGCGCGCTGCCACACCTCCAGGAAGACCTGCTGCTGGACGTCCTCCGCAGCCGACCGGTCGCGCAGCGCGTTCAGCAGGAAGCCGAACGTCGGGCGCGCGTAGCGCGCGTAAACATCCGCGAGCGCATCCTCCTCATGCGCCGCGAGCCGCCGCCCGAGGCGCTGCTCTTCGTGATCCTGCACCCGCCGAGCGTATCCCGTCGCGCCAGCTTCACAACCAGTGCCGGGGGAGGGTCGTAGTCCCGACGACCCTGTCACACGATCGAGGAGCTCCATCGTGAAGCGCATCGCCCTCGCACTCGCCTGTCTCGCCGTGGCGGCGATCCCCGCCGCCGGCGTCCAGGCGGCCACGCCACAGAAGAACCTCGTCGAGACGGCGGCCAGTGCGCCGCAGTTCTCGACGCTCGTCTCGCTCGTCAAGAAGGCGGGCCTCGTCTCGACCCTGTCGGGGAGACAGAGCTACACCGTCTTCGCGCCGACCAACGCCGCCTTCGCGAAGGTCCCGAGAAGAACCCTCACCGCGCTCGCCAACAACAGAGCGAAGCTGAAGGCCGTCCTGCTCTATCACGTGGTGAAGGGCAAGGTCCCGGCCAGCAAGGTCGTGAGACTCGACTCCGCGAGAACCGTCAACGGCGCCACCGTCGAGATCGACGTCCGCAAAGGCAAGGTCTACGTCAACGACGCGCGCGTGACGAAGCCCGACATCAAGGCCAGCAACGGGATCGTCCACCAGATCAACCGGGTGCTGCTGCCGCCCTCGTAGCCCGCTTCCCCAAGCCCACCCGGGCCACCGCCGGCTCGCGCGCACCCTTCTCCGCGCGGGCCGGCACGGCCGGTCAGTCGGCCACGCGCATGAGCCCCAGTCCCCGGACGTGCGCGAGCAGCGCGCCGCCGGCAAGCAGAAGGCACACGATCCCTGCGCCGAGCCACAGGTTGCCGTCGTGCGGGCTCAACAGGGTGTCGCCGCTGGACCAGTCGTTGAAGACCCCGCTGTGGGCAGGTGTCCCGGCGGCGCGCGTGAAGTACGCCCCCTCGATCTCGAGGCCCGCCGGCCCCACGAGTACCCCAGCGAGCGCGAGCCCCACGCCCGTGAGCGCCAGTACCAACGACAGCCGGGGGAGCGTCATGCGCGGACCGTAGCGCCATGGTTCACACTTCGGCGCCGTATGCGCTGCGTCTACGTCGACCTCGACGGCACCCTGCTCGGCCCCGGCGCCTCGCTGCTGCGTGACGCCGATGGCGGCTTCAGCCTCGACGCCGTGCGCGCGCTTCAGGCCTGCCACCGTGCCGAGGCGGAGGTCGTGATCTTTTCCGGGCGCCGGCAGGCGCAAGTGATGGAGGATGCGCGCCTGCTGGGGCAGACCGCCTACATCTTCGAGGCCGGCTCCGGGCTCGTCGTCGACGGCGAGCTGGAGTGGCTCACCGGCGGGCTGGAGCCGACCGACGAGGGTCTCTCGATCCACGATCAGATCGAGGCGTGCGGCGCGCCCGCGCTGCTGCTGGAGCGCTATGAAAGACGGCTCGAGTACCACGCGCCGTGGCACATGAACCGCGACGTCTCGCACCTCTTCCGCGGCTACATCGACGCCGAGGAGGCCGACGCGCTGCTCGACGAGCACGGTCACGGCCACCTGCGCCTCGTCGACAACGGCGTCGTGCGCTCGCGCTCGGCCGACCTCGCCGGGCTGCCGCTCGTGCGCGCCTACCACCTCGTCCCGAAAGCGGCCTCGAAGGCCGGTGCTGTCGCGCGCCACATGCAGATCCGCGGCTACAAGCCCGAGGAGTGCATCGCGGTCGGCGACTCGCGCGAGGACCTCGGCGCCGCGGCCGCCGTCGGCGCCTTCTGGTTCGTCGGCAATGCGCTCGACAAGGATCCGACGCTGCGCGAGGCGATCGCCGGCCGCGAGAACGTCCGCATCGCCGAGGGCACCTACGGCGCCGGCGTCTACGAAGCCGTCGTCACGACGCTCGCCGAGCGCACTTGACCTGAATCGTCAGGCCGCGACGGCCTCGCGCGCCGGTCTCTTCGCGCGGCGCGGCAGCGGCGTCGGCTCCACTGCCGGCCCCTCGTCGCCACCGCGATCCGGCAGCGCCAGCCGCGCGATCTTCTTCACCACGCTGCCGAACTGCTTGTGCAGCGGCCCGGCGTTGTAGGGCAGCCCGTAGCGCTCGCAGATCTCGCGCACCTCAACTGCCAGCTCCGCGTAGCGGTGCGCGGGCAGGTCCGGGAAGAGGTGGTGCTCGATCTGGTGGCTGAGGTTGCCGCTCATGATGTGGAACAGCTTGCCGCCGGTGAGGTTGGCCGAGCCGAGCAGCTGGCGGACGTACCACTGCCCTCTCGACTCGCCCTCGGTCTCCTCCTCGGTGAACTCGTGCGTGCCCTCGGGGAAGTGGCCGCAGAAGATGATCATGAACGCCCACACGTTGCGGACCGCGTTGGCGGTCATGTTGCCGGTGAAGGTGAACGGCGCACCCGGGCCGGCGAGCAGCGGGAACAGCGCGTAGTCCTTCAGCGCCTGCCGACGGCCCTTCTTCCAGATCGCCTGCAGCATCTCGCCCTTGTCGCTCCACTTCGCCTTGCCGGTGTTCAGCTGCTCGACCTCGAGGTCGTGAAGCGCGACGCCCCACTGGAAGAGCAGTGCCAGCAGCACCGCATACGCGGGATTGCCCAGGTAGTACGGATGCCACTTCTGGTCCTCGGACATCCGCAGTACGCCGTAGCCGATGTCGCGGTCCTTGCCGAGGATGTTCGTGTGCGTGTGGTGCATGTAGTTGTGCGAGTGGCGCCACTGCTCCGACGGGCAGGCGCTGTCCCACTCGAACGCATGACCGTTGACCGCTCTGTCGTTCATCCAGTCGTACTGGCCGTGCATCACGTTGTGGCCGATCTCCATGTTGTCGAGGATCTTGGAGAGCGACAGGGCGGCGGTGCCGGCGAGCCAGGCAGGCGGCAGGAAGCCGAGCTCGAGCAGGCCCCGGCCGCCGATCTCCAAGCCCCGCTGGGCCTTGATCATGCGGCGGATGTAGGCGGCGTCGCGCTCGCCGAGATCGGCGGTCACGCGCTCGCGGATCGCGTCGAGCTCGCGCCCGAGCGCGTCGAGCTGCTCGGCGGTGAGCTGCGGCGGTGAGGTCGTGCTCATGGCGTTGGCTCCTGGGACGGTCGAAGGGTCAGATGTCGAGCGTCACGTCGCCGACGGGCGCGTTGACGCAGATCTGGATGAGCTCGTCGGGCGCGGTCGAGATCTCGCCGGTGCGGACGTCGCGCACGGCGCCCTCGAGCTTGCGGCAGGTGCAGGTGTGGCAGATGCCCATGCGGCAGCCGGACTGCGGCGTGAGGCCTGCTGCCTCGGCCTGGTCGAGCAGCGGCGCGCCGGTGCTCGGCGCCTCGCGTCCGCTGCGCGCGAAGCGCACGCTGCCGGCGACGACGCCGTCCGTCTCCACGCGCGCGGGCGCCGGTGGCGCGAACTGCTCGACGAAGAGGCGCGCGTCGAGCTCGTCCTCGGCCCACGTCGTGCGCACGGCCTCGACCAAAGCGGTCGGACCGCAGGCGAACGCGAGCGCCTGCGTCGGATCGACGCCCGCCGCGCGCACGTGCTTGCGGCCGAAGCGGCCGTGCAGCTCGCCCGCGTCCGGCCGGCGCGAGAAGCCGCGCAGCAGACGCACGTTCGCGTGCCCGGCGGCCAGCTCCTCGAGCTGACGCGCGTAGGCGACGTCGTGCTCGTCGCGTGCGTAGTGCAGGAAGGCGATCGGTCCGCGGTGACCCTCGTGGCACAGCGTCCGCAGCATCGACATCACCGGCGTGATGCCGCTGCCGCCGCTGATCAGCAGCAGCTCACCGCCCGCGGCGAGGATCTCGCGCTCGTCCGGCAGCGCGAAGTCGCCCTCGGCCTGCGAGAGCGAGACGACCATGCCGGGTCTCGCGCTCGCGCGCAGGAACGGCGAGACCGCGCCGTCGGGCTGTGCGTGCGCGGTCAGCTCGAGCAGGTCGTCGACGTGGGCTGAGGAGGCGGGGGAGTAGGTGCGCGTGTGGCGCACGCCGTCGATCTCGATGCCGAGGCGCACGAACTGGCCGGCGCGGAAGCCCTGCCAGTTGTCGTTCGGGCGCAGCGCGAGCGTCACGCTGCGGGCCGTCGGGCGGCGGACGGCGACGACCTCGGCGCGCACCTCGCGCAGCGAGAAGGCGGGCCGCACGAGCTCGACGTAGCGGTCGACGCCGTGGGGAGTCGTCAGCGCCTCGGCCAGCGTGGAGCCGAGCAGGCGGCGGGAGAGTGTTTGACGCGTTTGAGTGAACACTTGTGCACAAGCTACGGAATCCATCGCCTGTTGTCCAGCTAAGGTATGTGACATGGGCCACACAGATTCGGTGAACAGCGCGACACCCATCACACGGGCTGAGCAGAAGGAGCGCACGCGCGTCGCCCTGCTCGACGCGGCGCTGCGGCTGCTGGAGAGAAAGAGCTTCGGCAGCCTCGGCCTGCGCGAGGTCGCGCGCGAGGCGGGCGTCGTCCCGACCGCCTTCTACCGCCACTTCGACTCGATGGATGAGCTCGGCCTCGTCCTGATCGACGACTCCTTTCGCACGCTGCGCCGGATGATCCGCGACGCGCGCGCAGGGGAGCTCGCGTACGGCGACGTGATCCGCAGCTCGGCCGAGATCCTCGTGCGCCACGTCCACGCCCACCGCCTGCATTTCCGCTTCATCGCGCGCGAGCGCTCCAGCGGCGTCCCTGCACTGCGCCAGGCGATCCGCGCCGAGATCCGCCTCTTCAGCAGCGAGTTGGCGACCGACCTCTCCCGCTTCCCCTACCTCGACAGGTGGAGCACCGAGGACCTCGGCATGTTCGCGACATTGATCGTCAACACGATGGTCTCGACCGCCGAGGAGATCGTCGAGGCTCCGAGCGGGCGTCCCGAGATCGAGCAGGAGATCGTCCGCCGCGCCGAGAAGCAGCTGCGGCTGATCGCCTTCGGCGTGCCGGTGTGGCGCAGCGCCGGGAATCAGGCGCCCGGCGCCCGCTCGTAGCTGCAGGATCCAGCAGCCGGTGAGGCGGCGCGGTCGGCTCCCCATGGCCGACCGCGCCGACGCTCGCCAGCGTCAACGACGCGAACGCTTGGCGTTGCAGCCGTCGATGTGGAGCCGTGGCTGGGCGTGCAGCACGGTTCCGTTCTGGCCCCCCATCGTGATTGCGGCCCTCGCTCGTCTGGCTCTGCTGCCGCAGAGGTTCGACGAGACGCCGAGCGGGCCGTTTCTCCCAGCCGTGATCCGCAAGGTGAACTTGCTGATCGCCGCGTCCGGGATGGCCGCGAAATCGGTTGCCAGCTGCTTCCCGTGCGGCAGCGTGATTCTGCCGGCGATGTCGAGATCGACGTCGCCGCGCAGGGCGATCACCAGATCCGGCAGCGCGCGGCCCGGGTGGTCCACGAAGTACGCGGCACCCTTGAGCGGCTTCGCGAGCAGCGGGGTGACCGCCGTCGCCGAGCCGATCTCGGCCTGATGGCATCTGGCGGCCTTGAACTGCTCGCGCGTGCAGGCCCGCTGAACGACCGGCAGCAGTGCAGCGAGGACGTTCGGCAGCGCGACCTTCACCCGTCTGAGGTTCGATTGGCCCGGCGCCTGCCGGATCGTCGTCACCAGCGGAGTCGAGTCGCGGAATCCGGTATGTCCTCTCGCGCCGACGCGCATCGAGATGCGCGGCGAGAACCTCAGGTTCCTGCAATTGCCGACCTGGAAGCGCGTGCCGAGGGATGCACTGCGGCCCTCGATCGACGTCGCCGTCCCGCTCACCCGCTGCGGAGAGCAGTTGGTGGGGTTCACCATGAAGTTCGGCTCGTCGATACTGATGCGCACGGCCCGGAGGTTCAGCGGCACGCCCTTCAGGATGCTCGGGAACCGCTCAGAGACCACCGTCAGCTGCGCGGTTCTCCTGTCGATCTGGATCGCGGCTCGAACCACCGCGGTCCCGAGTCTGAACGGGCCGGCCACCGCATCCACCACCACAGCGAGGCCATAGGGCGCCCCGCGATACGGCCCGGTCAGGAAGACCTTGCCGCCGCTGATGAAGAACGGGTTCGGGCCGACTCCTGCGCCGGTGGTGGCGCTGCCGATGCGCGACGCGTCGGAGCACGTCCCGGCGTCAGCCTCGGCATTCGAGCACAGCTCGACGTTCTTGATCTTGCCGAGCAGGCCCTTCGGCGCATCGATCGTGAGCGTTCTGAACAGGTCGTCGCCGTCGTCACGGGACAGCGAGACGTTGAACGGGGTGCTCCTGCCCGCGACCGGGTTCTCCGACCCAGCGCGGAATGTGGGCGAGAACTCTGCGGCCGGGCAGGCGCCGATCGCGAAGCTGCTGCCGCCCGGGACGATCGCATCGCCCCAGGAGACGAACTCCGCGTTCACCGTGTGAGTGCCGCACGTTCGCGGGGTGCTCAAGGGCGCCCGCGAGCCGCTCTTGAAGTGCAGCTGCAGCGAGTTGAACGGCAGCTGGGGCAGGTCGTCGAAGACGGTCGTCAGACGACCCGTCGTCGGATCGGCTCTGACCGCGCCCAGCAGACGGATGAAGATCCCGTCGTCGTCGGAGCGGACCTCCACGGCGATGCGGAAAAGCTCGCCCGACGTCGGGTCATCCGAGTTCTGCGTGCGCAGGAAAATCGACCCGCCGAGCTCGTGATCGAGCAGCGGCGTGTTGAGCGTCACCGTCCCGATCTTGGAGGCGTCCGGGCAGCTCGACGGACCCTCCTGTCTCAGACGCAGGTCGGCGTCGGCACAGGCCTTCAGGCCGCCGGCCGACGACGGGTTGATTGTCAGCCCCTCGGGGAGGACCACCATGGCGCGTCTCATGTCCGCCGAAGCGATCCCGCGAGGGCCGAAGTCCTGCGGCAGCACGACCGTCGCATCGAGCCCGGTCGGCACATGCGGCGCCTGGGCGGTCGGCACGATCGCAAGCGTCGGCTCGAACGGGTTGAGATCGCATCCCTCGATTCCCGGCGACGTCGTCTCGGCATGCACCCATGTGGCGGGATGCGCATAGCTCGCCGCGTCGGCACCCCAGTGCAGGGGGCCCGAGCAGGACGTCGGCAGTCGCAGGAAGGCGGCCTCCGGCGCAGTCGACGGGCAGACGTTGCCGTTGTTTCCGAGGTACCCGTCGAGACAGACGCCGCGCAGGGTGTCATGCGATCTGTCGGCCGGCACGCCCCACAGCGTCACCTCGGCTCCATGGACTGGAACCGACGTCGAGGCGTTGCGCGCGACGATGTCGATGCCGTTGTCCGACGGGCGCAGTCTGGCGACGAGCATGACGGGCACCGACTGGTATGTGAAGCCGAACGCAGCGGGCGAGCCGATCGGGGGCACCATGTTGTACAAGGGCACCATGTCGGATCTCGCGATCCGCACGACTCCGACCTGGCTGTCCGTCGGGCAGTCGGGAATCTCTGCATGCGGCGCATTCGGAGACGGCTGAGCGAGCTGGGAGCCGGTGCATCTGACGGGCGTCGCAGTCGGGTCGCCGATCAAGCCCGCCGGCGCATGGACCGCGATGTCCTTGAACTGCTCGACGGGAGCGGTCGAGGGGAAGAACGGGTTTCTGAAGACCAGCTTGCCCGCCGTCGGGAAGTGGATGGACGTCGTCACTGCGGCAGGGTTTCCCCCCGCCTGAGCGTACGGCGAGCGCGTCGCATCTCTGACCGTCGCTGAGAACTCGCTGATCCCGAACGGCCCGGGAGGCCCGATCGCGATCGCCTGCTGATCGGTAAGGACCTCGGTGGCTCCGGCGCCCGAGACCTCGATGGTGTTGACCAATGTTCCCGAGGCATTCGGTTCTACGGGCGCGGTGATCCCGTAGTAGACCTGCGCGCCAGGCAACAGTCCGGTGACGTCGACGGTGCACGTGACCGTCTGGTCGACGGTCTGGCAGACGAAGCCGTAACCCTGGATCGAGCTCGGAGCGGTCGGCGTCACGCCGACGGGGAACGTGTCCGTGAATCTCAGCTCACCGCTGAACGGCACGTCGCCGACGTTCTGCACGACGGCGTTGATGCGCGCTGAGCTCCCAGCCGGAATCGAGTTCGGAACGTTCGTGTGCAACTCAAGCGCCGGGTCGGCCATCGCACTCGCCGCCGAAGCGGACAGCAAGGCGACCACGAGGAACGCGGCGTGCGCGAAGCGCTTGCGGACCGTCGTCTTCATCGCGACACCGCCTTGTCGATTCGATTGGTCTTGAACGTCAGCCGGACCGTTGCGGCCGACCGACTGTGCTGCTCGGACGTGAAGCGGAGCGTCACCTTCAGGCGCTGGACGCCCGTCTGTCGGAGGTGCGCCCTCGCCCTCCGCGTCAGCGCGATGCGGACGCGATACGTTCCCGCCTTGCCGACGCGATGCGCGCCCGCGCGAATGCCGACGCCGCGCCACGAGAGCTTGCCTGCGCTCGACACGCGGATGGCGAGGCGCGCCGACATGCCGGCGAAGACGCGCGCGCCGATCAGCTTCAGGTGCGCTTTGCGCGGAGCGAGCACACCGCCGGCTCCGAAGAGCGACTCGGTACTGGTCCCGAGATCGTTCGATGACCCCGCGACAGTGCCTTGGCACTCCTCGCCGACGCACGCGCGAGGCGCCAATGCCGGCTCGGGGAAGCCTCCACCCACGCGCGCGTCGTACAGATCGACGAGCGCGTCGCGATCCGCCCCGACGAGACGCGTCCGGGTGGCGAAGAAGACGTCGTCGCCGCTGGCGCTCGCATCGACGAACCATGCGCCGTCAGCGCTCCGGCCCGTGGACAGCAGTGCGACGCTGCCCGTTCGCGCATCGCACTCATAGGTGTCCGTGACCCCGTTCGTGTCCTGCGGAACGAGCGCGTCGGCGGTCGAGAAGAACACGTGCCCGTCGGTTGAGAGATATCGAGGCCGCGCCCCGGTGAGAAAGGTCGAAGCCGTCGCTCTCGTGGCCGCTGGAACGATCCCGGCGTCCGAGGTCACCGATCCCGCGCTTGGACATGAGCAGCAAGTGAACGCGCCCTGGTCAGCGTCGTACGCGTACATCGCAAGGTGCCCATTCGTGATCTCGCCCGTGAGGCCATGTACCTGATCGTTGCCACTCGTCGCGTTCGTCAGGAATGCGAGGTGGCGGCCGTCGGGACTGACCCGAGACGCTCCTGGGGCCGAATCCGTCGCCGAGAGAAGCGTGCCCGTTCGTCTGTCGTACCCCCGCTGCAGGTCGCCGCTGAGATGTCTGAGATCTGCGTGGTCCCACAGGTAGAGGTTTCCGTTCACGTCATCGAAGTAGATGCGCGACGCATCGTCGCTGGTGCCGACCACGGCGCCGCCGTCCTCGCTGCCGTTGATTCCGCCCGAGCTCGCGCCCGAGCGCGAGATGAGGGTCAGATTCGAGTCCGATGTCGGATCGTCGCTGTCGGTATAGAGATAGAGATCCGACCCGTCGTTGTCGTCGTCTCTCAAGAGGGGCGAGGACGTCGTGAAGAGGACGTGCCGCCCGTCCCCGCTCACCGTTTGAAGCATGACCTCCGTCGGCGTGCCGGAGAAGTCGCTGTTCTCAGGCTCCGAGATCCACACGGTCCGGGCGCCGTCGACGCGCATATAGAGCTGGACGTCCCCCGTAGGCGGCGATACGAACAGCACACGCGAGCCATCCGGGGAAACCGTTCGCCGGTAGAACCGGGGAAGGACGTCCGCACCCGCGTCAGGGATGCTGCCGTCGGGAAGCACACCGGCGATGCGCAGCGACCCGTCTGCCCACTCGTAGACCGTCGGCACGCCAGCGGGGGCCTGCGGCAGCAGGCGGCGCTGAAACACCAATGAGACATTTGTGGCGTCGTCGGAAGCACCCCAAAACGCACCACCGAAGTCGCCGAGCATCAAGGGCTCTGCCTGGTCCAAAGGAAGCGAGGAGACGGTTCGCGTCGCGGTGTCCTCCCGGTAGAGATTGAGCGTGTCGGGGGAATCGCCGCCAACGTCCGGCAGGTCGTAGGCCCACAGGATCGCCGTCTCGAGCTCGTCCGAGAACGTCGGGATCTGCGTGGAGCCGAGGAACACCTGAAGCGACTCAGGCGCTGGCCGCGGAGTGATGGCGTGTGTCGTCCACCCAGTCGCGCCGCGCCGTGCGATGTACTGAGTCTGTCCAGCGCCTCCGGTGCCTGTGGTGTCAGCGAACGACGCACGCGAGGCGTACGCGATGGCATTCCCGCTCTCCGACGCGACCACCATCTGTCCGTCTCCGGTGATGTCCCCCCCGTTCTTGTCGACCGGGGACACAAGCTCGTATGCGCGCCCGTCAGGCGCGGAGGCTGATCCCGCCAGCGACGGGAAGCAAGCAGCTGCGACCAACGCAACGACAACGCCCACCCACCACCTCTGGAGGGGCGCTGATGCCCGTGTCACGACTCCCTTAGACAACTCCCCACCCTCCTCGTTGGAAACGGCGGCGACCGTAAACGCGCATGGCTCTTATTGCAACAAAGTGGTCATTCTAACGACCAGGAAGTTCGTCCCACGTCAGCCTATTTACCAGTGCGTCAATACACTGACACTTAGACCTTGACCTTGCTCGAATCGTCGTCGTACGCTCTCGTCGTCGGGGGAATGGTCGCATCGCGTTGCTGTAACTGGGCGCGCTTACTGCCTCCCGGCGGTCAACAGAAAGGGGGACCAAGCTTCCATCACAGGCTCTGTTACGTCTATTGCGTGTGTGTAACCAGTTGCCGCCCCGCGGCAACTCAACTACAGGATGTCAACACATGATGAAGCAGTCGAAGGTTTGGCTTGCCCTCTTGGGCGCCACAGTCGCGCTGGGCGCTCTGGTCGGCACAGCCTCGGCAAGGAACTTGTCGATCTCCAACCAAAGCATAAGAGCCACCTGGGCGGCGATGGAATTCAGCAACCCCAGCGCCGGCGTGCTCGTTAGATGCCCGGTTACGCTCGAAGGCTCGCTGCATTCACGGACGATAGCCAAGGTCGTGAACTCTCTAATCGGCTACATCACTAGAGCCGCTGTCGCCGAAGGTTCTTGTGTAGGGGGCAGGGCGAGGGTCAGGACCGAAACGCTGCCGTGGCACGTGACCTACCAAGGCTTTAGCGGAACCCTACCTAATATATTGACGATTAGGACTACGGTCGCTAGGCCAGCGTTCGACGTTACAGCGACTTTCTTCGGATTTCCGATCACATGCACGTTCAGGACGAGCAATGTGAACGGCATCTTTAACCGGGAAGCCGGTGGCGCGCTCACGAACGTTCAGGTAGAAGGCAGGGAACTTGCGGGCGAAGGTGGCTTTGGCTGCGAAAGGGGCAACCTCGCCGGAACCAGCACGAGTCTCACGCTACTAGGCGCGGCGACGAGGCTCACCGTCACCCTAATATAGGCAACGAATGGAAATCGAGGGGGCGGCCGAAAGGTCGCCTCCTTCGATGAGTTAGCGCTGGCCGGCGCCGCGCGGAGCCGCGCCGAGCCGGCTGCGCATCCGCTTCCACGCCCGGCGCCAACTGCCCCCCGCGCTCTCGCGCCAGCGCGCCGGCGGCGGGACCGTCGCGCGCACGAGCGCGACCCACTCGTCGAGCGGCAGCTCGCCGGCGATCAGGCGGCGCAGCGCGTCGTTGACGGGCGCCTCGATGCCGGCGCCTGCCAAGGCGCGCGCGAGCAGCGGGACCGACTCGAGCGACTCGACCGCCTGTCCGATCTGCGCGGGGATCTCGCTCGCCGGCACGCCCTGCGCGAGCAGCTCGCCCGCGCGGCGGTTGCGGCTCTGCGGCGCCAAAGCAGTCGCGACGAGGTCGCCTGTCCCCGCCAGCCCGATCATCGACTCCGGCCGCGCGCCGAGCCGCTCGGCGTAGCGCCACACCTCGGCGAAGATGTGGCCCGCCGCCGCACCCGCGGCGTTGAGTCCCTGCGCCTCCGTCGCGCCTGCCGCCAGCGCCGCGGCGTTCTTCGCGGCGCCCGCCAGCTCCACGCCGACCGGGTCGTTCGACTGCTCGCACACGACGCCCGCGCGGATGAACGTCGCCGCCAGCTGGCTCGCGAGCACCTCGGCGCTCGAGGCCGCGACGAGTCCGGCGCCGTCCGCGACCATCTCCTGCGCATGGGCCGGCCCGCCGATGCACGCCACCCGCGACGCGCCGAAGCGCGCCCGCAGCAGGGCTGTCGGCGGCGTCCCGTCCGGCGGCACGAGCCCCTTCGCGAGCGAGACGACCGCCGCGCGTCGTGTCAGGCCCGCTTGCTCCAATCCCGCGATCACCTCGCCGACGCCCAGCGAGGGCACGGCAAGAAACACGAGCTCCGCACGCGCGAGCCCGTTCGCCATCGGCTCGATGCGCAGCTCGCGTGGCAGCTCGACGCCGGGCAGGTACTCACGGTTCTCGCGCGCCTCACTCAGTGTGTCCGCCTGCGCGCGCGTCCGCGTTTGCAGCGTCGTGCGCATCCCGCCGCGCGCGAGCAGCACCGCGACCGCCGTCCCGAACGAGCCCGCGCCGACGACGACCGCGCGGCGCAGTTGCGGGGGCAGCGGGAGCTGGGGACGGGGAAGCGGGGGCATGAGGGCGCCGAGCCTAGCGCCCGGCGCGCGGCCGTAGCCGGCTCACGCCGGGGAGTGTCCTGCGCTGTGGTCGCCCTGCGACAGCAGGACAGGACGGCTCGGCAGTCGGCGCGTCCCGTCGCCGCGCTACACGAGCGTCGCGAGCCGGCGCCCCGCCGCCTCGAGTGCCGCGGCGTCGCTCGCCTCCAGCACCGCCTGCAGGTCGAGGATGCGTGCGCCGAACGCGTCGAGCGTGCGCGAGCCGACGGCCGCGAAGCACGGCACGCCCGCCTGCCGTGCGCGTGTGGCGATCTCGCCCGGCGCCTTGCCGGCGAGCGTGCCGAGGTCGAGGCGGCCCTCACCGACGATTACAGCCCGCGCCGCGAGCATGCGCGCGTCGAAGTCGAGCTGCGAGAGCACGAACGAAGCGCCGCCCTCCAGCTGCGCGTCGCACGCCGCCCACAACGCGCCGGCAAGCCCGCCTCCGGCGCCTCCGTACGCGATGCCGCGCGGGTCGCGCGGGAGCTTCCCGGCGAGCGCGTCCAAGCGCGCGTCGAGCCGGTCGGCCGTCGCGCGCTCCAGCTCGCCGGCACCTGCGAGCGCCTCCGCGACGCGCTCGGTCGCCGTACGCACGTCGCACAGGACCACGAGGCGTGCTCGCAATCCGCCACCCGTGGCGATCGCCTCGACCGCGCCGGCGCCCCCGTCGGCCGCCACAAGATCGCCCGCTCCGGCGATCAAGACCTCGGCCCCGGTGGCGTCGGCCGCAAGCAGCAACTCGCCCGCTGGGGCGCTCGAGCCGTCAGCGTCCTCGTCCACGGCTGCGCGCAGCTCCACAAGCGCCGTCCCGCCGTCCTCGATCAGTCCGATGCCGATCGCCCGACCGCCCACGTCCACCGCGCTCGTCTCTCCGCCAAGCGCCGGCAGCAGCACTTCCAGCAGCCCGGCGCCGCCGTCCGCGACCGGGCACGGGTCGACCGGCCAGCCGCCGGCTTCGAGCCCGCGCGCCAACGCAGCCGCCACCTGCGACGCGCGCAGCGTGCCGCCGAAGGCTGCCGGGGCGACGAGGATCGGCGCGCGCATGGTCGAGGCGGTCACCTTCTGCATCCTGCCACCCGACGAGAGAAGAGGCGCCTGACTCAGCCCTCGCGTCTGTAGCGCGACGCGACGTACTCGTCGACCCACGCCCGCGAGCTGCGCCACACGCCGTCGCGTCCTTTGACGGCCTCGAGCCGGCCGCGCACGGCGGCAACGCGCAGCGCGTTCGCCGACAGCCGTTCGCGCGCAAGCGCCGGCAGCGGGACGAGCTGTTCCGTTCCGGCGACGGCGGGCAGCAGGAAGCGGTGCAGGTTGTCGAGGACCGCGCGGGCGAGGAACTCGCCCAGCAGCCCACAGTCGCCGTCGTCGGCCCGCCGGAGGGCGGCGAGATAACGTGCCCGTTCGCCCTTGCGGATGATGGCCGGCGGATAGCCGAGCCGGACGAGCAGCAGGTTGAGCAGCAGCCGTCCTGCGCGGCCGTTGCCGTCGAGGAACGGGTGGACTTGCTCGAAGCGGGTGTGAAGCCACGCCAGCTCGGCGGGCAGATGCGGCGCGTCGAGGTCGCGCAGCGCCTGCGCGTCCGCGAGCCACTCCTCCATGCGCACCGCCACGTCCGTCCACGACGGCGGCTTCATGCCGCCCGGGAACGTCGCGATGTCGTGGCGCCGGAACGATCCGGGGCGCTCGTCGTCCGCCGCCTCCGGATGCGGCGCGACCTCCCAGACCGGCCCGAGCGCGAGTGCGTGGACGTGGCGCACCTCGGTCAGCGTCAGGAGCGTGTCGCCGGACCAAGCGCCGGCTTCGACGCCGTGCTGGTAGACCCACTCGGCCGCATCCGCGTAGCCACGCACCTCCATGTACTCGCGCAGCTCCTTGTTGCCGACGGCGCGTCCCTCGTCGAGCAAGTGCGCCACCTGTCGCAGGACGAGCGTGTTGCCCTCGATCGCGGTCGAGTGATGCGTCTCGTCCAGCCAGATGTCGTGCCAGATCGCCTTCGCCTCATGCGGAGCGGGAAGGCCGCCAAGCTCGCGCAGCTCTTCGATCTGAAGGCGGAGCCGCTCGTAGAGGGCCGAGCGGGTGCGGCGGCCTGTCGCAGACATGGGCCAAGCCTACGGCGAAAACTTGTTTGGTCTACAGCGAATAGCTTGTACAAACACTTTTGTGTTGTACGGGCTGCGTTCACTCGAACAGCTGCTCCACCGTGCACTCGCGCGCCGGCTTGTCCTCGCGCCAGCGCTGCAGCTTCGAGCCATGGCGGATGCGCCGGCCGCTGACGTGGTCGAAGGAGATCTCGATGACCAGCTCGGGCCGCAGCGCGACCCACTCCAGCTCCTTGTCGCTCTTCCAGCGGCTCGGGTCGGCACTGCCGCGCTCGCCGCTCGCATACACGCTGAGTCTGTCGACCAGCTCGCGTCTCTCCGCCGCCTTCAGCCCGGACGTGTGGCCCACGGTCCGCAGCTCGCCGTCCTCGTCATAGAGGCCGAGGATCAGTGAACCGACCGTGCGCTCCTCCTTGCCCGGACGCCAGCCGATCACGACGGCGTCGATCGTGCGCACGCGCTTGATCTTCACCATCCCCTCGCGTCTGCCCGGGAGGTAGGGCGCGCCCAGCTCCTTCGCGATCACGCCCTCCGCGCTGCGCAGCCATCTCTCGGCCTCGGCGGCGCTGCGCACGCACGGCGTCAGTTCGACCGGCGCCGCCAACGGGAACGCCTCCAGCGCGGCGCGCCGTTCTGCGAACGGCAGTTCCAGCAGGGACTCATCGTCGCGCGCGAGCAGGTCGAACGCGACGAAGCGCGCCGGCGTCTCTTCGCTCAGCCGCGCGATCCGCGAGGCAGCTGGGTGGATGCGGTTCGAGAGCGCGTCGAAGTCCTGCAGGCCGTCCTCGCCGTCAATCACGATCTCCCCGTCGAGCACATAGCGGCCGCTCGGGAAGCGCAGCTCGGGGAAGTAGCGTTCGAGCGGTCTGCCGCCGCGCGACTGCAGCGACAGCTCCTCGCCGTCGACGAACGCCAACGCGCGAAAGCCGTCCCACTTCGGCTCGTACGCCCATCCGTCCCCGTCCGGCAGCGCCGCGCGCGAGCGGGCCAGCTGGGGAGTGATTGGGGGTCTGAGCGGAAGCGCCACGGCGCGAGCGATCGTAGCGTCCACGGCAAAACCATTACGATCAGCGCATGTCGCAGGAGCAGGCAACGGTCGCCGAGGAGGAGTACCTCCAGATGCTTTTCTGGCTCTACGAGGCCGGCCTTCCGATGACGGGAGCCAACCTCGCGCGAGCCATGCAGCTGTCCGCTCCAACCGTCCACGAGATGGTCGGTCGTCTGGAGAGAGACGGCTACATCACCCGCGGCGAAGATCGCGTGATCGCCTTCACCGAGGACGGGCGCCACCACGCCGAGGAGATCACCAGCCGCCACCGCCTGATCGAGCGCTTCCTGACCGACGTCGTCGGCGTGCCCTGGGACGACGTGCACGAGGAGGCCGAGCGCATGGAGCACGCGATGTCCCCGCGCTTCGAGGCCTACGTGAAGGCCGCGATCGGCGACGCGACCACCTGCCCGCACGGCCACCCGATCAACGTCGGCGACCGCATCCTCGGCGTCCCGCTCGCGGACTGCACCGAGGGCGCCCGGGTCAGAATCCTCCGCTTCGAGAACGAGGCCGAGGACCTGCTCCACTACCTCAAGGACAGCGGCGTCGAGCCCGGCCTCGACGGCACGGTCGCCGCGATCGACGACGACCACATCACCGTCTCGTCCGCCGACGGCGAGCACGTCCTCACCCGCAGCGTCGCCGAGACCGTCTCGGTCACGGCCGATCCCTCGCCGCCGCCGCGCACTGCATTGCCGAGACAGCTCGTGCTCGGCCGCGATCGTTACGGGCGCTGACGCCGGCGGCCCGGTCGTGGCCGCCGCTGCGCGTTCGCGCGTTTTGCTCGGGCGTTCGCGTGCTGCGCGGCGTCCGCCGTGGGCATCGAGGGGGAGGGGAGCGGCTGTGCTCCCCGCGCGGCCGGGTGATCGGCGACGTTGGTGCCCGAGTCTGTTGTGCAACCGTCGCGGTTTTGCGCAAGCGCTCACGCTGTCTCGGGCTAGCCGGGAAGGAGCGTCACTTTGCGGTCGCTCAGCGGACCTAAAGTGACGCTCCTCCTTTGAGCCACCGACGATTGCGGCAACCCGCGCGGGCTCGGCACGCAACCGCGCAAGACCACACACGCCCGACCCGCAGCCGCTGTCTCCCCCTCGTAGCCGACAGCCGACGTCACATCGGCCGGCCCCGCGCCGAGCGGAATGACGAGAGCCCGCCGCCACCGGCCGCGCAACCGTTCCCTCCCCCTCGATGCCCACCACGAACGCTGCACAGCACGCAAGCGCCCGAGCGGAGCGCCGCCGGTAGCCGGCAACCATGGGCCCCAGCCGTGAGTCAGGCAGCGACGCCCAAAGACCGAACGGCATCGCCCAACCGCGCGACGCCCTCTTCGATCTGCGGAACCGTTACGCCCGAATAGGCCAGCCGGAACGCGTTCTCGCCGCCCTCGAGCAGGAAGTCCGTGCCCTTGACGATCTGCACGCCGCGCTCGGCGGCGGCGGCGAACAGCGCGTCGCCGTCGGTCCCCTCCGGCATCTCGACCCACAGGAAGTAGCCGCCCTCGGGCTCGACGAAGCGCGCCTCCGGCAGCTCGCGCGACAGCGCCGCGCACAGTGCCGACGCCCGCTCGCTCAGTGCCGCCTTGACGGTCTCGATCGAGCGCTCGTAGGAGCCGCCGCGACAGAACTCGTTGACGATCGACTGGGCGACCATGTTCGGCGAGATGTAGGTGTTCGTCGCGAGCTTCGTGATCCGCGCGATCAGCTTCTCCGGGCCGACGAGGTAGCCGACGCGGATGCCGGGGCAGACGGTCTTGGAGAAGGACGAGGCGTAGACGACGCGATCGGCCGAGTCGAGCGACAGCATCGTCGGCAGCGTCTCGCCGCTGAAGCGCAGCTCGACATATGGGTCGTCCTCGAAGATCGTCATGCCGTGCTCGGCTGCGAGGGCGACGAGCTGGTGACGCTTCTGCAAAGACAACGTGTAGCCGGCGGGGTTCTGGAAGTTCGGGATCAGGTGCGCGAGGCGCGGCTTCGCGCCCTCGTCGATCAGCGCCTCGACGCCGGCGACGTCGATCCCGTCCTCGTGCAGGTCGATCGGGCGCAGGTCGGCGCCCCGCGAGCGCAGCGACAGCAGCGTGCGGTCGTACGTCGGCTTCTCGACGACGACGACGTCGCCCTCCTCGACCAGCGCCTCGAACAGGAACGCGTCCGCCTGCATCGAGCCGTTCGTGACGACGACCTGCTCGGGCGCGACGCCGTGCTTCTCCGCGATCCACGCGCGCAGCGGTCTGTAGCCGATCGACGTGCCGTAGGCGGTCGTGCCGGCGGGATCGGTCTGGAAGGCGCGGTCAGCGGCGGCGCGCAGGCCGTCGACGTCGACGATGTCGAGCGACGGGGCGCCGCGGGCGAAGGAGATCGGAGCGGGTTCGGAAGCCATGTCACGCAGGGTACGCAAAGCGCCCGCGAGTCGTCGTCGCGGGCGTCGTGCGGGCTGGCGAACCTGCCGCCGGCTCTCAGGCCGACAGCAGCTGCATCGCCAGCTCGGCCGTCTCGGTCGGCGTTCTGCCGACGCGGACGCCCTTCGCCTCGAGCGCCTCGGCCTTGGCAGCGGCGGTGCCCGCCGTGCCGGAGACGATCGCGCCGGCGTGACCCATCGTCTTGCCAGGCGGGGCGGTGAAGCCGGCGATGTAGGCGACGACGGGCTTGGAGACGTTGGCCGCGATGTACTCCGCAGCCTCCTCCTCGGCCGAGCCGCCGATCTCGCCGCTCATCACGATCAGCTCGGTCTCCGGGTCGGCCTCGAACAGCGCGATGATGTCGATGAAGGAGGAGCCGGGGACCGGGTCGCCGCCGATGCCGACGATCGAGGAGTTGCCGAAGCCGCGCTGGGCCAGTTCGTTGCCGATCTGGTAGGTCAGCGTGCCGGAGCGCGAGACGACGCCGACGTTGCCCGGCTTGAAGAACGACGCCGGAATGATGCCGACGCTCGCCTTGCCGGGAGACAGGATGCCGGGGCAATTGGGGCCGACCAGGCGCACGTCGGGCGAACGCTTCAGCTGCGTGTAGACGCGCAGCTCGTCGTGCGCCGGGATCCCCTCGGTGATCGCGATGATCAGTCTGATGCCGGCGTCCGCGGCCTCGAGGATCGAGTCCGCCGCAAAGCGCGGTGGGACGAAGATCATCGCCGTGTTCGCGCCGGCCTTATCGACCGACTCGGCGATCGTGTCGAAGACCGGGATCCCCTCGACGTCCTGGCCGCCCTTGCCGGGCGTCACGCCGGCGACGACCTGCGTGCCGTAGCGCTTGTTGTTCGTCGCGTGAAAGGTGCCCTCGCGGCCGGTGATGCCGGTGACGACGAGGCGCGTGTCGTTGTCGACGAGGACGCTCATGCGGCCACCCCCGATCCGGCCGCCAGCTCGACGACCTTCGCGGCTGCCTCGTCCATCGTCGCGGCGGTCGCGACGTTCGGCAGGCTCGCCTCGGCGAGCAGCTTGCGGCCCTCGACGTCGTTCGTGCCGTCGAGCCGCACGACAAACGGGACCGTCGGCTTGACGACGTCGAACGCCTCGATCAGGCCCTTGGCGACCTCGTCGCAGCGCGTGATGCCGCCGAAGATGTTGAACAGCACGGCTCTTACCTTCGGGTTGGAGAGGATCACCTCGACCGCGCTGACGATCGCGTCGGCTCTCGAGCCGCCGCCCGCATCGAGGAAGTTGGCGGGCGCGCCGCCGGCGCCGGCGACGACGTCGAGCGTCGACATGACCAGCCCGGCGCCGTTGCCGAGGATGCCGATGTCGCCGTCGAGCTTCACGTAGGTGAGGCCGCGCTCATGCGCCATCTGCTCCTGCTCGTCCTCCGCGGAGGGGTCGCGCAGCGCCGCGTTGTCGGGGTGGCGGTAGAGCGAGTTGCCGTCGAGCGTGACCTTCGCATCGAGTGCGACCACGTCGCGGTCCGGCGTGATGATCAGCGGGTTGACCTCGATCAGCATCGCCTCCTCCTTGACGAAGGTGACGTACAGCTTCGCGAGCATCGCGCCGACCGGGCGGATCAGGTCCGCCGGGATTCTGGCGGCGAACGCCAGCTTGCGGCCGTGAAAGTCCTGGAAGCCGAGCAGCGGGTCGACGTGGAGTCTCGCGAGCGCGTCTGGCGTCTTCTCGGCGACCTCCTCGATGTCCATCCCGCCCTGGGTGGAGAGCATCACGAGGGGCGCCTTCGCGGCGCGGTCGAAGACGATCGAGGCGTAGTACTCCTCGGCGATGTCCGACGCGCCCTCGATCCACACCTCGTGGACGGTGAAGCCCTTGATGTCCATGCCGAGGATGTCGGTGGCGTACTGCGTCGCCTCCGCTCTGTCCTTGGCGAGCTTGACGCCGCCGGCCTTGCCGCGACCGCCGATCAGGACCTGCGCCTTGACGACACAGGGGTAGCCGATCTCGTCGGCAGCGGCGACGGCGTCGGCAACGGTGGAGGCGGGTTTGCCGCTGGGCACGGGGATTCCGTGCCGGGCGAACAGCTGCTTGCCTTGATACTCGAGGAGGTCCATAGCGGCGCCGGACTTTATAGCCAAATGCTCCGCGGCTGCATCGCGGCGCGCGCCGGCCGCCTCGCGAGGCATAATGCGCGGCCGATGCCCATTCCCAAGAACGTCACGTTCGTCACATTCGACGTCTACGGCACCCTGATCGACTGGGATTTGGGCGCCTTTGACGCATTCACCAGAGAGGCCCAGCGCGACGGCTTCGAGATGGATCGGGACGTGTTGATCCCGCTCTTCCACTCGATCCAGCAGCAGATCCAGGCGGGTTCTTACGAGCTCTACGCCGAGGTGCTGCGTCGCACGGCCGTCCAGATCGCCGAGGAGATCGGCTGGCCGTTGGAACCGTCGCGCAGCGGTTTCCTGCCCGACTCCGTGCAGCGCTGGCCGGCCTTCAGAGAGGCCAACCCGGTGCTGCAGAGACTCATCAAGCAGAGAATCAGCCTCGGACTGATCGCGAACATCGACGACAAGCTGCTCGGCCTCACCCGCCGGCACATCCCGCACGACTTCGACCTCGTCGTGACTGCCCAGCAGGTCCGCTCGTACAAGCCGGACCCCGCGCACTTCAAGGAGTGCGAGCGGCGCGTCGGCGGCAAGAGAGGCTGGGTCCACATCGGGTCGAGCTACTACCACGACATCGAGCCCTGCCTGAAGTCGAAGATCCCGGTCGTGTGGGTCAACCGGACCAGACAGCAGCTCGAGTCGGGCCAGAAGAGACCGGACCTCGAGGTCTCGAACCTGCGCGAGGCCGTCAGAGCGCTCGGGCTCACCTAGCGCGCCGGGCCCGCCTTGCGCGCGATCGCCGTTCACGAGGACGTCGTCGTCGCGATCGGCGCGATCTGGAAGACGACGTGTACTGCGGTGCGCGCCGGCGACGAGGCGTTCCTGATCGACTCGCCGATCCTGCCCGACGAGCTGGAGGCGCTGCCGGCGTTGCTGCAGCAGGCCGGCTTCCCGATCTCCGGCCTGCTCGTCACGCACGCCGACTGGGACCACCTGCTCGGCCGCTACGCGTTCCCGGAGGCGTCGATCGGCTGCGGCGAGACGACCGCCGCCCGGCTCGCCGCCGAGCCCGGCGCCGCGCAGCGGGAGCTGCGCGAATTCGACGAGCAGTACCTGATCGACCGTCCGTCGCCGCTTTCGCTGCCAGGCGTGCAGGCGCTGCCAGTGCCCGGCTACTGCTCGCTCGGCGAGCGCGAGTTGGAGCTCCATCCGGCTGACGGCCACACGTCCGACGGGACAGCTGTGTGGATCCCGTGGGCCGGCGTGCTCGTGGTGGGGGACTACCTCTCGCCCGGCGCGATCCCGGAGCTGTCGGCGTCGTCGTCGGTCGACGGGTATCTGGCGACGCTGCGGCGGCTGGAGCCTTTGGTCGACCAGGCGACGGTGGTGGTCCCGGGCCACGGCGAGCCGCTGGATAGCGTCCGCGCTGCTGCGATCCTGCGCGAGGATCTGGCGTACGTGGAGGCGCTCCAGCGCAACGGCGCGTCGGCCCCGCTCCCACTCGCCCGCCGCGATGGCGGCAACCGCAAGCTGCACGAGTACAACGTGTCGTTGCTGGCCTGAGCTCCGTTCTCCGCGGGGCTGGGGCGCCGGCGTGCGCCGTCGGGCATCGAGGGGGAGGGGCGCGAGCGTCCGTGCGCTCCTTCGGGCGCTGCAAACACCGCACTGACGTGGTCCGAAAACCACGACCGCGAATAAGACCCCCGTATAGCGGGTCAGATTCGCGGTGGTCCTTTCGGACCATGCTGGAACGGGGACCGCGCCCTCGGATGTGGCATCCTCTCCCGGACACCGCAAACGCCGCTCGCTCCCCTCGATGCCGACGGCGGACGCGGGCGCACCAGCCCCGCGGCGAGCGGAGCGCAACGCGGCTGGCCGAGGGCCCGAGCTACTCGGCGGATCTGATGGTGGCGATCGGGTCGCCGGCGGCGATCGCGGCGCCCTCGGTGATGGGGAGCTCGGCGACGACGCCCGCCTTGTGGGCGGTGATCTCGTTCTCCATCTTCATCGCCTCGATGATGCAGAGCAATTGGCCCTCCTCGACCGTGTCGCCCTGTCTCACCTTCACTCTCCACATGTTGCCCTGCAGCGGCGACGGGAGCGTGTCGCCGCCGACGGCTGAGCCGCCCTTCTTGCGCTCGCGCGGCTTGCGCGGGGCGGTGCCCGCAGCGGCAGCGGAGCCGTTCATGACCATGCCACCGGCGAACGGCGCGCCGATCACTCTCACGTCGAAGCGGCGGCCGGAGACCTCGACGGTGTAGGTCTGCTCGACCTTCGCGTCCTCGTCGTCATCGCCGAACGTCGGCGGCGGGAAGGCCAGCTGTCTGAGCCATCTCTTGTCCTCGACGAGGTCGCGACAGGTCTCGGCCGCGGCCCACTGTCTCGTCGCGAGCAGCGCCTTGTGGAACGGGATCAGCGTCTTCAGCTCGGTGATCTCGAATTCGTCGAGTGCGCGCAGCATGCGTCTCGTCGCGGCCTCGCGGTCGGAGTCCCACACGATCAGCTTCGCGACCATCGGGTCGTACATCGGCGAGACCTCGCCGCCCGGGCCGACGCCCGAGTCGACGCGCACGCCCGGACCGGAGGGCTCGACGTAGGCGCCGATTCTGCCCGGCGCCGGCGCGAAGTTCTTCGACGCGTCCTCGGCGTTGATGCGGCACTCGATCGCGTGGCCGCGCAGGACGACGTCCTCCTGCTTGATCGACAGCGGCTCGCCGGCTGCGGCGCGCATGCCCTCCTTGACGATGTCGATGCCGGTCGTCATCTCGGTCACGCAGTGCTCGACCTGGACGCGCGTGTTCATCTCCAGGAAGAAGTACTCGCCGTCCTGCAGCAGCCCCTCGATCGTGCCGGCGCCGACGTAGTCGACTGCGGCCGCGGCGTCGGTCGCGACTCTGCCGATATGCGCGCGCAGCGCCTCATCGACCGCGGGCGCGGGCGACTCCTCGATCAGCTTCTGGTGGCGGCGCTGCACCGAGCAGTCGCGCTCGCCGAGGTGGATCACGTTGCCGTGTCTGTCGGCCAGCACCTGCACCTCGACGTGGCGCGGATCCGGCAGGTAGCGCTCCAGGTACACAGTCGGGTCGGAGAAGAACTTCTCGCCCTCGCGTGAGGCGCCCTCGAAAGCCGCCTCCAACTCGTCGTCGGTCAGCGCGACGCGGAAGCCCTTGCCGCCGCCGCCGCCCGCCGCCTTGACGGCGACCGGGAAGCCGACCGTCTCTCTGATGATCTTGCGCGCGGCTCTCACGTCGGCGACCGGCTCGGTCGTGCCCGGCACGATTGGCACGCCGGCCTTCTGCATCAGCTCGCGCGCGGCGGTTTTCGAGCCCATCGCGTCGATCGCGCTCGCGGGCGGACCGATGAAGACGATCCCCGCGTCCTCGCAGGCCTTTGCGAAGGTCGCGTTCTCGGCCAGGAAGCCGTAGCCCGGGTGGATCGCGTCGGCGCCGGATCTCTTCGCGACGTCGATGATCTTCTCGATCACGAGGTAGGACTCGGCCGCCGGGCCGGGGCCGATCAGGTACGCCTCGTCGGCGCGCTTGACGTGGATCGCGTCGCGATCGAGCTCGGAGTAGACGGCGACGGACGCGACGCCGAGCTCCTCACACGCGCGGATGACACGGACCGCGATCTCGCCGCGGTTGGCGATCAGGACCTTCGAGAACATGCGGCGCGGAACTTTACCGGGACGCGGCGGAAATGATGGTGCTCCTCGTATCTGCCCTGCGCGCTCCGAGCCGTCGCGCGATCCACTGAATCGCAGCGAAGCTCGCGACGGCGTAGATCCAGCCGAGCAGGACGTCGGCGACGTAGTGCTCGCCGGTGTAGACGATCGCGAGCGCCATCGCGAGCGGATAGGCGGCCACGAGCGCACGCAGCCACCAGCGCCGGGGCCACACCGTCATCGCCACCAGCAGCGCGAGCGCGGCATGCAGCGACGGCACCGCGGCGACCTCGTTCGCATACCGGTAGCCCGTCCCGACGAAGCCCGTCTCGACGCCGACGCCGATCCACGTCCACAGCTGTGGGATCAGCCGCTGGGACGGCGGGATCAGGCCGTGCTCGCTCGCCATCCATGGCGGCGCCGCCGGAAAGACGACGAACGTGAGGCAGCCGAGCAGCGTCAGCAGCGCGAGCGACGCGGCGAAGCGGCGGAAGCGCCAGCGGTCGCGCACCCACAGCACCGCCGCCAGCAGCGGCGTGACGAAGAAGTGCGAGACGTAGACGAGGAACGCCGTGACCTCGAACCACTGCACGCGCCCGGGGTCGTGCAGGTGCGCCTGCAGCCACACGGTCGGGACGCTGCCGCCGAACAGCCAAACGTCGACGTCGGCCTGCGGGAGGAAGTGCGTCGGCGCGAGCCAGCCGTCCGCGCCGCCGCGCGCGAGGTCGTACGCCGTCAGTACGAGGAAGAACGGCAGCCAGTCGACGACGACGCCGCGCAGCCACCCGCCGATGTCGCCGAGCGAGACGGCGAGCGCGCCGAGCAGCACCCATACGAAGACCGCGTCACGCGTGTACGGCAGCCCGAAGGCGGCCACGACCGTGATCGAGCCGGCGGCCCAGAGGGTGAGCGGCAGCCATCTGAGCGCGAGCCGCGTGGACCGCGAGCGCGCCGCCGCCCCGTCCTCGAGCGCGAGCTCAGCTCCTTCGGACGGGACCGCGCTCATCCGCAGACCGTCCCCGGCCCGGCCTACTCCGGCGTCGCGATCAACCCGGCGCCGACGGTGTCGTTCGTCGCCTCGTCGATCAGGATGAAGCTGCCGGTCTCGCGGTTCCGCGCGTACGGGTCGAACGCGAGCGGCCCGCTCAACCGCAGCTTCACGTGCCCGATCTCGTTGAGCGCGAGCCCGTCCTCGTTGTCGATGCGGTTGAGCGTTTCGACGTCGAGGTGCCAGTCGACGGCCTCGACGATCGCGCGCACCGAGCGGGTCGTGTGCTTGAGCGCGTAGCGGCCGCCGGGCTTCAGCGGCGCGTCGGCCATCCAGCAGACGACGGCCTCCAGCTCGCGCGCGACGGTCGGCGGGTTCGCCTCGCCGGCGCGAGCGATCAGGTCGCCGCGCGAGATGTCGAGGTCGTCCTCAAGCAGCAGCGTGACCGACTGCGGCGGGAACGCCTCCTCCAGGGGACCGTCCATCGTGTCGATCCCGGCGAGCTTCGTCGTGCGGCCGGAGGGCAGGACGACGACCTCCTCGCCGGCTCTCAGCAGGCCGGCGGCGATCTGACCCGCGTAGCCGCGGTAGTCGTGGTGCTTGTCGTCGTTCTGCGGGCGCACGACCCACTGGACCGGAAAGCGCCAGTCCTCAAGGTTGCGGTCGCCGGCGATCTCGACCGTCTCGAGGTGGTCGAGCAGCGGCGGGCCGGAGTACCACGGCATCCGCTCGGAGCGCTCGACGACGTTGTCGCCCTTCAGCGCGCTGATCGGGATGAACGTTGCCTCGGCGAACTCCAGTCCGTTCGACCAGCTCTGGAAGTCCGCGACGATCGCGTCGTAGATCGACTGGTCGTAGTCGACGAGGTCCATCTTGTTGATCGCGACGACGAGGTGCGGCGTGCGCAGCAGCGCGGAGATCGCGGCGTGCCGGCGCGACTGGCGCACGAGCCCGTTGCGCGCATCCACGAGAACCAGCGCGAGGTCGGCGGTCGAGGCGCCGGTGACCATGTTGCGCGTGTACTGCTCGTGGCCCGGGCAGTCGGCGATGATGAAGCGGCGCTTGTCGGTCTGGAACGAGCGGTAGGCGACGTCGATCGTGATGCCCTGCTCGCGCTCGGCGCGCAGGCCGTCGGTGAGCAGCGCGAGGTTCAGCTCGCCGTCGCCGCGGCGCTCGCTCGTCTCCTTCACGTGCGCGAGCTGGTCGGCGAGGATCGACTTCGCGTCGTGCAGCAGGCGGCCGATCAGCGTCGACTTGCCGTCATCGACCGAGCCGGCCGTCGCGAAGCGCAGCAGCTCGGTCGTGCTGAGGTCGACCGCTGGATGGCCGTTGGAGGATGCGGTGGCGCTCATGGCCTAGAAGTACCCCTCACGCTTGCGATCCTCCATCGCGGCTTCGGTGACGCGGTCGTCCGCGCGCGTCTGGCCGCGCTCCGTGATGTCGGTCGCGGCGATCTCGGCGACGACCGTCTCCAGCGTCGCCGCGGTCGAGGCGACCGCGCCGGTGCACGTCATGTCGCCGACGGTGCGGTAGCGGACGGTCTCGGTGAAGACCTCCTCGCCGTCCTGCAGCGTGACGAAGTCGCTGGCCGCGTAGAGCATCCCGTCGCGCGCGAAGACGGGCCGCTCGTGCGCGAAGTAGATCGTCGGCAGCTCGAGTCTCTCGCGCTCGATGTACTGCCACACGTCGAGCTCGGTCCAGTTCGATATCGGGAACACGCGCACGTGCTCGCCCTTGCGCACGCGGCCGTTGTAGAGCTGCCACAGCTCGGGGCGCTGCGCCTTCGGGTCCCACTGGCCGAAGTCGTCGCGGAAGGAGAAGATGCGCTCCTTGGCGCGGGCGCGCTCCTCGTCGCGGCGGGCGCCGCCGAACGCGGCGTCGAACTGGTGCTCCGCGATCGCGTCGAGCAGCGTGACGGTCTGGAGGCGGTTGCGCGAGGCGCGCGGGCCCGTCTCCTCGACGGCGCGGCCCTTGTCGATCGACTCCTGCACGGAGGCGACGATCAACCGCTCGCCGACCTGCTCGACGAGCCGGTCGCGGAACTCGATCACCTCGGGGAAGTTGTGCCCCGTGTCGACGTGCATCACCGGGAACGGGAAGCGCGCGGGACGGAAGGCCTTCTCGGCGAGGCGCAGCAGGACGATCGAGTCCTTGCCGCCGGAGAACAGCAGCACGGGGCGCTCGAGCTCGGCGGCGACCTCGCGCATGATGTGGATCGCCTCGGCCTCCAGGGCGTCGAGGTGTGACAGCTCAGTGCTCATGATGCGTGTCAGTGTGCCAGCCCCGCCCGGCATCAGCCGTGCAACCCGCACTCGAGCTTGTCGCTGCCGGCCCAGCGTCCGCTGCGATCGGCGGCCGGGACGGTGCAGTGCGTGCAGCCGATCGACGCGTAGCCGCGGTCGTGGAGAGGGTTGTAGGGGAGGTCGTTCGCGTGGATGTAGCGCCACACGTCTCTCTCGCTCCAGTCGGCGAGGGGAGCGGCCTTCCAAATCGCGTGCTTGTCGTCCCAGCCGATCTTCGGCGTGCCGGCGCGCGTGGGGGCCTGGTCGCGCCGCACGCCGACGATCCAGCCGTCGACCTGGCTGAGCGTCTCCCTGAGGGGGGTGACCTTGCGGATCGCGCAGCAGCGGTCGGGCTCGCGCGCCCACAGCTCGTCGCCGAACTGGGCGGCCTGCTCGGCGAGCGAGATGCCCGAGGCGGCCTCGATCTCGACGTCGTAGCGCTGCTCGATCGCCCTCCACGTCTCGTACGTCTCGGGGAAGAGCACGCCGGTGTCGAGCGTGAAGATGCGCGCGTTCGGCTCGACTCTCATCAGCAGGTCGATCATCACCGACTCCTCCTGCTGGAAGGAGGAGGCCAGGACGAGGCGCGGATGGAAGCGCTCGACCATCCGCGCGATCACTTCTTCCGCCGACAGCGACTCGGAGCCGTCGGTGAGCTGGTGGTCGGTGGGCGCGGTGGTGCTCATGGACCAACGAAAATAGCAAATCCCGAGCGGGTTTATGCTTTTTATCGGAGGGGGATGCCGAGGATGATCGGCAGCTGCGCCATCTCCTGGAACGGCTCGGCTCCCTGGGCGCGCAGCGCAGATGCGTCGGCCTCGGTCGGTGCATAGCCGAGCACGCGCATGCCGGCCGCGACGCCGGCTTGCACGCCGGCTGAGCTGTCCTCGACGACGACCGTGCGCGCTGGCTCCAAGCCCATCGTGCTCGCCGCGTGCAGGAACAGGTCGGGCGCGGGCTTGCCATGCGCGACGTCCTCCACGCTGAAGATCGCGTCGTCGGGGAAGCGGTCGAGCAGGCCGGCGGCGCGCAGTCCGCGGCGGATCCGCTCGTGGTCGCCGCTGGAGGCGACGCAGCACGGGACGCCGGCGGCGTCGAGCACGTCGAGCGCCGCCGCGATGCCGGCGATCGGCTTCAGGTGGGCATCGAATGCGGCGAACAGCGCCATGCGGTAGCGCTCGCGCAGCTCCGGCCAGGGCTCGGCGCCGCCCCGGCGCGCTCTGATGACCTCGAGCCCGTGCTCCCACGAGCGGCCCTTGAAGTCGCGGTCGACGTCCTCGGCCGTCGTCGGCAGCCCGAGCTCGGTCAGCTGCTCCGCGAGGATCGGCGCCGCGAGCCGCTCGCTGTCGACGAGCACGCCGTCGCAGTCGAAGATGACAGCGCGGACCGTGCTCAGCGCGTCAGCGTCCCCACGGATGAGGATCGCCCCACGCCGCCGGCATCTCGTCCTCGCGCGAGACGCCCTCCATCAGTGCCGCACGCGTCCACCGATCTACCTGCGGCGCCGCCTCCACGACGACCGGCGCCGTCTCGCGCATAAAGCGCTCCAGCGCGGCGACGACAGCCGCCGCCTCCGCGGGGGAGGCGGACGGCGCGACGATGGTCAGCTGCGGACGACGGTTCACGCGGGTCAGGGTACCGAGCCCGCTCGCTGGAGATCACGCAGGCTTGATTGTGGCGTTGATGTCCAGGGCCTCGAGCTTCTCGGCCAGTCTGTCGGCGACGTCGCCTGTGACGACAAGCTGCAGCGTGGCGTGGCCGTAGCTGATGTGCCGCTCATCGAGCGCCTGGTACAGGGTCTTGAAGACATCGGCGAGCGCGTCCGCGTCCTGTCCGTCGCCGAGCAGACTCTTGGTGAACGAGAAAGACACTTGGTGTTCACTGGCCTTTGCCGGCACCGCTCCGCCGCCGACCTCTGCGACGTCGGGATCGAGGCCGCTAGCGCTGCCCGAGGATCCGTCCGCTCCCGCCGTATCGCCTTGTACGTCGTCAGGCTGCGCGGAGACGACTGGCGCGGAAGGCTTCGGCTTGGTGAGACGCAGGCCCGCGCTGGCGAGATTGACTTGTTCGGGTGTGGTGACTACGACCGGCTCACCGACGCCGTCGGTGATCTGCACGTCTCCGGTTGTAACCGCGTCGAAGATCGCTCGCTGCAGGTCCGGGTCACCGGCGTACAGGAGGGGGAGGCGCGGAGCGGAGTAGAACGCGGCGCGCAGATCCGACAGGGTGCGCCCATAGTCGCTGTCGCGCAGGTTGTGCACCAGCGCTTTCGCGGTGAATGCCCCTGCATCGAAGACCTTGTCGCGCTCGGCCAGAGCCTTCCAGACGATCGTGCCATCGAGGCTCGTGCTGTGCTCGTCGTCGAAGGTGACCTGATCGAGCCATCGCTCACCATCGGGGTCGGGCTGCGCGAGGAACGCGACATGCTGGAAAGCGCGCTTGATCGCTCTCTCGAGCTGCTCTCTTGCGAGTACCAGCTCCTTCGTTCCGGTGGCCTTCAACTCGGCGTCCGCCTGGATCTCGGGAGCCGCGAGCGCCTTCTTGCGGGCGAGATACTCGACGGCCATGCCGCGCGCGTTGGAGCGGCGCTGTGTGTTAGCCACGGCGAACACGCAGCTCGACGCCCACTGAACTGGCAGCTGCTCCGTGCCGGTGCCCAAGCCGACAGCGGCTGTGAGCGCCTCCACGGTGTCCTCCTCACTACCGTTGCGAAGGCTGAACTGAGCGGGGTCCAGCACGACGATCCGTGTTGTGTGTCCGGTATCGAGGCCGGCGGTTGCCAGCACGTTTGAAGGTGTGCGCTTCGCGTCTGCGGCGACGAACTTCTGCTCCCGGAAGGGACCGCTGCTGGACAGCCGCTTCGCGAACTCGGCGATCACCTGGTCCCGCTCGTCGTCCGTGACAGTCCGTCGAATGTTGTTGACGAGCATCCGGTGGGTCAGCCGGGTGGACAGGAAGTACCGCGCCGGCTTGTTGTGCCCCTGTCCGGGTATCACCTCGACGGCGGACATGCCGCTGTCCGGACCGATGAGCTCCTGGACCACAGTGTCCGCGTCGGTGACGGTGAATGCCAGATCTGGGATGCCGCATGCGGCCTTGACCTCGGGCGCACTGGCGCCCCGGCCACGGCCAGGGCGAAGCGTGCCGACGACGCTGGCGAGAAACACGAATGTCGCGGCGCGCTCTGCTGCGCGCGGATTGATGGCAGCCCACATCAGCGACTCCCGCTCGAGATCCTGCCGACGGGCGTTGCCGGCCGTCTGATCGTTGTTGACGACCTCGATCTCAGCAAGGCTCCGATAGTTGGCGATCGTCCGATCGTCTTCCACGAGCCCGGAGCCGAGCAGGGCCTCGCGAACCGCCGAGTCGCTGAGCGGCAGATCGCCGGGGCCGATCAGCATCGGCACCCACTCGCCGGCCTTGCCCCGCTGTTGCTGCGCGTACACGGTTGCAGCGAAGATGCGGATAGTTGATCGGACGCGCTGGAAGCCGGTGACTTGGCTCCACTCCTCACGAGCGATCGCCATCAGATAGGGGTGAAACGGATAGCACTTGGCGACTCGACGCTCCCAGTCGTCGCTCCAGCCGGCTCCGATCTGCTCCCACACGTTCTTTCTCCATGCGGAGTCGTCGTGGATAGCCTGGTACTGCGCCGCGGTCGCGGCCAGCACCTCACCTGCGGGCTCGCCGTCGAACAGGCGCCGGCGCAGGATGTCTGCGAAGTCTCCGACCTCGGTCACGGTGGCCGGAGTGCCATTGCGCTCGAGCAGTGTGTTGAGATCGTCGCGCCGCTCTTTCGCTGCGGCTGACAGGGAGGTCTTGTCGCGATTGGATGCAATCATGACTGCAAGCAGCGCGACGCGTGGGACGTCGTTGACCACGTCGAGCAGCGCGCGAAGGAACGCCATGTCCTGCGCAACCAGCTCAGGTTTGTCTGCCCCGTCGAGGCCATTGCCGACGTAGTCGAGCAACTCGTCGACAACGACGAGCACCGGCCGGTTGAGCGCGGTGAAAGCCTCTGCGATCTTGCTCTTGTCGCTGAAGAACGGCTGGTAGCGCTCGTAGAGCGTGTAGTCCTTGGAGAACAGCCGCCACAAGAACCGCTCGTACATGCTGTTCGCCGGTCCGTCGAGGTCCTGGATCGGCGCCCCCGGAGTCATGTTGTCGCACGGCAGCACGACCACATGCGGCGCGTCGAGATCTGTCGGCAGATCGCGGCCGAGCATCTGCTTGGCGCGTGCGAGAATCTCCTGGCCGAGCTGGGTGCCCAAGACGGCGGCCGGATCGGCAGCCAGATGGAAGGCGCCGATGCACGCATGCGACTTGCCGCCACCCATGCCCTGGTCGAGGCGAGTCACCGCTCGGGCCTTCATGTGATCGTGGCCGCCTCCGATCCGCACGGCGATCTCCGAGAGCAGATCGACCAGGCGTTCGGTCGGATGGGTGATTTCCCCGTAGTAACCCGCGTCTGCATATGCCGGCCGCGACGCCCCGCGCCCATGGACGGCTTGAAACAACGACATCTGCACGTCGTCGATCTGTCCGGACGCGTCGAGGATCTCCTGGCGCAGCTTCAGCGCTTTCCACCACGGGGTCGGCGCGCTCATCTGGTTGGCTCCCAAAGCATGTCAGCGCTCATCAAAGCAGTCTGATCTGACGATCCTCGAGTTCTCGCCGGCCCCGTGCGGTGTCTGCCATGTCAATGAGGTTCTCTGCGGCGCTGGCAATCCCTACGCGTGCCCGGAGGACGCGGTGGAAGGCGACGGAGTCTGGGTCGGAGCCAGACAGGCGATCGGCTAGGAATTGGATCGTGGCCCACAGAAACTGGTCGTCGGGCTCGTACTGCGAGGCGGCGAGCGCCTCGCCCATCGCCGTGACGCCCAACTCGGAAGCGGCGGCAAGCGCGAGCGCAACGTCGATCACCGTCGAGTCTGACGCGATGCTCGAGGTGAACTCGGCAGCGGTGACCAACGCTACGGCTTTCTCCCCGACGATGAGGTCGCGTACGTCGACGAGATCCATCGATGCGGCAAGCGCTTGCCAGCGCAGCTCCGACTTGGGCTGGGGCTGGCGACCGTAGAGGCGGACCCACCACAGGGTAAAGCGGGTTCGCGCGTCGAAGGTCTCAAGCGGCCGGTGGTCGATCTCGACCGCCATTGCTTCTTGCACCGCTGAGCGTGCGAGTGGCAAGAAGGTGTGGATGTCGACCGGCTCTCCACGCGAGTTGAGGACTTCGCTATAGCGACCTACGACCTCCATCGCTGGTCCGGCCGCTGCCATGAGCATGTCTGTCGGTGCGAGCCCCCACCGCTCCCAATCCGGGTATCGGCGCTTGATCTCGACCTTGATCTCGGATTCGACGACTCCCTTTCGGCCCGTAGGCCGGTCGGCTGGGGCGGGGCGACAGGCCATGGTGAGCGTTGTCTGGATGTTGGCCTTCCCCTGTCCGCCGCCTGACTCGGTGTTCGCGGGCCACGACCCGGTCATGACCAGATCTGCCTCCTTGATGGAGGTGAGAAGTCGCTGCCACACCTCGGGCTCGCCGTGGCCGAACACGATCGTTACGACGCCATCGTGCCGGACGACCCGGCGCATCTCCCTGAACGCTTGAGCGATGGTCTTGTCGTAGTGTGCGCGTGTCCGGTGCTCATTCGGAGCCTCGCCCCGAACGCGCTTGACGATGATCTCCTCATCTTTCTCCTGACAACCATCTGGGTCGGACGTGATTGTGAGCTCGGGCCAGGTCGAATGAAGGCAGCGCTTGAGCCATACGTAGAAGAGATCGGACGCGTCTGCATACGCGATCATCTGATCGTACGGCGGGTCTGTTATCACTGCATCGAACTGCGTGTCGCGAAATGGAAGGTATGCGGCGCTGCCGCGTTGCACGCGGGCTGGGGCCCCGCGGACATCCCCAAAGAGGTTGCGACACGCTGCCAGCACATTCGCGGAGATTGACGACCACGTGCCGGGTCCATCGCCAATGCCGGCTTCGAAGAAGTCGTGTGAGAAAGTGATCGAGCCCTCGTTCACGAAGAGATCACCGACGCGTGCGCCGCCCGTCGTCTGAAAGCGCGCACCGCGCGTGGAACGGCGGAGCTTCTTCACGACTGTGGCGGTGATGTAGCCCGTGAGCGCCCGGACGTAGGCACGCGAGAGTCCCGCGCGGGCGAGGTCCGAGCCGATGTCGTTGACAATCCGAGCGAGATGCACGTACGAGAGCGTCTGCCGGTCGACCATAAAGTCGCCGTACGTTCTCGCGCCATAGATGCTCGGGCCGATGATGTTGTTATTGCCTGGCGCGATCGCCTCCTGTGGCACGGCGGGCAGGAGGGGGGAGATGCCCGGTTCCTCGGCCAGCTGTTGTGATGCGGCCTCCGCGGCTACCAGGTCAGCTTCCGCTGGGACACGAAATGACTTGCGTCCACCGGCCTCGATGTCAGCGACGAGCAGCAACTCGTCCTGACCTTCGCCATCCTGCAGAAGGCGCCGGTGCACGGCGAGTGGATGGACATGTGTGCAGAAGCAGCAGACTGCAGACTTGCCAGCCACCTTTCGTCCGTTCACGACCGCATTTGTCAGTGTCGGCGCCTGGCTTGGAGCACCGGGATGAATCGCGACTGACCAGGCCCCCGTCTCGCGGTCGCCTTCGATCCGGAAAGACGCTGCATTCGAGCCCTTGCCTGGGAGGAGCAACGCGTACGATCCGACGAGGGGAAAGCGGCGCCCGCATTCCTGGCACGGGATGCTGACGGCCCAGAGGTAACCCCAAGGCTGGCGACCGTTACACGAGGGAAAGTACGCCGCCATGCTCTTGGCGTGTCGCGCCTGCACCTCCGCGAAGAGCTGTTCGAGGTCGTTGAGGAGTCGAGCGTTGCCGCCCGTATCAAGGGTGCTGCTTGGATGTCCGAACGGCAACGCCGGCTCGTTCGTCCAGTCCTCAAACGGCGCCTCGACGAGGAGGTGACTGGCGAGAACGGCGACCGGGCTGTACTCCACCGCCGTGGCAGAAATACCCTGACGCGCCGCCTCGAGCGGGATCATCCCCCGTCCAGAAAACGGATCCAAGGTCGAGGGCGTCGATGGGTAGGCGCGAGCTATCTCGGCTTGCAGTTCCTCCCAGGCGGCGTATCGGCCTTCGAATGCGGACACGACCAGGTGCTGAAGCCGTTCCTGCTCTGCTGTGGTGTCCGGCCACGGCAGCAATGAGCAGATGACGGCAGCCTTCGCCTGCGCGGTGGGGCGCTTCGCGAACCATGTGAACAAGGCGATCTCGCTGTTTCCGGATCCCCACCCCCGCGAGCTATTCTCGGAGACCTGTGCGCACGGGAACCAGCGCTCGATCATTCGTGTCACTGGGTGCTTCCGGGGGCGTTCTTTAAGCTCGAGCCGGGAATCCGGAAAATGGCGCTGCCTACCATGGCGGTGCCGAAGAGGGTGGCCGGGTCTTGGTACGAGCCGAACAGGCGTCCCGTGCCGTCGGCGCAGCGATCGACGACGTAGAGCCAGTAGCTCGATCGGTGCTGAGTGGCGATGAGGACCTCGTTGCCGGTCATGCGGATCCCCTCGCTCGAGGCGTCTCCCGCGACGCCCTTGACCTCGACCTGGTGGATCTGGGCATTGCGGCGAGCCTCGAGATCGTAACCGCGACCTTCGGTGTGCACGTCGTCCACATCCCATCCGTCGCCTTCCAGCAATTTTTGAACATGGACCATCGCCACCCACTCGGATTGCTCCTCGCCAGCGAGCGCCGGCGTCGCCGTCGAGAGCACACGCAGACGCCCGATCAGTCTCGGAGCAGTGAGGTCGACTTGGGCGAGCTGCTCGAGCTGCTCAAGCCGTCGTGACGTCTGCTGCTGCAGCGTCTGGCGCAGCGCGATGCGCTGGTCGCGGTCCTCGATCTCGTCGGTCAGGGCAAGGGGGAGGTTGGTGAGATCCTTGCGCGCTTGAGCGAACCACTCTCCGCGGACCTTGCGATGCTCGGCGAGGGTGATCTCGGCCAGGTCGTTCGCTGCGACCTCGGCGGCGTGTAGCCGAGCTGGATGGGCCTCGGTCCCGCGCACATCGCCGGGCACCAGGTTGGCGAGGGCCTCCCAGCGGATCGGGCGCGCGTTGCCGCCGTCATCGACCTTGACGAGAGTTGCCCAGACACTGGTGCGCTTGCCATCCGACTCAGCCATCTGAGCCTCAAAGGCATAGAGGTCGTAGTCGGTGAGGCTGGTGGGATCCTGCACGGCGCCTGAGCGAAACACGTCCTCGGCGAGGTCATGGTCGGCAACGTCGATTATCTCGGTGAATGCAGGTTCGCCTGGACCGAGCGTGAGAAGTCCATCGAGATCGATCGTTGTCGCTTCACGAACCGCGTTGCCGCTCGTCGCGACGAGCGCATCGGTACCACCACCCAGGCTCCTGGGCAAACCCTGCGCCCGGGAGAGATGGCGGAACCCCTCGCCGGCGGCGGTCTTCCTGACGGTGACGATCCCGGCCGTGTCGAGCCGGTCGAGGTACGCCTCGACGATCGCCGGGTTGATCCGAGCGAACAGATCTCGTTGTAGCAGCGTCAACGCGGCGACGGCGTCGACCTGGCTGGCGAGCCGGCGCTCGGTGTCCTTGACCTGCCGGGCGACGCGTTCGAGGTCGCGGGACCGAACCTGCTGAGCAGCATGAATCGCAGCTGCCTTACGGTTCACGTCCTTGCCATATACGTCGGTGAGCCACTTCTCGTAGTCGACGCCGGTGATCTCTGCCACCGCGGACAGACTGTCGAACACCTGGCCGCGCAACTCGTTGGCAGCATTGACGAAGTTGTCGAGGAGCGTCAGCAGCGTCGCGCCCTCGCGCGTATCGATCGCGACGAGGTTGTAGAGGAAGACCTCTCGCGCCTGACCCACGCGGTGGATGCGGCCCATGCGCTGCTCCAGACGCACCAGCGACCACGGGATGTCGTAGTTGACGAGTACGTGAGCAGCTTGAAGGTCGATGCCCTCGTTGCCGGCGTCTGTCGTGACGATGATCTGGAAATCGCCGCGCATGAATGCGAGGCGGATCTGGTCGCGCTCGAGGTTCGTCTGGCGACCCGAGTAGACGTGTGCCGTGAACCCGTCGGCGGCGAGGTGCTCGGCGATCCACGTTGCCGAGTCGGCGTACTCGGTGAACACGACGGCCTGCTGCCTAGCGCCTGGAAGAATGCCGTTTGCGGCGAAGCAATCCTTGAGCAGCACCTTCCACTTCGATGGCCGCCAAGCGGGGCTGATGGTCTGCCTGATCTGTCGGACGAGCTCCTTAAGCTCCGCGCGCTCGTTGCGACTCGCCGTCGACCCGGCGTACACCACTTTGGCCTCGTCGGTCTCTGATTCGTCCCCGGAATGGTCTCGGTCGGCGTCGAGAGCGGCCTCCACCTCGCTCTTCTCGCCCATATGGTCATGGCGACGCTGGAGGGTCTTGGCCAGTGCCTCGAGCGTTGACGCGGCACGCTTCCCGTACACCATGCGCGCCAATGGCCGAGCCGTCGGTGGAAAGTACTTGTCGACCATGTCCAGGGCAGCCTGGTAGTAGCCGAACTCCGAGGCCGACAAGGGGACGCCGAAGTTCTTGGCGTGCCGTGCCTTGAACAGCCGGGTCTTGCCGTCGTAATCGACGAGGTCCTCCTTCATCCGGCGGAGGAAGTGGATTGGACCGGGACGCAGCGGTGGAAGCGAGACGTTCATGTCTCCGCCGGGATCGGGGTACACCTCCGGATCGACCAGGTGCAGCAGGTGCCGGAACAACCACTCCTTCCCACGGTGCGGGGTAGCGGTCATCAAGAGCGCACGGGGGGTGTTCTTCGCCAAGAGCCGGCCAACCTGATGAAACGAAGCCGCCGTTGGGGTCAGGCGGTGCGCCTCGTCGAACACCACGAGATCCCACCCGGCGAGGTCGGGGCGAATTGCCTCCTGCACCGCCGGATTGACGGCTGCGAGCTCGAGCGAGACAACCCACAGGTTGTGCGAGCCGACCGCATCCTCGCGGATCGTGTTGGCGGTCAAGGGGCGCAGGCCGCCACCGAAGAAGCGCTTGAAGTCGGCCACCCACTTCGACGCGAGGTTTGCGGGGCACACCACAATGGCGCGCTGCACCAACCCCGAGGCGCTGCATCTCACGCAAATACAAACCGGCCATGATCGTCTTCCCGGTCCCTGGCTCGTCTGCCAACAGGAAACGAAGGAGCGGTTGAGGGAGCATTGCCCCGTACACGGCAGTCGTCTGGTGCGCGTACGGGCGAAGCTGAGTCGAAGCGATCGCACTCGAGTCGGCGTTGCTCGCTGCCGCGGCCATCCACCGCGTCCACATGCCGGACAGCACTCGTGCCGAAGCGCCCGAGCCGTCCGAGATCAACGCTCGGATCCTTCCAATCTGCCCCGGCCCGATGTGGACCTCGTGCGTCGCCCCTGCATCGTCGGCGAGGAACAACGCTGTCACCCCGTCCGCATCAGTGGGGGCCACGAAGCGTACGGTTGCGAACTCCGGTACGCCTGGGGCGTCGACCCGCACGCGCTGGCCCTGCTGAAGTTTTTCCGCGGCGGCCGTCATCTAGAGGAGTATCGCCATGACGGCGGTCGCAGCGCTCAGCGAGCCCACGGATGGGGATCGCCCCACGCCGCCGGCATCTTATCCTCGCGCGAGACGCCCTCCATCAGCGCCGCGCGTGTCCAGCGGTCCACCTGCGGCGCTGCTTCGACGACGACCGGCGCAGTCTCGCGCATGAACTGCTCCAGCGCCGCCACAACCGCTGCGGCCTCCTCCCGGGAGGCCGACGGCGCGACGATCGTCAACTGGGGGCGACGGTTCACGCTTCTGAGCCTAGCGGCTCAGACCGCGCACTCGCCCTCGCCGCGGACCACCTCGAACGGGACGCTCTTCGTCCAGTCCATGAACAGGTTCATGTTCTCGAGGTTGAACTCGGCGGGCAACGTGAGGTCCTTCACGCGCTCCTCGAAGGCGCTTGTGCCGACGCGCTCGGCGAACGCGTTGAACTCCTCGCCGTCGCTGCGGTCGCTCTCATAGAAGCGGATCCAGCGCTCGACGGCCTCGGGCACGCGCTTGCTGGGGATGCGCGCCTTGAGACGCGCGCCGTAGCCGACGGTGCCGCCCTCGTACGTGCCGCCGATGTGCGGGATCGAGGCGGGGATCGTCTTGTCGCCGACTCTGATCGAGGCGCCGTAGAAGCCGATGTTGGCGATGTGGTGCTGGGAGCAGCCGTTCGGGCAGCCGGACATCTTCACGTGGATCCGCTTGGTGAGCGGGTCCTGGATATCCATCCCGTCGATGCGCTCCTTGACGGCGGCGTTGAGCCCCATCGAGCTCGTGATGCCGAGCTTGCAGGAGTCGGTGCCGGGGCACGAGACGACGTCGCTGACCTCGTCCGCGCCGGCGTCGCCGAGGCCGAGCGCCTTGAGGCGCGCCCACACGTCGTAGACGGACTCGTCGCGGACCCAGCGCAGCAACAGGTTCTGGTGCACGGTCGTGCGCGCGTAGCCGCCGCTGAAGTCGCGCATGATGGCGGCGAGCCCGCGGAGCTGCTCGGGCGTCAGGTCGCCGCGGGTGACCTTGATCTGCACGGCCGAGAAGCCGGGCTGGCGCTGGGCGGTCACGTTGGCCGTGCGGAACGCGTCGAACTCGGACAGGTCGCCGTTCGGGGAGCCGTAGCTCGTCGGGACGGCCGGCGCGTTCGCCTCCTCGTCGTGGATGAAGAGGCGCGGCTGCGGGTCGAAATCGCGCTCGTCGACCCAGTCGCCCTTCAGCTCCTCCTCGACCTGGTTGCGCAGCTCGTCGATCCCGAACTTGTCGACGAAGACCTTGATGCGCGCGCGCGCGCGGTTGACGCGCAGCCAGTCCTGGCGGTCGAAGATGCGGAAGACGGCCTCGGCGATCTTGAGGTAGTCGCCGTTGTCGGCCTCGACGAACTCGTAGAGCGTGGGAGCGACGCGCGGCATGATCGACGTGCCGCCGCCGACGCGCACCTCGAAGCCTTTGACGCCGTCCTTGATGCGGCTGATGTAGGCGATGTCGTGGATGCCGGTGATCGCGCGGTCGGCGTCGGAGCCGGTGAACGCGGTCTTGATCTTGCGCGGCATCAGCTGCGTCGTCGGGTGGCGCACGAAGTAGCGCACGTACGCGCCGGCGTAGGCGGTCGGGTCGAAGATCTCGTCGTCGCACACGCCCGCCCACGGGTCGGCGGTGACGTTGCGGACGGTGTTGCCGCAGCCCTCGCGGCTGGAGAGGCCGGAGGCGCTGACTCTGCGGATCAGCTCGGCCATCTGCAGCAGCGGGATGTGATGGATCTGGAAGTTCTGGCGCGTCGTGATGTGCGCCTTTCTGAGCGGCGCGAACTCCTCCGTCACATCAGCGATTGCCTCCATCTGCTCAGGCGTGACGCCGCCCCACGGCAGCTTGATGCGGCACATCTGGACGTCGGGCTGGCGCTGCCCGTAGACGCCCTGCTTGAGGCGGAAGCCGATGAACTCATTCTCCGGCGTCTGTCCATCGAGGAATCTCTTCGACGCGGTGACGAAGTCGTCGAACTCCTGCTCGAGGATGGGAATGACGTGCCCCGGGACGTCCTGGACGACCTCGGGATTGTCGAGCGAGCCCACCTTGCCGGCTGGCTTGCCCTGCTCTTGCACCGAGGTCGGCTCCATGCGCTGCATTCCTCCTTCGCGGGACGGACGAAGGGAAAAGGTAGCAAACCCGGTTTTGTTTCGGGGATTTAGGAGGTCGCCGGCGTGACGTCCGTTTGCGCGAAGTCGTCGCCCTTGAACAGCAGCGGTCGGGCCGTGGTGGTGGCCAACGCGTAGCTGAAGCAGTCGCCGAAGTTGAGGTGAGCGCGTCCGTTGCCTTTGCCGTAGCGCGACCACGCCTCGCGGGCGGCGTGGGCTTGGGTGACGTCGACGGCTGCAACACGGATGCCGGTCGCCTGGATGAGGTCGTCGAGGTCGACCCACCCCTCGTCGAACTTCGCTTGGACCATCGAGCACTCGAACAGCGTCGCCGCCGAGATCAACGGATCGCGCGCGTTCGCCAGCAGCTTCGCAAAGGTCTCGCGCTCGGGCTCCTTCCGCAGAATCGCGACGAGCGCCGACGTGTCGAGCACCATCAGGTCGGCAGCCCGTCTTCGTCGTAGCCGAGGATCTCCTCGTCGGTGCGATCGTCGATCACGCGTCGGGCAGCAGCGCGGTCGGAGATGCGCAGGATCGCCTGCAGTCGCACCTCGGCTGGCGACAGCCCGCGAATGCGCTCGAGGCGCTCGCGCACGGCGACGGTGACGGCGGTCGTGATGCTCTCGCCCGTCTCGGCGGCGAGCTCGCGGACGAGACGGTCGGCGACGGGGTCTTTGATGTTGAGCGCCATGGTGCAAGGAAGATTAGCGCCGTTTTCTTCCTGGCGAACGTGGATGGGAATCAGCATCCGCGCAGCGTCTCCCGCGCTCATGCCGCGGGACAACACGCAAATGTGACGATTCTGCGGCGAAGCGGTGGCGGATCCGCCGAGACGCGTCAGTCGCCGGCGACCGGCAGGCCGGCGTCGAGCCAGGCGAGCATGCCGCCCGCAAGGTTGTGCGCGTCGTAGCCGGCGGCGCGCAGCGCGGCCACGGCCATCGCGGAGCGGGAGCCGCTGCGGCAGTAGATCAGTGCCGGGCGGGCGGGATCGATCTCCCCGGCGCGCGCGCTCAGCTCGTCGAGCGGAATCAGCACGTCGCCGTCGATCACGCCGTCGGGGCGCTCCTCGGGTGTGCGCACGTCGACCACCTGCCAGGACTCCTCGTCGCGGAGCCGCGCGGCGGCCTCGGCCGGGGTGAGATCGGAGACGTCGGTCGTCATCGCCGGAGAGGGTAGACGGTGGCCGGCTACGCGGCCGGTGCGGGCTGAGGCGCGGCGTCAGCACCGATCGCTTCGGCGATGCCGGCGAGCCCCGCCTCGCGCGCGTGGCGCGCAAGCCCGCGGTTGATCCGGCGCGGCCACAGCGGGCCGCCGTAGACGAACCCGGTGTAGGCCTGCACGAGCGTTGCCCCCGCGCGGATGCGCTCCCACGCGTCGTCGGCCGTCTCGATCCCGCCGACCGAGATCAGTGTCAGGCGTCCCTCCGTGCGTGCGTACAGGCGGCGCAGCACCGCGAGCGATCGCGGCTTCAGCGGTGCGCCGGAGATGCCGCCCTCGGCCGGCACGTCGGGCGCGGCCGGGTCGCGCAACGCCCCACGGTCGATCGTCGTGTTCGTCGCGATCAGCCCGTCGAGCCGCTCGCGCAGCGCGAGGTCGGCGATTGCGTCGACGTCCTCGTCGGACAGGTCCGGCGCGATCTTGATCAGCAACGGGACCGGTCGCGGAGCGTCCGCGAGGGTCGCGCGCACGGCGGCGATCAGCGCGGCGAGCCGGTCGACCGCCTGCATGTCGCGCAGCCCGGGCGTGTTCGGCGAGGACACGTTCAGCACGAGGTAGTCGGCGTGCGGAGCCAGCCGGCGCACGCTCTCCTGGTAATCGGCGTCGGCGTCCTCGGCGAGTCTCGTCTTGCCGACGTTGATGCCGACGACGGCGGCGCGGTGATCACGCGCACGCAGCCGCGGCTCGGCCGCCGCGGCGCCCTCATTCGGAAACCCCATGCGGTTCACGAGCGCACGCTCGCGCGTGAGGCGGAAGACGCGCTTGCCGTCGTTGCCCGGCTGTCCCTGCGCGGTGACGGTGCCGACCTCGACGTGGCCGAACCCGAGCGTGGCGTAAGCGTCGAAGCCGGCCGCCTCCTTGTCGAAGCCGGCGGCGAGCCCGAGCGGGCTGGGGAAGTCGAGCCCGAGCGCCTGGACGCGCAGCCGCGGATCGCGCGGGACGAGCAGCGCCCGCAGCAAGCGGCGCAGCGGAGCGATCCTATTCAGCGCGATCAGGCCGCGGGCGGTGAAGCGATGGACACGCTCTGCGTCGAAGCGGCACAGCACGAGCGTGTAGAGCAGGCGGTAGATCACCCGGCGGCTGAGCGTACAGCAGGGCGGCGCGGCGGCTTGGGCCCGGGCGGCGGATCAGCCGGCCGGTGGGAGCAGCGTTGCGCCGGGCAGCTGCGCCGGGTCGAGCGTCACGTCCGTCGGCGCGCTCAGCTCGATCACGCGGAAGCCGTGCACGACGGTCTCCTCATGTCGCGGAAACGCGGCGAGCAGCTGTGCCACGACCGGTGGATCGGCCGGCTGAAGGTCGCGGTGGCCGGCGCTGCGAGTCGGCTCGACCACGAGCCAGGCACGGCGGGCGCCAACGGGGCTATCGAACGGTGCCCGGTCGAGGTAGAGCTCGGCGACCGGCGCACCGAGCTCCGTCACGGCGATGATCTCGTCGCGCTCGGCCCGCGTGACGATCCGCTCGCCGACAGCACGCCAGTCGGTGTTCCCGTAGCGCCAGTCGCTCTGCGTCCACAGCGAGGTGGCGATCCCCAGCGCGAGCAGGACTGCGAGCGGCGCCGCGCGCAGAAGCAGAAGCGCCGGCGCGGCGAGCGCGGCGAACAGCGGCCACAGGTAGAGGACGTTGCGGACGTTGAAGCGGTCGTAGATGCCCGTCGCTGCGAGGGCGAGCGGCACTAGCAGGCCGACGCCGGCGAGGGCGAGCAGCCCGCGTGCCCCGTCGTCGCGACGCGCGTGCATGGCGGTGAGGACGGTCCCGGCCGCGAGCGCACTGAGGACGATGACGAGCGCCGCCGCCTCCAGCCAGGTGCGCGGCACGTTGATGCCAGCGCCGAACTGGCGCGCAACCTGCTCGAGACGATCGACGACGCTCGTGTCTGTGATGAACGCGGCGCGGTCGTCGCCGGTCTGGTCGCGCAGCAGGCCGATGAGTGGCGTGAGCGCGAGCAGTGCCGCGCCGCCGGCCAGCAGGATCCCGCGCCACGCGTCGCGCCGCAGCCACAGCAGCGCCAGTGCCTCGCCGAGCACGAGAAAGCCGCCGAACCAGTGGGTCCAGATGACGGCCGCGGCGGCGAGCGCCCACAGGAGCAGCCGGCGTGCGGTCGTCGCTTCGAGTGAAGCCGAGAACGCCCACACGCTCAGCAGGCCGGTGAGCACGAGCAGCCCGTAGGCACGCGCGTCGAGCGCGTACCAGCCGAGCAGCGGCGATACGGCGACCAGCGCGGCGGTGGCGAGCGCGGCGCGCTGGCCGGCGAGCCGTCGCAGCGAGGCGTACGCGACCGGTACCGACGCGACGATCGCGAGCGCGGAGACGGCCCGCACCGCTCCGGCACCGTCGCTCCCGGCGAGCTTGGTCCAGCCCCACGTCAATAGGTAGAAGAGCGGCGGCGTCGACTCGCTCGCGCCGATGCGATCCCACAGCTCGCCGAGCGAGCCGGTCTGCACGACGTGAACCGTGTAGGTCTCGTCGAACCACAGCGACTGTGTCCCCAGGAACGGCAGTCGGAGGGCTGCGGCGACCCCCGTCGCGAGCGTGAGAACGGCGACGACGAGGCGGCGGTCGCTCATCGGCCGCAGCGTATTCGCTCGGTCCCTCGCGATACGTTGCGGGGATGGCGAACACCGTCCCGGGGACGCCGCGGATCGAGGAGGCCGGCGTGGTGCTGGCCCCGTTCGCGCGCGCCGACGTCGCACAGCTCGCCGCCTGGACGCCCGACGCGCGCTTCCTCGCGCAATGGGCCGGTCCGACACTCTCGTTCCCGCTCGACGCGGCGCAATTCGAACCGCTGTTCGCGCAGGACGCCGCCGCACCGAGCACGTTGGCGTGGCAGCTGGCCGATGCGGCGCACGGGCGTGCGCTGGGCCACGCCGAGCTGGCGCACGTCGATCGCGCCGCCGCCACCGGCTTCGTCTCGCGCGTGCTCGTCGGCGACGCAGCTGCGCGTGGGCGCGGGATCGGTGGCGCGGCGATCCGGGCGATCGAGCGGGTCGCGCGCGAGGGTCTTGGCCTGCACGAGCTGACGCTGAACGTCTTCACCTGGAACGCGCCGGCGATCGCCTGCTACGAGCGCGAGGGCTTCGAGCGCGAGGACGTGCACGCGGTGCTGCCCGTCGACGACGAGCGCTGGGACGTGCTGCGGATGCGCGTGCGGCTCGACCGCTAGAGCGGGATGTTGCCGTGCTTGCGCTTCGGACCCGGCTCGCGCTTCGTGAGCAGGGTGTGGAGCGCGGCGATCAGCTTCGGACGCGTCTCGTGCGGGACGATCACGTCGTCGATGTAGCCGCGCTCGGCTGCCGAGTACGGGTTGGCGAAGCGCGCCTTGTAGTCCTCCATCAGCTTCGCGCGGCGATCTTCCGGCGTCGGCGAGGAGGCGATGTCGCGGCGGTAGATGATGTTGACGGCGCCCTCCGGGCCCATCACCGCAATCTCCGCCTGCGGCCAGGCGAAGTTGAAGTCGGCGCCAAGGTGCTTCGAGGCCATGACGTCGTATGCGCCGCCGTAAGACTTGCGCGTGATCAGCGTGATCTTCGGCACGGTCGCGTCGGCGTAGGCATACAGCAGCTTCGCGCCGTGACGGATGATCCCGCCCCACTCCTGCGCGGTGCCGGGCAAGAAGCCGGGTACGTCCACGAGCGTCACGATCGGGATGTTGAACGCGTCGCATGTGCGCACGAAGCGCGCGGCTTTCTCGGAGGCGGCGATGTCGAGCACGCCGGCGAGCGAGGCCGGCTGGTTGCCGACGACGCCGACGGAGTACCCGTCGAGCCGTGCCATGCCGCACACGATGTTCGTCGCGAAGTGCTCGTGCACCTCGAGGAACTCGCCGTCGTCGACGACCAGGCGGATCACGTCGCGCATGTCGTACGGCTTGTTCGGCGCGTCCGGCACGACGGTGTCGAGCTCTGGGTCCATGCGGTCCGCGTCGTCGGTCGGATGCACGCGCGGCGGCATCTCGAGGTTGTTCGACGGCAGGAAGCTGAAGAGGTAGCGCGCGTCCTCGAGACAGGCGTCCTCGTCCTCGGCCGCGAAGTGGGCGACGCCCGATTTGGAGTTGTGCGTCATCGCACCGCCGAGCTCCTCGAACGTCGGCTCCTCGCCGGTCACCGTCTTGATGACGTCGGGACCGGTGATGAACATGTGCGAGGTCTCCTTCACCATGAAGATGAAGTCGGTGATCGCGGGCGAGTAGACGGCGCCGCCGGCGCACGGGCCCATGATCAGCGAGATCTGCGGGATCACGCCGCTGGACTTGACGTTGCGCAGGAACACATCGCCGTAGGCGCCGAGCGAGACGACGCCCTCCTGGATGCGAGCGCCGCCGGAGTCGTTGATGCCGATCACGGGGCAGCCGATCTTCGCCGCCAGGTCCATGACCTTGCACATCTTCTCGGCCATCACCTCACCGAGCGAGCCGCCGACGACGGTGAAGTCCTGACTGAAGACGCACACGCGGCGGCCGTCGATCGTGCCGTGGCCGGTCACGACCGCGTCGCCCCACGGACGATTCTTCTGCATGTCGAAGTCGTGCGTGCGGTGGCGCACGAATGTGTCGAGCTCCTGGAACGAGCCCGGGTCGAGCAGCTTCTCGATCCGCTCGCGGGCGGTGTACTTGCCCTTCGCATGCTGCTTCTCGACTGCGGAGGCGGAGGCGGAGTGGATCGCCTCCTCGCGCAGCTCCTGCAGCTGGCCGAGCTTCTCGTCAAACGTTTCAGGTGCCTTCTGACGCATAGCGGCGGCGGATGTTACCGCCGATGCGTGGAGGGCCGCCTATCCGCGCGAGAAGGGGCGGTGGTGGGCTTGGCCGAGTGAGTCGAGCGCGTGGGTCAGGGCAGCTTCGAGCGGGTCATTCGGCTCGGGCTCTGGTGGCTCGGGCTCCCGCTCAGGCTCAGCCGCTTGGCGGGCGGGTCCTGACCACCCGCTTCGCGGGCGGTGCCCCTCCGGGTGCGCGCACCCCGGGTCTTCGCCTGGGGCACGTGCATCCTCATCGCCACCGGCCCGATCGGCGTAAGTGGTGGACAGACTGGGTTCGGGCGTGGGTGCCGGCTTCGGCGCGCGGCTGAAGAGGCGGGCGAGCCAGGAGCGGTGGACGGGCGTGGCGTTGGCGGCCGGTTCCGGCTCGGCGTCGGTGGCGGGCTCAGACTCGGCCGTGGGGACGGACTCGGGCGCGGCGGTGGCGACGGGCTCTGCCTCTGGCTCGGCGACCGCGGTCGGCTCGGGGGTTGACGGCTCGTCGGCCGCCGCGACGGGCTCGGCCGTCAACGTCACTGACGTTCCCCACCCGGCCGGAGCGAGCTCGACGGTGCCGCTTGCGCGCTCGCCCTCCCAGGCGACCGTCGTCTCGGGCTCGAGCCGGGTGATCGTGATCTCGCCGACCTCGCCGAGATGGCGCGCGAGGGAAGCGGCGTCGCTCACCTCAGCCCACAGTTCGGGCGGGGACTTCACCAGCCGGCGGGACGCCTGAATCTCGGGCATCGCGAAGGAGTTCGCCACGCGCTGCGTGGACTCCTGCACGCGTAGGGGATCCCAGAGTCAAATGGCTACATATGTGCTACGTTTGTCGCATGAGGGCTGAGATCTCTGCTCGCGACCTGCGCAACAGCACCGCCGACGTGCTGCGCCGGGTCGACGCCGGCGACGAGATCGTCATCACGACCCGTGGGAAGCCTGTCGCCGCGCTCGTGCCGCTTGCGCAGGAGCGCCGCCGCTGGCTCCTGCGGGCGGAGCTCGTCCGCCGCCTGGCGGTGGCGCAGGCCGATCCCGGCCTGCGCGCCGATCTCGCGCGTCTCGCCGGCGAGACGACGGACGACCTCGGTCCGCTCGACCGATGAAGTCCGCCCCTGCGCGCGGACTGCTCGACACGAGCGTCTTCATCGCGGACGAGAGCGGCCGGCCGCTCGACGTCGATCGACTGCCGCACGAGGTCGCCGTCTCGGCGGTCACCGTCGCGGAGCTGCACGTCGGAGTGCTCGCTGCGCGCGATGTCGAGACGCGTGCGCGGCGGCTGGCGACGCTCGAGGCGACGGCAGATCTTCAGGTGCTCGCGGTCGACGAGGGAGTCGCGGCCGCATGGGCGCGCCTGCGTCTTCACCTCGCCGAGGCCGGACGGAGGCTCAACGTCAACGACCTGTGGATCGCGGCGACGGCGCTCGCGAACGACCTTCCCGTCGTCACGCAGGACGACGACTTCGGCCCAGTCGACGGCGTCGCGGGTCTCTCCGTCGTACGGGTCTAGGTGTAGTTCCTGAGCACGTTGTTCATCCGGGCCTCCTTGGAGGCTGGTGGTTCTCGAGGCCGCCAGTCCCAAGGAGGACACCGGATGAAGCTGCACGCTAACGCGAGGCTCAGCCTGAAAGGCAGGGAGCTGCTGATCGATC
>DATFPW010000114.1:0-10825 GCA_035264605.1 Conexibacter sp. | reverse complement strand
CGTCATCGCCTACGACGACGCGACCGGCCAGATCCGCTCGGGGCAGGTCGCGGCCGGCGACGGCTTCCGGCATTGGCTGCTGAAATTCGACGGCGTCTCCGGCGCCGGCGACCACGGCCTGCACGACCCGCAGGGATGGGGCGCCGTCGAGTACGCCTACTGGCGGATGGCGCGCGCGGCCGGTGTGGAGATGACCGAGTCCCGGCTGCTGGAGGAGAACGGGCGCCGGCACTTCATGACGCGTCGCTTCGACCGGCCGGACGACGGCGACAAGCTGCACATGCAGACGCTCGGCGCGCTGGAGCATGTGAGCTACAACGAGCCCGGCACCTACAGCTACGAGCAGGCGCTCCTGCTCCTGCGCCGGCTTGGCCTCGCCACGCCGGCGGCCGAGCAGCTGTTTCGGCGAATGGTCTTCAACGTCGTCGCTCGTAACCAGGACGACCACGTCAAGAACGTCGCCTTCCTGATGGATCGCGAGGGCGCATGGTCGCTCGCGCCCGCCTATGACGTGACGTGGGCGTGGAAGCCCGGCAACCCGTGGCTCGACAGCCACCAGATGTCGATCAACGGCAAGCGCGACGGCTTCGGCGTACAGGACTTGCGCGCCGTCGCACGCCTCGCCGGGCTCAAGCGCGGCCGCGCCGAGACGATCCTTGCCGAGGTCCGCGACGTCGTCGCCGGCTGGCGCGCGATCGCGGACGACGTCGGTGTCAATGAGCGGATGGCCGAGCAGATCGCGCGCTCCCACCGGCTCGAGCTGCCGGCGGTTTCGTAGCGGAGTCTCGGCACCCGCTGCCCTCAGGATGTGACCGTTCTGTTGCGTTCCTGAGAACGATTCGTGTCCACAACCACCGTTGATTGATCAACGGGGGCGCTATCGTCAACAGAACGATGAAGTCCACACAGGACCGCCAGCGCGACGAACGCGAGCGGAAGCTGGCCGAGATCAGAAGACAGCTCGACCAGGGCTCGCTGACGATCCGCCAGATGACGCCCGAGGAGCGCCGCGCGAACCCGCCGAGACCGCGCGACGCGCGGCCGGACGCGAGACGGCGCCGCCGCTCCTAACGGCCGCCGCTCACGCGCAGCGCGCCGAGGGGCGCGCCGCGCGTGCACGCACCGGCGACCTCACGTCGTAGGCTGCCGCGGATGGCGCCGCCTCTCGCCGGCCTGTACTTCGACGTCGACGTCGACCTGTCGTCGCCCCGTGCGCCGGCGATGCTGGTGCTGGTCGCGTTCCTGCTCTCGTTCGCGTTCATCCGCACGAGCGCGCGCATGAACCGCAGCCCGCGTTTCCAGTGGTGGCCCGGCAGCGTCGAGACCACCTGATGCTCGGCGTCCGCCCGCTCGGGCTCGACGACCCCGGCGACAAGCTGCTCGCCACCGGCGTCGTCGTCGTGTTCGTCGGAATCGCCGCTGTCGCGTTCCTGAAGGGCCGCTTCGGGCTCGGGATCGTCGCGCTGCACATCCCGCTCGTCGGCCTCTACGTCGCCCTGCGGCTCGCGACGCCCGGCTCGACCTGGGCGCACTGGCGCTACCGGGGCGACAAACTCGCACGCGCGCAGCACCGCTTCCGCCCCAACCGCCCCGCCGCCAGACGCCGCACCCGCCTGCTCGATGATCGGCGGTAGACCGAACGAGCCGAGCGCGGCGTCGCCGCGCTCGGTGGGCGACTGAACCACCGCGATCTTGTAGAACCAGCGAATGGGCTTGCGAGCGCAGATCGAGCTGATGACTGTCCCGCAGGAGTTCACGCGCCTGTGCAATGCAGTGCTGATCGCGGAGCACGGCGATGACTTCCTGCCGATCGACGACGACCGCTCGGACCGCGGGAACGACGGATACCTCAAGTCCGAGCGCCGCATGTTCGCCGCGCACTGCTTCAAGCGCGTCCAGAACCGGCAGCTCGACGCCTTGATCCGCGCCAAGATGATCGGCGATTTGGGAAAGGCGATCGCGCTCAAATCCGCCGACGTGTGGCCGGTCGACGCCTGGACCTTCCTGAGCAACTATCCGATCAGTGAGACATTGGGGGCAGAGGTCAGCACGATCGGCCGCGAGGCTGCGATCGACGTCGCATGGCGAGGACCGGATTACTTCGCAAGCGCCCTGACGCGCCATTCGGAGGTGGCGGCAGCCTTCCCCGACCTGCAGATCAACAACCTCGCCGCGCAGCTCTCCGAAATTCAGCGGGCGCTCTCAGACGATCGGGCCTCCACCGACGAGCCCTTGCGGGTAGGTCTTCCCCGAACACCCTCCGAGCAGGACGCATTGCTGCGCGAGAGACCACCGGTCTGGGAGTTCCTGCTGTTCGCCGGAGTCCTGCTGCAACGGCGCGCGGCACTGGAACCCAAATGGCGGGGGCACGAGCTGCGGCTGCCGAGCCGCTCCCGCCAGTACTTGGATGAGGACGCAGTGGCACCTCACTTGAGCAAAGCGGCGTCGCGTCTGCGCCAGACCGTCGAGCCGATGAAGCGCATCTTCGAGGACCAGCAGGCCGCGTTCGGAGCGCCCGGGGAGCACGGCGACGCTGTGCGCATCATCCACTTCGCGGAGTGGCTGATGAACGCCTACGAGGACCTGCTCGACTGGGCCGCCGAGCTCCGGGCCGCGATCGTCCCCGACGAGTTTCAGCGTGCGGTCGAGCTGAACGCCCAGGCCGCTGACCAGCCGCTCCAGCGGCTCCGCGGGTTCGTGGATGACGTGATTCGCGGCGCCGAAAAGATTCCCGAGCATCTCGCCACGCCGGAAGCGGAGCGCGAGCCGCTCGTCATCGACCCGACGCTCCACATGGCGCTCGACGGAGACGTGACGGACCGGGCTGTCGCCGAGCTGCGGCGTGCCCTGGGCCTCACGTGAACCGGGCGTTTCGCACCAGTCAGTCGAGGTCGAACGCCGCACGGATCGCCGCGCCCAGCGCCGGCTCCTGACGATCGAGCAGCACGCCGATCTGCCGCCCGACGGCTCCGGCGGGGATCGTCGTGACGTTGTCGCAGCTCACGACGGACGGGCCGGAGAGGCCGTTCTCGACATCGACGGGGACTTCCGTCGAGAGGCCGCGGATCATCGTCGTGATCGGGGCGATCGTGACCGTTGTCAGATGCGGGCGCACGAGCTCGCGCGTGAGCACCACTACCGGCCGCAGCTTGTCGAGCCGAGCGACATGGATCGGGCGCATCAGTCGAGCGCGATCGTGTTGCCGGCGGTGTGCTCGGCCAACCCGGCGAGATCCCGATCCGGTCCCGTCCGGGCGAGAATCTCGGCATCGCGCGCCGCCACCGCGCGTCGGCGCTCCCGTTCCAGGGCACGTGTGACGACCGCCGCGCGGCTGGACGCGCGTCCCGAGGCGATGATCTCGTCGACGAAGGCGACGAGATCATCAGGAAGGCGGACAGCGACCTGCTTGCTCATCCCAGTATGGTATCGCATTGGTACCATACTGGGATCGCTACGCCACCGCCGCCTCCTGCGCCGCCACGTCCTGCGGCCGCACGTGCGGGACGGCGAGCAGCGCGAGCACGAGACCGAACGCCGCGAAGCCGGCGCCGACCGTGAACGCACTCTGGAAGCCGTCCGTCAGCGACACGGGGTCGTGCGCGCCGGCGATCTGGGAGGTCGCGACCGACGACAGCACCGCGAGCCCGAGCGCACCGCCGACCTGCTGCGCGGTGTTCAACAGCCCCGACGCCAGACCCGCCTCGCCGTGGCTCACGCCTGAGACGGCGGTGATCGTGAGCGAGACAAACGACAGCCCGAGCCCGATTGCCACGATCACGGACGGCACGAGCACGTCGCCGACGTAGGAGCCGTCGGCGGAGATCTGCGTGAACAGCAGCAGGCCGACGGTCGTGAAGGCGAGCCCTGACGCGAGCACGGGCTTGGACCCGACGCGCGTCACGAGCTGCGAGGCGATGCCGGCCGAGAGGATGATCGAAATGGCCAGCGGCAGGTACGAAAGGCCGGCCTTCAGCGCCGAGAAGTCGAGCACCTGCTGCAGGTAGAGCGAGATGAAGAAGAACATCGAGAACAGCGACGCGCCGACGAGCAGCGCGACGGCGTCCGCGCTCGCGACGCTGCGGTTGCGGAAGATCGTCAGGGGCATGATCGGGTGCTTCGTGCGCAGCTCGATGACGACGAACGAGAGGATCAGTGCGACGGCCAGCGCCAGCAGGCCGATCGTCTGGAGCGAGCCCCAGCCGGCGTCCGTCGCGTCGACCAGCGCGTAGACGAGCACGACGAGGCCGGCCGTCACCGAGACCGCGCCGGCGATGTCCAGCGACGTGCGCTCGTGCGTTCTGCTCTCGCGCACGAAGCGCGGTGCGAGCGCGGCGGCCGCGACGCCGATCGGCACGTTCACGAACAGCACCCACTCCCAGCCGGCCCACTCGGTCAGCATGCCGCCCATCAGCACTCCGACGGCGCCGCCGGCGCCCGCCAGAGCGCCCCAGATGCCGAGCGCCTTGTTGCGCTCGGCGCCCTCCGTGAAGGTCGTTGTGACGATCGAGAGCGCGGCCGGCGAGACGATCGCGGCGCCGAGGCCCTGCACGCCGCGGGCGACGATAAGCCAGCCGGACGAGGTGGCGAAGCCGCCGACGAGCGAGGCGACCGAGAAGACGATCAGCCCGATCATGAAGACGCGCCGGCGGCCGAACAGGTCCGCGGCGCGACCGCCGAGCAGCAGGAAACCGCCGAACATCAGCGTGTACGCGTTGACGACCCACTGGAGGCCGTTCTCGGAGAAGTGGAGATCCGTCTGGATCGAGGGCAGTGCAACGTTGACGATGCTCGCATCCAAGACGACCATGAATTGCGCCACCGCGAGCACGGCGAGCGCCTTCCAGCGGCGCGGGTCGAGCCCGCTCGTCTCGGGCTGCAGATGTGCGGCTGCGGTGGCGGACATGTGGTGCGCTCGCTTCCGGTCGCTTACAATGCGGAACCGGAACTCCGGTTCAGGATCCTTACGATACGGAAGCGAGATTCCGCTTGTCAACCGCCCAGCCCATTCTCGTCACGAGACGTCTCCGAGCTGACGCTGCGCGCAACCGCGCGAAGGTGATCGAGGCCGGGCGGGCGGCGTTCGCCGAGCACGGCTCGGAGGCGCAGATGGAGGACGTCGCGCGGCGCGCCGGCGTCGGCGTCGGCACCGTCTACCGCCACTTCCCGACGAAGCAGGCGCTCGCCGAGGCGCTGATCGAGGAGCGCTTCGACCGCACGATCGCCTACGTGCGCGCGCTGCTCGACGACGAGCCCGACCCGTGGCGCGCGATCGAGCGCTGCTTCGAGTACTGCGCCGCGACGCAGGAGCAGGACCGTGCCTGGGCCGCAGTGCTCGTGCTGATGGCCGGCGGCATCGGCGGGATGGGTCCGCGCCAGCACCAGATGCAGGAGCTGCTCGCACTCGAGGACCAGCTGATCGCGCGCGCCTGCAAGGCCGGCGTCGTGCGCGACGACCTCACCGCCGCCGACATGCCCGCGCTCTTCTGCGCGCTCGCGAGCGTCGTCCAGGCCGGCGACAGAAACTGGCGCCGCTACCTCGACCTGCTGCTCGACGGCCTGCGCCCACGCTGAGGCAGCCCGCTGGTGAGCGGATTCTCATCCGCGCGTTAAGGACGCCCGTGAGACTTCGATGCCGATGAGCAGCCGATCGGGGACCTCAACGCTCGAGCGCAGCCGTCTCGGGCGGCTCGTGCGCGCGCGCCCGCGGGCGGCCGTAGCGGTCGTGGCCGGGTTGCTGCTGGCGGCCGGCGGCGGCCTCGCCGCCTGGCTTTTGACACGCGGCGGCGAGAGCGAGCCGAGTCCGACCGCCGCCGACGTGCTGCGCTTTCACTCGCGCCCGCAGCTCGATCCCGACCGCGTGCTCGTCACGGTCCCGCCACGCGGAACGCTTGCGCCCGGCTACGTCTTCCTCGCCGTCAAGCGCGGTCCCGGCCAGGACGGTCCGCAGATCGTCGACGACCGCGGCCACGTCGTTTGGTTCCGCCCGGTTCCACCCCACAACGCCGTGACGGGCTTCCGGGTGCAGCGCTACAGAGGACAGCCGGTGCTCACCTGGTGGCAAGGCCGCACGAGATACGGCCACGGCATGGGCGAGTACGTGATCCTCGACCGCCACTACAGGGAGATCGCGCGGGTGAGAGCGGGCCACGGCTACATGGGCGATCACCACGAGTTCCAGCTGACCCCGCGCGGGACGGCCTACATGTCGGTCTACGCGCCGCGGAGAGCCGACCTGCGCTCCGTCGGCGGCAGACGCGACGGGACGATCTTCGAGTCGATCGTGCAGGAGGTCGACGTCGCGAGCGGCAGAGTCGTGTGGGAGTGGCACAGCGCTGACCATCTGCCGGTGAGCGAGGGCGTCACCCCGCCGAAGGAGACCAAGCCGCACGACTACTTCCACGTCAACGCGGTCGACGAGGACGAGCCGGGCCGGCTGCTGATCAGCGCGCGCAACATGCACGCGATCTACGAGATCGACAAGCGCAGCGGCAGAGTCCTGTGGCGGCTCGGCGGCAGACGCAGCGACTTCCGCATGGGACCGGGAGCGCGCTTCCACTTCCAGCACGACGCCGAATGGCTCTCCCCCACGACGATCTCGCTGTTCGACAACGAGGCGACCCCGGCCACTGCGGAGGTGTCGCGCGGGCTCGTGCTGCGGCTCGACATGAAACGGAGAACCGCGCGCGTCGTGCGGCAGTACACGCACCCCGACAAGCTGCTCTCGATCGCCGAGGGCAACATGCAGACGCTGCCCAACGGGAACGTCTTCATCGGCTGGGGACCGGAGCGGCACGTCTCGGAGCTCAGCCGCGACGGCCAGCTGCTGTTCGACCTCGTCGTGCCCCCGAGAGCGGACAGCTACCAGGCGTTCCGCTTCCCCTGGCACGGCGAGCCGCTCGACCGCCCGGCGCTCGCCGCACGGCGGCACGGCACGGGCTCAGGCGAGCGCGTCACCGTCTGGGCGAGCTGGAACGGCTCGACCGAGCTGCGCAGCTGGCAGCTGCTCGCCGGCGAGGACCCCGACGCGCTTCTCCCGCTCGGCGACCCCGTCCCCCGCCGCAACTTCGAGACGACGCTCCGCGCCCGCACGGATGCGAAGTACGTCGCCGTCAGCGCGCTCGACGCCGACGGGCGTCAGATCGGCGCCTCGCGCGCGGTCGAGCCGGCGCGGCGCTGAGGCGAGGGGTCGACTCGCCGCGCAGGCGGCGGCCCCATCGGGTAGAGGTCTTGCATGAGACCCGATCCCGCGATCGGCAGAGTCATCGGCGGCTGCCGGATCGACGCCGTCCTCGGCCACGGCGGGATGGGCGTCGTCTACCGCGCGGAGCAGCTCGCGCTCGGACGGCGCGTCGCGCTGAAGGTGCTCTCCGCGGCGCTGTCGCACGACGCCAACTTCCGCGCGCGCTTCCAGCAGGAGGCACGCCTCGCCGCATCGCTCGACCACCCCAACGTCGTGCCGATCTACGAGGCGGGCGAGGACGGCGACCACCTCTACCTCGTCATGCGCTACGTCGACGGGATCGACCTGCGCTCGCTGCTGCAGCGCGAGGGCGCGCTCCCACCGCGCCGGGCCGCGGGGATCGTCGCGCAGGTGGCGGCGGCGCTCGACGCCGCGCACGCGAAGGGGCTCGTCCACCGCGACGTCAAGCCGGCCAACGTGATGGTCTGCACCGACGCTGGCGGGGACCGCGTCTACCTCTCCGACTTCGGCCTCACGAAGCCGGTCGACGCGACCAGCGGCCTGACGCGCACGGGAGAGTGGATCGGCACGCCCGACTACGCCGCGCCGGAGCAGATCGAGGGCCGGCGCGTCGATGCGCGCACGGACGTCTACGCGCTCGGCTGCGCGCTGTTCGAGGCGCTCAGCGGCGCCGCGCCCTTCCCGCGCGACGTGCCGATGGCCAAGCTGTGGGCGCACGTCAACGCCCCGCCGCCGTCGCTGGCCGCCACCGACCGCTCGGTCCCGCCGGCGTTCGATGCGGTCGTCAGGCGAGCCCTCGCGAAGGACCCCGCCAAGCGCTATGCGTCCGCCGGCGGCCTCGGCCGAGCAGCGGTCGCCGCCGCCGAGGACCGGTCGGTGCCCGAGGAAGACCACAGCGTGGCGACCGGGGAGGCGGCGGCGCTGCCGGCGACGGAGCCGCTCGCGCCCGCGCCGCCCTTGCCGCCGGCGGTCTCGCGCCGGCCCACGCGGCCGTCCGCGAGGCGCCCCGCGCCTCGCGTGACGACCGCCGCCCCGCAGCGGGTGCCCCAGCCGCGCCGCTCACGTCGGAGCCCGGCCGGTCTCGCCGCACTCGCGGCACTGCTGGTCGCAGCCGGCGTGCTGGCGGCGGTGCTGTTGAGCTCGGGGGGATCGGACCCGCTCGGGTCCACCGGCTCCTCGTCCGAGCGGCGGGCCGCCGCCGCGCCGCGGACGGACGCCGTGCGCTCGACGCCGAGGACAGCCGCCACGACGGGCAGCGGAACCCTCGCCGCGCCCGCTGGCGGAGCGTCGGCTGCGACCGGTGCCGCCGCGGACGACGAGCCCTCGCCGCCGCCGGCGAGCGGATACGTCGCCTATGCGCGGCAGGGATTCGCGCTCGAGCGCCCGGCCGGATGGGTGACGGAGAAGGACGCGCTCCAGGAGAACGACATTCCGCGCTACCGCTCGCAGTGGAGCGACACCGCGTGCGGCTGTCAGCTGATCGTGGACTACATCCCCGGCTACGGCGAGACCGCGTTGCGGAACGCAGCCGAGGTGCCGGGCGGGACGGTCGTGCCCGCGAGCATCGGCGGGTTCGACGACGTCGCGCGGCGTACGGCGCTCGCGGGGTCGCACCACGAGGCGACGTACTTCATCGCGGTCGGCTCCGACAACTACGCCGTGAAGGCGTCCGCGCCCTCCGACGCCGCGGCGGAGGAGATCGCGAGCCGCGTCGCCGCGTCGCTCGATCCCGCCGGCGAGTGAGGTCGGGAGGCGGCAGCCGGCCCGACTACGCGCCGACGCGCACGACGTGGAAGACGCGCGCCCCGCTCGGCGTCGTGACCGTCACCGCATCGCCCTCTCTTGCGCCCAGCAGCGCCTCGGCGACGGGCGACTCGATCGACAGGCGGCCGTCCTTGGCGCTCGCCTCGGCGGCGCCGACGAGCGTGTAGGTCGCGACCCGGCCGGACTTCTCGTCTCTCACCTCGACAGTCGAGCCGAAGGCGACGACGCCGTTCGGTCCTGCGTTCGCCTCGACGACCTTCGCACCGCGCAGGCGCTCCCGCAGCCGCTTGATGCGCGTCTCGAGGTGCGCCTGATCCTCCTTGGCGGCGTGGTACTCGCCGTTCTCCTTCAGGTCGCCCCACTCGCGCGCGGTCTTGATGCGTGCGGCGATCTCCGAGCGCGCGACCGTCTCGAGCTGCTCGAGCTCGGCGCGCAGCGCGTCGAGCCCCCCCTGCGTGATGGCGTAGCCGTCTGTCATCGCGACAGTGTCGCAGGGGACGCGGGCGCCGCGCGACGGGCGCGATCCCGCCCCGCCGATACCCTCGGGCGGAGATGGCGCTCGACCTCGTCCCCACCCCCCCGAACGTCGAGCTGCGTACGGACCCGGAGCGGGGCCGGATCGTCGTGCTGTCGTTCCCCTACGACGCGCAGCTCGTCGAGGTCGTGCGGGGGATCCCGCACCGCCGCTTCGACTGGGACGCGCGCGAGTGGTGGGCGCCGGTGCAGGACTGGGTTGCGCACCACGTCGCCGACATCCTGCGGCGCTTCCCGGAGCTGACGCCGAGCGAGCAGGTCGAGGCCTGGCTGAGCGAGGTCCAGCGCCGTTGGCTCGGGCGCGTGACCACGACGCGCTATGACGGACGCGGCTGGTGGGTCCTGGCGACGGCAGCCGGCGAGGTACCGGTGGAGCTGCGGGAGGGTGCGGTGGAGCTGCCGCCCGAGCCTGCGCCCGACGGCGCCGTCTCGCACAGACCGCGGCTGCTCGTCCGGCTCACCGAGGCGAACGCGCACGTGCTGCGTGCGCAGGAGTCGGCCCGAATCGACGCAGCCGCCGAGCGCTGCATCGCCGCGCTGGAGCTGGGGGACGACCCGCCGCCGGCGCGACTCGTCGCCACGCACGGCGTCGACGGCGCACGCCTGCGCCTGGAGGTGCTGTGGGATCCGGACGTGGGCGCGGCGTTCGCCGCCCTGCCGGGTGCCGAGGGCGAGCGCGTGGTGCCGGTCGACCCGTGGCTGTGCGAGCCGCTGGAGGCGTTCCTCGTCCTGCACGGCGTCGAGGTGACGCCGATGGCGATGCCGGTGCTGGAGGCGCTGCGCGCCGAGGCGGACGAGGCGGCGGCGGCGATCCGCGCCTCGCGCGCGACCGAGGCGGAGCCGATCGAGGAGGTCGCCGCCGTGATGGGCGGCACGCTGGAGCCGTTCCAGTGGGCCGGCGTGCGCTACGTGCTGGAGGCGCGGCGCGCCTTCCTCGCCGACGAGCAGGGCCTTGGCAAGACGGTCGAGGCGCTCGCGGCGCTGGAGGCCGACGGCGCGTTCCCTGCTGTGGTGGTGTGCCCCGCCTCGCTCAAGCTCAACTGGGAGCGCGAGACCGCGCGCTGGCTGCCGCACCGCTCCGTCGCGGTCGTCGAGGGGCGCGTGGCGGTGCCGCCGCGCGCGGACATCCTGATCCTCAACTACGAGATCGTCGCCACCCAGCGGGAGATGCTCGCCCGCCGCCGTCCGCGCGCGCTCGTGCTCGACGAGTCGCACTACTGCAAGAACCCGCAGGCCAAGCGCACGCGCGCCGTGCGGCGGCTCGCCGAGGGACTGCCGCGCGACGCGCTGCGGCTCGCGCTGACCGGCACGCCGGTGCTCAACCAC
>DATFPW010000113.1:0-75710 GCA_035264605.1 Conexibacter sp. | reverse complement strand
TGTGGGCGCTCGAGGCGCCCGCGCCCGGTTGATCGCCCGCCATCCGGCTCGGCGGCTACGGTGCCCGGGTGCACGCCCTCCCGACGCTCGTCGCGCTCGCCGCGGCGCTCCTGCTGACGCCGCCGATTCTGCGGCACCTGCAGGCGGAGGGCTTCACGCGCGAGAACTACCGGGGGGTGAGGCTGCCGTTTCCCGGTGGGATCGCGATCGTGGCGGCGGGGGTGCTGGTCGTCGGCTTCTGGTCCGGGTTTGTCTGGATCGCCAAGCTGAACCCGTTCGACTGGGGAGTCCAGACCGAGCTGACGTACCCGCTCGGCGTTGCGCTGCTGGGCCTGATCGACGACCTGCTCGCCGGCACCTCGCGCGGCTGGCGTGGGCATGGCCGAGCGCTGCTCGGCGGCGAGTTCAGCACCGGCGCGTTGAAGGCGCTCGGCTCGCTCGCGCTCGCGCTGTATGTGCTGCAAGGCACCACCGCCACCGTCGCCGAGTACCTGCTAGCGGTCGCGCTGCTCGTGCTCACGACGAACCTGTTCAACCTGCTCGACCTGCGGCCAGGCCGCTCCGCGAAGGCGTTCCTGCTGCTCGGTGCGCTCCTGTCGCTGATCGCGTGGCATGGCAGCTTCCCTGATGAGGCCGGCCTCGTCCCGCTCTGGATCGTCGGTCCGCTCGCCGCGCCAATCCTCGTCGTTGGCTACTACGACCTCAAGGAGCGCACGATGCTCGGCGACGTCGGCGCGAACCTGATCGGCGCCGTCGCGGGCCTCTGGCTGATCTACGCCTTCGACACCACCGGCCAGCTGATCGCGCTCGCCGTCGTCCTCGCACTGACCGTCTACGGCGAGTTCCGCTCGCTCAACACGCTCATCGAACGTACGCCGCTGCTGCGGCAGATAGACTCGATCGGAAGGAATGACGCGCATGCCTGACCCCCCATCGAATGGCACGACCCGTTTCATCTTCGTAACGGGGGGCGTCGTGTCCTCGCTGGGCAAGGGCATCGCCGCCGCCTCGATCGGACGGCTGCTCGTCGCGCGCGGCCTCACGGTCCAGCTGCAGAAGCTCGATCCGTACATCAACGTCGACCCCGGCACGATGTCGCCCTACCAGCACGGCGAGGTGTTCGTGACGGAGGACGGGGCCGAGACCGACCTCGACCTCGGCCACTACGAGCGCTTCACGTCCGCCAACACGCGGCGCGGCTCCAACGTGACCGCCGGCGGCATCTACGACGCGGTCATCCGCCGCGAGCGACGCGGGGACTACCTCGGCGGCACGGTGCAGGTCGTCCCGCACATCACCGACGAGATCAAGCACCGCATCAAGCTCGTCGCCGACGCGAGCGACGTCGACGTCGTCATCACCGAGATCGGCGGCACCGTCGGCGACATCGAGTCGCTGCCGTTCCTCGAGGCGATCCGCCAGTTCCCGGTCGACGTCGGCCGGCGCAACTGCATGTTCATCCACCTGACGCTCGTGCCGTACATCGGCCACGCCGGCGAGCTGAAGACGAAGCCGACGCAGCATTCGGTCAACGAGCTGCGCCGCATCGGCATCGCGCCCGACATGCTGATGTGCCGCTCGGAGGAACGGCTCTCGACGGACATCCGCAGAAAGATCGCGCTGTTCGCGTCGCTGCCGGTCGAGGCGATCGTCTCCGCCTCCGACGTCGACGACATCTACAAGGTGCCGCTCAACTACGTCGACCAGCAGGTCGACGACTTCGTGCTCGACCACTTCCGCATGGAAGCGCCCGCCCCGGACCTGACCGAGTGGGAGGCGATAACGGAGCGCGCGAAGCAGGCGACGCAGCCCGTGAAGATCGCGCTCGTCGGCAAGTACGTGAAGCTCGAGGACGCCTATCTGTCCGTCGTCGAGTCGCTGCGCCACGCCGGCATCGAGCACGGCGGGAAGGTCGAGATCGACTGGATCGACTCCGAGCACCTCGATGCGGACAAGGCCGCCGAGCGGCTCGCGGGCGCGGACGGGATCCTGATCCCGGGCGGCTTCGGCGGGCGCGGGATCGAGGGCAAGATCGCGGCCGCGCGCGTCGCGCGCGAGCAGGGAATCCCGTACCTCGGCATCTGCCTCGGCATGCAGGTTGCGGTCGCAGAGTTCGCACGCCACGTCGTCGGCATGGAGGGCGCGAACTCGACCGAGTTCGACCCCGAGACGCCGTGGCCCGTGATCGACCTGCTGCCCGAGCAGAAGGAGATCTCCGACCTCGGCGGCACGATGCGCCTCGGCGCCGACCCCGTGAAGCTGCACGAGGACACGCGCATCCGCGAGCTGTACGGCGAGCCGGTCATCTACGAGCGCCACCGTCATCGCTACGAGGTCAACAACCACCTCAGGCGCCGGATCGAGGACGCCGGCCTCGTCGTCGGCGGCACCTCTCCCGACGATCAGCTCGTCGAGGCGGTCGAGCTGCCGGCGAGCGAGCACCCGTTCTTCGTCGCCTCGCAGTACCACCCCGAGTTCAAGTCGCGCCCGGACCGCCCGGCGCCGCTGTTCCGCGGCTTCGTGCGCGCCGCGCTCGACCACGCCGCGGCGGGCTTCACGCACGACGGCGAGCAGGCCGGCGCGCGCACGACGGCGGCGTGAGGCGAGCCGACGCGGGGGAGCGCCGCGCGCTCGGCGAGCTGTTCGCGCAGCTGTGCGCGATCGAAAGTCCGTCTGGCCGTGAGCGCGCGTGCGCGGATCGCGTGACCGCCGAGCTGCGCGGGCTGGGTCTGACGGTCGAGGAGGACGACGCGGGCGCTGTTGCGGGCTCGGACTCAGGCAATCTCCTGGCTCGCGTGCCCTCGACGAACGGCGGCAACGACGGGGGAGTCCTGTTGTGCGCGCACCTCGACACCGTGCCTTTGACCGGGCCGGTGTCGCCGGTCTGCGAGGAGGGCGTGTGGCGCAACCGGGAGGACGCGATCCTCGGGGCCGACAACAAGGCCGCGGTCGCGGTGATGCTCGCCGCCGTTCGCCGCTGGGTCACCGAGCCGCCGCCCGTCCCCGTCGAGCTGCTGTTCACGGTCTGCGAGGAGGTCGCGCTTGCGGGCGTGAAGGCGTTCGACGCATCCAAGCTGCGCAGCCGCTTCGGCTACGTCTTCGACCACGCTTCGCCGATCGGCGAGATCGTGCTCGCCTCGCCGCACTACCACCGCATCGTCGCCGAGCTGCAGGGCGTCGCCGCGCACGCCGGCATCCGCCCGGAAGCCGGCCGCAGCGCGATCGTCGCCGCCGCCCGCGCGATTGCCGTGATGCCGCTCGGCCGACTCGACGACGAGACGACCGCGAACGTCGGGACGATCGTCGGCGGCTCGGGCATCAACGTGGTGCCAGAGCATTGCCTCGTGGAGGCGGAGGTGCGCAGCCTCGACGAGGCCAAGGTCGAGGCGGTCGTGAGCGAGATCGTCGACCACCTGACCGACGGCGCAAACGCCGTCGAGTGCGACCTCGACGTGAACGTCGCACGGCTGTTCCACGGCTACCGCACGAGACCGAGCGCGCCGCAGGTCCAGCTTGCCGAGACCGCCCTGCGTGCTTGCGGCTACACGCCGCGGCACATCGTCACGGGCGGCGGGTCAGACGCCAACGCGCTCGAGCTCGCCGGCTTCCCCTGCACGAATCTCGCCAACGGGACCGAGCGCAACCACCAGCCCGACGAGGCCGTCTCCGTCGCCGCGCTCGAAGGCATGCTCGACGTCACCTTTGCGCTCCTCGACCAGGTGCCTGACCGATGAGCGTCATTTTGTGGTCGGATAGCGACCTGAATCCGGCGCTCCTCCGCGCGCGGACCCCTCGATGCCGCCGTGGGGTAGGTCGATGCTGAGGCTCCGCCGAGGCAGAGTCACCGACGCTGAGGCCCCATCCGCCTGGCAGGCGCTGACGGTGGAGGTCGACGGCGAGACCCGACCGGCCCAGGCGGACACCGCCCTCGTCGGCCCATGCCACGAGGGCGACGACGTCGTCGTCAACACACAGGCCCGAGATCTCCAGCTCGGCTCCGGCGGATTCGACATCGTCCACGTCAATCTCACCCGCGGCCTCGGCGGCCGCGGCATGCCGGGCGCGCACGTGATGAAGCTCAACTACACGAGCCTGCAGCACGCCGTGATCCCGGCGGAGGGCCGCGACCTCAAGCTCCCGCTCGGCAGACCGGTCGGCGTCTTTCAGCTCCACGGTCAGCTCGCGCCGGTCGCCTGGGCGCTCGCAGAGGCGCGTCCCAACGCGCGCGTCGGCTTCGTGCAGACGGCCGGCGGCGCACTGCCCGGTGGGATGTCGGACACAGTCCGCCAGCTGCTCAACCGCGACCTGCTCGCGGGTCACACGACCGCCGGACCAGCCTACGGCGGCGCCCAGGAGGCGATCACGACCGCCGGCGCCATCCACGACGGCCTCGCCGAGGAGGGCTGGGACGTCGCGCTCGTCGGACCCGGACCGGGGATCCTCGGCTCCGGATCGGCGCTTGGCCACGGCGGCATCGTCGCGCTCGACTCCATCCACGCGGCGCTCGCGCTCGGCTGTCCGACCGTGCTGACCGCCCGCATGTCGTCCGGCGACCCGCGCGAGCGCCACCGCGGCCTGTCCCACCACACGCGCACTGTCCTGGAGCTGCTGCTGAGACCGGTCACGCTCCCGGTGCCGCCGGGCGTACGGTTGTTCAGCGAGATGGACGGGATCGGTCCGGCGCTCGACGCCGCGCGCGCCGCCGGTCACGAGGTGCTCGAGACGGCGATCGACGCCGAGGGCTACCGCGCGAGCGGACTGCCGACACGCACGATGGGGCGCACCTTCGACGAGGACCGTCTCTTCTTCGCCGCCGCGCTCGCCGCCGGCGGCGCACTCGCGGAGCTGACACGGGGGGGAAGCGCATGACGAGCTTCGAGCAGATCGGCAGCGAGACGATCTGGTCCGGCCACATCGGCACGGTCAGAGTCGAGCGCTACCGCCACGCCGACGGCGAGGTCGTCACGCGCGAGAACGTCGCGCACCCGGGCGCCGTCGCGATCGTTGCCTGCGACGCGACGCACGTGTGGCTGATCCGCCAGCCGCGCGAGATCTGCGGCGAGCGGGCGCTGCTGGAGATCCCCGCGGGAAAGCTCGATGTCCCGGGGGAGGACCTGCGCGCCGCCGCCGAGCGCGAGCTGGCCGAGGAGATCGGCAAGGCAGCCGCAAGCTGGGAGCACCTCAAGGCCATCTACACGAGCCCCGGCTTCACCGACGAGCGGATCGACGTCTTCCTCGCGACCGACCTGCGCGATGTCTCGCGGCCCGAGGTCGAGGAGGACGAGCGGATCGAGATCGTCCCCTGGCCGCTCGACCGCCTCGACGACGCGATCGCCGAGTGTGAGGACGCCAAGTCGCTGATCGGGCTGCAGCTCCTGCGCGCCCGTAGGTGAATCCAGCTTCGCGGAGTGCAGCGGTCGCCCGGCAGCCGGGCGACCGTGCTGGGGCGGGGGCAGGCAGGAACCCGCCTCCGCGGGCCGAATCAGGCGTGCGACATGTCCACCACGCACGAGCTGCCCGTCCTGCGCACGAGCGGGTCCCATGAGGATCTCGTGCTCGACTTCGTCGCCTACCTGGAGCTGGAGCGAGGCTTGTCGCGCAACACCTTGGAGGCCTACCGCTCCGACCTGCTGCAGTACGGCGCCTGGCTCGACGACGCCGGAAAGGACGCGCTGCACGTCCAGCACACGGATCTCGCCGCGTTCGTCGCGACGCTCGCCGCCGGCGGCGACGGCAAGCCCCCCGCCGCCTCGACGACGATCCAGCGCAAGGTCGCCTGCCTGCGCTCGTTCTATCGCCACCTGCGTCGCGAGGAGCTGCTCGACCGCGACCCGACCGCCGAGCTGAAGGGCCCGCCGCGCGGCAAGAGACTGCCGAAGGTCCTCAGTCGCGACGAGGTCGCGCTGCTGCTCTCGCAGCCGAGAGGCGGCTCGCCGGCCGCGCTGCGCGACCGCGCGCTGCTGGAGCTGATGTACGCGTGCGGCCTGCGCGCCTCCGAGGCGGTCGGCATGAGACTCGACGAGCTCGACCTCGACGAGGGCGTGCTGCGCGCGAACGGCAAGGGCTCGAAGGAGCGGCTCGTGCCGATCGGCAGCAAGGCGGTCGCGGCATTGTTCGCGTACCTGACCGTGGGGCGCCCGAAGCTCGTCGGAATCCGCGACGAGACGCACGTGTTCGTCAATCAGCGCGGGCAGGGGCTGACGCGCCAGGGCCTCTACAAGATCGTCCAGCGTCACGCCAAGAGCGCCGGCCTCGCGGACAAGATGAGCCCGCACACGCTGCGCCACACGTTCGCCACGCACCTGCTTGCCGGCGGCTGCGATCTGCGCTCGCTGCAGGAGATGCTCGGCCACGCCGATATCGCAACGACGCAGATCTACACCCACCTGTCCGCCGATCGCCTGCGCGACGTCTACTTCGCCGCACACCCGCGCGCGTCGGCCGCGCGGCCGGACTGAGAGGACTCACGTGGGGCGCCGCGCGCTCGTCGTCGTGCTCGACGCGTGCGGTGTCGGCGCGCTGCCCGACGCAGCCGACTACGGCGACGCCGGCACGAACACGCTCGGTCACCTGGCACAGGCGGTCGGCGGCCTGGAGCTGCCGACGCTGGAGCGGCTGGGGCTCGGCTCGATCCTGCCGCTGGAGGGCGTCCCGCCGTCCTCCGATCCGGTCGTCCACGGTCGGCTGCACGCGCTCGGGCCGGGGAAAGACTCGCGCAGCGGCCACTGGGAGCTGATGGGCGTCGTCGCGGGCTCGCCGTCGCCGACCTATCCGGACGGCTTCCCGCCTGACGTCGTCGCGACGATCGAGCGGATGACCGGCCGCCGAATCCTCTGCAACGCGCCGACCGACGGGCTTGCCGCGATCGAGCGCTTCGGCGAAGAAGCGCTGCGCGACGGCGCGCTGATCCTCTACACCTCGCAGGACTCGGTGATGCAGATCGCGGCGCACGAGGACGCGTATCCGCGTGTCCAGCTGTACTCCCTGTGCGCCACTCTGCGCGACCTGATGCAGGGCGAGGACGGCGTCGGACGGGTGATCGCGCGGCCCTTCGCCGGACGGCCGGGTGCCTTCCAGCGCACGGACGGGCGGATGGACTTTGCGCTCGCGCCACCCGCCCGCAGTCACCTCGACGTGCTGGGCGACGCTGGCGTCGAGGTGCACGCTGTCGGCAAGGTCGCCCAGCTGTTTGGGAGACGCGCGATCGACTCCGCTTACCCGGGTGCCACGAACGCTCAGGCGATACGCGCCGTAGCGAATCTGTTGGACGAGCTCGATGAGGGCTTCGTGTTCGCCAACCTGATCGAGACCGACGAGGTCTATGGGCACCGCAAGGACACCGCGGGCTTCCACGAGGCGCTGCGCGCGATCGACGCGGCGGTCGGCCTCTGGACTGCGCTGCTGCGGCCCGACGACTTGCTGATCCTGACCGCCGACCACGGCTGCGATCCGCTGCACCCGGGAACCGACCACACCCGCGAGCACGCACCGCTGCTGGCGTGGTTCGAGGGCCATGACGGCCGCCGCCACGACGGCCCGCTCGCCGACGTCGGCGCGAGCGTCACGCGCTGGCTCACCGGCCGCGATGCGCCCGGCCTGCCCGGCACGCCGTTCGTGCCCTGAAGCGCGACGTGTCCCACGCGGCACGTGGAAGGATTCGCCCGATGCGCCGCCTTCTGGGCCACCAAGCCACATCGATCGGTGGTCGGTCGATCCTCATCGCATTGCTTGCAACCGTGTGCGCGGGAGCGTCCGCGGCGCGGGCGGACGAGGTGCGCTGGTCGGCCTACGGCGGCGGCAACGCGCTCGTCCGGCCAAGGGAGCTGGAGGTCGCGGGGGTGATCGGGATCGCCTGGACTGACGTTTCCTGGACCACCTGGGGCGACGCAAGCGCCGAGGGCACCGCAACGTTCGTGTGGCGCGCACCGACGCCTGACGGCTACGACTTCCGCGACTACCCGGCGCATGTGACCCTGCGCCGCATCCGCCCGTGCGGCGCGCTGCGGCTCTACACGCGCCTGGACACGAGGTTCGACGCCGCGCGCCCAGGCTACCCGGGCGATGACCGCGTGCGTCGCTACGACTGCAGAATCGTGCTGGGCCGCGACGCGAGCGACCTGAACCCGCCGCCGCGCTGGTATGGCCTCGGCGTGGAAAAGCCCAGACAGGCGGCCGACGGCAACGCAGCGGGGCTGTCGGAGCTCCGCTGGGGCGATTGGGGTCGCCCGCGCGCGCACGCCACCGGGAGATACGCGCTGCGCCCGCCGGGCTCACTCCGCCATCCGGGAAGACGCTACGCACCGGTCGCCGTGCATGTGACGGCGTTCGACGCGGGCGAGTGCGACTTCCGCTACGCCTACCGGAAGATGCGCATCGTCGGCCCGCACTTCAGAGGCGGTCGCACCTTCGACGTCTGTCGCTGAGCGAAGCGGAGTCACTACGCTGCGCGGCGATGCCCGAGCTGCCCGAGGTCGAGACCGTCCGTCGCCAGCTCGCGCCACGGCTGGAGGGGCGCATGCTCATCGTCTATCGCGTGAGCGACGCCCGCTGGACCGCACCGCGCGCGCCGAACGAGGTGCTCGGTCCGCTCGTCGGCCGGCGCGTGGAGCGCCTCGACCGCCGAGGCAAGTACCTGATCGCCGAGTTCGAGGACGAGCTGTTCTTGCTCATGCACCTGCGCATGACCGGCAACCTCCTCTACGACGCCGAGCCGAGCGCGCCCTACACGCGGGCGATCATGGGCTTTGACGACGAGCACACGCTCAGCTTCGTAGACCCTCGCCGCTTCGGGACCGGCTGGCTGCTCGCTGGCCAGCCCGAGCTCGACGCCTACCTCGGCGCGCGGCTCGGCGTCGAGCCGTTCTCCGAAGGCTTCACCGGCGAGCACCTGCACACGCTCGCCCGCGGCTCGCGCGCGCCGGTCAAGGCCTTCCTGCTCGACCAGAAGCGAATCGCCGGCGTTGGCAACATCTATGCGGACGAGGCGCTGTTCCGCGCGAGGGTCCATCCGCTCCGCGAGGCCGGCAGACTCACGCGCGCTCAATGGGCGCTGCTGCGCGACACCGTGCGCGAGGCGCTGCAAGAGGGGATCGACGCCAACGGCGCGACGATCGACGACTTCCGTGACCTCGACGGCGCCCGCGGCTCGTTCCAAGACCGCTTCCTCGTGCACCGCCGCGCCGGCGAGCCGTGCCCGCAGTGTGGCGGGCCGGTGCGCAAGCTGTTCGCCGCCGGTCGCGGCACGTATGTCTGCGAGCGCTGCCAGCCGCGCCCGCGCGGCGCGCGCATCGTGCCGATGAGTCGCTGACGCGCGTGCGCTCAGGCGGCGCGCGCCCCGCTGCGCTCCTCGGCCTGCTCGATCGCCTGCTCGAAGGCGCCCGCCCACATGTTCGCGTTGCGCTCGAGCGTTTGGTCCTTCGCCCACTTCTGACCCCTCTTGGCGAGCTTTCGCTGCGCCTTGCTATCGCTCAGCAGCGCGTGCAGCGCGTCGAACCACGCGTCGTCGTCAACGAGACGCCCGCCCTGCTCCTCTCCGAAGCCGACGTACGGGCCGTAGCCGGACGCAAGCCACGGGACGCCCGCGATGGCGTACTCCTTCAGCTTGATGTCGGAGCGGGTGGAGTTGCCCAGCTTGTCTATGAGCGGCGCGATCGCGATGTCGAAGCCGGCGATCGCCTGCGGCAGCTGGTCGAACTGCAGGACCCCATAGGAGTGGTAGCGCTCCTGCGGCAGTCTCAGATCGATCGGCCCGACGCTCTCGACGCGCAGGTCGGGATGGATCTCGAGCAGGTCTTCGACGATCTCCTGCAGCCCGAGGTGGTCCCAGTCGTCCTGGTGGTCGACCCAGCCTATGTAGCCGAGCACCGTGCCGTCGTGGCGGCGCTTGGGCGCGACGAGCGAGGGGCGCGTGATGAAGTTCGGGATCGGGATGACCGTGCGCGCGCCGTACTCGCGGTAGCGGTCGGCAAGCAGATCGTTCGTCGTCGTGATCACGTCGACGACCTCGGCCATGCCGTCGAAGCCGGCGCGCCGTTCGGGTCTGACGACGTCGTCGTCGTAGTCCCACACGACGCCCATCCCCGCTGCGGTCAGCCGTCTCGCGAGCTCGACCGCCTCCGGCTCTATGTAACGGCCGATGAATGCGACGTCGAAGTCCTCCAGGATCACTTCGAGGTCCTCGTCGCTCGGCGTCAGCTGCTCCGGCTCGGTATACGTCGCCACGAGGTGCGCGCGGCGCGTGAGTTCGGTCAGCGGATGGATCGCGCGGTAGCTCGAGCTCGGATGCGCGCCCCAGAAAAATGCGGCGATGTTCATCGATCCCCCTGTTCCCCCAAGAACGACCTACGCTAGCCGACGCGCGAAGCCCCGCGCAAGCGGGAGGGACCCTCAGGCGCTGAGCAGCGCTGCGAGCCGGCCGTCGCGGTCGGCGGCGGCGAGCGCCTCGAAGCCGCCCAGCGGCTCGTCGCCGACGAGGATCTGGGGGAACGTCATCATGCCGGTACGCTGGACGAGCGCCACGCGTCCGTCGTGATCGCGTGAGAGATTGACCTCCTCGAACGGCACGGCGCGCTGCGTCAGCAGCGCCTTCGCGCGCACGCACGAGGAGCACTTGTCGGTGGTGTACAGCGTGATCTTCTTCGGCATTACTTCATTTAGGATAGCGACTCGCGGGGGAACGTCCTGATGCCAGGCTCGCTGCGCACCGAGGCGATCGTGCTGCGCTCGATCCGCTACGGCGAGGCCGATCGGATCCTGCACCTCTACACGCCCGACCACGGCCGCGTCTCGGCGATCGCAAAGGGTGCGCGCCGCACGCGCAGCCGCTTCGGGGCGCGGCTGGAGCCGTTCTTCCACCTGCGCGCGATCCTTTACCAGGGCCGCAGCGATCTCCTGACCGTCACCTCCGCCGAGACGCTCGACGCGCACGGCCCGCTGCGCGAGCGCGCCGCCTCACTCGACGCCGCCGCGCGCGCGTGCGACGCGGTCGCGCGGCTGTTCGAGACCGGCGACCCGAGCCTCGCCGTCTTCCACCTGCTCGCGAACGAGCTGCGGCTGCTCGACGACGACGAGCGGACCGCCGGCGCCGCCCACCAGCTCGCCTTCCGCCTCAAGCTGCTCGTCGCCGGCGGCTTCACGCCGCAGCTCGCGACGTGCGCCTCGTGCGGCGACGCTGATCATCTCCGCGGCTTCTCGGGCGCGGCCGGCGGCGTCGTCTGCAGCGCCTGCGAGGCGTCTGCATTCCCCTTGAGCGAGGAGGCCCACGCCTTCCTGGTCGCCGCGCTCGGCCGCCCGCTGGCGGAGGCACCCGACGCGAGCCCGCGCGCGCTCAGACAGGCCGAGCGGGCGATCGCAGAGACAGCGGAGCATCACGCGCACGTCCACCTCAGGCCGCTGCCGCGCGCGGCGTGATTTTGGAACGGCTGTTCCGGGGAAGGCCGACCTAGACTCCCCGAATGCCTGAGACTTCCGCCGCCACGAGATACGTCTACGACTTCGCCGAGGGCTCGCGCGAGCTGCGCGACCTGCTCGGCGGCAAGGGCGCCAACGTCGCCGAGATGACGCGCATCCTCGGCGCTGAGCGCGTACCGGCCGGCTTCACGATCACGACCGAGGCGTGCGTCGCCTACATGCAGGCTGACCGCACCGAGCCGGACGGGCTCGACGAGCAGGTCGCCGAAGCGCTTGCACGTCTGGAGGAGGCGGCCGGCAAGCAACTGGGCGACCCCGACGACCCGCTGCTCGTCTCCGTCCGCTCGGGCGCGCGCGAGTCGATGCCGGGCATGATGGACACGGTTCTGAACCTGGGACTCAACGACGCCTCCGTCGAAGGCTTGGCGCGCAAAACGGACAACCCCCGCTTCGCGTGGGACTCCTACCGCCGTTTCGTGCAGATGTTCGGCAACGTCGTGCGCGAGGTGCCGGGCGAGCGGCTGGAGCAGGTCATCAAGGAGCTGAAAGCCGAGCGCGGCGTGAAGCTCGACACCGAGCTCGACGTCGACGCGCTGCGCGAGCTCACGCAGCGCTTCGCGACGCTGTTCCGCGAGCACACCGGCGAGGACTTCCCGCAGGACCCGCAGGAGCAGCTGCGGCAGTCGATCCGCGCGGTGTTCGACTCGTGGATGGGCGAGCGCGCGATCCACTACCGCCGTATCAACCGCATCCCCGACGAGTGGGGCACGGCGGTCAACGTGCAGCAGATGGTCTTTGGCAATAAGGGCAACTCGTCCGGCTCAGGCGTCGCGTTCAGCCGCGACGAGGTCACCGGCGAGCCCGAGCCGTCAGGCGACTTCCTGCAGAACGCGCAGGGGGAGGACGTCGTCTCGGGCGTGCGCAACACGCGCGACATCGCCGAGCTCGCCGACGTGATGCCGGACGCGCACGCTGAGCTGATGGAGATCCTGAGAACGCTCGAGGCGCACTACGGCGACATGCAGGACACCGAGTTCACGATCGAGGAGGGGCGTCTGTACATGCTGCAGACGCGCAACGCGAAGCGGCCCGCGCAGGCGGCCGTCCGCTTCGCCGCCGACGCGGTCGCCGAGGGCCTGCTGAGCCGCGAGCAGGCGCTGATGACGATCGACGCCGGCAAGCTCGACGCGCTGCTGCACCCGACGTTCGACCCGCAGGCCGAGATAGACGTGCTCGCGCACGGCGTCCCGGCCTCGCCGGGCGCCGCCAAGGGCGAGGTCGTCTTCACCGCGCCCGAGGCCGTCAAGGCGGCGGCCGCCGGCAAGGACGTCATCCTCGTGCGCCCGTTCACCGAGGCCGACGACGTCGCCGGCTTCGACGCCGCGCGCGGGATTCTCACAAGCGAGGGCGGCAAGGCCTCGCATGCCGCTTTGGTGGCGCGCGGAATGGGGCGGCCGTGCGTCTGCGGCGCCACCGAGCTGGAGATCGACCTGCAGGCGGAGACGGTCAAGGTGGGGGACACCGTTCTCAAGCGCGGCGACCGCATCGCGATCGACGGCTCGGCCGGGATCGTCACGCTCGACGACGTGCCGCTCGTCGAGGCGCGCTGGAGCGAGCAGTTCGAGACGGTCCTCGCATGGTGCGACGAGCTGCGCAAGCTCGGCGTGCGTGCAAACGCGGACACGCCGGACGACGCCACGCGCGCACGCGAGTACGGCGCCGAGGGGATCGGCCTCTGCCGCACCGAGCACATGTTCATGGCGGCCGACCGCCAGCCGAAGATGCGCGCGATGATCATGGCCGAGGACGAAGACTCCCGCCGCGCCGCGCTCGCCGAGCTCCTGCCGCTCCAGCAGGAGGACTTCGAAGGCCTGTTCGAGGCGATGGAGGGCGAGCCCGTCACGATCCGCCTGCTCGACCCGCCCCTGCACGAGTTCCTGCCGCACCGCTACGAGCTGGAGCGCAACCTGGAGCACGCGCGCGACACCGGCGGTGATACAGAGGAGCTGGAGCGCACGCTGGAGCGCGTGCAGTCGCTGGAGGAGACGAACCCGATGCTCGGCACGCGCGGCTGTCGGCTCGGAATCCTCTATCCCGAGGTTTACGAGATGCAGGCGGTCGCGATCGCGCAGGCGGCGATCGCGGTGCGCGAGCGGACCGGCAAGGCGCCGCTGCTGGAGGTGATGATCCCGCTCGTCGACTACGAGGCCGAGCTGGAGCTGATGCGCGAGCTGGTCGTGAGAGCCGCGCACGAACGCGGCCTCGAGGTCGGCCGCGACTTCCTCGTCGGCACGATGATCGAGCTGCCGCGCGCGTGCTTCCTTGCGGACTCGATCGCCCACCACGCCGACTTCTTCTCGTTCGGCACGAACGACCTCACGCAGACCGGCCTCGGCTTCTCGCGCGACGACGTCGAGTCGAAGTTCCTCGCGACCTACCTCGAGCGCAAGATCGTCGACCGCTCGCCGTTCGAGACGATCGACGCACCGGGCGTCGGCCAGATGGTGCGGATGGGCGCCTGGCTCGGCCGCAAGACGAAGCAGGACCTCAAGCTCGGCGTCTGCGGCGAGCACGGCGGCGACCCCGACTCCATCGACTTCTTCCACCACTCCGGCATCGACTACGTCTCCTGCTCGCCGTTCCGCGTCCCGATCGCGCGGGTGGCGGCGGCGCAGGCGGCGGTGGCGGAGCGGCTGGCGGCCGACGCCTGAGCGTCGGCCGCGCAATGCGCGTCTGCTACGAGCCTGTCGGCAGCACGGTGGCCGTGCCCGGCGTGCAGATCACGAAGACCTGCGCTCTGTCGCCGGGGTCGCCGGCCGCCACCCCGGTCCAGCCGGCGCCATCAGATGTCGGTCTGTCGACGATCACGAACGCGACGTTCGACCAGACGGATCCGCCAGTCGCGACCATGCCCGCCGGACAATGCACATCGCCAATCGCAATGCCTGTCCCGTCAGCCGTGACGCTCTGGCTGCGCACGGTGGTGCTGATCGAGCCCGGACCCGCGGGGCCCTGCGGTCCGGCGGCTCCCTGCGGCCCGGCCGGACCGGGGGCACCGGCCGGACCCGGCTGGCCCTTGAGCCCTCGTCTCGCGGCTCTGCTGATGTCTCTGAGCCCGATCGACCCGTTCTTGATGTCGGCGCCGGTGATGAACTTCGCCGCGCCGGCCGACGTGGCGGCGAACACGGCGATGATCGCGCCCACCATGAGCGCGGTGCGCCAGGACTTCGACATTCGATGCTCCTCCATAGGGGAATTTGGCGTGAGGACGCTAGAGCACTCAGACAAGATCGTGCAAATGAGTGCGGCTGCGCCAACTCGAAAGTAGGTTCCTTTCGCGGCCCTCCCGCGGCACCGCCCTGCGCAGTGCGAGAATCGACACATGCCCGTGCGATCCCCCACGCACCCGAGCGGCCCCGTCGCGGACGCCTTCGTCGCGCGCGTGCGCACGCAGGAGACTGCGCAGCTCTCTCCGCGTGCCACGCCGTCCTATCCGGCGGCGCGCGAGCGGGCGGAGGAGGAGTGCGGTCTGCGCACGCCGTTCCAGCGCGACCGCGACCGGATCGTCCACACGAAGGCGTTCCGGCGCCTCAAGCACAAGACACAGGTGTTCGTGGCCCCGGAGGGCGACCACTACCGCACGCGCCTCACGCACACGCTGGAGGTCACCCAGGTCTCCCGCACGGTCGCGCGGGCGCTGCGGCTCAACGAGGACCTTGTCGAGGCGATCGGGCTCGGGCACGATCTCGGCCATCCCCCGTTCGGGCACATCGGCGAGGCGGCTCTCGACGACTGCGTACAGCAGCGCTTCGGCCGGCGCTTCAAGCACCACGAGCACTCGCTGCGCGTCGTCGAACGGCTGGAGCGCGACGGGGAGGGGCTCAACCTCACCGAGCCGGTGCGCGACGGGATCCTCGGCCACTCCGGCCGCGCGCCGATGCCGCGCACGCTCGAGGGGCGGATCGTGCGCTTGCTCGACCGCGTCGCCTACATCAACCACGACATCGACGACGCGCTGCGCGCCGGGGTGCTCGGCGAGGCCGACCTGCCGCGAGAGCCGATCGCCGTGCTCGGCAAGACGGGCGCGCAGCGGATCGACGCGCTCGTGCACGACGTGGTGGAGCAGTCGGAGCGCGCGGGCGACATCGTCCAGAGCGCGGAGGCAGGCGAGGCGATGAGCGCCTTGCGCGACTTCATGTTCGCCCACGTCTACCTGGCCGAGGCGGCGCGCCGCGAGCACCGCAAGATCGAGCACGTCGTGCGCGCGCTGTTCGATCACTACTGCGAGCATCCAGAGGAAATGCCCGTGCTGACGCCCGACGCCGCCGACGACCCCGCCACCCGCGTAACGGACTACCTCGCCGGCATGACCGACCGCTTCTGCATCCGCCGTTTCGAGGCGCTGACCGTCCCGCGCGCGTTCCCGTCGAGCGACTGACGCCCGTGGCCCGCTACACCGACGACTCGAAGGAGAAGGTCCGCGACGCGGTCGACATGATCGCGCTCGTGTCCGCGCGCACCGAGCTGCGGCGCGCAGGCGTCAACAGCTACTTCGGCCGCTGCCCGTTCCACGAGGAGCGCACCGGCTCCTTCCACGTGCGTCCGGAGGAGAAGCACTACCACTGCTTCGGCTGCCAGATGTCGGGCGATCCGTTCCGCTTCGTGATGGAGACGGAGGGGCTCGACTTCGTCGGCGCGATGGAGTCCTTGGCCGAGCGCTTCGGCGTCACGCTGGAGGTCGCCGACGAGGACCCGATGGCGAAGGCGCGCCGGGAGCGGCGAGAGCGCCTGCACAAGCTGCTCGACCGCGCCGCCGCCTACTACGCCCGGTATCTGTGGGAGGCCGGCGAGGCGCAAGGCGCGCGCGAGTACCTCGCGCAGCGCGGCCTGGACGAGGCAACGCTGAAGACCTACCGCGTCGGCTACGCGCCGAGCGCATGGGACAGACTGCTGCTCGTCGCGCGGCAGGCCAGCTTCAGCGAGGACGAGCTGCTCGCGACCGGCCTCGCGCAGCGCTCCAAGCAGCAGCGCGGCTCGATCTACGACCGCTTCCGCGAGCGGATCATGTTCCCGCTCGCCGACGCGCGCGGGCGCGTGGTCGGCTTCGGCGCGCGCGCGATGCGCGAGAACCAGCCGCCGAAGTACCTCAATACGAGCGAGGGTGAGGTCTTCCACAAGGGCAGCCAGCTGTTCGGCATCGACCTCGCCCGCAAGGCGGCCGCACGAGCCGGCTCGATCGTGCTCGCCGAGGGCTACACCGACGTGCTCGCGCTGCACCAGGCGGGGATCGAGAACGCAGTCGGGATCATGGGCACGTCGTTCACCGACGACCAGGCGAGAGAGCTGGAGCGGACGGCGCGGACTTTGGTACTCGCACTGGACGCTGACGGAGCGGGCCAGGAGGCGATGCTGCGCGCCGCGCGCGTGGCGGAGGGGCGCTCGATGGAGCTGCGCGTCGTCGCGCTGCCACCCGGCGCGGACCCGGCCGACCTGGCGCAGGCCGAGGGCGTCGAGGCGCTGCGCGCGCGGATCGCGAGATCGGTCCCGTTTGTCGTGTTCTTCGTCGACCGCCTGCTGGACAAGGCCGATGTCAGCAACGCCGAGGGGCGCGATCGGGCCCTTGCGGAGATCCAGCCGATCATGCACGAGTTTCTCGGCGACGCAACCAGAAACGCTGCGCTGCGCGCCGACCTGCTGAGAAGAGCGGCCGGCCGCCTCGACCTGCCGGAGCGAATCGTCGAGAGTCTCATTCCCTCCGCGCCGTTGGTGCCCCGATCGCCGCGTGTCGAGGGCGGGTCATTCGGGCAGGCAGGCGGCAGCGCCGACGTGGCGACCGGCCTGTCGGCCGCCACGCGAGCGTCGCTGACGCGAAGCGACAAGCTGGAACGGGTCCTGCTCTCTCTGTGCGTCCGCTTCCCCCGTGAGGGGCGAGAGGTGCTGGAGCGCGTCGATCTCGCGACGCACTTCGCGAGCGACGTCGCGCGTCGGGCGGCTCGCCACCTCGGTCCGCATCTCGACAGACCGCTGGACGCGCTCCCGAGCGACGATCCGGAGGTCGCCGCACTGATCTCAGAGGTCGACGCCCGCGCCGCGCGGGGCGGCGCCGTGACACCGGCGAACCTCGAGCACGCCTGGCTCTCGCTCGAGCTCGCGCGCCTTCAGCGCGCGATCGAGTTCGCCCGCACCGCCGGCACCGCCAATGGCTCCATCAGCAGACTGAGCACCGAGCGCGAGCAGATCCGCACGCGGCTGCGGGTGCTGAGCGGCAAGCTGCAGAGCGCCTGATCAACGCGCAGCGCGAGCGAGCACGTCGAGCACCACCACGCGGTCCGGCGCCGCGAGGGCAGATCGGGCCGCAGCCTCGATTGCCTCTCCGTCGAGTCCGAACCGCTCAGCCGCACGTGCCAGCAGCTCGATGTGTTCGCCCGGTGCGATCAGCTCGACGTTGACTGGTGCGCCATCCGCGAATGCGACGGTGCAGTAGTCCTCGTCCACGCCCTCGGCGCGGTCCCAGCGCTCCACCGTCGCAAGATCGATCGAGAGGGCGTCAGCCTGGCTGTCGTACTCCGCACGCATCAACGCTTCCGTTCGTGGACCGAGACGACGATCGATGGGTTCTCGAGGGCGAGCACGATGCGAATCCTGCGACCGTCGACGACTCCTATGTGCCGGGGCCTACCATCAGGATCCCGATCGACGGCCTCCGACGCAAGGATGATCGCCGCGACATCGCCGCGGGTCACACCGAGGCGCCGCATCCCGTTTCGCGCATGTCGCGTGAACTCCACACGGCGACGGTATGAGAGCCCTCGTCACAAGACTGCGCAGGCGTGCGACAAATCACCGACGACGATACACCGGAACCAAGCACTCTGGCGCGATCGTGATGGCGAAAGCTCCCCGGGTTGGACTCGAACCAACAACCCTTCGGTTAACAGCCGAATGCTCTGCCAATTGAGCTACCGGGGAAGGCGAAGGAGCATGGTAGCGGCAGTGGGGGCGAGCCGGCGCGCCCCGGGCCGCCCGCGCCTATGCTCGCCGCACCCGACGCGAGAGGACCTGAAGATGAAGCTCTACGTCTGCTGGGGCACGTTCAAGAACCCGCTGCGACCAGGCGGCCATCCCTGTGGCAACGCGTACCACGCGCTGAAGGACGCCGGGCACGACCCGGAGGTGGTCAAGGCCTACGGGCTCGCTCCACTGCCCGACGTCACGAGCGGCCGCAAGGAGGTCAAGCGGTTGACCGGGAAGTCGTGGGTGCCGGTCCTCGTGCTCGACGACGGTGAGGCGATCTACGACTCGAAGAAGATCGTCGCGTGGGCGAAGGCGCATCCGGCGAGCGGCGCCGCGGCGGCGTAGCTACCGCAGCTCGTCCGCCAGCAGGTCCATCAACAGGCCGTCCTCCCAGGTGCCGTCCGGCCCGCGCTCGTAGCGGCGCAGCACGCCCACGGGCTTGAAGCCGACCGCCGCGTAGGCCCGGATCGCGCGCTCGTTCGCGACCGCCGGGTCGATCGTGAAGCGGTGATGGCCGCGCTCGCCGATCAGCCACCGGATGACCGTCCGCAGCGCCTCGGGCCCGAGCCCCCGGCCCTGGTGCTCCGGTCCGAGCCCGATGTCGACTGCCACGTGGCGGTAGTCGGGCTCGTTCTCCTCGACGACGCCGAGCCAGCCGGCGACGGCGCCGTCGACCTCGATCGCGAACGCGTTGCCGTCATGGCGCAAGTCCTCGCGCAGCGCCTCCGGGCTCGCCACGGTGCCCCACCAGCGCAGCACGCTCGGATCCCACATCACCTCGACGAGCCGGTCCAGGTGCTTCTCCGTCAACGGCCGCAGCGTCAGCCGCTCGCCGTGGAGCACCGGCAGGATCACGTCGCTCATCGCCACGACGCTACCCGCCGCCGCGCGCGAGCTGCTCGACAAGGTCCGCCGCGCGCTCGGCGCCGTCGTTCGCACGCGCCCACGCGGCCAGCTCGCCCGCCCGCCGCGTGACGGAGGGCTCCGCCAGCGCCCGTCGCACCGCGAGCCGGATGCCGCGCGGCGTCGCGAAGCGCCACGGCAGCCGCACGCCCGCGCCCGCCCAGTCCAGCCGCGCCGCGTTCTCGGCCATATCGCCGGCGACCGGGCACGCGACGACCGTCGCACCGGACGCCAACGCCCGCACCATCGTCCCGTGTCCGACATGGCACACGACGACCGCGCAGCGCGGCATCGTGCGCGCATAGGAGACCCACTCGACAAGCCGCGCGTTGGCCGGCACGCGCAGCGGCCTGCCGACCGACCGTCGGTTCCACGTCGCCAGCACCCGCACCGGCTCGCCGTCCAGACCGGCCAGCGCGGCGCGCAGCAGGTGATGCGAGCGATCCTGCGCCGTCGAAGGTGCGATCAGCACGAGTGGCTCGTCGCCAGGTGGCGGCTCGACGTCCTCGAACGGCGGCTCCCACAGCAGCGGCCCTACGACGTGCGTCCAGTCGGGCCACTCCCGCGGGTACTCGAGCTGGGGGAAGGTCCCCACCAGACAGAGCCGCTCGCTCAGCCCGCCGTGGACGCGATCGACCGGCTCGAGGCCGAGGCGCGCCCGTGCGTTGTTGAGGTCTCGCTTGCCGTGCTCCAGGCCCCGCATCACGAGCGAGTCCGTGGCGGACCAGAGGCGGCGCCCGAGCGCCGTGCGCGGCGGGCGTGCGCCGAACGAGTAGGGAGGCGAGCCGGGGGGCAGGTTCGGGTGCACGTGCGGGATCAGCGTCGCGACCGGCACGTCCTCCAATTCCCCTGCAAGCGCCGGCCCCAGCGTGAGGATGTCGGCCACCACGACGTGCGGTCGCGCGGCCGCGACGTGGGGCTGCGTGTTGCGTGCCGCACGCACGACCGCCTCGTACGGCTTCAGCGGCCCGGACTCGCTTGGGAAGACCGGAAACTCGGGCGCGGGAATGAACGTCAGCCCTGCGGCCTCCGCGTATGGACGCCAGCGCTCCCATGTCTCGAATGTGACGGCATGCCCGCGCCGCGCGAGCGCCGTTCCGAGCGCCAACATCGGGAAGGCGTGGCCCGGATCGCCGAACGCGCCGAGGAACAGGCGCAGCGGCTCAACAGCCCGGGTGCCGGGGGGCGACCCTAGGTCTTGGTAGCTTTGATGAGCTTTAACCACCTTCGGCATGGATGTCCGATGAGCGCATTGAGAGGGACGGACGACACGCAGGGCCGCGACCGGCCGCGAGCATACGGCGAGGCGCCCCCGCCCGGCGCCGCCCGCTCGCAGGCCCGAACGAGCATCGCGCTCGTCGCGGCGGCCGTCCTCGTGCTCGCCATCCTCGCACTGGTCGCGCTGGCGGTCATCGGCGGTGAAGACACGCTCATCTCCGCGCTCGGAGCCGGCGTCGGCGCGATCGCGCTGTTGGCCGGCGGCACGCTCGCGATCTCGCTCCTGACGCTGCGGCGCGAGCACGACGCGCTCGTGCGGCGCGAGGCCGACGCCCTGCGGATGGCCGAGCTCGACGATCTCACCGGCCTGGGCAACTACCGCATGTTCATGCGGCAGCTGACGGCGGAGGTCGCGCGCTCGCGGCGCTACGACGACCCCTTCTCGCTCGTGCTGCTCGATCTCGACGGCTTCAAGGCGATCAACGACGAACTTGGTCACCTCGCGGGCGACGACGCGTTGCGCCTCGTCGCCGTCGCGCTGCGCGACGCGCTGCGCGAGGAGGACGTCTGCTGCCGTCAGGGCGGTGACGAGTTCGCCGTAATCGCGGTGCGCGCAGGCGAGCAGGAGGCACGCGAGCTGGCCGAGCGCCTCACTCGCGCGATCGCCGAGATCCCGTTCGGCGTGGACGGCGAGCGTCGGCTGGGCGCAGGCGTCGGCTGGGCGACGTTCGGCGAGCCGGCGCGCAGCGTCGACGAGCTGATCCTGCGCGCCGACGCCGCACTGCGCCAGACGAAGCGCACGAACGGGGGTCCGCTGCGCGAGCCGTCCGCACGGACGAGCGGAAGCGGTACCGGCGGTGGCCCTCGTGACGGACGCGGGCTCGGCTCCTCTCATGCCGGCTTCGGCGCCAGCGCGACGAACAGGCTCGCGCTGCTCGCCGGCCTCGCGCGCGCGCTGCCGAGTGCGCGCGACGAACGCGCACTCGCCGAGACGACGGTGGCATTTCTGGCGGGCGCGTTCGACACCGTCGGGGCGGCCGTCGTCGGACTCGATCCCGACGGGGGTGTGCGGATCGCCGCGGTCAGCTCAGGCGAGGACGACGCCGACGTCGTGGGGGCGCTCGCACACCACCCGATCCTCCAGCGCGCCGTGTCAGCGGCCGGGCCTGCCGTCGTCGACGACCGCATCGACGGCCGCTGGGTCGATGGCGCGCGGGTGCAAAGCGAGATGGCCGTCGCGATCCGCGAGGAGTCGCGCACGTGGGGGTATCTGCTGGTCTGCTCCGATCGCCCGCACGCATATGAGCTGTCCGAGCGCGCGCTCGCGGAGGCGATCTCCGAGCAGCTCGGGCGCGCGCTCAGCTGCCGCCGGCTGCTCGACCGACTGCGGGAGGCGGGCTTCGGGGAGCTGTACCGCGTCGCGGTTGGCAGCGCGGCCGCCGCCGGGACGGAGTCGTGGCGGATCGCCGAGCTCGCCTGGCAGACCGGCCGCGCGCTCGGGCTCGACGACGGGGACCTGCGCGCGCTGTACCTCGCCGCGCTGTTCCACGACGTCGGCACGGTCGGCGTACCCGCGGTGCTGATGTCGCACCCGGGCGAGCTGCGCGACGAGGAGCGCGCCGTGCTGCGCGAGCACGCCCTCATCGGCGAACGGATGCTGCGCAGCCTGCCGCTGCTGTCCGAGGCGGCGCCGATCGTCCGCCACGAGCACGAGCGCTTCGACGGGACCGGCTACCCGGATCGCCTCGCCGGCGACGAGATCCCGCTCGCCGCTCGCATCCTGCTCGCCTGCGACGCGTTCGTCTCGATGACATCGCCGCGCCCATGGCGGCCGCCACGCTCGACGCCGGCCGCCCACGCCGAGCTGCGTCGCGTCGCGGGAGCGCAGCTCGATCCGCGTGTCGTCGACGCGCTGCTCGGGATCCTCGGCGCGCCTATGCCGCAGCCAGCTCGGCAATCTGTCGCAGCTGCGACAGGCGTTCCTCAGCCGTCCACGCCATCGGCGTGATCATCAGCGTCCCGACGCCCGCATCGCGATAGACGGCGAGCCGCTCGCGCACGTGGTCCTTCGGACCGCACAGTGTGACGAGGTCGATCAGCTCGTCCGGCAGCGCCGCACCCGCCTCCTCGCGCTTGCCCTCCAGGTAGAGGTCCTGCACGGTCTTGGCCGCGTCAGCGAAGCCGTAGCGGACGGCGAGGCGGTTGTAGAAGTTCTGCTCGCGCGAGCCCATCCCGCCGATGTAGAGCGCGAGGTAGGGGCGCATCGCGTCGCGGCCGCTTGCGAGGTCGTCGGTGATCAGGACGTTGACGGTCGGGGCGATGTCGAAGCTGTCCAACGTCTTGCCGGCGCGGTCTGCCCCCTCCTGCAGGTAGGTGCGGAATTCCGCGACGTGCTCCGGTGCGAACAGCGTGGGGATCCAGCCGTCGGCGATCTCGCCGGCGAGCGCCGTGTTCTTCGGGCCGATCGCCGCGAGGTAGATCGGGATCCGCTCCTGCACCGGCGCGATCGTCAGCTTCAAAGCTTTGCCGGGACCGTCGGGCAGCGGCAGCTCGAGCGTCTCGCCGTGGAACTCGACGCGCTCGCGCGCGAGCGCCATCCGCATGACGGCGACGTACTCGCGCGTGCGCTGGAGCATTCTCCCGTAGCGCTGGCCGTGCCAGCCCTCGGCGACCTGCGGTCCCGACGCGCCGACACCGCAGCGCATACGGCCGTTCGAGAGGTTGTCGATCGTGGCGGCGGTCATCGCCGTCATCGCGGCGGTGCGGCCGGGGATCTGGAAGATCGCCGAGCCGAGCCCGATCGTTCTGGTGCCGGCGGCGAGCCATGCGAGCACGGTCGCGGTGTCCGAGCCGTACGCCTCCGCGGCCCACACCGAGTCGTAGCCAAGCCGCTCGGCCTCCTGGACGATCGACAGCTGCTGGTCGGCGGTGAGGCCGAGGCCCCAGTAGCCGATGTGGACTCCAAGTTTCACAGTGCGTCTCCAGGTCGCTCGAAGATGATCTCGGGGATCAGGCAGGCGGGGGACACCTTCAGCAGCAGCCGCACCGACTCCGCGATGTCCTCCGGGCGGATCATCGCCTCCGCGGCGACACCACCGGCCTTCGCGAACTCGGTCATCGGCGTGTCGACGAAGGCGGGGCAGAGCGCGCACGACTTGATCCCCTCGGGCGCGAGCTCCTTGTTCATCGCCTCCGTCCACCCGACGACGCCGGCCTTCGTGGCGGAGTAGACGGACAGCCACGCCTGACCGCGCTTGCCGGAGATCGAGGAGGTGTTGACGACCTGCGCGCCGCCCGTCTCCGCCGCGGCGGCGCGCAGCAGCTCGACGCACTCGCGGTAGAAGAGGACGATCGTGCGGAGGTTCACGTCGAGCTGCATGTCGAGCCGTCTCGTCTGGATCTCCGCTACCGGCGCGCCGATCCCGACGCCGGCGTTGTTGATGAGGACGTCAAGGCGGCCGTAGCGCTCGCGGTGGGCGGCGACGACCTGCTGGACGCCCTCCTCCTCGGACAGCATCGCGGCGACGTCGAGCACCTCGAAGCCGTCGGCACGCAGCCCGTCGGCGGCCGCTCTGAGCTTGTCGGGGCGCCGCGCGGCGACGGTGAGCGCGTAGCCCTCCTCGCCGAGCATCCGGGCGATCGCCAGGCCGATGCCGCTGGATGCCCCCGTCACGATCGCCGCTGGTTGCGCCATGCTGTCCCTTCCGCCGAAGTGGTCTGCTGCGAAGTGAGTATCCAATCACGCACACTCGTCCCGGCTCGCCGGTCTCCTCGCCGAGCGGTATGGCGCGCCGCTTGAGGGACCGCACGCCGGAGCTGGCGATCCTCACCGTGATGGCCGCGCTGACGGTGGGCGTGCTGCTGCTCGGAGGAAGCGGCTCAAGCGGCGGCTGGGCCACCACCGAGCGTGCGAGCGTCTCCCGGGCCCACATCGCCCAGATCGAGCGGCGCGTCGAGGCGCTGCGTGACCTGCGCTTCGAGCATCCCGTCCCCGTCGCGATCGTCTCGCCGACGCAGGCCCGGCGCGAAGGGATCGCCGAGTACGACAGCAGCCAGCCGCTCGGCCAGCGGCGCACGAACGAGGAGCTCCTGAAGCTGCTGGGCCTGCTGCCGCCCGGCGCCGACCTGCGGCAGATCGAGTCGGACGTGTTCGGCGAGCAGGTCGCCGGCTACTACGACCCGCGCCGCAAGCGGCTCGCGCTCGTGCGCGGGGCGGGCGTCGACGACGTCACGCTCGCGCACGAGCTGACGCATGCGCTGGAGGACCAGCACGCCGACCTCGGGAAGCTCGGCGCAGGTGGCGGCGACGACGCCTCGACGGCGCAGCAGGCGCTTGTGGAGGGCACCGCGACACTCGTGATGCAGGACTACGCGGCGCGCTGGCCGAGCGGCGCACCGCTCGGCGACGCGCTCGCCGGCTTGACACAGGCGACCGGAGCGACGCCGCTGCCGGCCTACATTGCGCGGACGCTCGTCTTCCCCTACTTCCAGGGCGAGAGCTTTGTCCAGGCGCTGCGTGACGCGGACGGCGGTGGCTGGAGACTCGTCGACGTCGCGGAGCGCGAGCGGCCGCCGCAGACGACGGCCGAGATTCTCGAGCCGACCCGTTGGCTGCGTGCCGAGCAGCCGGTACACGTGTCGCTTGCACGCGCAGGCGCGACGCTCGGTGCGGACGGCAGCTGGCGCCGTCTGGCCCGTTCCACGCTCGGAGAGGAGGATCTCGCCGCACTGCTCGCGCCGCAGAGCGGGCCGGTAGCCGCGCGCGAGATCACGGTGGGGTGGCAGGGGGGACGCTACGCGCTGTGGCGGCGCGGACCGCTCGTCGATCCCGACTGCTCGACGCCGTGCCGCTCGCGCGATGCGATCTTCCTGGCGGTGCGCACGGACGATCCGGCAGCCGCCGAAGCGCTCGGCGCGGGGCTGGCGACGTGGCTGACCGGCACGCTGCATGCACGCCGCGTCTCGACTGACGAGCACGGCGGCCTGTGGCGGCTGCCGGGCGGGTCGTTCGGGACGGTACGTCGAGATGGGAGCGACGTCCTCGCAGCGCTTGCGCCCGATGCGGCGCTTGCTGCGCGTCTCGTGCCGTGACGCCGAGTCAGGCCGTCGTCGTCTCGCGCGCCGACGCCTGGGCGGCGTCCTGCTCGCTCGGCGGCCCGGGAGCGTCGCTCGGGTCGAGCGCGGCGGTCGTGAAGCGGCCGATCTCGCGCAGCGCGGTGCGCGCCTCCGGCGTCCCATTCCACAGCGGAACGACGTGCGGCTGGCGCTCGTAGACCTGCAGCTCGGTGCGCACGCCAGCCTCGGCGATCCGCTGCGCCGTGCGGAGCGCGTCGTCATACAACACCTCGGTCGAGCCGACCTGCAGGAGCGTCGGCGGAAGCGCTCTGTAGAGCGGCTCGGGCGCGAACAGGGGAGAGGAGCGCCAGTCGGTGGGGTCGGCGCCGTTGAGCGCGATGCGCGCGGCACGATGCAGGGCGAGCGGCGGGACGAACGGGTCGAGCGTCGCGTTGTGCGCGATTGAGGCGCCGCTCATGGTGAGGTCGGTCCAGGGGGAAAGCAGGATCAGGGTGGCCGGCGAGGGCAGACCCGCTTCGGCGGCATGGAGCGTCAGCGTCAGCGCGAGGTGCCCGCCGGCCGAGTCGCCCGCCAGAACGATCCGCTCGGGCGCGTGGCCCTCGTCGAGCAGATGGCGGTAAGCCGCCAGCGCATCCTCGATCGGCGCGGGCAGCGTGGCGACGGGCGGCAGCCGATAGTCGAGCGCGAGCACCGGCAGGCCGGTCACGTGCGAGATGCGCGAGACGAGGTTGCGGTGCGTGCGCGGTGACCCGAACACGTATCCGCCGCCATGGAGATAGAGGACGACAGCGCGGTCATCGCCGTGCGCGCTCGCGCCGAGCGCCCGCGGCCCACGGACCCACTCGGCCGGAAGCCCGGCGACACGCAGGTGCTCGACGACGCTGCCCTTCAGGACCGGGACCCGGCTTCTCGGCGGCTCGGTCACACGCCGCAGCATCCGCAGCCCCCGCGGCGTCATCCGCCAGTTCCGCGCGACGGGGATCCAGGTGCGCCGCAAAGCACGCTCGAGCGCCACCGTCTGACGGCTCGCGGGCATGAAGGTCTGGACGGTGAGGTTGGGATGGGACAGCGGGAGCGGGGCGCCGGTTGTCATCGGCCTGACGGTAGTTCCTCCCGCCGACCACCCGTCGCGGTTCGCGCCGCCGCACGTCCCGCTGCGCGGTCGGTTCCAGCGTCTGCTTGTCCGTACCACGCCCCGCCGGCTCTGGTAGCGTCGGATCGGCTACGGCGCCGTAGCTCAGTTGGTTAGAGCAGCGGACTCATAATCCGTTGGTCCTTGGTTCGAGTCCAAGCGGCGCCACTGGGGGGAGGGCCTGCAAAGCGGATGGTTCTGGCTTTGCGGGTCGGCGGGATTCAGGCGGCTCTACGTTCCGCTGCTACGTTCTAGCGGTCGTCGAGTGTGTCGGAATGGCGGTGCGGCGGCGGTCCCCATGACACCGAGGGTCGCATCCAAGGCAGCCGAGCAGCGCGTCACGGGCCATGTCCGCGTGACCGGCAGCGGACGCGCGAAGAAGTACGTCGCGCAGTGGAGCGACCGCGACGGCGTGCGACGCACGCGGACGCTGGGTCCAGCGCACGTACGCGACTCCGGGCGCCGGACGGCCCGCGGCGCGGTCGTGTGGCGCGCCGGCGACGGCGCGTGCCCGCCGGGCATCGATCACGCCGAAGCCGTCGTCCCGGTGGACTCGTCGGTTGGCTCCGGGTCGGAGACGACGACATGGACAAGGTTCGAGAACTGCAACTCGATCGAAGTGCTTATGTGCCGGCCATCCGCAGCCTCGTCGGCAGCAACCGTGCGCCAGACGATCCGGCTACCGATACCCGCAGCACGGAAGCGGCCTCGTCCGTCGCGGCCATGCAGAGCCCGACCAGAAGGTGATTGTCTAGCCTCGCGTTTCCACGAACCGCCAAGCTCTCCGAAGCTTTCGCTGGCCGCGCTTGCCAGCATCCCGTGGCCATTGTCCCGTACGCGAATCTCCTCCAGTCCGTCCAGCTCGTAGCGGGGATCGGTCGCAGAGGATCGCCCCTTCGGCCAGATCACGCGGACAAACGGTATTCGCATCTGGGTGTTCACCTGGGCGGAGATCATCGAGGCAGCGCAACATCGGCTGAAGTTTGTCCAGAAGAATCTGGAGTATCACCCGACTGCTGATCAGGCCCTTGCCTACCTGCGGCAGGCACACGACAAGTATCTTCCGCCTCAAGTTAGCGGTGCCGCGGATAGCGAGCACCTGGCTGATGAACTCAGCGTCACGGAGGCTTGGCCCGTTCGAGGTTGACCGGCGGCTGAGCAGGCTCTTGTGCACTACTGCAGTGCGCGCTGAGCGGGGTGCTGGCTCCCTGTGAGCGAAGGCGTTGCTGGGGGTCTCACGAGGCACCGAGTAAGCGTGCCAGCGCCCTGTGCGGAAACCAGCACTACGTCATCAGCCGAGCCTTTGGGTCGGTGGTACCCCGGTGGTACACTGCTTCTCATGCCCACCCGCCACCACCGCATCCAGGTCACCGAGGACCCCGAGCTGGCTGACGCCCTTGAGGCGGCCGCGCCGCATCTGCCGGCGGGGCTGTCGCGTTCGCGGCAGGTGCGGGAACTGGCGATCGCCGGCGCTCGTCACCTCGCTGCTGTCCCGCATGGCGAGGCAGAGCGTCGGGAGTTGCTGGAGCAGCTGGCGCAGCGGTTCGAGGAGCCGGGGGACACGGGCATCGACTGGGATGCGCTGCGCGAGAGCAAGCGCCATGCCTGGCCGCTCCGGTAGCGGTGACGGCTGGGGCCAGCTGCCGCTCTTGATCGACACCTCCGCCTTCGCGCGCGCCCGGCATCCCGACATCCGCGGCGCGTGGCAGGAGGCGCTGCGGGAGGACCGGTTGCGGCTGCCGCCGCCCGCACGGATGGAGATCCTCTTCACGGCCCGGGACGGTGCAGCGTTCGATGCGCTTGCCGCGCAGCTCTCAGCGCTCCGTCCAGCGCCGCTGACGTCCGCGGTACAGCGCGCAGCTGAGGACGCGATGCGGACGCTCGCGCATCGCTCAGCGGGCTCGCAGCGTCTCCCGGTGATCGACTACCTGATCGCGGCTGCCGCCCAGGAGATGGGCGGTGCAGTCATCCACTACGACCACGACTACGACACGCTGGCTGAGGTCATGGAGTTCGAGTCGGTCTGGCTGGCGCCGGCAGGGACGCTTCCGTAGCTCGCAGCCTCGCTGGAGGCAGGCATCTGTCCTCTCCCACTCGATCTTCAGAGGGAGATGGCGATCAAAGGAGTCCCTACGTACGCGGCCGCAGCTGCGATCGCGGTCGCGATGATCGCGACGATCCGCGATCGTCGTCCACAGCTCGCCGCCTATGCGATCGAGGGTTGGAGCCGCGCCGCGCTCTGGCGGGCGTTGATGGCCGAGACGGCGATGATCCTGCTCGCCGGCGTCGCGCTCCTGGTGACTGCGGTGCCCGGATAGTTCACCGCTCAGCCGGGCGGACGGCTCGCGATCGAACGGCGCTGACACACACCGAGTTACCGGGGTGACATTGGGCGCTGGGCGATCATCGCGCCATGATCGCCACGCTCAAGACCTTGGCAGCACTCAGCGATTACGGAGCGTCGATCGTTCCGCGCGCCCGTCGCGAGATCCACAGGCGGCTACCTCGTGGCACTCGTGACCACCTGCCGCGGTCGTCTCTGGAGACTGCCGTCAGCAGCGCTCGTCGCCACACCCGCTGCGCGGGCCGCCACCCGGTGCGCGCAGGCGCTCGCGCACACCCACACCGCAACGCAGTGCGACTCGCTCGCGAAGCTCCGCCATTGGACGGCAGCTCAGGAGGGGAGCGACTCCTACTCGTGGTGGGAGATCGCGGCCGGCGGGAACTCAAGCATTGCGATCCTCGCGCTGCTCGCCTCCGCGGCTGATCCACCGGCACTTCTCCGAGCGCTTCGGCCGGCGGTAACGCCGATCGCGCTCGCGCTGCGCGCGCAAAGCGCGGTCGAGGCGCTGAAGGATGCCCCGCGAGCCGCGTAGCGCTCGTTCCGACCGCCTCCGCGGCAGTGGCGTGGCCGGTGTTGTCGGCGCGTTCGTGTGCGGTGCCGGCTGGGGCGTGGTTCTCGGGCTCGGGCCGGGCTTTGCTCGGCGCGAGCTGGGGGGCGTCTGCGGGGCTGGGGCTGCGCGCGTGCGGAGTGCTCGTGCTCGGCTCGTGCGGCTGCTCTCGCAAGCTGCGCCGTGCGGGATGCCGAACGCCGCCCCGGCCCCGGCCTGCGTTCGCCGGTTGTGCGGTCTAGTGCTCGTGGTGGTGGGCATCGTGGCGGATGGTCTGCCACGACTGCCAGGTGATGCGCAGGATGACGAGCGTGATCGCGAGGCCGATCAGCGGGTCGGCGATCGGCATGCCGGCCGCGACGACGGCGGCGCTCGCGATGACCGCAAGCGAGACGTAGGCGTCGGCGCGGGCGTGTGCGCCATCCGCGACCAAGGCGGCGCTGTCGAGCCGCTGGCCGGCGCGGGTGCGGATGATCGCTGCCAGCCAGTTGCCGGCGAAGCCGATCGCTCCGGCGGCGGCGAGCGCGCCGAGCTGGTGAACGGGGCGCGGGTGCGCGAGGCGGTCGATCGCCTCGAAGCCGGCGACGCACGCTGAGGCGAAGATCGCGGCGACGACCGCGAGGCCGGCCCACCGCTCGGCGCGACGGCTACGCAGCGCGAACGCGATCCCGAGCGGGATCGCGGTCGCGGCATCCCCGGCGTTGTGGATCAGGTCGGCGAGCAGCGCGACCGACCCGGAGGCGATGAACACGATGAGCTGGGCGATGGCGGCGACGCCGAGCACGAGCAGCGCGAGCAACACGGCGCGCACGCCTGCGCGCGAGCGCGTGATCGACGGGTCGATCAGCCCGTGGCTGTGCCCATGCCCACCGTGGCCGTGGTGGTGGTGCTCGTGCGGGCCGGTGTGCGGGTGGGCGTGCTCGGTGCCGCGGTGGCGGTGACGCTCCCCGCCGATCAGCTCGTAAACGGCTGGGTGACTCATCGCGACTGAGCGTAGCTGGACCAGGCGCCCGCGCGGCTGGATCGACGGGCGCGCGACGGGCGTGTCGCCGCGCGCGTGGTCCATCGCCTGTTGGCCCCAGCCGAACGCCCAAGCGACAAATCCGCCCGGAAAACAACGGAAAGAGCGGGGCGTCTCTCCGCCTATCGGTGTAGCCCGTCCGAGGGTCTGTTAGCTTCGCGCGCCTCGCACGACCGTCCCATCCCCCCTTTAGACGGGACAGGTCGTGCCACACGGACACCCGCCGGCTCCCCCAAGACGCGCGCGGTGTCCGATCTCCCGCCCAGTGGCTTCGGCCGGTTTGGCGGTGGTGACGTCTCTCGTCCCCCATCCCGCGGGAGGCGTCACCGTGCGGGAGTCGCGCCCGACCGGCTCTCCGGCGCCAGCCGCCCGCCATACTCCGCCGCCCATGCGCGCCGTCGTCATCACCAAGCACGGGGACCCGAGCGTCCTGCAGGTGCAGGAGCGTCCCGACCCGCAGCTGCAGCCCGGCCACGTTCGCATCGACGTCGCCGCCGCCGGCGTCAACTTCGCCGACACGATGGCCCGCACCGGCCTCTATCCGGACGCGCCCAAGCTGCCGTCGATTGTCGGCTACGAGGTCGCCGGCACCGTGACGGAGGTCGCGACGGACGTCCAAGGCATCGAGCTCGGCGCCCGCGTGATGGCCGGCACGCGCTTCGGCGGCTACGCCTCACAGGTGGTGGTGCCCAGAGGCGCAGTCGTCCCCCTGCCGGACAACCTGAGCTTCGAGCAGGGCGCCGCGATCCCCGTCAACTACGCCACCGCCTGGGCCGGGCTGATCGGCTACGGCAGCCTGCGCGCCGGCGATCGCGTGCTGATCCAAGCAGCCGCGGGTGGGGTCGGGATCGCCGCGACGCAGATCGCCAAGCGCTACGGGGCGGAGGTCCACGGCACTGCCTCGCCGCAGAAGCACGACGCGATTCGCGCCAACGGCGTCGACGTCGCGCACGACTACCGCCAGCCCAACTGGGACGTCGACCTCGACGACCGCTTCGACATCGTGCTCGACGCGATCGGCGGCACGTCCTTCCGCCACTCCTACCGGCTGCTGCGAGCCGGCGGCCGGCTCGTCGCGTTCGGTGCCTCGGCCGTCCAGCAGGGCGAGAAGCGCAACCTGCTGAAGGCCGCGCCGCAGGCGTTGCGGATGCTGCGCGGCTTCGACCTGATCAGACAGATGTCAGACTCGAAGACGGTGATCGGCCTCAACATGCTGCGCCTGTGGGACGACCGCGGCACGCTCGAGCCCTGGACCGACCCGCTCGCCGCGCTGATGGAGGACGGCACGATCAGACCCGTCGTCTCCGACGTCGTCCCGTTCGACCGCGCGGCCGACGCGCACCGTGTCATCGCCGAGCGCCGCAACGTCGGCAAGGTCGTCCTCGTCCCCTGACGCCGGGTCGGCGTCAGCTGGCGCCCAGCGCCGCCCGCACCGCTCGCTCCTCCACGTCGCCGTCGATCCGCACGCGCTTGTCGCGCGAGCTCTCGCCGCGCACCACGCTGACCGCGCCCTTCGGCACGCCGGCGCGCTTCGCAATCAGCGCGCACACCGCCGCGTTGGCCCGGCCGTCGACCGGCGGCGCCGTCACCCGCACGAGCAGACGACCATCCCGCATCCCCGCCAGCTCGTCGCGCGCCGCCCGCGGGATGACGCGGACGTCGAGCTCCATCCCGCAGCCCGCCGCGCGCTCTACGCCCGCAGGCGGTAGCCCGTCACAAACAGGCGCAGGTTCACCACGAACAAGGTCGCGACGGCGAGCGCCAGCACCCCGATCGCAAGCGCGATGTTGCCATCGTGATAGCCGAGGAATCCGTAGCGCACGATCCCGATCATGTAGTACACAGGGTTGAAGTGCGTGAGCGTCTCGAACGGCTCTGGCAGCAGCGTGGCCGAGTAGAAGACGCCGCCGAGGAAGATCAGCGGCATCAGCACGAACTGCTGGTAGACGGCAACGTCGTCGAACTGCTCGGCGCGGATCCCGACGAGCACGCCGAGCTGCGCGAAGAACGAGCCGACCAGAAACAGGCCGGGGATCAGCACCAGAATGTGCTCGACCGGCAGGTCGATCAGCAGCGACGCGGCGATGAACGTCAGCAGCGCGACGAGACCGCCGCGCAGGAAGCCGCCGAGCGAGAACGCGAGCAGCAGCTCGGTCGGCGAGGCGGGGGAGGAGAGCTGGTCGTCGATCGAGCGCTGGAACTTCTGCTGCAGGATCGACGACGCATTGTTCGAGAACGCGTTCATCGCCCACGCCATCATGATCAGCCCGGGTACTACGAACACGACGTACTTGAAGCCGTGCAGCGTGTCGATCCGCGTGCCGAGCGCAGCGCCGAAGACGGAGATGTAGAGGAACGTCTCCAGCAGCGGCGCGCCGATCGTCTGGCGCTTGATCTTCATGAAGCGGTTGCACTCCCGCCGCACGAGCGCGAGAAAGCGAATCTGTCGCGGACTGAGGCGCAGCCGCCCTTCGCGCGGCGGCGCCGGCGGCGCATCGGGCTTGGTCAGCGTGCCACTGCTCATACGACTTCCTCCGCTGCGAGGTGCGCACGCGAGAGCTCCTTGCGCCCGACGAGCTCCAGGTAGGCGTCCTCGAGCGAGTCGACGCCGTAGCGCTCAGCCAGCTCGTCGCTCGTCCCTGTCGCGACGATCTCGCCGCCGTTGATGAAGGCGATGTGGCCGCACAGCTGCTCGGCCTCCTCAAGATAGTGCGTGGTGAGGAGGATCGTGGTGCCCTCGGCGTTGATGCGCTGCACGTACTGCCACAGCTCGAGCCGCAGCTCGACGTCGACGCCTGCGGTCGGCTCGTCGAGGATCAGCAGTCTCGGCCGGTGCATCAGCGCGCGCGCCAAGATCAGCCGACGCTTCATCCCGCCCGACAGCGTGCGCGTGCGCTCGTCCTTCTTCTCCACGAGCGAGAACGCCTCAAGCAGCTCTCTGCAGCGCTCGCGGCGGTCGCGTCGCGCCATGCCGAAGTAGCCGCCGTGATAGTCGAGCGTCTCTTCGACGGTCAGGAACCAGTCCAGGTTGAGGTCCTGCGGCGCGAGACCGACGGCAGTTCGCGCCTGCTCGTAGTCGTGGATCGCGTCGTTGCCGAAGACGCGGATCGAGCCCGAGGTGGCCGACGCAAGCCCGGTCGTGCAATGAATCAGCGTCGACTTGCCGGCGCCGTTCGGGCCGAGCAGACCGAAGAACTGCCCGGGCTCGATCGTGAGCGAGACGCCTTTGAGGGCCTCGGTGCCGGTTGGATAGCGCTTGACGAGGTCTTCGATCTGGAGCGCCATCAGTTCGTCCCATTGTACGCGGAGCGGGTTCCGGTCGCGCTACGGCAGCAGATTGACAGTCTGCTAGCGCACTAATACTCTGGCTTCTATGCTCCAGCGCGTCGCCAATCGGACGCTCGTCCCGGCGCACACCACGCTCGAGGAGCTCGGGGACCTGATCGTGCTCACCGCCAAGACGATCGTGTCGGCGATCCGGCCGCCGTACCCATACGGCGGGGAGCTCGTCGCACAGTTCCTGTTCGCCCTGAAGCTCTGCTGGTTCCCGCTGCTGGTCACGACGCTCGTCGCCGCGTACGCCGTCCCCGGGCTCCAGGCGGCGAACTTCCTGATCATCTTCGGTGCGCTCGATCGCATGGGCGGCCTCTTCGTGCTCGCCGTGATCCGCGAGTTCGCCCCGATCTTCTGCGGGATCATCGTCGCCGGCGTCGCCGGCACGGCGATCACCGCCGACCTCGGCGCGCGCAAGATCCGCGAGGAGCTCGACGCGCTGCAGGTCCTCGGCGTCGACCCGGTTAAGAATCTCGTCGTCCCGCGCTTCCTCGCGCTGATGTTCGTCACCGGTCTGTTCGACGTCTTCGCAATCGTCGCCGGCCTCGCCGGCGGCCTGCTCGCGAACGCCTTCAACGGTGGCTCGACCGGACAGTTCTTCGCGACCTTCCTCGCCAACGCCAACACCACCGACCTGTGGGGCTCGGTGCTTAAGTGCACGCTCTTCGGGGCGATCACAGCGGTCGTCTGCTGCTACAAGGGCATGACGGCATCAGGCGGTGCCGAGGGCGTGGGCCGCGCCGTCAACGAGGCGGTCGTGCTCGTGTTCTTGAGCATCGGCGCGCTCGACTACGTCTTCACGCAGACGCTGCTCGCGACGCACCCGGAGATCAACGTGATCCGCTGATGCGGAACATCAACTCGTCCGGGTAGCACCAGGACCAGTCCTCACCGGGCTCGATCGAGCGGATGATCGGATGTCCGCTCGCCTCGTGGTGCGCCGTCGCGTGGCGGTTCGGGCTGTTGTCACAGCAGCCGATCTGACCGCATGTTTGGCACATCCGCAGATGCACCCACGTCGAGCCCATCGCGAGACACTGCGGGCAGCCCGGCACCTCAGCCGGCGGCTGGAGCATCTGGATCTGGTCGAGGTGGGCGCAGCTGTCCGTCGCCATGGGACCAGCCTACCCGCCACTCCTCCTCGCATAGCGGCGTAGGCTCAGCTGCACACGTGCCCGCGCACATCGCGATCTTCGGCCCGCACCCGCTGACACGCACCCCGATCTCGCGGCGCGCCAGCTCCGCCTCCACGGCGGCGACACGGCCTGGGAGCGACGCTATATCCACGGCGTGGTCGTGCCGGATATGCGGCGTCGCGCAGACCGTCTCGATGCCGTCGCGGAGTGCCTGCAGAGCAAGCCCGGCGCTGTCGTCGAGATCGCTTGTCTACGACGGGATGATGGCGGCGTAGTACTGCCGGCGGTCAGGCGGCGCCGGCGCGCTCACGGGCCTCGGCGACCGCTCTCTCCGCCGGGCGATGCCCGATATAGGGCACAAGCGCCGAGTAGAGCAATTCGGGGAGCATCTCCACGAGCTCGTCGGCTGCGTTGCGCTGCAGCCGCGAGTAGATGATCTCGTAGATGCCGCCGACGACGACGTCGGCGGCGAGCGCCGGGACGACGATGCCCTTCGGCGCCTCCGTCCGGCCCGGCTCAAGGAAGTCGATGAACACGCGCATCGCGGCGTCGCGGCGGCTGCGCGCCTCGGGTCCGGCGGCGACGACCTCGACGATGCACATGCGCGCAAACGCGGGCTCCGCCGCGAGGTATGAGAGAAACGTCTCGAGCCCGTCGTGCACCTTCTGGGGCCACCCGTCGGCCTGTTCGTATGCCTGGCCGACAGCCGCGAGCAGCTGCTCCACCACCGTGTCGTAGGCGGCGAGAAAGCATTCCTCCTTGTCGGCGAAGTGCTCGTAGAACGTCCGCCGCGAGAGGCGCGCTCGGGCGATGATGTCGGCCACGGTCGTCGTGACGAATCCTTGCTCGGCGACGGCTTCGGCGACGGCGAGCAGCATCCGCTCGCGCTGGTTGTGCACGATGAAGCGGCGCGGGAGGCCGTGACGCCCGCGCGGGAGGCGCTCGGGCACGCGATCTGCGGCGATCGGCATCGCGCGACCATAGACGCCCTCAGGAAACATCGCCGTCCTCCTCAGCGCGTCGACGCACCTGCTCAGCCGGGGCAGCCGGGGCGGGCGGCGTCCGGCTGATCGTGCGACTCGCTGTCAGTGAAACCCCCATCGGCTCGACAGTAACCAATGCGGCGCTCGTTGACAACAAAAGACGGGCCTGTTTATAGTTTTCCAGGCGCGTGCTTGTTCCTACCGCGAGGTCTCACCTCGCATGGGAACGCCCGGTGCGAGGCTACGTGCCAGCCTTGCGCTCGACGCGGCCGGGGCGTGCGGATGGGATCCGCCCCGGCCGCGTCACACCTTGCTTGCGCGCTGAGTCAGGCCGGGACGACGCTGCGCGGCTCGCCGAGGCGGCCGCTGATGTCAGTACGGCGCAGTACGCCGATCAGGCGCCCGTCGTCCGTCACCGGCATCTGCACGAGGTCGTGCTCCATCATCGTCGTCCACGCGTCGTCGATCGACGCGTCCGCATCGACGCTCGCAATCGCCTGGAGCTGCAGCCGGCCGATCCGAACCGCGTCCGGATCGCGACGCTGCGCGACGATGCGCACGACATCTCGCTCGGACAGCATGCCGAGGACGTTGCGGTCCTCGCCACAGATCGGAAGCGCGTCGACTCCCAGGTCGGCCAGCTTGCGCGCACCCTCGAGCACCGTCTCGTACTCACTGACGCACTCACCGAGTCCGGTCACGTACTCCCGTGCCGTCTTGTACATCTGCTCCTCCTAAGTTGCGCCCCCCGAATGGCAGGTGAGGACCAACGTCGGCGTGCAACGACCTGTGCGCGGGGCGTCCCCGGCCTCGCGCGCTGCACACCGTCGCACTGCAACTGATGCGGCTGGCGCGTCCTCCTCGTAACGGGTGCTGCGGATGGGATACGTCAGCTTCCCAGCCTGACCGCTTGCGTTCAAGTGGCAACCGTCGCATGGGTCGGTACTACGACCCGGCGGCTGCGCTCACTCAGGCTGAAGGCTGAGCAGCGACAGTTCGGAGATCGCCGGTCGGGCGCCATCCGGCGGGGCTCCGACGATCCACACGAGCACGTAGCGGTACGGCTGCGTGGGCAGCTTGATCGCCGTCTCCGCCGCGGTGCCGGAGCGGCTCGCGAGGTGATCCCACCCGGGATCCGTGATCGAGGCGGGCGGGCCGCTCGTCGCGCCGTAGATCTCGATGCTCATTCCCGGCGTCGGGGTCTCCAGCACAAGCTTGCGGATCTTCTCCTTGCCGGCGAGGTCGACGTACACGCCGAGTTGCGGCGGCGCAGTCGGATCGGCAGCGGCCGGGGCCTTCCAGGCCGTGCGCGTGGATCCGTCGACGACGCGGCTGGGATCCCCGAGGTCGACGTCCGGTGCCGCGTACGGCGCGTATGCGACGGCCGCCGCGCCGAGGGCGATATCGCTGACCGCGAACTGCGGCTGTCGCGGCGTGGTGTCCCTCGTCTGCGTGCCCTGCTGGAGCGAGCCGTCGTTGGAGCTGCCGGTGCCTGTGCTGCCACCGGTCGATCCGCCGGAGCTCGACGACGAGGAACCGCCGTCGAACGACGACGTTCCTCCGCCGGTGCTCGAGCTCGAGGTGCTCGGCAGCGGCGTGCTGGGGGCGGGTGTGTACGGCGCCGGCTCTTGCGTCGCGGGCGGAAGTGCGACGGTGGGCGCCGTGGCGGGCGGTGCCTGCGCGACGGTCGTCGGCGGTGGTGGCGGCTGCTTGTCGTCCTGCAGCAGCGTGTAGCCGCCCGCGGACGCTGCACCCACGAGCACCGCCAGCGTCGTCGCGATGCCGACGGCCGGTCGCAATCCGGGACGCCGCGGGCCGGGCAGCTCGTGCCCGCAGTCGAGGCACCAGCGCTGCGGGGTGGCGGCGGGTGCGCCGCAACTCGGGCAGGCGCGCTCGCGGGGGGAATCCATACGGCAACGGTACCCGATCGGGAACACGGGATTCGCCGGCACCAGGCGCGTCTGCAAGCGGACGACACAGCTCGCCACCACGCCGATGCGCCGCATGCTTCGCTAAGCTGCCGCGCGTGATCCTCGCTGCCTCACCCGCCTTCACGTTCACGTTCGGCCTGCTCGTGACGTTCCTCGGCATCGGCGTGATCGCCAACATCCTGATCGCCTACGCGGTGATCCAGGTACTCGGCGAGCGTCAGCAGAACGAGGACCACCGCACCGGCACGCTCGACGGCTGAGGCCCCGCCGGCTTCACGGCCGGTCAGCCGCTCGAACAGGTTCTTAGAACGGAAGCTTGCTCGCGACGTCGGCGAGCCGTGGCGCTGTAGCGTCGCGCTCGGAGACGATCGGCTCGACGCCGATCGGCCACTCGATCCCGATCGCGGGGTCGTCATAGGCGATGCCGGACTCGGTCGCCGCGTCGTAATAGCTCGAGCACTTGTAGACGACGTCCGCGAGCTCGCTCGTCACGCAGAAGCCGTGCGCGAAGCCGATCGGGACGAACAGCTGGCGCATCGACTCGTCGTCGAGCACGAAGCCCTCCCAGCGGCCGAAGGTGGGGGTCTCGCGTCGCAGGTCGACGACGACGTCGAAGATCGCTCCGCGTGCGCAGCGCACGAGCTTGGCCTGGCCCGGCGCCGTCTGGAAGTGCATGCCGCGCAGCGTTCCGCGGTGCGAGCGCGAGTGGTTGTCTTGCACGAACGCCATGTCGATGCCGGCTTGCGTCCACGCGTCTTCGCGAAACGTCTCGGCGAAGAAGCCGCGGTGATCGCCGTGAACGTCCGGCTCGATCACGAGCACGCCGGCGAGGCTTGTCGGAAGGGTGCGCATCGGCCGGGCAGCATAGAGCGAGCGGCCGTCGTGCAGGAGAGCACCGGGCACACGTCGAATCCATCGCTGCCCATGAAGCGAGCCTCCGCCACCACCACCCCCGAGCCGCCGCGCCCTCACGGCCACCAGGCGCTCTCCGATTACATCACTGCCCGATTCGACGAATTCTCGCGCTCTCAGAAGGACGTCGCTCAGTACATCGTCGACCACCTCGACGAGGCCGCCTTCCAGACGGCCGAGGAGCTCGCGCGCCGCGCATCGACCTCCTCCAGCACGGTCGTGCGCTTCTCTCAGGCGCTCGGCTTCGAGGGCTTCCCCGAGCTGCAGCAGGCCGCGCGCGAGGAGTACCGCCGGCAGGCTGGCGCTGGTCAAGGAGCCGTCGGCGGCGGAGCGGTCGCAGTCGCGGCCCCGCTTTTCTCGCTCGACCAGACGGAGTACGAGACGGCGCTCGCGACCGACCACGTCAACGTTGAGGAAACCGCCCGCAAGCTCTCACGCAGAGACATGGAGGCCGCCGTCGAGGCGATCTCCACCGCCGAGCGTGTGCTGATCGCCGGCACGGATCAGATGGCGTTCTTCGCCAGCTACCTGCGCCACCTGCTGATGCTGCTCGACATCCGCGCCGAAGTCGTCGCGAGCCCCTCGCAGGAGGCGCTCGGCCGCCTCTCGCGCATCGACGAGATGACGCTCGTGATCGGCCTCTCCGCCGGCCGTCCGCATCCGCTGATCGCCCGCACGATGAAGCTCGCGCGCCATCGCAGAGCGCCGACGATCGCGATCACCGATGCGACGCTGTCGGAGGTCGCGCGACTCGCCCGCATCCGCTTGTACTACTCGTCGAACAGCCCGGCGTACGTGCGCTCGCACGTCGCCCTGCTGTCGCTGCTGCAGGGCCTCGCCTATGGGGTCTACGCGCGCGACGCACAGCAGTACGAGACGCGCATCAAAGCGTTCCGGCTCAAGTAGCGTCGACCGAAGGCAGTCGCTTGCGATTGCCGGAGGGCAAAACACACGGTGGGCGCGACTTCACTCTCGCTCGGCTACATACAACCCCTGCTGCGCGCGGCGACGCGTCCGCGCTCGTCGTAGAGCGCGCTGTCGCTCACGCCGATGCCCGCATCGCCGACGCGCGTGACCGCATCGAGCCCGACCCACTCGCCCTCGGGCAGCCGCTCGACGTAGAGCGTGAGATCGGGGTTGATGAAGACGTGCGTGGCCCACGAGACGGCCGTCGCGATCCCGTTGCCGAAGTCGCCCGCGGCGGCGAGTCGCTGGAGCGGCGACGGGTCCTCGCCGGCGATGAGCGGCGCCTGCAGTCGAAACCACGCGAACGCCGGCCCGACGTCGGCGAAGGCGCCGTTCGCGAAACGAACCTCCATGCCGTCGCGCGCGAACATCGTCGGGCCGCGCTCGAACGCCGGCATGTGGATCGGCGCGCTCGTCGCCGGTCCGCCGTGCGGAGGCGACACGCGCTCGGCCGTCGGCGCGGGCACCGCGTCGCTACGAATCCGCAGGGCGGTCGCACGTACAACCTCCTGCTCGCCGGCACGCAACGTCGCCTCGATCAGCTGCACGCGCCTGCCGGGCCGCAGGATGCGCGTGGTCAGGTCAAGCGGGGTGAGCGGGACCGGGCGCAGGAACTCATACGTGAGTCGCACGACGTCCATCGGCACGGCGCTCTCCGTCTGCTCGACGGCGCGTGCGATCAGGGCTGCGGGTGCGCCGCCGTGCTGCGCGTCGGGGTCCCATGGACCGCGTGCCAACTCGGTCGGGAGGAAGCGGCCGTGCCCCTCCGGAAGGTAGATCGCCTCACTCACGGCGGGCAAGGCTAGCCAGCCGGCAGCGTCGACGCGCCGGGGCTATATTCCAGCCCAGATGCGCGACGAGGCGACATTCACCGTCAAGGCCGGCCTGGCCGAGATGCTCAAGGGCGGCGTGATCATGGACGTGGTCACCCCGGAGCAAGCGCGAATCGCTGAGGCGGCGGGCGCGTGTGCAGTGATGGCGCTCGAGCGCGTTCCGGCCGACATTCGGCGCGACGGCGGTGTGGCGCGCATGTCCGATCCCGAGATGATCAAGGGGATCCAGGAGGCCGTCACGATCCCGGTCATGGCGAAGGCTCGCATCGGGCATTTCGCCGAGGCGCAGGTGCTCGAGGCGCTCGAGGTCGACTACATCGACGAGTCCGAGGTCCTCACGCCGGCCGACGAGGCGCACCACATCGACAAGTGGGGCTTCAAGGTGCCCTTCGTGTGCGGCGCGACCAACCTCGGCGAGGCGCTGCGGCGCATCGGCGAGGGTGCCGCGATGATCCGCTCGAAGGGGGAGGCCGGCACCGGCGACATCGTCAACGCGGTCACGCACATGCGCATGATCACCGGCCAAATCCGCCGGCTGCAAGGACTCGACGACGCCGAGCTGGCAACGGCGGCGAAGGAGCATCAGGCGCCGCTCGACCTCGTGCGCGGTGTCGCCGAGCGCGGCAAGCTTCCGGTCGTCCTCTTCTGCGCCGGTGGCATCGCGACGCCTGCCGACGCCTCGCTGATGATGCAGCTCGGCGCCGAGGGTGTGTTCGTCGGCTCGGGCATCTTCAAGAGCGAGGATCCGGAGCTGCGAGCGAAGGCGATCGTCGAGGCGACGACGCACTACGCCGACGCTGAGCGCGTCGCGGCCGCCTCCACCGGCCTCGGTACCCCGATGGTCAGCCTCGAGAGCGCCAAGCTCGAGTCCGAGCAGCTGCTCGCCCAACGCGGCTGGTAGGCCACAACGTGGACGCGCCGGTCGTCGGCATCCTCGCCCTCCAGGGTGACTTTGCGGCGCATGCGCGCATGCTGTGCGAGCTGGGCGCTGATCCACGCGAGGTGCGCGTGCCGGCCGATCTCGACGGGCTCGACGGGCTGGTGATTCCCGGTGGGGAGTCGACGACGATGACCCTCGGGATCGAGCGCGAGGGGCTCGCCGAGCCGCTGCGTGAGCTCGCCGAGTCCGGCACGCCGCTGTTCGGCACGTGTGCCGGGCTGATCATGCTCGACCGCAATCACCTCGGCCTGATGGACATGCGCGCGCAGCGCAATGCCTTCGGCCGCCAGGTGCGCTCGTTCGAGGCCGACCTCGACGTTGTCGGGATCGATGGGCCGCCCGTACGTGCGATCTTCATCCGCGCGCCGTGGGTCGCCGAGCATGGGGAGGGGGTGGAGGTGCTCGCGGCCGTCGAGGGCCATCCAGTCGCCGTCCGCGAAGGCGATCGACTGGCGATCGCGTTCCATCCCGAGCTCAGCCGCGAGACACGGCTGCACGCGCGCTTCCTCGAGCTCGTGCGGGCCCGGTCCGCAGCCAGTCGATAGAAGGCTCGCCGTCCGGTCGCCGCAAGCGGCCGACTCGGGGTTTCGCCGTCCGGTCGCCGCAAGCGGCGACCTTCCGGCGACGTCACTAGACGCGCTGGCGTTCGCGGTCGCGCACGTAGCGGCGAAACGCACGCTCGAAGGCGTCCCAGTCAGGCGGTGGCGGCTTTGGTCTGCGTCCGCCGCCACCCCCTCCCCCGTCGTCGCCGTCGTCGTCGGCCGGCGGCGCATCGCCGCGACTGAGCCACCCTGCCGTGCACACGAGCTCGCCTGCGAGCGCAAGCGTGAGCATCCCCAGGACGGTCGCTCCGGCAGTGAGGGCGGCCACCGCCGCCAGGTAGCCCCCCGTGCTGAGCGCCAGCACGGTGCTGCGCACCGCGAGGCTGACTCGCCGCCGCGGTGGTGGGCCGAGATAGGCAACCCCGACCGATGCGAGCAGCAACACGGCGAGCGTGACCTTCGGCGCGAGAGCCATCGAGAAGCATGTACCCGGATTGTGCGCCCGACGCAACCGCATGCTCCGCGTCCACAATGTCCAGGTCGAGCGCCGGAGGAAGCGGCCTCAACGTCTGAGACGCGCACGTTTACGCAGCCAACTGTCCAAACCCACAGACGGCGGCCAGTTTTGAACGCGAAAGAGCTCTTGAGCAATAGCACGCACTTGAGCAACGCAAGCGCAGCACCTATCGCACATTCCGAGCCGCTGGCTTTGCAACAGAACTAAGTGGACACTGCCGCAGGAGTCATGGTAGTTTCCCAATCAGAGCCGGTGCGCTGCAGACCTTGTCTGGGGTTGTTGAACGGGGTCTGGGGCGGTGTCGAAGGATGGTGCCGCCGGTGGTTCGCCGGGAGCCGAGAGAGGGGACCAGTGATGGCTCGATCCGACGTGTCGGGAATTCGACGGCGGCGACAGTGGTCGCCGGACGCGCGAGCCCTCGGCGTCGTCGGAGATCGCTGGATCCTCCTGATCGCACGCGAGCTGGCCTTCGGCGCGCTGCGCCTCTCAGAGCTGCAGCGGACCTTCCCCGGGATGTCGACCGGAGCGCTCGAGCAGCGCCTCAATCGCATGACGTCGGAAGGGCTTGTGGTGCGCCACCGCTATGCGGAGGTGCCGCCACGCGTCGAATTCGAGTTGACCGATGCCGGCCGTGACATGCTGTCGATCCTTGCGCCGATGGTCCAGTGGGCGCTGCGCTGGGCATGGTCGGCGCCGCAGCCGGACGAGTGGGTCGACGTGACGGCGATGTTCCGGCTCGCCGGGTGCGTCGTCACCCCGCCGGTCGACGCGACCGCAGAGGTCGAGCTGATCGTCGAGGACGAGCAGGGCGTCGCGCTCGACCTCTACACGCTGCGGATGGCGGGAGGGGTTGCGAGCGTCGTGCATCGATCGGCCGAGCATGCCGACGCCGTCATCACGGGCACGTCAAGCGCCTGGGCACAGGCGCTCGGGCCGACACACACCATCGAGCAGCTGCGCATCGGCGGAAACCGCCGCGCAGCCGAGATCTTCCTCGACGGCTTCCGGCCGCTGCCGGAACGAGCGCACTAGCGGGAGGCGCGACCGACTTCGCTTGGGGGACGGGCGCGGGGGTTGGGGGACCCCCGCGCCACGCTTCAGGGGGACAGGCGCGGGGGTTGGGGGACCCCCGCGCCGGCGCCCCTGTGACGTCGCCCGCAGGCAGTCGCTTGCGATTGCCGGAGGGCGAAACGCGCCATACTCGCGACATGCGCATCGCCGTCGCCGCCGACGAGCTGACCGGCGTCGCCGAGCTCGTCCCAGAGGCGCTCCGTGCACGGGGTCACGAGCCGCTGCCGCACGGCGCACTCGCGCCCGGTGAGCGCAGCGAGTGGGCGTGGGCGAGCGAGCAGGCGGCACGCGACGTCGCGGACGGCCGGACGCAGCAGGCGATCGTCTGCTGCTGGACGGGCACCGGCGCCTCGATCGCTGCCAATAAGGTCTGCGGCGTGCGGGCAGCGCTCTGCGCCGACGCGGAGACAGCAGCGGGAGCACGGCGCTGGAACGACGCGAACGTACTCGCACTGAGCCTCCGCACGACCTCCGCCGCTCAGCTGGAGGAGATCCTCGACGCCTGGTTCGCGGCCGCTCCGAGCGAGGAACCGGACGACGCTGCGAACATCGCGCACCTGGACCGCCTGGAGCGGGGCTAGATGGTTGGATCCACGAGATTCGTGGATGCGATGGGCTGCGAGATCGTGGGATCAACCATCTAGACTCGACCCTCGTGGCCGGCGACCCTCGCGAATGCCCTCACCGCCTCTGCGACGGCAGCGGCATGGTCGTCGATCTCGAGGCGAACACGACCTACCGCTGTCGCTGCTGGCCCGAGCACGTCTCGCGGCGGCGCGCGAGACGCCTTTCGCGCGAGGTCCCCAAACGCTTTCGCAACCTCTCCTTCGAGCGCGAGCCGATCCCCTCGATCGCACGCGACGCGCCCGAGGTGGTGCGCGCGGTGCACCGCTACTGCGACCGTGTCGACGAGATGCTCGACCGCGGGGAGGGGATGTGGTTCCTCGGCAGCCCCGGCACCGGGAAGAGCCACCTCGCCTACCTGATCTCCCAGCAGGCGCTTGCCGCCGGGCGATCGGTCGCGATCTACACCGGGCCGCGTCTGCTCGACGAGATCCGCCGCACGTACGGCGATGACGACTCCGGCTCGACGCTCGACCTGATCGATCGCCTCACGAGCGTCGAGCTGCTGCACATCGAGGATCTCGCGGTCGCGCGGCCGACCGACTGGGTGCTCGAGCAGCTCTACAACATCATCAACGGGCGCTACGAGAACGAGCGCTCGATCGTCTTCACATGCGACCTCACGGCCGACGATCCCGACGCGAACCCGCGCGACCCGGCGTCGCTCGCGAACCACATCACGCAACGCAACTTCTCCCGCCTGATGGAGATGTGCGGCGATCCGCTCGTACTCACCGGCACCGACAACCGCCGTATGCAGGTGCGGCGGCCGGCGTATGACGAGGTTGCGTAGCCCAGGCCGCCAGGTCCCGGGCGGGTGGTCGCAGGCCGCTTTCGGGCTCCTGAGATACTCGGTCCTGTGACCGACGCCCAGAACCTCCGGCCAGACGACGAGCCGACCCGCACACCCGACGAGGAGCTGCTGGTCGGTCCACCGGAGGTCGCCACCGATCCGATGCGCATCCAGCGCATGCGGCGCGAGCTGGAGATCGGCTTTGCGGCGCTCGCCGACGTCGAGCGCGGCGTCACAGTCTTCGGCTCTGCGCGCACGCACCCCGACGACCCCGAGTACCACCAAGCCGTCGAGGTCGCGAGACGTCTTGGGCTCGCCGGCTACGCGATCATCACCGGCGGAGGCAGTGGCATCATGGCGGCCGCGAACGAGGGCGCTCGCGACGTGGGCGCGCTGTCAGTCGGCCTCGCGATCGACCTGCCGTTCGAGGAGCCTGAGAACCCCTACATCGACCGTCCGCTGCACTTCCACTACTTCTTCACGCGGAAGGTCATGTTCGTCCGCTACGCCTCCGCCTTCGTCGTCTTCCCCGGCGGTTTCGGCACGCTGGACGAGCTGTTCGAGGCGCTCACGCTGATCCAGACGCGCAAGATCCGCGGTTTCCCGCTCGTGCTGGTGGGCAGCGACTACTGGACGCCGTTGGTCGCCTGGCTGCGCGAGCATGTACTGAGGGCCGGCAAGATCTCCGCGACCGACCTCGAACTGTTCGCGATCGTCGACGACACCGATGAGATCGTGCGGATCGTGACCGAAGCGACCGAGCGCCGCACCGCTCGACGCCCCGCTTGAGCTAGCGCCGCGCCTCGATCGCCGTCACGCCGCCGAGCACGCTCTGCAGCCAGCCGCCGGGCGTCGGCAGGTCGAGCAGGTGGTCGATGCGGTCGGCCTGAAGCCCAAGCTCGCGCAAGCGCTCCATCAGCGTCTGCGGCGGGATCAGCACGCGGTGGCGCGGGACGCCCGGCGCGATGAACCGTTCGCCGATCGCGCGCGCCTGCAGGCGCGTCGGGCTCGGCTGCGCGATCGCGAGCAGGCCGCCGGGCTTCAGCAGCGCTGCGGCATGGTCGAGTGCGACGCCGGGGGCCCGCAGGCGCCCGAGCGACTGCCAGAAGACGATTGCCGCGTAGCGTCCTCCGAGTTCCGTGATCTCCGCGTGCTGGACGCCGGCGCGCGTCGTCTCCTCCGAGCGCCCGGAGACGATCCCGGTCGTGAGGCGACCGGTGGCACGGAGCGCGTCGAGGAGCATGCCGTCGCCGCTGCTGACGTCAAGCACCGGACCGGGCGGCGCGACGCGCGCGATGCGCGATGCGAGGCGCCGGCGCGCACGCCGGCGCGCGGCCTCGCCCAGGGTGCAGATGCGGTGCGTGCCGCGCGCCTGCACGGCTGGGAGCAGCGGAACCCGCACGAGCTCGCGCTCGGCGGGCCAATCCAGCGCGGTGGTCGCACCGCAGTGATCGCAGCGCAACTGGCCGAACGCGCGCAACGGACCGTGGGCGAGCGGCTGCTCGCACCAGGCGCACGTCGGGACCGTGCGTATCGCGTCGGGGGGACCCGCGATCACAACGTTTGACGGTACCCGCCAGATATGGGATGCGCGCCGCTTACGAAGCGACTGACGCAAAGCGCACGACGCCTGCGTCGTCGTGCTCGGTGACCTTGCCGTCGACCTGCAGCAGGTCGAGGTGGCCGAGCACCTCGGACAGCGTCAGGAAGGCCTGCGTGACGGCGACGTTGCCCCACATCCGCTGCGCGAGCTCATGGGCGGAGAGCGGACCGTCGTCCAGCAGGCGGTGGATCTTGCGAGCGCGACGTTCGGTCAAGCCGAAGCGCTCGTCGATCAGCGCACGGTGATCCGTGACCGGCTCGCCGTGGCCGGACAGCACGATGCGGGCCGGCAGCGCGCGCGTCTGCGTGAGCGACGCGATGTAGGTGCGCAGTGCCTGCGGGCGTCCGACGCCCTCGGCGACCGCGTCCGGCCGCTCGTCGAGCGGACGCGCGACCAGCGGGTTCGACGAGATGTGCTTGATGAGGTGGTCGCCGCCGAGCAGGAGCTCACTGCGTTCGTCCCAGAAGACCGTGTCGGACGGGCTGTGGCCGGGGCGGTGCTGAACTGCGAAGGTGCGATCGCGCAGCGTCAGCTGCGTCCCGTCCGGGAGTGGCTGCGTAACCGGCGCACCGCTGCCCCAGCCCCGGAAGGCAGAGGAGACGGAGCGCAGCGCCTGGGTCACCTCGGCGGGAATGCCGTGGCGCAGCATCAGCGCGACGGCGAACTCGTCGTCGAGCTCCGCGGCACGGCGGAAGTCGCCGAGATAGGTCTGCAGCCGATCGAGCGCGGCGACCTCGGCGCCGGAGCGGCGCGCCAGCACCTCCAGCAGGCCGATGTGGTCGATGTGCTGATGGGTGACGACGATCAGCCCGAGGTCCTCGATGCGATGTCCGCGGTCGGCGAGCGCCTGCTGAAGCTCGTCGAGCGCCTTGCCCGAGTTGGGCCCCGTGTCGACCAGCGTCAGCGGGTCGTCCTCGATCAGGTAACAGTTGACGCGGCCGACGAGGAACGGCGTGGGGAGCGGGATGCAGTGGATGCCGATGCCCGCTGCCTCGGAGAGCGCGTCATGTGGCGTCAGCCCGGCCTCGGCGGCGTCGGACACGACGTCAGCCGCGGATCAGCGCGAGCACCTCATCGCGCCGGCGCTCCATGTCCGCGTGCGAGACGAGCGACTCGAGGCAGAGGCGCAGCAGCGGCTCGGTGTTCGACGGCCGCACGTTGAAGTGCCAGTCGTCGTAGTCGACGGAGACGCCGTCGAGGTGGTCGATCTCGGCGTCGCCGTAGCGCGCCTCGATTTCCGCCATCTTCGACTGCTGATCGGCGACCTCCGAGTTGATCTCGCCGGAGATGAAATATCTGGCGCGCAGCGAGGCGAGCAGCTCGCTCAGCTTCACGCCCTTCTTCGACAGCAGCTCGAGGATCAGCAGCGCCGGAAGTGTGCCGGAATCCGCGTTGTAGAACTGGTGGAAGTAGTAGTGGCCGGAGACCTCGCCGCCGAATGCCGCTCCGGTCGCGCGCATGCGCGTCTTGAAGAACGCGTGGCCGACGCGGTTCACGAGCGCGATTCCGCCGGCAGCCTCGACCGTGTCGCGCACGGCGCGGCTGGCGCGAACGTCGTACAGGACGGTCGCACCGGGCTCCTTGACGAGCAGCGCCTCCGCGAGCAGCGCAGTGAGGAAGTCGCCGTCGACGAACTCGCCCGTGTCGTCGATGAAGAAGCAGCGGTCCGCGTCACCGTCCCAAGCGATCCCCAGATCTGCGCCCTCCTCGACGACCTTGCGCATGATGAACTCGCGGTTCTCCGGCAGCAGTGGGTTCGGCTCGTGGTCGGGGAAGTTGCCGTCGGGGGTCCAGTAGGCGGTCACGAGATCGAGACCGAGCTGCTCCAGCAGCGGGCCGATCATCGGACCGGCCATGCCGTTGCCGCCGTCGACGACGACCTTCAGCGGCTTGATCGCGCTGGTGTCGACGAGCGCGAGCGCCGTCTCGTGGAAGGGCGCGTACAGGTCGAGCTGCTCGACGGAGCCAGACCCGGCCGCCGGCGAGTCCGGGATCCCCGCCTCGATCAGCTTGCGGATGTCCTGGATGCCCTCGTCGCCCGACAGCGCGAGCGCGCCCTCGCGCACGAGCTTCGCGCCCGTGTACGCCTTCGGATTGTGCGAAGCGGTGCACATCAGCCCGCCGTCCAGCTCGCGCGAGCCGACGAGCCAGTAGAGCATCTCGGTGCCCACCATTCCCGCGTCGAGGACGGCGACGCCCTCGGCGACCAAGCCGTCGCGGTAGCGGCCCGCCAGCTCGGGCGCCGTCAGGCGCATGTCGCGCCCGACGCCGACGCGCAGGTCGCCGATCGGCTTGCCGGACAGCTGAGAGAGGACGTGCGCGAAGGCGCGGCCGATCAGCTCGGCGACGTCGCCGTCGATGTCCTGTCCCGCGATACCGCGGATGTCGTAGGCCTTGAAGATGGCGGGGGATACGGTGGGCATGGCCGCGCATCCTACGCGGCGCCGACGCGCGAGGGCTCGCACGGCGCCGCTGCCAGATCCCTTTGGCAAGATCCGCGCCATGGACCCGCGCGAGCTCACCGTCGTGATCCTCTGCGGCGGACGCGGCACGCGGCTGCAGGAGCGCACCCAGTCGATCCCGAAGCCGCTCGTGGAGATCGGCGGTCGCCCGATTGTGTGGCACGTGATCCAGATCTACGCCGCGCAGGGCTTCCGTCGCTTCCTGCTCTGTACCGGCTACAAGGGCGAGCTGGTCGCACAGTTCGCAAGCGGTGAACGCTGGCCCGACGGCGTTCTCGTCGAGTGCCTCGCGACCGGCCTCGACACCCCCACCGGCGGGCGCGTGCTCGCCGCCGCACGTGAGCTGGGCGACCGGCCGTTCTGTGCCACCTACGCCGACGGCGTCGCCGACATCGACCTGCACGCGCTGCTTGCCGCGCACGGCGCGCACGGCGACCTGGCGACGGTGACGGTCGTGAGGCCCGAGCTGCAGTTCGGCGTCGCCCAGATCGCCGACGACGGCCGGGTGGCCGGCTTCCAGGAGAAGCCGCGTGCGCAGCAGTGGGCCAACGGCGGCTTCTTCGTCTTCGAGTCCGGCGTGGCCGGCTACCTGTCTGAGGACAGCGTCCTGGAGCGCGAACCGCTGGAGCGACTCGCAGCCGACGGACAGCTGCACGCATTCCGCCACGAGGGCTTCTGGGACTGCATGGACACATACAAGGACGCGGTCCTGCTGAACGACCTGTGGGCGCAGGGACTGGCGCCGTGGAAAGTGCGCATCCCGGCATGAGCCGCGTCGTCTTCGTCACCGGCGCCTACGGGCTGCTCGGCGCGTGGCTCACGCGGGCGCTCGTGCAGCGCGGCGACCGCGTCGTCGTCCTGCAGCGCGACCGCGCGCCGCGCTCGGCGCTGCTGCTCGACGGCATCGAGAACGCGCTCGACGTCGTCCATGGCGACCTGAACGAGCCCGGTCTCGTCGCGCGGGCGCTCGGCGAGTACGCGGTCGACACGGTCTTCCACCTCGCTGCGCAGACGATCGTCGGGACCGCGAACCGCTCGCCGCTTGCGACGTTCGAGTCCAACATCCGCGGCACGTGGACCCTGCTGGAGGCGTGCCGGCTGCACGGCGCCGAGCGCATCGTCGTGGCCGCGTCCGACAAGGCCTACGGGGCGAGCGCGACACTGCCCTACCGCGAGGACATGCCGCTCGATCCGCGCTACCCCTACGACGTCAGCAAAGCGGCGACGGACATGATCGCGCGCTCCTACTGGCACACGTTCGGGCTGCCGGTGGCGGTCACGCGTTTCGCGAACCTCTACGGCGGTGGCGATCTGAACCGCTCGCGCCTGATCCCCGAGGCAATCGGTGCCGCGCTCGTCGGGCGCGCGCCGGTCATCCGCTCCGACGGCAGCCCCGAGCGCGACTTCCTCTACGTCGAGGATGCGGTGGAGGCGTACCTGCATCTCGCCGAAGCGCTCGACCGCGACGATGCCCGCGGGGAGGCGTTCAACGCCGGCGGCGGCCAGCCGCACGCCGTGCGCGACGTCGTCGCACGCATCTGTGCGATCGCCGGCACAGACGTCGAGCCCGACGTGCGCGGCAGCGGCACGCCCGACGGCGAGATCGATCGCCAGTACGTCGACGCGACGAAGCTGCGCAGCCTGACGGGCTGGGAGCCGTGCATCGATCTCGACGAGGGCCTCGCCCGCACGATCGAGTGGTACCGCAGCCATCCGCAGGCGCTCGCCTGAGCGGCACTACGCGGCGACGCGGCCGGCCGCCCGCTTCGTAGACTCCAGCCCATGGCTGGACATTCCAAGTGGGCGGGGATCAAGCACAAGAAGGCGATCGTCGACGCCAGACGCGGCGCAGCATTCACGAAGCTCGCACGCGCGATCACCGTCGCGGCGAAGGAGGGCGGCGGCGATCCGGAGACAAACGCGGCACTCGGAAACGCCGTCCAGAAGGCGAAGGACGCCTCGATGCCGAAGGACAACATCGAGCGCGCAATCGCGAAGGGCACCGGCGAGGGCGCGGACGCCGACGCGATCGAGTCGATCGTCTACGAGGGCTACGGCCCCGGCGGCGTCGCACTCCTGATCGAGGCGCTGACCGACAACCGCAACCGCACCGGCTCCGACGTACGCCACATTCTCTCCAAGCACGGCGGCAGCCTCGGCGAGCCCGGCTCTGTCGCCTATCTGTTCGACAAGCTCGGCGTCGTGACGGTCGACGCGGAGCGCTGGAGCGAGGACGACCTGATCGTCGCGATCGACGCCGGCGCCGAGGACATCGCCCAGGACGAGGACGTCTTCGAGGTGCTCGCGCAGCCGGCCGACCTCGCCGCCGTGCGCGCCGCGATCGAGCAGGCGGGGATCGAGATCGGCACGGCCGAGGTCACGCAGCGCCCGAAGACGCGCGTCACGCTCGACGAGCAGCACGCGGGCAGTCTGCTGCGCCTGCTCGATGCGCTCGAAGACAACGACGACGTCAACGCGGTCCACGCGAACTTCGACGTCGACGCCGAGCTGCTCGAGAAGCTGGCCGGCTGACGCCGCGATGCGTGCGGCGATCGCGCTGGTCGCCGCGTGCCTCGCGCTCGCCGCGCTGACCCTGCTGGCGCCCTCAAGCCCGAGCTACGACCCGTTCGCCTGGATCGTGTGGGGCCGCGAGCTGATGCCCGGCGCCGGAGGCGAGCCGTTCGTTCTCGCGGGTGGCCCGTCGTGGAAGCCACTGCCGGTCCTCTTCACGACGCCGTTCTCGCTGGCCGGCGACGCCGCCCCGGCACTGTGGCTGCTCGTCGCACGGGCCGGGCTGCTGCTCGCGCTGGCCGGCGCGTTTGCGCTCGGGCGGCGCCTCGGCGGCGCGCTTGCCGGTGTCGTCGCCGCGATCGCGCTGCTGTTGCTCGCCGACGTCGTCTCACTCGCCTGGCGGGGCGCCTCCGAGCCGCTGCTGATCGCCGCACTGCTGTGGGCGTTCGAGCGCGAGCTCGCCGGCCGGCGCACGCTCGCGTTCGGGCTCGGCGTCGCCGCTGCGCTCATCCGCCCGGAGCTCACGCTGTTCCTCACGATCTATGCGCTGTGGCGCTGGCGCACGGCGGCCTCGAGCGAGCGTGTCGTGCTGATCCTCGGCGTCGCATCGGTCGTGGTGCTGTGGATCGGCGTTCCAGCGCTTGCCGGAGACCCCTTCGCCGCCAGCTCCACGGCACGCAACCCGAGCACGCGCACATCGGCCGGGAGCGCGCTGCGCGGCGAGCTCGGCCTCACGCTCGCGATCGTCTGGGTGCTCGCGTGCGTGGGCGTCGCACTGCGTCCTCGTGTCCCGGCTGTGCGTGCGCTGGCGCTGAGCGCCATCGCCTGGCTGACGCTGCTCGCGGCGATGGCAGCGGCCGGCTACGCCAGCCCTGCGCGCTACGGGATGCCGGCCGCCGCCTGCGCGTGCGTGCTCGCCGGCGTCGGGGCCGCGGCGCTCGCACAGCGCGTGCACGAAGCCGGGGCTCCGCGCAGCGTCTCGACGAATGCCGGATCCGCGCGTGCCGGCCGGCTCGCGCTGGCGCTGCTGCTCGCCGTCGCGCTCGCGGTCCCCGCGGCCGGCCGCCTGGCACGTCTTGACGACCAGGTCCGCGAGGGGACCGCCGTCGCACACGCCCACCACGATCTGCGCGCGGCCGTCGCCGGCTCGGGCGGCGAGGTCGCGATGGGGCGCTGTGCACTCGCCGGCTGGATCGCCGTCAACCACACGATCGGGTCGGCGCTCGCGTGGGAGCTGCAGGTGAGCCTCGACCGCGTCGCGCGCACGATGAGCCAACCCGGCCTGCTCGTTCGCGCTCCGCGCAGCGCTGCCACCGGCGGCCCGCCCGCGGTGACGCTCGACGCACCGGTGCGCAGTGCGCCGGTCGCCCACGCAGGCCCGTGGGACGTGCTCGCGGTGCGGTCGGCCGGCACGCCGCTCCCGCACGCCTGCGAGCGCCGGAAGGCGTCCGGCTCTGCGCGCAGAATCCCGAACATATGATCGTCCTCGGCATCGACCCGGGCACCGCCAGCACGGGGTATGGCGTCGTCGTGCAGCGCAACGGCCGCCTGCTCGCGCTCGACGGCGGGGTCATCGAGACGCCGGCGGGCCTGCCGCTCGAGCGGCGCCTCACGACGATCCACGCACGCATCGGCGAGCTGATCGACGAACACGAGCCGCTCGCCGTCTCGATCGAGGACCTCTACTTCGGCGCCAACGCGCGCTCGGCACTCGCGGTCGGCCAGGCGCGCGGGGTGGTGCTGCTCGCCGCCGGCCAGCGCGGCCTGCCGTGCGGCTCCTACACCCCCCAGCAGGTCAAGAGCGCGGTCTGCGGCTCGGGTCGCGCCGAGAAGTCGCAGGTCCAGCAGATGGTGCAACGCCTGCTCGCACTGCCAGAGCTGCCACAGCCCGACCACGCCGCCGACGCGCTCGCCGTCGCGATCTGCCATCTCAACCGCGCGCCGCTCGCGGCCGCCGCGGCCGTGACGTCGCCCGTAGGCGGGCGGCTTGCGTCCGCCGGAGGGCGAAACCCATGATCGCGCTCGTGCGCGGCGAGGTCGCCGGCCGCCGCCCCTCCCCGCCAAGCGGGGGAGAAGTCGTCGTCGACGTCTCCGGCGTCGGCTACCGCTTGGCGGTGTCCTCAGAGACGCTCAAGCACGTTCCCGCGGCCGGGAAGCCGGTCACGCTGCACAGCCACCTGATCGTGCGCGACGACGCGCTGCAGCTCTATGGCTTCGCGACCGAGGAGGAGCGCGACCTCTTCCTGATGCTGCTCGGCGTGCAGTCGGTCGGGCCGAAGGTGGCGCTCGCCGTCCTCTCCGGCGGTTCGCCACGCGAGCTGATCGGCGCGCTCGCAGCCGGCGACGCCGCCCGCTTCCAAGCGGTCCCGGGGATCGGCAAGCGCACCGCCGAGCGGATCATCGTCGAGCTGCGCGAGAAGGCCGGCGTGACGCTGCCGGACGACGGCGAGATCCGCGTCTCGGTAGGCGACGACCCGCGCTCGCTCGCTCGCATGGGCCTGCTGGAGCTCGGCTACAGCAGCCAGGAGGCCGACCAGCTGCTCGACGGCGCTGCCGGCGACACAGCCGAGGACCTGATTGCCCACGCCTTGCGGACTGCGCGCTCTTGACGTCCGCGCCGCGCATCCAGACGCCGGACGTCTTGCCTGAGGACGAGCTCGACCGCTCGCTGCGTCCGCGTCGACTCGATGACTTCGTAGGGCAGGCGTCGGTGCGCGAGCAGCTCGCCGTCTCGATCGAGGCCGCCGCCGCGCGCGGCGACGCGCTCGACCACGTGCTGCTCGCCGGGCCGCCCGGCCTCGGCAAGACCTCGCTCGCGCAGATCGTCGCGGCCGAGCTCGGCGTCCCGTTCGTTCAGACAGCCGGCCCTGCGCTGGAGCGCAAGGGCGACGTCGCCGCCTTCCTGACGGCGCTCGAGCCGCGCGCGGTCTTCTTCGTCGACGAGATCCACCGCCTCCCGCGCGCGCTGGAGGAGACGTTCTACCCGGCGATGGAGGACGGCCAGCTGCCGATCACCGTCGGCCAGGGCGCCGGCGCGCGGGTCGTGACGCTCGACCTGCCGCCGTTCACGCTCGTCGGTGCGACCACACGCGCCGGACTGCTGACGACGCCGCTGCGGGACCGCTTCGGCATCCAACACCGACTCGAGCACTACGACGCCGTCCACCTGGCGCAAATCGTGCGGCGCTCTGCGGCGTTGCTGCAGATCGCCGTGGAGGAGGAGGGCGCGCACGCGATCGCCGCCCGCAGCCGCGGCACACCGCGTGTCGCCAACCGGCTGCTGAAGCGTGTCCGCGACTATGCCGAGGTGCGGGGCGACGGCACCGTCACGGCCGCCGTCGCCGGGCATGCGCTGGATCTGCTCGAGGTCGATCACGAAGGGCTCGACCGACTCGACCGCGAGCTGCTGCGCGCCATCTGCGAACTGTTCGGCGGCGGCCCCGTCGGCCTCTCCACGCTCGCCGTCGCAGTCGGCGAGGAGCAGGACACCGTCGAGGACGTCTACGAGCCCTACCTGCTCCAACGGGGCTTCATCGAGCGCACGCCGCGCGGCCGTGCAGCCACGCGCCGCGCATGGCTGCACCTCGGTCTCGAGCCCCCGGCCGAGAGCGCCCAGCTGTTCGACTGAGGGCCTCCGAGGGCCGATCATCTCGGCGCTTGCCGCCCGACGAGCCGCCGCCGGCCGATCCGCGCGAAGGCGAAATTCGCGGCGGTTCGGCAGGTCGCGGTTCCTTATCCGCGCTTCATGCCCAGGCTCGTATGCTGTGCCGGGATGGCGCACCTCTTCATCTGCCCGAACTGCGGCGCGCGCACGACCGCAACCGATCGCACTGCCGGCTTCCGCCGCGAGCCGAAGGGCTGCGCCAGATGCGGCTTCGGCTTCCTCTTCGAGCTGCTCGACGACTACTACCCGGCGCCCGACGCCGCCTTCTTTGTGTGCGACCGCGAGGGTCGCGTGATCGGCTGCGGCCGCGGCTCGTTCGAGCTGACCGGCCTCGACGACGAGCGCGTCATCGGCCGCTCCGTGCGCGAGGTGCTCGGCCTCGACTTCGGCGGGGACGGCCAGGACGTCGTCGGCACCGTGCTCGAGTGGGGCGTGCGCGCGCTAAACAAGCCGGTGACCGTCAACGCCGAGGGAGATCTTCCGGCACAGGCCGTCGCCGATCTGTTCCCCGCCTACGACGACGACGGCGGTCTGCTGCTCGTGCTCACGCCCGCGAAGTAGGATCGGCACGCCATGACCGATCGTCGCCGCAACGGCCTCATCCTGCTCCTCGTCGCCGGCTTGCTCGCCGCCTCGTTGCTGGTCATCGCGATCAAGCCGACGCGGCTCGGCCTCGACCTCAAGGGCGGCGTCGAGCTCGTCTACCAGGGCGAGCCGACCCCGCAGGTACCGACGGTCACCCCGGAAGCGCTCGATCGGGCGCTCGACATCATCCGCTCGCGCGTCGACCAGCTCGGCGTCGGCGAGCCCGAGATCCAGCGCTCGGGCAGAGATCAGCTCTCGGTCGGGCTGCCCGACGTCCAGAACATCAAACGTGCGCAGGAGCAGGTCGGCACACCCGCGCAGCTGTACTTCTACGACTGGGAGAGAAACGCGATCACGCCCGACGGCAGAACGGTCGCCCCGCTTCTGCCTGCGCAGGATCCCGACGCACAGCGCATCAGCCAGGCTGCGGGCGACCCGAGCCAAGGCCAGCCGCTCTACGACGCCGTCAAGCTCGCCTCGAGACAGACACCAGCCGCGAGCGACAGAGGTGCCTCGCGACGCGGCTCCGCGTACTACCTGTTCGACAGAGAGCACCGCTACCTCGCCGGGCCCGAGCGCCTGAGAGAAGACCTGCTGTCGGCGATCGACAGAACGAGCCTGCCGGCCGACAGCCAGGTGCTCACCGTCCCGCAGGGCTACGTCGTGCTGCAGGCGGCCGCGGCGACCGCGAACGACAGAGTGCCGATCGACGATCCGACGGCGCGCTTCTACGTGCTGCGCGATCAGGTCGCGCTGTCGGGCAGGGACATCAAGGATCCGCAGCAGGGCTTCAACGAAACGAACAGCCCTGACGTCGAGTTCAGATTCACCGACGCGGGCAAGAACGCGTTCCACGACGTCACCCGCGCGATCTCGCAACGCGGCACGACGCTCACATTGCCGGGCGTCAATCCGCAGACCGTGCTCCAGCACTTCGCCGTGGCGCTCGACGGCAGACTGATCTCGGTCGCCTCGATCGACCCGCAACGGCTGCCGGACGGCATCGACGGCGAGAACGGCGCGGTGATCGAGGGCGGCTTCACGATCCAGAGCGCCCAGGACCTCGCGAACCTGATCCAGCTCGGCGCACTCCCGATCGGCCTGAAGCTGATCTCGCAGTCGCAGGTCTCGGCGACGCTCGGCAAGCAGGCGCTGCACGAGGGTCTGATCGCGGGCGCGGTCGGCCTGCTCGTCGTGGCGATCTTCCTGATCGTCTTCTACCGGATGCTCGGCGTGATCGCGACCGCCGCACTCGGGATCTACGCGATCTACTTCTTCGCGCTGATCAAACTGGTCCCGATCACCTTGACGCTGCCGGGACTCGCCGGCCTGATCCTCACGATCGGCGTCGCGGCGGACGCGAACATCGTCATCTTCGAGCGCGTCAAAGAGGAGCTGCGCGCGGGCAAGTCCGTGCCGGTCGCGATCACCACGGGCTACAGAAAGGGCCTTACGGCGATCATCGATGCGAACGTCGTGACGGTGATGACGGCGTTCATCCTCTTCATGCTCGCGACCGCGGGCGTGAAGGGCTTCGCCTTCACGCTCGGCGTCGGCACGCTCGTCTCGCTGTTCACCGCCGTGATGGCGACGCAGGCGATACTCGCCACGCTCGGTCGCAGCCGCGTCTTCTCCAACCCAGCGGCGGTTGGAGCGCACGTCGCCGGCGCGCGCTGGCGCTTCGACTTCATGGGCGCATCGAAATGGTTCTTCTCGATGTCCGGCGTGATCCTGCTGATCGGAGCACTGTCGATCGGCGGCAAGGGCCTCAACTTCGGCATCGACTTCACGTCCGGCACGCGCATCACGACGGCGATGGCACAGTCGGCGGGCGAGACGGAGCTCCGCTCGCTGCTCGAGGAGAACGGGATCAGCGACGCGAAGATCCAGCGCGTCGACAACCCGGACCTCGGCAGAAACGTCGTGCAGATCTCGACCGAGCAGTTGCAGCCCACCAAGGTCCAAGCGCTGGAGGCGAGACTCGACCAGGCCTTCGGCGGCACGTCGAACTTCTCCAGCACCTCGGTCGGCCCGACCTTCGGCGAGACCGTGGCGAACAACGCGATCATCGCGATCATCGCCTCGCTGCTGGTGATCTCGGCGTATATCGCGCTGCGCTTCCAGTGGAAGTTCGCCGTCCCGGTGCTGATCGCACTGATGCACGACCTGCTGATCACCGGCGGCATCTACTCGCTGACGGGCCGGGAGGTGACGTCGGCGACCGTGGCCGCGCTGCTCACCATCCTGGGCTACTCGCTCTACGACACGATCATCGTGTTCGACCGCATCCGCGAGAACATGCCGCGAATGCCGCGAGCTGCGTTCTCGCAAATCGCGAACCGCTCGATGTCAGAGGTCCTCACCCGCTCGCTCGCGACGTCGTTGTGCACGGCTCTGCCGATCCTCGCTTTGATGCTGTTCGGCGGCGAGACGCTGCGCGACTTCGCCTTCGCCCTGCTGATCGGCGTGATCTCCGGCGCCTACTCGTCGATCTTCATCGCGACACCGGTGCTGACGCACTGGAAGGAGCGCGAGCCGGTCTACGAGGCGCGCCGTGAGCGGATCGAGGCGGCAAACGGGGGCATCGTCCCGGCGTACGCCGTCGCGGCAGGCGGCGAACCGGTCGACGTCGAGCCGGAGGCGAGACCGACTGCTCCGCGCAGGCGCCTGACCACGCCGGACGAGCCGGGCGAGCTGTCCAGAGAGGAGTTCGAAGCGCTGCGCCGCGACCTTGACGTGGACGAGGACGAGGACGCAGCCATCGCGCCGTCGCCGCGGCGGCGTGGTCGAGCCGCAGCCGTCGTGCCGCCTCCCTCGGGGTCGCCCGCGCCACCGACGTCGTCGTCACCGACGCCGCCGAGGCCTCCCGCCGAGCCGGACGTCAATGGCCGCGCTCCGGACGAAGCCGAGAACGACGGCATGGTGCAGGAGCCGCGCAAGCCACGCACCAGCAGACGCAGCCGCCGCCACGGGAGGTCCCGCTGATGGTGGCCCTCCCCGCAACGGTTCGCCCCGAACGGCGGTCCCGGATGGTCGTCATGCGGCGTCCTCAGTCGGGGCAATGGCGCTGCCATTGCACCCTCCCTGCGTCCTTGCCTGGCGACCCCCGGAACTCGCCGTTCAAGGCGTCCCGTCACGAGGAGAACCACTGATGGGCATGCTCGCCTGGGTCATGATGGGACTCGCCATCTGGCACTTCACGATATTCCTGCCCGACCGCTTCTGGGGCGGGATCGTCGGCGCGTTCCTCGGAGCGCTGTTCGGCGCGATCATCGTCGGCTTCGCGATCAACGGCTTCACGGTGCCGGGGCAGGACGACACGCACCTGCTGACCGCGCTGGAGGGGATCCCAGGCGCGGTGTTGGGGCTCGCGCTGGTGTACGCCGAGGGCATCCGGCGCGAGCGTCTGTACGCCGAGCCGATCTGAGTCGTCGGTCTCGGCGCTGCGGGCACCGTCCGCATCTACCTTGCCAGCGCTCGGGCTGACGCTTCCGTCGTGAGCGGGCCGTAGCCTGCGTTCGTGTCCGCCCTGGCGCCACCGCCCGTCGCCGTCGAGCCATCTCCGCTCGCCGAAGCCGGGCCGCTTGCTCCACGCCTCGCGATTGCACCATGTGATCCGACCTCGGTCGAGCGCCTGGGTGCCGCACTGGGCTGCTCGCGCACCTTCGCGCAGGTGCTCGTGCGGCGGGGTCTCGGCGATCCCGTTGCGGCCCGTGCCTTCCTCGCTGCGGAAGATGTGCACGATCCGCGCGCATTCGCCGGGATGGAGGCAGCCGTCGAGCTGATCGCACGGCACATCGCCGCCGGCTCGCGCATCACGGTGCATGGCGACTACGACGTCGACGGCGTGTGTGCGACGGCTGTACTCGTGCGCGCGCTTCGTCGCCTCGATGCGGACGTCGACTGGTTCCTGCCGAGCCGTGTCGACGACGGCTACGGGCTCGCGGCGACGACGGTCGAGCGCCTCGCGGCGCGTGGCACGCGGCTGCTGATCACCGTCGACTGCGCGATCACGGCCGTCGAGGAGGTCGCGCTGGCGCGCGAGCTCGGGCTTGACGTGGTCGTGACGGATCACCACCAGCCACGCGCCGACAAGGCGCTTCCGGACGCGCCGATCGTGCATCCGTCGCTCGGCGGCTACCCGTGCCCCGACCTGTGCGCTGCCGGCGTCGCCTACAAACTGGCGCAGGCGCTCGCGCTCGCGGCCGGCGCGGATCCGACGACCGCCGACGGCGATCTCGACCTCGTCGCGCTCGCGACGATCGCCGACCTCGTGCCGTTGCGTGGCGAGAACCGCCGCCTTGTGCGCGCCGGGCTGCGCGCGCTCGGGTCGACCGGCAAGCCCGGACTGCGCGCGCTGATGCGTGTGGCGCGTGTCGACCCGAGCGGCCTCGACGCTCGCAGTGTCGGTTTCCGGCTTGCTCCGCGGATCAACGCCGCCGGGCGGCTGCACCGAGCGGACGCAGGCGTCGAGCTGGTCCTGACGCGGGATGAGGCGCGCGCCGACGCGATTGCGCAGGAGCTTGACGCCGCCAATGTCGAGCGGCGCTTCACCGAGCAGCGGATCCTGTTCGAAGCCGAGGCGCAGGTGCGCGAGCTCGGCCCGCGGCCTGCTTACGTGCTCGCGGGCGAGGGCTGGCATCCGGGCGTGATCGGGATCGTCGCCTCGCGCATCGTCGAGCGCACGCACCGGCCGACGATCTTGATCGCGCTCGACGCGGCCGACGGCTCCGGAACCGGGTCGGGCCGCTCGATCCCCGCGTTCGACCTGCTCGGCGCGCTGCACGCGGCCGCTCCGCTGCTCGAACGCTACGGCGGCCACCGTGCCGCAGCAGGCCTGACGATCGAGGCGGCGCGCGTGGACGACCTGCGCGAGGCGTTCGAGGCTCACGCCGCTGCCGTCCTCACCGCCGACGACTTCCAGCCGGTTGAGCGCGTCGATGCTGTCGTCGGCGGCGCTCAGCTGGGCCTCGCGCTTGCCGATGAGCTCGCCCAGCTCGAGCCGACCGGCATGGGCAATCCGGGCGTCAACCTGCTTGTCCCCGGCGCGGCGCTCGTGGACGCCCGGACCATGGGGGAGGAGGGCAAGCACGTCCGGTTCACCGTCGAGGCAGGCGGCGGCCGTTGCCGCGCCGTCGCGTTCGGCTGCGACGGGCGCCTGCCGGTCAGACCCGACACTCCCGCCGACGCCACGTTCCGCCTTGAGCGCAACAGCTGGAACGGAGCCGTCGAGCCACGACTGCGCCTGCGCCAGGCCCAGGTCACGGTTCCCAGCTCGATCGAGGTCGTCGGCGAGCCCGCTCGAGACACGTGGCTCGCGGCTGTCCTGGACCAGACCGCGATACCCCCGGTGACGCCTGCCGATGGCGGTCGAACGGTCATCGATCGACGCGGGGAAGGGGCAGTGGCCGTGCTGCGAGATCTCGTTGCCAGCGGCGGCGCAGTGCTCGCGGTCGTGGCCGACATTCCGCGCCGAATCCACGGGCTGAGCGCCCGCACCGGTGGCTTCGCACTCTGCTCCCACGCGGCCCTCGCTCGCGCGCCGCAGCTCGCCGACGCCTTCCAGCACCTCGTCGCGCTCGACCCGCCCGCTCACCCGGCAGAGGACGCGCGGCTGCGCCAAGGGGGTGCCAGCACGTTCACCCATCTCTGCTGGGGACCCGCTGAGCTACGCTTTGCCGAGCAGATCCATGAGTCGGAGCACGGCCTTCGTGCTGCGCTCGTGCCGCTCTACCGGGCCCTGCGGGGCCGTGGTGGCGTGGCCGGCGAGGAGCTCGAGGCACTGCTTCGCGGGGACGGTCCCCACGTCCGATCCGTCGTACAGGCGGCCCGGCTGGTGGCGATCCTCACGGAGCTGGACCTCGTCAGCCTCGACCGGGATCAGCCGGCCCTCATGGTCCGAGACGCTGAGCGCACCGCGCTCGAGCGCTCCGCGACCTACCGGGCGACGATGCAGCGATACGAGGACGGCCTCAGATGGCTGAAGGCAACGGAAACGGCAACGGGACAGCTTCAGACCTCGGCGTGACGAACGCTGGGGCGGTCGTCGCCGTGCAGTCGCAGGCCAGCGCGGACGAGCATCGCCTGACCGTCGACGGAATCGATCACCCCGTCACGCCGCTTCCGGTGCGCCGCGCCGGCCTCACCGACACCGAGAGGGAGCTGCTCGGCGACCTGTTCGCGATCGTCGAGGAGCATGCCGCCGAGAGCACGCTGGAGATCGACCGCGACAAGGTCGAGAGAGCGTTCGTCTACGCCTGCGAGCACCACGCCGACCAACGGCGCAAGTCGGGCGAGGAGTTCATCATCCACCCCGTCGGGGTGGCGAAGATCTGCGCCGGGATGCGGCTCGACACCGAGACGCTGTGCGCCGCGCTTCTGCACGACACGGTCGAGGATACGTCCGCCTCGTTGGAGGACGTCGCCGCCACCTTCGGCGAAGAGGTCGCCTCGCTCGTCGACGGCGTCACGAAGCTCACCGGCCTGACGTTCTCCTCGCGCGACGAGGCGCAGGCCGAGAACTACCGCAAGATGATGGTTGCGATGGCCTCGGACATCCGGGTCATCCTGATCAAGCTCGCCGACCGCCTGCACAACATGCGCACGATCGGCGCGATGCCGAAGCAGAAGCAGATCGAAAAGGCGAAGGAGACGCTCGACATCTACGCGCCGATCGCGCATCGGCTCGGCATCCACGCGATCAAGTGGGAGCTGGAGGACCTCGCGTTCGCCGCCTTGCACCCGCGCAAGTACGCGGAGATCAAGGGACTGGTCAACCAGCAGCGCGCCGAGCGCGAGCGCTATGTCAACGAGGCGGGCGCGTTCGTCGCGAGAGAGCTCGACGCGCTCGGGATCGAGGCAGAGATCTCCGGCCGCGCCAAGCACTTCTACTCGATCTACTCGAAGATGACGAGAAAGGGCCGCGAGTTCAACGAGATCTACGACCTCACGGCCATGCGCGTGATCGTCGACGGCGTGAAGGACTGCTACGGCGCCGTCGGCGTCATCCACTCGCTGTGGAAGCCGCTGCCCGGGCGCTTCAAGGACTGGGTCGCGATGCCCAAGTTCAACATGTACCAGTCGCTGCACACGACGGTGATCGGGCCCGAGGGGCGGCCGCTCGAGATCCAGATCCGCACGCGCGAGATGCACGACATGGCCGAGTTCGGGATCGCCGCGCACTGGCTCTACAAGACCGACAGAGCGGTCGACGACGACGGCAAGCTGCGCTGGCTGAGACGCCTGCTCGACTGGCAGCAGGAGCTGTCGGACCCCAAGGAGTTCATGGACACCTTGAAGGTCGACCTGTTCGAGGACGAGGTGTTCGTCTTCACGCCGAAGGGCGAGGTCAAGTCGCTCCAGACGGGCGCGACGCCGCTCGACTTCGCCTACGAGGTGCACACCGACGTCGGCCACCGCTGTGTCGGCGCGAAGGTCAACGGCCGCATCGTGCCGCTCTCGTACGAGCTGAAGTCGGGCGACATCGTCGAGGTGCTGACGTCCAAGCGCGAGCGCGGGCCCTCGCGCGACTGGCTCGCCGTCGTCAAGACGACGCGCGCGCGCAACAAGATCCGCCAGTTCTTCAAGAGCGAGACGCGTAAGGACACCGAGCACGCCGGCCGCGAGCTGCTGCAGGACCACCTCAAGAAGCAGGGCCTGCCGGCACAGCGGATCGTCGGCTCGCCGTTGCTCGCGGACGTGATCCGTGAGATGGGCTTCCGCAAGGGCGACGAGTTCTACATCGCGCTCGGCGGAGCGAAGATCTCGCCGACGGTCGTCGTCAACAAGGTGATGCAGCGGCTCAAGCAAGGCGAGGCCGCCGAGGGCACGCCGACCGCGGCCGACGACCTGATGCAGACGCGCCCGCAGCGCGAACGCCGCCCGACGTCCTCGACCAAGTTCGGCATCTCGGTCGACGGCGTCGGCGACGTGATGCTGCGCCTCGCAAAGTGCTGCCGGCCGGTGCCGGGCGACCCGATCGTCGGCTACGTCTCGCTCGGGCGCGGCATCACGATCCACCGCGGCGACTGTCCGAACGTCGAGATCCTCAGAAAGGACCCCGACCGCTTCACGCCGGTCTCGTGGGACGGCGAGTCCTCGACCGCCTTCAAGGTCGAGCTGCACATCGATGGCTGGGACCGCCACCGTCTGCTCGAGGACCTTTCCCGCACGTTCAGCGAGGCGGGGATCAACATCGTCGAAGCGCGTTGCACCTCCACTCCGCCGATGATCAAGAACCGCTTCGTCGTCGAGGTCGCCGACACGAAGACGCTCGACTCGACGATCAACCGCCTGCGCAACATCGAGTCAGTCTTCGACGCCTATCGCGTCACGCCGGGCGCCGGCGCCTGACGTTTTCCAGTCGGTAAAATGGGCGGATGTCGTCCGAGGGGGCTTGGGACGTCGGGGGAGCGCGTGCGATCGGCATCGCGACGCGACGCCGCGTCCAAATCGGCTGGAGCGGCGCAGCGTGGGGCGCCATCGCCGTCACCGCGGGCTTTCTCGCGCTCACCTGCTGGTGGCTCGCAGTCGACCGCTCCGTCCAGTACAGCGATGCCGGCCAGGATCTCCTTGTCGCGCTGCAATTTCGCGACCTGCTCGCCGACGGCGCGCTTGTCCAGCTGATCGATCACCCCAACTACTACCCACCCGGCGTCTTCGTCCTGGGAGGCCTCGCGACACTGGTCGGCGGGGGCGGCGCGACGGCCCCGGTGCTGGCGCAGAACCTCGTGTTCGTCCCGCTTCTGGCGCTCTCCTGCTACCGCACCGGACGCCTCGTCGCAGGCAGCCTCGCCGGTCTCCTGGCGGTCGTCTTCGCCCTCGGCACGCCGCTGCTGATCGAGCAATTCCACGTCTTCATGCTCGACGCCCCGCAGGCGGCGCTCGTCGCGACGAGCGTCTGGCTCGTGCTGGAGAGCGAGCGCTTCCGCCGGGTCGGGATCGCCGTCCTGGCGGGCGTCGCGCTCGGCGCCGGCGTCGAGACGAAGGAGCTGGCGCCGCTGTACCTCATCGCGTTGGTCGCGTGCGTGCTCGCACACGGTGGTGGCTGGCGCAACTGGCGCGGGCTGCTCGCGTTCGCAGCCACCGCGTTCGCCGTCGGGTCACCGTGGTATTTGCGCCATGTCGACAGATGGGCCTCGCTGCTGAGTGCTGCCGGGGGAGGCGGATTCGTTCCGGCGGCGGCGAGCCCGTCGCCCTTCTCCTTCGACGGCGTCACGTGGTACGGATGGGCGACGCTCAACAGCCTCCTGCTCGCACCGCTGTTCGCATTCGCGGCGATCGGGGTGGTAGTTGCGGTCGTCCGGGTCGTGCGCGCTCGACCGCTCGACGATCCGACGCTCGAGCTGCTCGTCGGGCTCGGCGGAGCGTGGACGGTGCTGACGCTCATGCCGCACCACGACCTGCGCTACACCATGTCGCTCACGATCTTCCTGGCCGTGCTCGCCACCGCCTGGACCGTGCAGCTCGCACGCCCCGCGAAGCTCATCGCGATCGGACTCCTGCTGGTTGCGGTGGCATTCGCGCATCTCGGGGCGACGTTCGGCGTCGGCGGCACGAGCGAACGGCGGCTGCCGGGCAACCGCCAGGCCGAGCTCGGCGAGGGCGTTCCGCTGCGCGACCGTGTCGTCGCCTACACCAACCACAACTTCCTCGTCTCGGGTCCGCAGGCGCAAGGCGACGTCCTGCAGCTGCTGCGGGCGGTGCACGCGTCGGGGGTGAGAACGCTCTACTGGGAAGACGCGGTCGACGAATCGAGTCCGGTCTTCGAACGCATAGGCGTGGCCGCGTTTGCGCTCGCGGTGAGACTCGAGGTCGACATCGAACGGACCGACTTCCGCGGGCTGAGGCGCGACTCGGTGGTCGCGATACGCGCATTGTCGCTCGACCGCGCGCCGCCCTGCATACGCCTGTCCGACGACACCGGCGTGTGGCTTCGACGGGGCGACCCCACGACGCCCGGGGCGCGGGACTTTTGCCCGCTGCGACAGCCCGCGACGTACGGTCCGTGAGAGCGGCTCAGCGTAGGCCGCCAGCGTCGACGACCTCGAAGTCGCGGCCGCTGAGGCGGTCGAGCGCGTGCAGCTGGTCGTTGTCCCAGCGTGAGTCCGGCGCGCCGCTGACATACCAAGGGGACCCGTTGTCGGCGAGCATCAGTCCGTAGCGCTTCATCGCTTGCGCGAGTACCTTCGCCTGTCTCGGCAGGCCGCGCAGGCTGACCTCTCTCTTCAGGCGCACGCGGAGTCCCATCGGAGGCAATGAGGGGTCGGAGGAGCTGCCGGCCTGATGCCGCGCTGGCCAGATGAAGCTCGTCCGCGTGCGCGGCGCGGTGAAGCGCAGGGCGTGGCGGATCGCGCCTTGCGCGGCTTCGTCGTAGCGGGCAAGGCCCGGCAGGATCGGCAGGCCGGCGGCGTCGGCGGACGTCCAGGCCTTGGGTCGCAGGCGGTTGGAGCGCAGGTCGAACGTCGCTCCGCTCCCCGCGTGCCACGAACGGCCTGCATCGAGGGGGTGGGCGTCGTACAGCTCGTAGAGCTTGCACGCGGTCTTGTCGACGACGATCACGTGCCGGTCCCCGTCCGCCTGCCGCCCGCCCTCGATCGGCGCGTTCGCAGGCACGGGGTAGGGACCGCGGTCCGACTCGTCGGCGTAGTCGAACCTGACCGGCACGCGTCTTTGGCTTCCGTCCACGACCGTGAACGGGATCCCGATCGGCCCGCCGTCCCACAGCCCGGAGCCGAAGTCGGCGTGGAAGTGGGAGTTCAGGCCGATGCTGCGGATCAGCGTGGCGCTGTTGCGCGTGATGGGGAGGGAGTCCACGCGACGGTTCCAGGCGTTGTCGGCGGGGAAGACGGGGCAGCCGGCCAGCTTCGGCGCTTGCGCGCTCGGCCCACGCGCCGCCGACGTGCCGAATGTCGCCAGGCTCGCTACGAGGGAGAGGAGGGCCAAGCCGCGCCGCACGGCCGGAACCCTAGCCGGGCTCGGCGCGAACTTGGCGACGTGTGTCGTTTTGGGTCCCGATACGGGACCTGAAGTGACACAGCTCGCGTCAGGAGACGACGCTCAGCACGCCGGGCTCGACGCTCGCGACGATCTCGGGCACCTCGCCGAGATAGTCGCCGTCGACCTGGAGCGGCAGGGGGCGTTCGTCGAGCGAGCGGATCGTCACGGCTTCGGCGCCGGCGAAGCTGTCGACACGACGGTGATGCACGATTCTCGCGCCCGGGGCGAGTGCTCGCCATCCTACGGTCGGGATGTCGAGCGGGCCCGCGCGGTGCAGGACGACGCCGGCGATCGTTCCGCTGTCCAGCGAGACGCCCTCGGCGAGCTCGATCGGACGCTTCGCGAAGTAGGTGTACGGGGTGGTGTTCTGCACGATCGCCGTAACCCCCTCGATCGTCGCCCCGCCGGGCAAATCGACCGCGAGCCGGCGCGGGTTCAGGACGTACTCGCTGTTGAACGCGCCGACCGCAGCAGTTGCGTAGAACCACGGTCCGAAGCGCGCCTTCAATCGCGGCCGAGCGTCGACGCGCTTCGTGACGCTCGCGTCCAGGCCGACGCCGGCCGTGAAGAGGAAGCGACGGTCGTTGACGACGCCGAGGTCGATCCGGCGGGGCGACCAGGTGTCGGCCATCCCGAGGAGGTGCTCGGTCGCATCGACGACGTCGTTCGGGATGCCGAGGATGCGGCAGAAGACGTTCGTCGAGCCCCCCGGCAGGCACGTCAGCGGCGTGTCGGAGCCCGCGAGGCCGTTGGCCGCCTCGTTGAAGGTGCCGTCGCCGCCGAAGGCACAGACGACGTCGTAGCCCTCCTGCGCCGCCTCGCGGCACAGCTCAGTCGCGTGGTTGCGCGCCTGCGTCTCGACCGAATCGACCTCGTAGCGGCCGCGCAGCGCGTAGACGACGAGGTGCTTGAGGCGGGCCGAGACGGTCGTCGCGTACGGGTTGACGATCACGAGCATCCGCTTGCTGGGGGCGGACACGGCGGACGACGATGCGAGGTGCTCGAGCGCCTCGATGGAAGTGGCGGCCACGCCCTCTTCTACTCCGCTGCGCGGACGGCGTTACAGCGGGCGCTCTACAGCCAGTGCCGGCGCTTGAAGAACGCGATCATCCCGGCTCCCAGCGTGACCATCAGCGCGATGATCACCCAGAAGGGGACCGTCTCCTCCTCGCCCGGCACGTGCACGTTCATGCCGAAGATCGAGGCGATCAGCGTCAGCGGCAGGAACACGAGGCTCAGCACGGTCAGGACGCGCAACACGTCGTTGAGCTGATGCGAGAGAACCGACTCGTTCGTGGCCTCGAGCGCCTCGACCGTCTCCTTGTAGGTCTCGAGCATCTGCCAGACACGCTCGGATGCGTCGTTGATGTCGTCGAAGTAGACGTCGAGGTCGTCGGCCAGGTAGCGCTGCTTCGTGCGCTCCAGATCGGTGAAGACGGCGCGCTGCGGCCGCACGATCTTGCGGAAGTTGATGATCTCCTGCTTGACGTTCGAGATGTCGCGCACGACCTCCTTCGAGCGCCCCTCGAAGATCTCGTCCTCGATCCGCTCCAGCTTGTTGCCCATCTTCGCGAGCATCGGGAAGCTCGCGTCCACGCAGGCGTCGACGATCTTGTAGAGCAGGTAGCCGCTGCCCTTTGAGAACCACTGCTCGCGCAGCTCGTCGTTGGAGCGACAGCGCTCGAACAGGTACTCGACCGGCTGCAGCGGCTGGTTCGGCAGCGTGACGAGGAAGTCCGGCCCGACGAACAGGTCGAGCTCCGCCGCGTTCAGGCGCCCGACGTGCTTGTCGAAGCGCGGGAAGTACAGGACGATGAAGAGGTAGTCGTCGTACTCGTCGATCTTCGGGCGCTGGTTGCGCGAGAAGACGTCCTCGTAGTCGAGCGCGTGGAAGTCATAGCGCTCCTCCAGCCAGGCGCGATGGCTGTGGCGCGGCTGCTCGATGTTGACCCAGCGAACGTCGAGGGCCTCGATGACCTCGACCTGCGAGGCCTCAGGCTCTGCGACCGCCGGAGAGACGAGTGAGCGACCGCGCGTGACGCGCGCGAAGCGTGGCTTGGGCAAGCTCGGCATGGGGACTTCGCGGGTCGTCGCTCATCGGATCGGTCAGTTCGGTCGCCACACGGACATTGTAGCCCGGAACGGCTGTATTTCTGCCATCGCTGCAAGCGCGCTTGCGAAACCTGAGCCGCTGGTTCTCAGCGTCCATCCTCGTATGTGAGCAGGCGACTCGTAAGCGCGTCGAGCGCGCGGGGCTCGTGCAGCTGGCGGATCGTCCCAGCCAGCACCGTCGCCTCGCCACCGCGAAACTCGCGGCCAGCCGCCTCCCGCCGCACCCACGCGCTCTTGTCCGCGAAGCGCGGGTCGAGGCCGAGCACGATCCACAGGAGCTTGCCCTCCTCTTTCTCCACTTGGCTTCTGCGCATGCCGCCGACCTGCTCGCGGAGAATCTCGATCAACGCTTCGGGCCCGCCGTCGGAGTCGTTCAGGTCAATGGGGGAGCCGGGGGAGTTCAGCAGCTTCGTGGCGCGCTCCTGCACGCACCGCAGATCCAGCAGCGGACCGGCTCTGCTGCGGATCCAGTAGCGCAGCAGTCCTCTGGTGCACAGCCGGCCGAGCGCTCTGCGAACTTGCACCACGCGCGGGTCAGGGGATGGGGACATCGCGCGCGGCATCTTACCGGGAAACGGTCATTTACCGTCGATGACCGGTACTGACCCGTGCTGACTGTCAATGACAGCCAGACGCAAGGACGACTGGCCACTCGCCGACAAGTGCTGTATATTCCTGCTCACATAGCAGTACGCATCGAGAGCGGTGGAGGGACTGGCCCTTTGAAGCCGCGGCAACCACCCCGTCAAGGGGAAAGGTGCCAATTCCATCAGGCAAAGCAACGAGCCTGGGAGATGTGGGAGCGGTTTTGAACCTCTGCCCCAGAACCCGGCGGAGGTTTTTTTCATGCCGCCAGAGTCATTGACTTGCAAGGAGTGCCACACCGTCTATCCGCTCGACGCGAGCTACGTCTGCGAGCGCTGCTTCGGCCCGCTTGAGGTTGCGTACGCGTCGCGCGAGGGCGTCGATCCCGCTGCGTTGCGCCGGCAGATCCAGGCCGGCCCGCACTCGATCTGGCGTTATCGCGACTTCCTGCCGCTGGAGGGGCCGCCCCCGCGCGACACCCTGCCCGCAGGCTGGACGCCGCTGCTGCGCGCCGACCGCCTCGCCGCGCGCCTCGGCCTGAGAGAGGTGTGGGTCAAGAACGACGCCGCCAACCCGACGCACTCGTTCAAGGACCGCGTCGTCGCCGTCGCGCTGGCGCGTGCGAAGGAGCTCGGCTTCCAGACGATCGCGTGCGCCTCGACCGGCAACCTCGCGAACGCCGTCGCGGCGCACGCCGCAGCAGCCGGGCTGGAGTCCTACGTCTTCATCCCGTCCGACCTCGAGGAGCAGAAGATCCTCGCGACGGGCGTCTACGGCACGACGATCGTCGCCGTGAGAGGCAACTACGACGACGTCAACCGTCTCTGCACCGAGGTCTCGGGCGAGCGCGAGTGGGCGTTCGTGAACATCAACTTCCGGCCCTACTACGCCGAGGGCTCGAAGACCATCGCCTATGAGGTCGCCGAGCAGCTCGGCTGGCAGGTGCCCGACCGCATCGTCGGCCCGATCGCCTCCGGCTCGCAGTTCACGAAGATCGCTCGCGGCTTCGAGGAGTGGATCGAGCTCGGGCTCGTCGAGGGCACCGTCCCGACGATGAACGGCGCTCAGGCCGCCGGCTGCTCACCGGTCGCGACGGCCTACGCCGCGGGTCACGACGTCTGCCGGCCGGTCAAGCCGGACACGATCGCCAAGTCGCTCGCGATCGGAAACCCGGCCGACGGCCCGTACGCGCTCGACCTCGCGCGCCGCACGGGCGGCGGGATCGACGCCGTCACCGACGACGAGATCAAGGCCGGGATCCGGCTGCTCGCCGAAACGACGGGCATCTTCACGGAGACGGCCGGTGGCGTCACGACGGCGGTGCTGGCGAAGCTCGCCGAGCGTGGCGACATCGACCCGGACGAGCGCGTCGTCGTCATCATCACCGGCGAGGGCCTCAAGACGCTCGACGTCGTGCGCGGCACGTTCGAGACGGTGGAGATCGAACCGTCCTACGACGCGTTCGAGGCGAGTGTCGCCGAGACCGCGACGGCGGTGGCGGTCTGATGGCGATCGTCGTGAAGATCCCGACACAGCTGCGCGCTGCCACGGGGGGCGCCTCCAGCACCTCGGTCGACGGGGGAACGGTCGGCGAGGTGCTTGACGCCCTCTACGACCAGTTCGGTGAGCTGCGCGAGCGGATCGCCGACGACGGCGGCCTGCGCCGCTTCGTCAACGTCTACATCGGCGGCGAGGACATCCGCTTCCTCGACGGCCTCGAGACGCCGGTCTCCGACGGCGACGAGGTCACGATCCTGCCTGCTGTGGCGGGCGGCTGAGCGGCAGCGAAACGGCGCTCGCGCAAACGGCGACGTTTTTTATCCGGTCAAGCGGGAAAGCCCAACCCATGACTGCATCGATTCGGCGTACCGCCCTCGTCGTGCTGTTGCTGTCGACGTCGGTCGCCGCGGTCGCGGGCGCCCGGGCCGCCGCTCCCTCGGCGCCGCGCACCCCGCAGCTCATCGCCGACCCCGCAGCCGTGCAGGCCGGCGGCACAGTGACGCTGCAGGGGACGGGCTTCCCGCGCAATGTCCATCTGACGCTGCTCGCCGGTCCACCCAACGCCGAAGCGACCCGCATCGGCGGCGCAAGCACGGGACGGCGTGGTCGCTTCACAGCGACGATCCACACTCGCCCGCACTCCTCCGCGGGCGCGTTCGTCGCGCTCGCGTGTCACGACGCTTGCCGCATCAAGGCAAGCGCGCGGTTCCGCATCGTCGCACCCTGAAGCGCCCACGCGCCAGCGTAAGATCCCCCAGCAAGCAGGGGGCATCCCCGCTATTGCGGGGACGATCCACGCTCTCGGGCGTGGATTGAATCGGCCAACCAGTAAAGGGTTGCTGCGTGGCAGACGGACTGCATCGGGAGCGCCGGGCCCTGGCTATCGCCGTGCGCGAGTTACGCGTGCGCAAGTCGCTCAAGCAGGAGGAGGTCTGCGAAGCCTCCGGCCTCGGGCGCAACTACCTGACGACGCTCGAGAGCGGGCGCACGAATCCGTCGTTCGAAGCGATGGTGCGCGTCGCGCGCGGACTCGGCGTCTCCTTCACCGAGCTCGCCCGCGTCTACGAGGAGCGGCTCGAAGAAGCGGGCGCTCCGCCGGCCGGCGGCTGAGCGATAAGCTGCTCTCAAGCCAGGCGCCCGTAGCTCAGTGGATAGAGCGCTCGCCTCCGGAGCGAGAGGTCGCAAGTTCGAATCTTGCCGGGCGCGTCGCCGTTCCCCGTCCGCTCTGGATCCTGTCGATGGACCTTTCGCTCTTCTTCGTGGGCACCGCCGGCTCCGTGCCGACCGCGCGCCGCGGCCTGCCCGCGCTGCTGCTGCGGCGCGGCGCCGACCGCATCCTGTTCGACTGCGGCGAGGGCACGCAGCGCCAGCTGCTGCGCTCGGTCGGGCTGATGGACCTCACCGACGTCTTCGTCACCCACTTCCACGCCGACCACTGGCTTGGCCTGCCGGGGATGCTGAAGACATTCGACCTGCGCGCCCGCGAGCGGCCGCTGACGATCTACGGCCCGCCCGGTCTCGCGAAGCTGCTGCACTCGATGCGCCACGTGTGGGGCGGCATCGGCTACGACGTGGACATCGTCGAGTTGGAGGACGACGAGCCGGTCGAGCGGGCCGAGTATGTGATCGAGCCGTTCCCGGTCAACCACCGCGGCGCGGCGTACGGCTACGCGATCGTCGAGGACGACCGGCCGGGCCGTTTCGACGCGACCCTCGCCGAGCAGCTCGGCGTGGCTCCCGGCCCTGACTTCGGCCGCCTGCAGCGCGGCGAGGTCGTGAACGGCGTCCGTCCCGAGCAGGTGATCGGCGAGGACCGCTCCGGGCGCAAGCTCGTCATCTCGGGCGATACCGCGCCGTCTGACGTGCTCGTCGAGGCCGCCTACCGTGCGGACCTGCTCGTGCACGAGGCGACCTTCACGCACGAGGAGGCTGACCGCGCACGCGAGACGCAGCACTCGACCGCCGGGCAGGCGGCGAAGGCCGCGCTGGAGGCGGAGGTGAAACTGCTCGCGCTCGTGCACTTGTCTACGCGCTATGGCGGGCGCGAGATCCGCGACGAGGCGCGCGCGATCTTCCCCGACACGCTGGTCCCGCGCGATTTCGACGCGATCGAGATCCCGTTCCCCGAACGCGGGGCGCCCGAGCTGGTGCGCTGGAAGGACGTCGTCGCCGCCGCTGCGGCGGACGCTGACACCTCCAACGTCGGGAGCACATGAGGCGCCAGCCTGCTTCGCTGAAGGTGGCGCTCGGCGCCGGCGCCGGGTTCCTCTGCGGTGTGCTGCTGATCGTGGTGCTCGCGCTCTCCTCCGGCGATGACGCAGCAGCACCCACCACGACCTCGCGCACCGCGACCGTCGCTGGCTTCCCGACCCCCGCCGTGGTCGGCCTGCGGCTCGACGTCGCACGCGAGCGGATCGAACGGGCGGCTTCGAGGTCGAACGCTCCGGCGGCGGCCTGTTCGGTGTCGTCGTGGAGTCGAACTGGCAGGTTCAGCACCAGACGCCTGCGGCCGGCACCCGGCTCGCACACGGCGCAACGGTCGAGGTGGTCGTCGACCGCCCCTGACGCGGCCCCGCGGCGTCGGCAGGCGCTGCTACGCTGCGCAGCGTCCGTTCCTTTAACCCGGTCCTGTGAGACCAGGAAGGTTCAGGTTGGAAGCCGAGAAGGTCGTCCTCGACCGCGACGATATGCGGCGCACGCTCGTACGTATCGCGCACGAGATCGCCGAGAAGAACCCCTCGCAGCAGCTCGCCATCGTTGGTATTCACCGTCGCGGTGCCACGCTCGCCGCGCGCCTGCGTGAGCTGGTTGCCGAGCTGGTGGGCGACGACGTGCCGCTGGGCGACGTCGACATCGCCTTCTACCGCGACGACGTGGCGCTGCGACCGAGCGTTCCCGTCGTGCACGCCTCGCATATCGGCTTCCCGCTCGAGCAGCGCACGATCGTGATCGTCGACGACGTGCTCTACACCGGCCGCACCGTGCGTGCGGCGATCGACGCGATCTTCGACTACGGGCGGCCCGCCCGCGTGCAGCTCGCCGTACTCGCCGACCGCGGCCACCGCGAGCTGCCGATCCGGCCCGATTACGTCGGCAAGAACCTCCCGACCGCACGCGAGGAGCGCGTCAACGTGCGAGTGGAAGAGCTGGACGGCGTCGACGAGGTGACGATCTCCCCTGGACGCGCACCCCTGGAGGTGGCGGCATGACCGCACTCGACGGCTCGCATCGCACCGAGGCGACGCGGCATCTGCTCTCGATCGACGACCTCGACCGCGCAGGGATCGAGCGGATCCTCGACCGCGCCGCGTCGTTCGCGGAGGTTGCGGGACGCGAGATCAAGAAGGTCCCGGCGCTGCGCGGGCGCACGGTCGTGAACCTCTTCTACGAAGCGTCTACGCGCACGAGCAGCTCGTTTGAGCTGGCCGCCAAGCGGCTGTCCGCCGACGTCGTCTCGATCCGCGCTGCGACCAGTTCGGTCACGAAGGGCGAGTCGCTGAAGGACACCGTGCAGACACTGACCGCGTACGACCCGGCCGCGATCGTGATCCGCTCCCCGCACGCGGGCGCCGCCCAGCTCGTCGCCCGCTGGACCGACGCCGCCGTCGTCAACGCCGGCGACGGCAAGCATGAGCACCCGACGCAGGCGCTGCTCGACGTCTACACCCTGCGCCGCCGCCTTGGCGCGCTCGACGGCAAGCGCATTTGGATCGTCGGCGACGTCCTGCACTCGCGCGTCGCGCGCTCGGACATCCTCGCGTTCGCGCGCATGGGCGCGGAGGTGACGGTGAGCGGGCCGCCGACGCTGATTCCGCGCGGGATCGAGGCGCTTGGCTGCTCCGTCGCCCCGACGCTCGACCGGCTCGAGGAGGCCGACGTCGTCTACGTCCTGCGGATGCAGAACGAGCGCATGAACGAGGCGTACGTGCCGTCCCTGCGCGAGTACGCGACGCGCTACCAGGTCAACGCGGCGCGCCTGCAGCCGCACCAACTGCTGATGCATCCCGGCCCGGTGAACCGTGGGGTCGAGCTGTCGGCCGACGCGATCGATTCGCCGCAGGCGCTGATCGCTCAGCAGGTCGAGGCCGGCGTGGTCGTGCGGATGGCGGTCCTGTACGAGCTGCTCGCCGGAACTGGCACAGCGCCCACGCTCGAAACCGCACCGGAGGCGGTTGCCGCGGCATGAGTGTCGAGCGTCTGTTTCGCGCGCCCGCCACGCCGGCGGAGCTGCTGATTCGCGGTGCCCACATGCTCGATCCGCGCAGCGGGCTCGACGCCCCCGGCGACGTGCTCGTGCGCGATGGGGCGATCGCCGAGATCGGCGCGCCCGGTGCGCTCCCGGTTCCCGACGGCGCGGACGTGATCGAGGGAAAGGGGTTGCACCTGTTCCCGGCCTTCTTCGATCCGCATGTCCACCTGCGAACGCCCGGCCAGGAGCACAAGGA
>DATFPW010000112.1:0-19806 GCA_035264605.1 Conexibacter sp. | reverse complement strand
CCGTCTGCCCTTGAACGGCTCGTTGTCGATGTAGTGGTGCGCGTGGCTCTGCGCCCCGTCGAAGCTGCCCGGGAACGGCGGCTCTGGCCAGCGTGGATTCCAGTGGTGGCCGTTGGCGACGACGAGCGCGTCGTAGCGGCGCGTCTCCCCCGTGTCGAGCGAGATCGTCCAGGTGCCGTCGGCGCCGCGCGCGGCGTGCTCGACGCCGGTCTCGAAGTGGATGCGGTCGCGGAAGCCGAAGTGGTCGACGTAGGCGTCGAAGTACGCGGCGATCTGGCTGTGATGCGGGAAGTCCGGATACGACTTCGGCATTGGGAAGTCGGTGTACTCCATCCGCTCGCGCGAGGTGTTGATGTGCAGCGAGCGATACGCCGAGGACATGCCGTTCTTGTTGCCGAAGACCCAGTTGCCGCCGATGCGGTCGGACTTCTCGAAGCAGTCGAAGGGGATTCCGCGCTGGCGCAGCGCCTTCGCGGCGGCGATACCCGACGAGCCCGCGCCGATGACGCAGACGGACGGCAACTGCTGGCTCATGGGCAGCCTCCTCAGAAAGTTGACGCAGGCGTCACCTTATCAGGGGTCTCCTCCTCCGCCCGCCGGTGTTCACGCCCGCGGCGCACGACCTCCTTGAAGCTGCGGAAGCGGAAGATCAGCGCAAGCGCGGCGAAGCCCATCGCGACCGCTGCAGCCGCGAGCGCGATCTGCTGGCCGACCGAGAACGCCGCGACCTCGGACGACGTCGCCGCGCCCGCAAACACGGTCAGCAGCAGCGCCTGCTGCACGCCGGCGCCGCCGGGTGTGAACGGCACGAGCATCGCAACGACCTGGACCCCGAGCACGAGCAGTACGTTGCGCACCGAGCCGCCGATATGGAATGCGTCGAGCAGGAACCAGTACGCGGCAAAGCGCGCAGCCCAAGCAGCCGACTGCCAGCTGACCATCTCGCGCACGTAGCGCTGTCGGTCGGTGAGGATCGTGAAGCCCTGGCGCACGCGCGCCCAGAACGCCTTGACCTTCGTCGACAGCAGCGCGAAGGCGACGAGCACGCCGATCGCCAGCGCCGTGAGGAAGAACAGCGTGAAGCGCGGGTGCGAGGCGAAGAACGCGAGATCGAACGCGGGCAGCTTCGAGAAATCCGGCGGCTTCGGGAAGACGCCCTGCGTGAACGCGAACGTGAGCACGAGCAGGTTGATGCCCCAGTCGAACACGAGCCCGGTCCAGATCGCGGCGATGATCGCCGGATAGCTCGACGCCGGGATCGAGATGCGCGTGAGGAAGTACTGCACGAGCGTGCCGCCGCCGAGCGGGAACACCTGGTTGATGCCGACACCGGCGACGTAGGCGCCCCACACGTCGCGCCAGCGCACGTGCTCGGTTGGATACGCCGCCTGGACCGCGTTGTAGAGCGCGCGCGAGCGCAGCGTCAGATAGGCGGCGTAGCACAGCAGCGCGAGCAGCAGCGGCCACCAGCTGAGCCCGGCGAGGTTGGAGAAGAACGTCCCGACGGCGTCGAAGAACTGGCTGACGTCGCTGGCGAGCGAGGCGCGGACCGGGCTCATCGCGGCACAGTTTGACCCTTAACGCGCGGAAGGGCCCGAATCCATCCGGGCCCTCCGCAGCCGGGAATCGTGGGGGAGACGATTCCGGCGGAGCAGGACGACAAGCGCCCTACAACTTGAGGATACCTCGCAAATCCGCAGATCGCGGCGTCGTCGGCACGAGAGCGCACAAGATTCCTTGCCTGAGTTCGTGCACGATGCGGCGATTTCCTAGGGTAGCGCCTAGATCGGGCCGCCCGGACCACTGAAGAAGTCGTCGCCGAGACGGACGCTGCCGGCGGCCTCGGCCTCGTGCCGGAGCGTGTGATCTTCGACGCCGCTCCAGGCCCCGATCGCCAGCTGCTCGCGATCGGCGTCCATCGGGCTGCCGCCGAGGTCCTTGTTGACGATGCGCGCGCACTTGCGTCCCTCGGCGATCGCGGTGACGACGAGCGACTGTCCGACGCGCGCGTCGCCGCATGCGTAGACGCCCGGCACCGACGCGCGGTAGGTCTGGCGGGTGCGCACATTGCCGCGTGGGTCCATCTCAAGCTCGAGCTGCTCGATCGCGCCCGCGTGCTCGGGCCCGGTGAAGCCGATCGCGATCAGCACGAGATCGGCTTCGACCGTGAACTCGCTGCCGGGGATCGGGTGCAGATCACGCGAGGACGTGCCGGTGACGCGCCGGGCGTGCACCTTCGTGACGCGTCCGTCCTCGCCCGAGAAGCCGGTGACCTCGGTCCCCCACCAGCGGTCCCCGCCCTCCTCGAGCGCATACGTCGTGGGCGTGCGCTTGGGCGGCAGCGGCCACGGCGTGCGCGCGTCGCGCCCGCTGGGGTCGAGCTCCTGGTAGACGTCGAGAATCATCGCGTCGACGGCACCCTCGCGGTTCGCGTTCGAGATGCAGTCCATGCCGGTGTCACCGCCGCCGATCACGACGACGCGCTTGCCGGCCGCAACGATCTCCGTGCCGGGCTCGGGCGCGCGTGTGGGGCGCCCCTCCTGCTCCGCCACGAAGCGGTTGCGCTGGTAGAGGTAATCCATCGCGTAGTGAACACCGTCGAGCTCGCGGCCTTCGACCTCCACATCGCGGTGCACGCGCGAACCGATCGCGACGACGAGCGCGTCATGGCGCTCGCGCAGCTCGGCGGCGCTCACGCTCACGCCGACGTCGACGCCGTACTCGAAGCGCACGCCCTCGGCCTCGAGCAGTGCGACGCGACGGTCGATCACCGTCTTCGGCAGCTTCGCGTCCGGCACGCCGAAGCGCATCAGGCCACCGGGGCCCTCGTCGCGCTCGTAGACCGTGACGGTGTGGCCGCTCTTGTTCAGCTCGGCGGCGACCGCGAGGCCCGCGGGCCCCGAGCCGATCACGCCGACCGTTTTGCCGGTGCGGCGGTCGGGCGGCTCGGGCACGACCCAGCCCTCGTCGAACGCGCGCTCGGCGATTGCCATCTCGATCTGCTCGATCGCGACCGCGTCGTCGTTGATCGCCAGCACGCAGGCCGACTCGCACGGCGCGGGGCAGATGCGGCCGGTGAACTCCGGGAAGTTGTTCGTCGCGTGCAACTGGACGATCGCGTCCTGCCACTTGTCGCGGTAGACGAGGTCGTTCCAGTCGGGGATCAGGTTGCCGAGCGGGCAGCCCTCGTGGCAGAACGGCACGCCGCAGTCCATGCAGCGCGCGCCCTGTCTGCGCAGCTCCTCCTCCGGCTGGAGATCGAAGTACTGCTCGTAGTCTCTGACGCGCTGCGTCGGATCGCGCTTGTCGAAGCCGACCCGGTGGATCTTGAGAAAGCCGCCCAGTTGTCCCATGATTTAGGCCTCTGCGGGCTCGGCAGCAGTCTGCTCCGCCGCGGCGGCGGCGGCGCGCTCTGCGAGTGCGCGCTTGTAGTCGCGGGGCATCACCTTGACGAAGCGTCCCACGGACGCGTCCCAGTCGTCGAGCATCCGTTCCGCGACCGGCGAGCCGGTGCGCTCGGCGTGCTCGGCGATCAGGTCCTTCAACTCGGCCTCGTCGTGCTCGCTCAGCATCTCCAGCTCGACGAGCTCTGTGTTGCAGCAAGCAGCGAAACAGTGCTGCTCGTCGTAGACGTAGGCGATCCCGCCGCTCATGCCGGCGCCGAAGTTACATCCGGTCGAGCCGAGCACGACGACGCGGCCGCCGGTCATGTACTCGCAGCCGTGATCGCCGACGCCCTCGACGACGGCGTTCGCGCCCGAATTGCGCACGGCGAAGCGCTCGCCCGCGAGCCCGCGGAAGAACGCACGCCCGGCCGTTGCGCCATAGAGCACGGTGTTGCCGACGATCACGTTCTCCTCCGCGGCGAAGCCGGCGTCCTCGGGCGGCCGCACCGTCACGACGCCGCCCGCGAGGCCCTTGCCGGTGTAGTCGTTCGTCTCGCCGGCGAGCGTGAACGTCACGCCCGGCATCAGCCACGCCCCGAAGCTCTGTCCGGCAGAGCCCGTGAGGGCGACCTCGATCGAGTCCTCTGGCAGGCCCTCCGGGCCGTACCGGCGGGCGATCTCGCTCGACAGCAGGCCGCCGACGGTGCGGTTGACGTTGCGCACGGTCATCGACAGCTGCACGCGCTCGCCGCGCTCGAGCGCCGGCTCCGCGTCACGGATCAGCTCCCAGTCGAGCGCGTCGTCGAGCACCGGATCGGGCGGACGCGTGCGGTGCCGCGGTGTGCCCTCGGCCAGCTCCGGCATCGTGAAGACGCTCGTGAGGTCGACTCCGCGCGCCTTCCAGTGCTCGATCGCCCCGTCCATCTCCAGCAGGTCGGTACGACCGATCATCTCGTCGAACGTGCGCACGCCGAGCTGCGCCATCAGCTCGCGCGCCTCCTCGGCGACGAAGAAGAGGTACTTGACGACGTGCTCGGGCGTCCCCTCGAAGCGCTTGCGCAGCTCCGGGTTCTGCGTCGCGATCCCGACCGGGCAGGTGTTGAGGTGGCAGACGCGCATCATGATGCAGCCCATCGCGATCAGCGGAGCGGTCGAGAAGCCGATCTCGTCGGCGCCGAGCAGTGCGGCGATCACGACGTCGCGGCCGGTCTTCATCTGGCCGTCGGCCTCGACGGTGATGCGCGAGCGCAAGTCATTGAGCAACAGCGTCTGCTGCGTCTCGGCGACGCCGATCTCCCACGGGATGCCGGCCGCCTGGATCGACGACTGCGGCGAGGCGCCCGTGCCGCCGTCGTGGCCGGAGACGACGACGTGGTCGGCGTTCGCCTTCGCGACGCCGGCGGCGACGGTGCCGACGCCGACCTCGGAGACGAGCTTGACCGAGACTTCCGCGCGCGGGTTCGAGCAGCGCAGGTCGTAGATCAGCTGCTTGAGGTCCTCGATCGAGTAGATGTCGTGGTGCGGCGGCGGTGAGATCAGGCCGACGCCCGGCGTCGAGTTGCGCAGCCAGGCGATGTAGTCGTCGACCTTGTGGCCGGGCAGCTGGCCGCCCTCGCCGGGCTTGGCGCCCTGCGCCATCTTGATCTGCAGGCGGTCAGCGTTGACGAGGTAGTGCGGCGTCACGCCGAAGCGACCCGAGGCGATCTGCTTGATCGAGGAGCGGCGCTCGTCGCCGAAGCGCGCGGGATCCTCACCGCCCTCGCCGGTGTTCGACTTCGCGCCGAGGCGGTTCATCGCGATCGCGAGCGCCTCGTGCGACTCGCGCGAGATCGCGCCGAGGCTCATCGCGCCGGTCGAGAAGCGCTTGACGATGTCTTCCGCCGACTCGACCTCCTCCAGCGGGATCGGCTCGTCAAGCGTGCGCAGCTTCATCAAACCGCGCAGCGAGGCCTTGCGCGCCGAGGCGTCGTTGACCGACTTCGCGAACTCCTTGTACGTTTGGAGCCCCTCGCCATTCTGGGTGCGCACCGACTGCTGCAGCAACGCGACCGTGTCGGGGTTCCAGATGTGGAGCTCGCCGTCGCGGCGCCACTGCAGCACGCCGCCGACCGGCAGCACTTCACGGCCGGTGCGCGGATAGGCGCGGAAGTGGCGCTCGAGCGCCTCCTTCGCGAGCACATCCAGGCCGATGCCGCCGATGCGTGAGGCGGTGCCGGTGAAGTGCTGCTCGACGAGCTCCGGCGCCAGCCCGACCGCCTCGAAGATCTGCGCGCCGCAGTAGGACTGGATCGTCGAGATCCCCATCTTCGAGAACGTCTTCAGCAGGCCTTTGCCGATCGCCTTGACGATTCGCTGCTCCGCCGTCTCCCTGTCGAGGTCGACAGGCAGCAGGCCGCGGTCGGCCAGCTCGTCGAGCGACTCGAACATCAGATACGGGTTGATCGCCGCCGCTCCATATCCGATGAGCGTCGCCATGTGATGAATCTCGCGCGGCTCGCCCGTCTCGATCACGAGGCCGGCGCGCAGGCGCGTGCCCTGGCGCACGAGGTGGTGGTGGACGGCGGCCACGGCCAGCAGCGACGGAATCGCGACGCGCTCGGGGCCGAGGTTGCGGTCCGACAGGATCACGATGTTCGCACCGCGCTCGATCCACGCGGCCGCCTCGGCGCAGATCGCCTCCAGCCGCCACTCCATGCCCTCCGCGCCCAGCTCGATCGGCCACGTGAGGTCGATCGTCGCCGCATGGAAGACGTCGTGCGAGACCTGGCGCAGCTTCTCCAGCTCGTGGTTGCGCAGTATCGGCTGGCGCATGAACAGCTGGTGCGCGTGCGCGGGCGACTCGGTCAGCAGGTTCACCTCAGCGCCGACCGACGTCGCCAGGCTCATCACGACCTTCTCGCGGATCGGGTCGATCGGCGGGTTCGTGACCTGCGCGAACAGCTGCTTGAAGTAGGCGAAGAGCGGCGGCTGGCGATCCGACAGCACCGCGAGCGCGGCATCGTTGCCCATCGAAGCGGTGGGCTCCTCTCCGTTCGCCGCCATCGGCGCGATCGTCAGCCGCAGGTCCTCCTGCGAGTAGCCGAATGCGAGCTGCTTGCTGCGCAGCGGCTCGACGCGCGGCGCACGCGGCGCGCGCTCCGGCAGTTCGTCGAGGTTGACGACGCGCTCGTCGTACCACTCGCGGTACGGGCGCTGGCCGGCGACCTGCGCCTTGACCCCCTCGTCCTCGACGATGCGGCCCTGCTCGAGGTCGACGAGGAAGATCTTGCCCGGCTGCAGGCGGCCCTTGCGCACGATCTCGCTCGGGGCGGCCTTCACGACGCCCGTCTCGGAAGCAAGCACGACATAACCGTCGGCCGTCTGCACCCAGCGGCCGGGGCGCAAGCCGTTGCGGTCGAGTGTGGCGCCGACCTGGCGGCCGTCGGTGAAGGCGACGACGGCCGGGCCGTCCCACGGCTCCATGACGCAGGAGTGGTAGTCGTAGAAGCCGCGCACGGCTGGCGCAAGCTCGGTGCGGTCGCGGTAGGCCTCGGGCACCATCATCATCACCGCGTGGGTGATCGGGCGGCCCGCGAGCACGAGCAGCTCGAGCACGTTGTCGAACGTCGCCGAATCCGAGCCGCCCTGACGCACGACCGGCATCAGCTTCTGCAGGTCGTCGCCGAACAGCTCGGAGGCCAGCTGCGACTCCCGTGCGCGCATCCAGTTGACGTTGCCGCGCAGCGTGTTGATCTCGCCGTTATGGGCGATCAGGCGGTACGGGTGCGCGAGCTCCCAACTGGGGAAGGTGTTCGTCGAGAAGCGCGAGTGCACAAGCGCGAGACGCGTCGTGAAGCGCTCGTCCTTGAGGTCGGGGTAGTAGCCCGACATCTGCGGCGCCGTCAGCATGCCCTTGTAGACGATCGTGCGCGAGGACAGGCTCGGCATCGCGAGATCCGGTCCGGCCGCTTTCTCGATCAAGCGGCGGATCACGTACAGCTTGCGCTCGAAGGCGCTCTCGTCGGCCAACTCGTCGCTTGCGCCGATCAGCACGTGGCGGATCCGGGGCGCCGATCTGCCGGCGACGACGCCGACGTGCTCGTCGTCGACCGGCACGTCGCGCCAGCCGATCACACGCTGGCCCTCGCGCGCGATGACGCCCTCGATCAGGGCGACAAGCTCGTCCTGACGCGTCGCGTCGTGCGGCAGGAAGCAGACGCCAACGCCATAACGGCCCACCGGCGGCAGCTCGACGTCCATGACCGCACGTAGGAACGCGTCGGGCAGCTGCAGCAGTATCCCCGCGCCGTCGCCCGTCGTCGGATCGGCGCCGGCAGCCCCGCGATGCTCGAGATTCTCCAGCGCGTACAGCGCCCGATCGACGACGCCGTGGTCGGCGCCCTCGGTCAGCTTGGCGACGAACGCGACACCACAGGCGTCATGCTCGTTTTCGGGGTGGTAGAGGCCAACGGCCTGTTGGGGCTTCATCTCGTGCATGGATTGTGTGTTCCCGATGGGCGGCGCGAACACTGAGAAGAGGCCACAGGGTACCAGTGGAGACCCTCTCCGCATTGCGCCACCGGGAGGCGCGGCAGACATGCCGCGGCGTCGTGGAATTCTGCCGGCTTCGGCGCCTGGGCGCTCAGCCGGGTGCGGCAGGCGCTCAGCCGCGCGTCTTGGCTCTGGCTCTCGTGGATGCGGCAGGCGCCTTCGCGCGCCGCTTTCTGGCCGGTTGAGGAACCCCGTCCGGCCCGCCGTTGCCGCGGACCGCGGCCACGCTCGCCTCGAGTGCAGCCATCAAATCCGGGACCGCTGCCGGCGCCGCCGCCATGGGCTGCACAGCGACCTCCTCGCCGGCCGCCTTGCGATCGATCAGGTCGAGCACGCGCTCGCGGTATTCGTCGCGGTAGGCCGTCGGGTCGAACGGCGTCGAGAGCTGGTCGATCAGCTGCTGCGCCATCGCGACCTCACGTGCGTTGGCCTCGACGTCGCCGAGGCCCTCCAGCTCGTCCAGCCGCTCCGGCGCATTGACCTCGTCGCCGAACAGCATCGTGGAGAGCACCAGTACGCCGCCAGCCGGGCGCAGCGCGCACAGTTGCTGGCGCGTGCGCAGCACAAAGCGGCCGATCGCGACCTTGCCTGCCTGCTCCATCGCGCTCAGCAGCAGCGCGTAGGGCTTGGCCCCACCGGTCGCGGGAGCGACGTGGTAGGCGCTGTCGTAGTAGACGGGATCGATGTCGGCAAGCTCGACGAAGGACTCGATGTCGATCGTCTTGGTGTGGCGCGGATCGAGCGCGTCGAGCTCCTCCTGTCTGATGATCACGTAGCGGTCGGGGGCGATCTCGAAACCCTTGACGAGGTCGTCGTACGGAACCTCCTCGCCGTCCGCCGGACAGACGCGCTTCTGCTGTATGCGCACGCCATCTCTGGCATGCAGCTGATGGAAGCGCACCGTCTTCTGCGACGTGGCGCTGTAGAGCTTTATCGGCACGTTGACCAGCCCGAAGCTGATCGCGCCGCTCCAGATCGCGCGAGGCATGGGCCGTTTCTACTACCCGCGAGCCGCCACGGCAACCCGCGAACGCGGTCTTGCGTCCTCAAATACCCGTCGGCGCGGGGCCGAGCGTGTCGCCCATGCGCTCCAGCGAGCGACGCAGCAAGCGCGAGACGTGCATCTGCGAGATGCCGACGCGCTCGGCGATCTCCCGCTGCGTAAGTCCGGCAAAGAAGCGCAGCAGCAGGATGCGCCGCTCGCGCTCGCTCAGCGTGCGCAACCCCCGGCTCAGCTCGACGCGCTGCTCCGCGGCGGCGAAGGCCGGATCCACGGCGCCGATCCGCGCGACTGGCTCGCCGTCATCGCCGAGCGGCTCGTCGAGCGGGACCGTGCTGTAGGCCTGAGCGCCCTGCAGCGCTTCGAGCACCTGCTCGGGCGTCGTGCCGGTTGCCTCTGCGAGGTCTTCGATAGTCGGGGAGCGGCCGAGCTTCGTCGACAAGCGGTCAACTTCGCGGGTGACGCGCGCGCTCAGCTCCTGCAGGCCGCGCGAAACGCGGACCGACCAGGCGCGATCGCGGAAGTGGCGCTTGATCTCGCCAAGGATCGTCGGCACGGCGAACGTCGAGAAGCGCAGCTCGCGGCTGAGGTCGAAGCGATCGACCGCCTTGATGAGGCCGACGCAGCCGACCTGCTCGAGGTCATCGAGCGGCTCGCCACGGTTGGCGTACCGACGGGCGAGCGAGCGCACAAGCGGCATCATGCGTTCGATCAGGAGGCGGCGAGCCTGCTCATCGCCCTCCTCGTGCCAGCGACGGAGCAGCTCATGCTCGTCGACAAGCGGATCGACCGGCAGGCGAACGACCGTGGCGGACATGCCGTGCCTCCTTCGTGGGCGGAGTCAGCTGGGCGAAGCCGACTGTGGGTCATCCTCTCCGGACAACGGGGGATGACAAGGTGGACAGACACGGTCACTGGTGCCGACGCGTCCGCTGCGGTACAACAAGCAGGTGGACAAGGGTGGACAGACTGTCAGCGCCACCGACTTCGCCGAGCTGACCGGCGTCTCGCGCGAGCGCCTGCGGACATGGGAGCGGCGCTTCGACTTCCCGCGGCCCGCTCGCATCGCCCGCGGTCCGCGCCGCTATGCGCTCGCCGATGCGCCACGTGTCGTCGCAGTTCGCCGCGCAGCCGAGCAGGGCGTCCCGCTGCCGCGTGCGATCGCCGACGCGACCAGTGCGGCGGTGACCTTGGCGATATCGGACCCCACGCTGGCGACGATTGCCGCGGTCGCGCCGATCCCAATCGTGCTCGTCTCCGGGCCCGAGCCGCTGCGCGTCGTCTACGTCAACGCGCCGCTGCAGGCGATCGACGGCGCGATCGCCCCCGGCGCCCAGCTTGACGCGCTGCCGTGGTTCATGGGCAGCGATCTCGAGCGCACGCTGCGGACGCTGTTCGCCGGCGACACTGCCGCGCTCGAGTGCGCTCACCCTGCCTGGTCGGGTGGCAGCGCGATCGAGCGCTCGATCGCCTATCGCGTGCCCGCCGGGCCCGGCGAGCCTCCGGGCGTTGCGCTCGTCGGGATCGACCGCGACGAGGAACGTCGTGCGCGCCGGGAGCTCGGCGAGCTGCAGCAGGAGCTGACGCGCGTACGGGTGCGCGAGCAGCGCCGCGAGCGCTGGCTCGCGCTGGCAGCATCGCTCGCCGAGCGCTTCCAGCGGGACGCCGGCGAAGCGTTGCTTGGCACGACCGTCGACACGCTCGTGCGCCGGCTCGGGGCGGTCGACGCCGGCGTCGCGCTGTACGTGGCCGGACAGCTCGCGCTCGGAGCGACGAGCCGGGGGCTGCTCGGACCGCACATGGTCACCGTCACGCGCTACGACGACCTCGCTGCGCTGATGCAGCGCAGCGCGCCCGAGTGGCTCGCACCGACGACCGCGAGCGCGTTCGGCGTGCACGCCGGCCTGCACTGCCTCGCCGTCCCGATCGGCGTCGTCGGCGAGCGCCTCGGCGTGCTGCTGATCGTATTCGACGAGCTCGCCGCACTCGACGAGGACATCCGCCATGTGCTCACCGTCGTGGCGGCGGGGTTGGGCTTCGTCGTCCTGCGGGATCGGCTCGTGGCGTCAGCGCGTGGCGGCGAGTCGTCGGACGCCTGAGGCTCCGCGCTCAGAAGAGGCGCCCCTCCGGCACGTCGAGCGTGCGTTCGAGCGGCCAGGAGCAGAGCGAGCCGCGGCCTGGGCAGCCGTCGCAGATGCGCGGGCCGGGGTCGGGAGCGACTGGGAACGCACGCTGCAGGATCGTGTCGGCGCGCGCGGCCAGCTCGGCCGTGAGTGCGGCGACGTCCTGCGGTCGGAAGGTTGCGCTGGCCGGCTGGTCGGGACGCTCGAGGAACACGTGAACCACCTCGACCTCCGTGGCGCCGTCGCGCAGCGCCGCGAGCGCGTAGGCGGCGCGCTGGATCCCGTACTCGTGTGAGACGAGCGCGTCGAGGTCGGCAGCCGACCCCACGCGATCGCTCTTGTAGTCGACGACGACCACGCGCTCGCCCTCCCGCCCGACCGCGTCGAGCACGCCCACGAGCGGGATCGTCGTTTCCCCCGCATCGAGCCGGAGCGAGAACGGCTGCTCGGGGCGGAGGTCCTTCAACGCCGCCAGGCGGATGCACAGGTCGCTTACGAGGAAGCCCGCGACGAGCCCGGCAATCTCCTGCGCGTCCGCATCGACGAGCCGCGCACCGGCCCGCGCGGCCTCGGCCGCGACTGCCGGCGCATCCGGCGGCATCGGGCGCGCGAAGTCGAGCCGCTCCAGCAACGAGTGGACGATGCGGCCGCGCACCCGCGGATCGAGCTCGACAGCTACGCCGCGACCCGCAGCGCGGTGCAGGGGCTCGTCCGCCGGCGGCAAGCCGAGCACCCGCTGCAGGTAGAAGCGATAGCCACACTTGGCGTGCTGCTGGAGGCTGGTGTAGCTCAGCGCTGCGACCGGCGGAGTGGCAAGCACCGGCTCGGGTCGAGCGGGGCTGCGGGCGGGTCCTGTCGGCTCCGGGTGCGCGCACACCCGCCTGTCGGCGGGCGCACGTGCATCCTCACCGCCACCCGCCCGATCGGCGTTGGCTGGGCTGGCCGGGCCGGGCGCAGGAAGCGCGGCAAGCACAGAAGGCCGCGCAACGGTGACGGCGACCGAGATCCCGTCATGCGACGCAACCGTGCGAGGCTCGGCGTCTGGTGCGATCCGCTTGGAGATGTCCGGCACGAACGCCGGCCCGATCCAGGTGAGTGGGGCAGCGCCCGGTCTCGCCTCCGGCCAGGTCTCGCATCTCGCCGCGCCGCTGAGAACCAGATGCTCGCGGGCGCGGGTCATCGCGACATAGAAGAGACGCGCCTCCTCGTCCGCCTCCGCCCGCAGCCGCTCGTCGCCAAGTGCACGGAAGGCCAGCGCCCCGCGCGGTCTGGAGCCGTCGAGCGCCTTCAGCCGGATCCCGACGCGACCGTCGCGTCCGACGCGGACGATGTCGCGGCCGGCGGAGGGCGACTCGCGGCCGAGGTCGGCGACGCAGACGACCGGGAACTCGAGCCCCTTCGCGCGATGGATCGTCATCAGCCGCACCGCGTCGAGCGCCTCGCCCTCGACCGGCGCTTCGCTCTCGCGATCCTCGCTCGCGCGCGGATCGGTCGCGGCCGCGACAAGCCGCCCGACGAGATCCACGAAGCCGCGCAGGTCGCGGCCGTGCTGCGCCTCGTGCTCGCGTGCGAGCCGCATGAGCTTGCGCACGTTCGCCATCCGCCGGGCGCCGCCCTCCATCCGCAGCAGTGTCAGGTCGTAGCCGGTTCGCGCGAGGACGCGGTCGAGCAGTGTCTCGAGGCTGTAGCGCGCCGCCGTGCGGCGCTCGTGCGGCAGCCAGTCGCGCAGCGTCTCGACGCGCGCACGATCGGCTGCGTCGAGCCGGTCGAGCAGCGTCTCGTCGCCGGTCAGCGTCCACCACGAGTCGCGGTGCTCGCCGCCTGCGCGCGTAGCCGCCGCAAGCTGGACGAGGCCGTCGCTGGAGAGGCCGACGAGCGGTGAGGCGAGCACCGTCATCAAGGCCGTGCCGTCGCGAGGGTTGGCCAGCACCGACAGGTAGGCGGTCAGATCGCGCACCTGCTGCTGGGCCCAGTAGCCGCGGCCGCCGATCACGTAGGTGGGAATCCCCAGCTCCACCAGCGCGCGCTCGTACGTGGCGAGATCGCCCGTCGCGCGCAGCAGCAGGACGATGTCGCCCGGCGCACGCCCCGCATCGAGCAGCGCGCGCACGCGCGCGGCCAGCAGCTTCGCTTCGGCGATCCGCCATAGCGGAGCCGGCGGCACCGTCCCCGGCGGCACGAGCCCGGCCTCGGACCAGTCGACGGCGCTATCGGTGACGAGCAGCTCGACGCGTGGCCCGGCCGGCTCGACTGTGCCCGCGTCCTCGGGCTCTTCACGCCCGGGGACGAGCGGGACGAAGCTCGCATCGAAGCGAGGGACGAAGGCGAAGTTGAAGGCTTCGAGCAACTCGCGATGGCTGCGGAAGTTCGTGGCGAGCGTCGCGGTCGCGCCCTGCTCGGCGAGCGCCTCACGACGGGTGCGGAACTGGCGGACGTCGGCGTGGCGGAAGCCGTAGATCGACTGCAGCTCGTCGCCGACGGCGAACAGCCGCTCGCCGGCGATCCGCTCCAGCAGCTCGAGCTGGAGCGGGTTCGTGTCCTGGAACTCGTCGACCATCACGTGCTGGAAGCGCTCGGCGTAGCGGGCGCGCAGCGGCTCGTGCTCGCGTAGCAGGCGGTTCGCGCGCAGCTCGAGGTCCTCGAAGTCGAGCGCAGACGCCGCGTGCTTCGCCTCCGCGTAGCGGCGCGAGAAGCCACGCAGCAGCGCGTCGAACAGCGCATGGACCGGAACCGCGGCGACGTCCGCGCACGCGTCGGCAAAGGCGTCGAGCGCGGCGCGGTAGGCGGCGCAGCCCGGCCCAGCAAGTGCCGCGCCGTTGCGCGGCAGCGCCAGCGTCGTCACCTCGCCGTGCGCCGGCGGCGGATCGAGAGGACGGTCGAGCAGCGCGGCGCAGGCGGCAACGACCTCCCTGGCGCGTGCGACCGTCTTGCCGTCTCTGGCCACCTCCAGCTCGACGGCGGCCTGGGCACGGGCGAGCGCGAGCGCGCTATGGGCCGGGCTGAGCGGCGCCGGGCGCGCCGGCGGAAGCGCAGGCTTCTCCTCCCCGCGGCTGCGCAGCTCACCGTGCAGGTCGACGATCGCCGCGCGCAGGTCGCGCGGGCGGTAGGCGGCGATCAGCGCGAGCGCCGCTCTCCCGTGCTGGTCGACCAGCTCGTCGAGCGCCGCGTCGAAGGCGGTGCCGGTCAGCCGCTCCGCGGCGCGCTCGTCGAGCACTGCGAAGCGCGGATCGATCCCGGCGGCGAGCGCATGCGTGCGCAGCAGCCGAGCGCAGAAGCTGTGGATCGTCGAGATCCAGGCGCCCTCGGTCGCGCGGGCTCGTTCGTCGTCGCCGAGCTGCTCGAAGCGGGCGCGAACGCGGGTCTTCAGCTCGGCTGCCGCCTTCTCGGTGAACGTGATCGCGAGGATCCGCGCGACGTCGCCATCCTCCACCCGAGCGGCGAGCACGAAGCGCTCCGCCATCACGGACGTCTTGCCGCTGCCCGCGTTGGCGGTCAGCAGCAGCCCGCCGGAACGTTCGATCGCGGCTTGCTGCTCAGGAGTAAACGGCACGCTCATGCGTCCACCGCCCGGCAGATGCCCGGGTAGGCGCAGCCACCCGGTCCGCAGGTCTCCGGCGTGGCGCCGAGCGTGCCGGCGCGCAGGCGGGCCGCCAGCTCGCAGGCTCGCATCGCCGCTGCGTCGAGCTCGGCGGTCAGCTCGTCGCTTGTGCAGCGATCGGTGTCGACGACGACGTCCCCGGCGTCGACGTCGTCGCGGACGACCCCGCGGGCGCGCAGGTCGTCGCCCCGGAGCGGCTGGTACACGCCGCCGGCCGGCTCGCGTCTGAGCAGCTCGCGGACGACGATCATGTAGAGCGCGACCTGGAGCTGGTCCTCGGCCTGCCACTTCGCAACCGCCCACATGGGGCTGCGCCGGCCGCTCTTGTAGTCGCGCACGAGCGCACGGCCGGCGCGGTCGAGGTCGACGCGGTCGATCACGCCGCGCAAGCGCAGCGCGCCGTCGTCCCCGAGCACGAGCGCCGGCAGTGTCGCCTCCCCCATGCCAAATCGCAGCTCCAGCTCGGCCGGGCTGAACGACCCGCCCGCTTGTGCCTCGTGGGCGAGCAGCCGTCGGACGTCGCTGGCGATCTCGTGCGCCGCGGCCGCCTGCGCGGCGGCGCCGCGGCCCAGCACGAAGCGCGGCGCCTCCTCCGCGACGATCCGCTCGACGACCGTCTCGGCCGCGGCGAGCGTGTCGGGCGTCAGCGGCCAGTCGAGCTCGCCGAGCGCGCGCTCCAGCACGCGGTGGATGCAGCTCCCGCGCACCATTGCCTCCGGATCCGGCTCGAAGCGCTCGGGCGCGAGCTCCTTCTCGATCAGCCAGCGCACGGGACAGCGCGCATACGTCTCCAGCGAGCCGGCCGACAATACCTCGCGCTGGCGCAGTGCCGCGCACGCTTCGGGGCCGAGCGAGCCGAGCGGCGTCGGCGTCTCGCGCGGCGCCGCGAGCGCCTCGGCACGAGCGCGTTCGGTCTCGGTCGGCGCGGCGTCGAGCGGCCAGGTGAGCGCCGACAGCGGCCGGTGGACTTCCGGCAGCTCGGTCAGCAGCGCCTGCACGTCGGCGACGAAGAACGAGCGGATCGCCGGGTTGCCCTCCTCGTCGGCGTCGCGGCAGCTCAGCACGAGCCGTCGAAGCGGGCGCGATGCGGCCGCGTAGAACAGATAGCGCTCGGCCGCCAGCGCGTCCTCACGCGGTGCGAGGAAGAGGCCGGTCGCGGTCGCCAGCTCGCGGCGCTGGTCATCGGACAGGAACGGCTCGGCAACCGCCGGCCGCGGGAACTCGCCCTCTTGCAGGCCGCACACGATCACCGTGTCGAAGCGGCGCGCGCGGATCGACAGCGGGTCGGCGACGAGCACCGCACCCGCGCGCGGCGGGTCCCCGAGCGGCACCTCCAGCTCGCCGAGCGCGGCCAGCAGCTCCTCGGCATCGGCGACGCGATGCGGCGCGCTCGCAGCCAGCTCGGCAAGCTCGTCGAGCGCGTGCAGCAGGACGACGAGTGCGCGCGCGTCGACCTCCTCCGCGGGGTCGAGCAGCCGTGCCTTGCCGCGGTGTGGTGCGGTGAACAGATTGCGTGCCTCGCGCCCGAGCGTGGCAAGCAGTGGCGCGGCCCCGTCGGCAGCGGCGCCGCGCAGACGGTCGAGCTCGCGCAGCGGCCATCTCGGATTCGCCTCCTCCCAGGCAGCGCGCGCACCCGCGACGTCCACAATCGCCGCGCGCCGCACCGTCAGTTCCAGCCGGTCGGCCAGCTCGAGCCGCTCCAGCCGGCCGGGCGTGCGCAGGTAGGCGAGCAGATCGGCCGCGGTCGCCTGGTCGGGCAGCAGCGCAGCGCGAGCGAGCGCGAGCAGGCCCCGCCCGAGCGCGGCATGGGCGAAGGGCTCGCGGCGGTCGAACGCGTGCGGGATCCCATAGGCGCCGAAGACCTGCTCGACGAGCGAGGCGACGCGTGCGGGCGTGCGGTAGAGGACGGCGATCTGCTCCCCGGGCACACCGTCGCCCAGCAGCCGCAGGACCTCGGCCGCGACCAGCTCGACCTCGGCACGCTCTCCGCCGGCGACGAGCAACTTGACCGCGTCGCCCGGCTCGACGCGGGGGGCGAACGGCTCGAACAGGCCGCGCTCCAGGTGGTGCAGCACGTCCCGTGCTGGCAGGTCGTAGTGGTCGGGGAGCGCAGGCAGCTCCTCCACCTCAGTCGCGAACTGGCGGAGCTCCTCGACCGTCGACGCACGACCGGCGAACGCTGCGCGTCCCGGCTCGAACGTGAGCGAGACGGTGACGTCTGCTCTGGCGACCCGCGCAAGCGTCTCGACCGCATCGCGCTGCAGCGCGGAGAGGTCGTCGAAGCCGTAGAGCAGGACGGGCGTGTCGCCCCAGGCGCTGGGGCGCGCACGCAGCGCGTCGAGCGCGCGCCAGGCAAACAGGTCGACATCGACTGCGCCGAGCCGCTCGAGCGCACGGGCGTAGCGGCCGTAGATCGCGGCGCCCTCGTGGAGCGCAGGCGGCGCGCCAGGCCACGCCCGCGCAGCAGCCGTGAGCCGCTGCGGCGTGACCAACGCCCGCTCGAGCTCGGCCGTGAACGCGCCGGCGACCGCCAGCAGGCCGCGCGAGCGGGCGATCGGCGCGAGCGCCTGGAGTCGCGCGCCGGCGATTGCCTCGGCGACGAGCTGGTCGCGTTGCAGCGGCCCGATGGTACGCGCCGAATATCCGGCACGAGCGGCGATCTCGCGTACGAAGCGCCCGAAGGTGGCAACCGTGCCACGCCCCCGCATGCCGTCCTGCGCCAGTTCGTTCTCGTAGTGGACACGGTCGGCCGAGGTCGGCACGACGAGCCACGGATCGCGCCGCGCCTGGGCGCGGAAGGCGTCCAGCACCGTTCCGGCCTTCGCCGAGTTCGCAGGACCGATGACGAGCTTCAGGGGCACGGGTCCGACATGGTGGCGCGCGCGCCCGACGACGCGGGCGACGTCATTCCCGGAGCGTTACGCGACGGCGGATTCGGCGGGAGCCGCGGCTCTGTCGGCAGCCCCGGCGGCGCCGCCGGGGGCCGCGTCGGCCTCGACCTCGGGCGGCTTGGCGCCCTCGCGCGCCCACGGCTCGTCGAACTCGACGCGCCAGCGGCCCTCGTCCGTCTGCTCCAACGCGAGGCGGGCGCGGAAGGAACGGCCAGAGCGGCCTCTGAAGCCGGTCACCGCTCTCTCGGTGCGGCCGGTCCTGATCAGCTCGCGCACGATCGCCGCCGTCAGCGTCTTGCCAGCCTTGGCCTTCCAGATCACGAAGCCGCAGCCGGGATCCTCGCGCGACCAGCACGAGTAGCCCTTGCGGTTCTCGATGATGTCGTGGCCGCACACGGGGCAGGGGCCGAGGTTCGCGCGCGGGATGCGCACGTCTCTCAGCTTCTCGTCGAGCGTGGCGACGGTCGCCTCGGCGAACTTGACGATGTCGCCCATGAACGCTCTGCGCGAGTCCTCGCCGGTCTCGATCTTCGCGAGCCGGTGCTCCCAGTCGCCTGTGAGCGAGGGCGAGGTGAGCTGGTGCCCGTCGAGCAAGCGCACGACGTTGAGGCCCTTCTCCGTCACGACCAGCGCACGCGCGTCGCGCTCGATGTAGCCGACCGTCAGCAGCCGCTCGATGATCGCCGCGCGCGTCGCCGGGGTGCCGATCCCCGAGTCCTTCATCGCCTCGCGCAGCTCTTCGTCGTCGACGAGTCTTCCGGCAGTCTCCATCGCGCCCAGCAGCGAGCCCTCGGAGTAGCGCCGCGGCGGTCTCGTCTCCTTCTCCTCCGAGCGGACGTCGCGCGTGTCGACCGCCTCCTCTCTGACGAGTCTCGGCAGCCGCTGCTCGCGACCCTCGTCCTCGTCGCCCTCTCTCGGCTCGGCGTCGGCCTCCTCGCCGTAGACGCCGCGCCAGCCCGGCACGAGCATCACCTTGCCGCGCGTGCGGAAGACGTGGCCGGCGACCTCGGTCTCGACCTTCGTGTTCTCGAACACGGCCTCCGGGTGGAAGACCGCGAGGAAGCGGCGCGCGACGATGTCGTAGATGCGGCGATCGTCGTCGCTCATCTTGTCGACCGGGTGTGGCGCGTTCGTCGGGATGATCGCGTGGTGGTCGGTGACCTTCTCGTTGTTGACGACGCGGCCCAGCGGCAGCATGTCGAGCCCGGTCACGTACGCCGCGCCGGCCGCGTACTCGCGGCGGCCACCGACGATCGAGGCGATCGGCTTGATCTCGGGGATCATGTCGCTCGGCAGGTAGCGCGAGCTGGTGCGCGGATAGGTCAGCGCCTTGTGCTCCTCGTACAACCGCTGAGCGGCCGCCAAAGTGCGCCGTGCGGAGAAGCCGAAGCGCGAGTTCGCGTCGCGCTGCAGCGACGTGAGGTCGTACAGCAGCGGCGCGCGCTCTCTGCGCGTCGTCTTCTCGAGCTTCGAGACGATGCCGGCGGTGTCGCGCACGGCGGCGACGATCGCGGCCGCCTGCTCCGCTGACGCGACGCGCGGGCCCTTGCCGATCTCCTCGCCCGAGCCGCCAGGTGCGTGGTAGCGACCCTCGTATCTGCGCGCCCCCGTCGCCTCGAACGACGCGTCGACGATCCAGTACGGCTCGGGTCTGAACGCGCGGATCTCCTCCTCGCGGCGAGCGAGGATCGCGAGCGTCGGCGTCTGCACGCGGCCCAGCGACACCGCCCCGTCGAACGAGGAGCGCAGGCGGATCGTCGCCGCGCGCGTCGCGTTCATGCCGACGATCCAGTCCGCCTCGCTGCGCGAGCGGGCGGCGTCCTCCAACGAGCGCAACTCCTCGCCGGGGCGCAGGCGCGAGAACGCATCCTCGATCGCGGCCTTCGTCATCGACGACAGCCACAGCCGCTGCACGGGCAGTCTCGAACCGGCCTTCTCGTACAGGTAGGCGAAGATCAGCTCGCCCTCGCGGCCGGCGTCGCACGCGTTGACGACGAGCTCGACGTCGTCGCGGCCAAGCGCGCGCTTGACGACGTTCATCTGTCTTCTCGAGCGCTCGTCGCGCACGACGAGCTTGAACTTCTCCGGCACGATCGGCAGGTCCGCCATGCGCCATCTCTTGAACTTGTCGTCGTACTCGTCCGGCTCGGCGAGCTGGACGAGGTGGCCGACGGCCCAGGTGATCACGTGCTGCGGACCCTCGAGCTGACCGTCGCCTCTCTGGAACGGCCCAGGCAGCACCCGCGCGAGATCTCTCCCGACGGACGGCTTCTCGGCG
>DATFPW010000111.1:0-4795 GCA_035264605.1 Conexibacter sp. | reverse complement strand
GCCGTCGACCTGCTCGGACTTCGGCAGCAGCGCCTCGACGCGCTCGCGCAGCTGCACGAGCGTGTAGCGCGAGTCGGACTGCTGGACGATGCCGGTGATCAGCTCGCCGACGCGGTCGCGGTACTCCTCGAACATCATGTCCCGCTCGGCTTCGCGGATGCGTTGGAGGATCACCTGCTTCGCGGTCTGTGCGGCGATGCGGCCGAAGTCCTCGGGCGTCACGTCGACACGCTCGATCTGGTCCTCGTACTCCTTCAGCTTCTCGAGGTCGAGCTCGGGGGCGACCTCCTCGCGCACTTCACCCGTCTCCGGGTCGACATTCGCGAGCGGGCCCTGGCCGTCCTCGGTGGCCTCTGCCTCGGCGGCCTGCTCCTCCTCCTGCTCCTTCAGCAGCTGGGCCTCGAGCTCCTCCGGGATGTTGAGCTGCCAGACGGTGAAGTCGCCGAGGTCGCGGTCCATCTCGACCTGCGCGTACGGCGCGGCGCCGGGGGTCTTCTTGTACGCCGACAGCAGGGCGTCCTCGAGCGCGACCATGAGCTTCTCGCTCGAGATGTTCTTCTCGGCGGCGAGGGCCCTGACGGCATCCAGGATCTCTTTCGACATGCGGCTTACTCTCCTGGGACGAGGTTGGATCGGGCGATGGCGCTGTACGGGATTGCGACGACGCCGTCATCGACGGCGATCGTGACCTCCGCGTCGGTCGCGCCGACGAGCTCGCCGGTGAAGGACATGTGGCCATCGCGTGCGTCGCGCGTGCGGACGCGGGCGCGGCGGCCGAGGAAGCGGTGGAAGTGCTGGGGCTTGGTCAGCGGCCGGTCGGTGCCGGGCGACGAGACCTCGAGCGCGTAGCGCTCGCGCAGCGGCGCGAGCGCGTGCGTGACACGCTCGCACACCGCGAGCGTGACGCCGTCCGGATGGTCGATGAACAGTCGCAGCGTGTCGCCGGCGACTTCGGCCAGCACGACCTCGACGTCCGGCTCGGCGGTCGCGAGCTGGGCTTCGATCTCGGCTTGCAAGGTTGGCTTGGGGGAATGGGTCATCTCAACAAAAAAAGTGGGCGAGCGCCCACTTTCGGTACTGCCGCCGGACGAGGCCCGACGCGAAAGCTGTGCGATGAGCTTAGCACCACGCTCCTGAGGCCGTTGACCATTTCGTTGCAGCTGCGTCGCAGTCTCTGTGCAGGAACGACGCGTATCGTGTCCCCTCCGTGTCAGGAGATCCCCGCACCGTCGTCGAGGCTTACATCGCCGATCTGGAAGGCGAGACGCGTCAGGTTGCGTTCGCTGAGTGGGGCATCACCGTTGACGCCGCCGGCTGGCCGTTGCACGTCGGCGTGGCGATCCGTGACGGCGTCTTGCGCGCCCAGGCGCAGCTGATCGAGGCCGACCGGATCGACCCGCACGACCTGCTGCGCTGGAACCGCCAGATCCCGTTCGTGCGGTTCGCGCACACGCGCGACGGCGAGGTCTGGATCCAAGGCGACCTCCCGCTCGTCGCCATCTCCCCCGCCGAGCTCGACCGCTTCCTCGGGCTGCTGGTGCTCAGCGCCACGCAGGCGCGGCAAGCGGCGCCGGAGCCAGCCGGCGAGTAGGCGTGACGGCGGGAGCGGGATATCGCGTTCTGGCTGCTGCCGACGCCTTCTGGCGTCCGTCGAATGCGACCGGTGTGCTCAACACCGACCTCGGCGCGCAGCTGGAAGCCGAGCCGCTCGGCGCGCGCCTGTGGCGCCTCGCTCCGGGGCAGACGATCACGCGCCACCGGCACGTCTCACAGACCGAGCTGTACGTCGTGCTGGAGGGCACCGGCCGGATGCGCGTCGCGGACGAGCTGCTCACGCTCGCGCCGCTCTCCGCGGTGCTCGTCGAGCCGCGCACCGTCCGCCAGCCGTTCAACGACACGGACGCCGACGCTCTGTGGCTCGTCGTCGGCACCCCGCGCGAGCTCGTCACGAGCACGCTCGAGATGACGCCCGAGCAGCTCGCGGACCTTTACCCGGACGGGCCGAGGGCGCTGCCGCCCGAGCTGGGCGGCAGCTGAGGCAGCCTCGCCGTTCTCGACGCGTCAGCAGCCGCAGGCATCCCGGCGCCGAGCCCGCGTCCGCCCCAGCCGCCGTCTCGTCGTGTGCAGCGTCGCGTCCTCCGGCAGCAGCACGGCGAAGCCGGCGTCGCGCGAGACCAAATCCGAGATGCCGCTCGCGAGCAGGGTCGCGGCGTGCACGGCGTCATAGGACTGCAGGCCGTAGTTGCGCATGAGGTCCGGGACCGCGTCGGCTACCTCGTCGACTTCGACGCAGCGCCAGTCGAGCGTTCCGAGCAATTCCGCCCAGTACTGCTCCGCACGGTTCAGTGCCGCTTTCGCCTCTCGTCGGCTCTCGTGTTCGAATCGGCGATGCCGGAGGTCGCGGCGAGGTACAGCTCGCCGGAGGGCATGGTTGAACACGACCTCCCACATCTCGAGTTCGAGTAGGCGGTTGAACACCACGATGGTTCTGTGGGTTGCGAAGCACCGAAAGAGCTCGTCGCAAGCCATGTGCTCGGGTTCGTCTGTGAGGAATGCCTCTGCAACGACGTTCGTGTCGATCACCACTGCCGACGGCGGTTTCCATGCGGCTGCGTCGAAGGCGACGACTGTCGAACGACGGCGGTCAAATCTTGTCGGCATGGTCAGTACCGGCCTCGCCGACGCACTGTGTTGGCCCCAGGTCCGAGTCTGAGACCGTTGAAGATGCGATCGAAGATCTCCTCCTGCTCTCTCGGATCGGTGACCTTGGCTCTGACCGTTCGCTCTCTGAGCTTGTCGGCGAGCCAGCCGCGGGGCAGGTTGTCGGGGCGTCTTGTGGGCATTCCACGAGGCTACGAGCGCCGTGCGGCGCCGTCTACACACTGTGCGTTGGATCGCGCGATCAGCGCGAAGCGGCGGCGCGGGAGCGGTCGCGGTAGACGCGGTAGTCCCCGCGCTCGGGGCGCAGGCCGGCGGCCTGCGCGAGGGGGCGGCGCGCCTCGGCGTGGCGGCCGAGCTGCTGCAGGCACCGTCCGAGGCAGAAGAGCGCGTAGTCGTTCGTCGGATGCTGATCGGCGATCGCGGCGAACTCGGCGGCTGCGGCCTCGTAGCGCTGCGCGTGGAACAGTGCGCGGCCCAGTGCCTCGCGGATCGAAGCCTTGTCGGGCGCGAGGTCGCGGGCGCGCGTCAGTGGGATCGTCGCCTGGTGGTGATCGCCCGCCTCCAGGAGTGCGGTTCCCTGCTGGAAGAGCTGGTAGACGTCGGCCATCCATCCAGTGTAGGAGGCGCGTCCACCGGACATTGCGGCCTCTGCGCCGCGCCGACAAGCGTCTCGGCGGTCGGTTGGGAAGCCCCGCAAAGAGCGGGTCAGGCGGGCGAGCGATCGGCGGCGCTGCGGAGCTCCGCCACGACGTCGAGGATCGCCGCGGCAACCTCGCCCTTCGGCGCCTGCGGCACCGGTCGCTCGGCCTCCGGTGTGACGATCGTGACCTCGTTCTCGACGGTGTCGAAGCCGATATCGGACCGCGAGATGTCGTTGACGACGATCGCATCGAGCTTCTTGCGTGCGAGCTTCTCGCGCGCAAATGCGAGCGCGCCGTCCCCGTGCTCTGCGGCGAAGCCGACGATTGTCTGTCCTGGACGTCGCGCCGCGGCGAGGCCGCTCAGCACGTCGGGCGTCGGCTCCAGGGCGATCGAGTCGGGTGCGTTTGCTGCGGTCTTCTTCAGCTTCGTGTCGGCGGGCGAGGCCGGGCGGAAGTCGGCAACGGCGGCGGCCATCAGCAGCACGTCGCAGTCGGGGAAAGCTGCGGCGCAAGCGTCGGCGAGCTGCGCCGCCGTCTCCACGGGGATGATCTGCACCCCGGCCGGTGCGGGCAGGGACACGTTGGCGGCGATCACCGTGACGCTGGCGCCGCGCCGCGCTGCCTGCTCGGCGAGCGCGTAGCCCATGCGACCGGACGAGCGGTTGCCGACGTAGCGGACGCTGTCGATCGGCTCGCGTGTCCCGCCTGCGGTGACGAGCACGCGCACGCCGGCGAGCGATGCTGCGCTCGGGATCGACGCCGATGCAATCGCGGCCTCGCAGGCGGCGAGCAGCTCCGCGGGCTCGGCGAGGCGGCCGATGCCGTGCTCGCCCTTCGAGGCGAGCGGGCCGACGCCGGGGTCCACCACCCGCACCCCGCGCTCGCGCAGTTGCGCGAGGTTGGCCTGCGTCGCGGCGTGCTCGTACATCGCATCGTTCATCGCGGGCGCGACGATCAGCGGGCAGCGCGCCGCGAGCGCGGCGCTCGTCAGCAGGTTGTCGGCGAGCCCGGCCGCGAGCTTCGCGAGCGTGTTGGCCGACGCCGGCGCGATCACGAACACGTCGGCGTTGGCGACGAGCTGCAGGTGACTGATCGGCTCGTGCTCCGGCAGCGGGTCGTCCGGGAACGCGCCTCGCAGTGGATCGCGCGCGAACTCGCTCGTGAGCACCGGCGCGCCGGTGACGCCCTCGAACGAGGCGACGCCGACAAAGCGCTCGCTCGTCGGCGTCTGGATGACTCGGACGCTGTGGCCGGCCTTCGTCGCGAGGCGGACGAGCTCGAGCGCCTTGTAGGCGGCGATCCCACCGCTGACGCCGAGCAGCAGCCTGGCCATGTGCGTCCTTTCGCCTTCGGCAGGCGAACCCCTACCGGCTAGCGGTAGTGGTACTTGATCTTGCCCGCGGCGACTTCCTCGAGCGCGATCGTGAGGTAGTTCTTCGAGCGCGTCTCGACCATCGGCGGCGGGAACTCGTCGAACGTGCCCTCACCGAGGT
>DATFPW010000110.1:0-38039 GCA_035264605.1 Conexibacter sp. | reverse complement strand
TCACCGACGTGGTCGACGACGTCGACATCCTCAAGGTCGACCCGGAGGCGGAGGCGCGCCAGCTCGAGCGCCTCGCGGCGTTCAAGGCCAACCGCGACAACGAGGCGGTCGACAAGCGCCTCGAGCAGCTGCGCGACGTCGCCGAGGTGAGCGAAGTCGACCTGCGCGATCCCGACGCGGTCGCGCGCACCATGCAGGCGGCACGTCCCGACGAGGTCTTCCATCTTGCCGCGCACGGCGCCTACTCGTGGCAGCGCTCGTTGCCGCGCATGATCGAGACGAACGTCGCCGGCTTCGCTCACGTCGCCGAAGCGGCGCTCGACGCCGGCGTCCGCGCGATCGTCAGCGCCGGCTCATCGTCGGAGTACGGCTTGAAGGATCATGCGCCGCCGGAGCACGAGCTGCCCGAGCCGAACAGCGCCTACGCCGTGACGAAGGCGTCCGCGACGCTGCTCGGCGGTTGGTTCGCGCGCTCGCGCGAGGCGGCGATCACGACGCTGCGGCTCTACTCCGCCTATGGCCCGTGGGAGGAGCCGAGACGTCTCATGCCCGCAGTCGTCGCGGCCGGCCTCGAGCGCCGCCTGCCACCGCTGGCTGACCCGGCGATCGCGCGCGACTTCGTCTACGTCGAGGACGTCTGCGACGCGTTCCTGCTGGCGGCGCAGCGCGCGCAGCCGGGCGCCGGCGCCGTCTACAACATCGGCAGCGGCCGCCAGACGACGCTGCGCGAGCTGGCCGAGGTCGCGCGCCGCGTCTACGCGATCGAGGAGGAGCCGGCGTGGGCGGCTTTCCCTGCGCGCGACTGGGACACCGACGTGTGGGTCGCCGACGCGCGCAGCGCCGCCGACGGGCTCGGCTGGAGCGCGCGCACGTCGCTCGAAGCCGGGCTTGCCGCGTTCGCGCAGTGGATGGACGCGCAGCCGCGGTCGGTGGCCGAGCGCTACGGCACCGCGGTCGGCGCGGCCTGAATCCGCCCGCCGGCTGGGCCGCCACACCAAGATCCCACACATCGTGTGTTGAACCCCCGCGACAGCGGGATTAGCGTGGAGGCGTGGACCTGACCTCGCTGCCGTGGCTGCAAGTCCAGGTCGAACTGGAGGGGACTGCGGAGATCCATTGCGACCCGCGTCCAGGCCGCGTCGTGATCGTCGGCCCCGGTCACACGTTCCTGCAGCTGGCGGCGACGATCGACGACGCGTTCGCGCGCTGGGACCTCGCCCACCTGCACGCGTTCGAGCTGCAGGACGGCCGCTTCATCGGCCTGCCCGACAGCGGACCGCCGCTCGGCGACACGCCGCGCTGGCTCGACCATCGCGCGATCGAGGTGCTCGCCGCCGTCGGCCCGGGCGATCAGTTCGGCTACACGTTCGACCTGACCGCGGGCTGGCGGCACGAGTGCCGGGTGCTGGAGGAGACCGTCGACCCGCTCAGCGTGTTCGGCGAGCGCCCGCTCCGCCCGGCGATCGCATTCGGCTGGGGCTGGATCCCCGATCAGTACGGCCGCACCGCCGCGAGCGAGGCGTAGCTACGGAGAGGGAGGGATTCGAACCCTCGATGGACGAAACCGCCCATAACGGTTTTCGAGACCGCCGCATTCAACCGCTCTGCCACCTCTCCAGGTGGTCGGCACAGGGTAGCGCCGACGCCCGGCAGACGCCCCGGCGACTCGCCAGTGTCACGACACTAGCGCCGGCTCGCGAAGAAGCTCGTCAGGAGCGCGCCGCACTCCTCGGCGAGCAGCCCGCCGGAGACCTCCGGCCGGTGGTTGAGCTGCGGCTGGGCGAGGATGTCGAGCACGCTGCCGGCCGCGCCGGCCTTCGGATCCCACGCGCCGAACACGACGCGCGGCATCCGCGCGAGCACGATCGCCCCGGCGCACATCGCACACGGCTCGAGCGTCACGTACAGCACGCTGTCGAGCACCCGCCAGCTGCCGAGCTTCTCGGCTGCCTCGCGCAGGGCGAGCACCTCCGCGTGCGCGGTCGGGTCCTGGCGCTCCTCGCGTTCGTTGCGGCCGGTCGCGAGCACCTCGCCCTCGTGCACGATGACGGCGCCGATCGGCACGTCGTCGTGCTCCATCGCGCGCTCGGCCTCGCGCAGCGCGAGGCGCATGAAGTACTCGTCGCGTGGGAAGAAGTGGCTGGTCACGGAGCTCGGTTGCGTCCAATGCGCCCGCTCGGGGCTTGCGGCGAAACCTTTCGCCACCGATGATGTCTTAAGGTTGACGCGGCAGGATGGCTGCAGCGTTCATTCTTCGCTGCCGATGCCCTCCCTCCCCTGCCTCCAACGCCGCCCCCTCATCGCGACGCTGGCCGCTGCTGCGGCGCTCGCGGCGGGCGCCGTGCCGGCAGCCGCAGCCGAGCCGCCCGCCTACGCTCCCGGCGAGGTCGTCGTCGGCTACGCCCCAAGCGCCGGCGGCGCCGCTGCGCAGGAGGCGGTCGCCGCCTCGGTCGGCGCGTTCGTCGGCGGAGCGTCGGCTCCGCGCACGCGGGTCCTGCGCGTCGCCCCCGGCCACGTCCGCGCGACCGTCGCAAAGCTGCGCCGCACGCCCGGCGTCGCGTTCGCCGCGCCCAACCCGATCGCGCACGCGAGCGGCGCGCGCGCAAGCGCGACCGTCCCGCTGCCCGACGACCCCGGCCTCCGCGGCTACCCCGGCGGCCTTGCAGGGCTGCAGTGGAACTTCTACGGCCCGTTCGGGGTGAACGCGCTCGAGGCGTGGTCGAACCTCGCCGGCCGTGCGCCGGGCGGCCGCGGCGTGCGGATCGCAGTGCTCGACACCGGCGTCGCCTACCGCAACGTCGGCCGCTTCCATCGCTCGCCCGACTTCGCCGGCACGAAGTTCGTCGCGCCGTACGACTTCGTCGACAACACGCGCTACCCCGTCGACCGCAACGGCCACGGGACGCACGTCGCCGGCACGATCGCCGAGACGACCGACAACGACCTCGCCGTCACCGGGCTCGCGTGGGGCGCGACGATCATGCCCGTGCGCGTGCTCGACTCGCGCGGCTATGGCGACGCCACGACGATCGCGAAGGGGATCCGCTACGCCGTCAAGCACGGCGCGAAGGTCGTCAACATGAGCCTCGAGTTCTCCACGAGCGTGCGCCAGTCGGAGATCCCCGACATCACCTCGGCGCTGCGCTACGCGACCAGACGCGGCGTCGTCGTCGTCGGCAGCTCGGGCAACGAAGGCGAGGCGCGAATCGCCTACCCGGCGCGCACCGGCGATGTCATCTCGGTCGGCGCGACGACCGACGACGGCTGCCTCGCCGACTTCTCCAACGACGGCTTCGGGCTCGACCTCGTCGCCCCCGGCGGCGGCGACGACGCCGACCTGACGAACGACCCCAACTGCAACCCCGGTCGCCAGGGCGGCGACATCTACCAGATGACGTATGCCAACAACTCGATCGCCCACTTCGGCCTGCCGTCGGGCTACGACGGCACGTCGATGGCCGCACCGCACGTGACCGCCGCCGCGGCGCTCGTGATTGCCAGCCGCGTGCTCGGTGCCAAGCCGACGCCGGGCCAGATCGAGTGTCGGCTGAAGGCGACGGCGCGGGTGCTTGGGATCCCGGGCCCGAATCGCGTCTACGGCTTCGGGCTCGTCGACGCCGGCGCCGCGACGTCGGCCGCACTGCCGGCGCCGCAATGCCTCACCGGCGCCGCGCGCCGCTGAACGCCTGCACCGGAAAACGGTTCCTGCTTGCCCGCGGACCCGGGCGCAGGCATGCTGGGCAGATGCGGATCGCATACGTGGCCGACCTGAGGACCGGGAACGGCTTCTACCGGGCGGGGGGACCGATGGCGGCGCTCGCGCAGCTCCGCGGGCATGACGTGCGCGCCGTCTCGATCAACGAAGGCGACCCGTCGCTCGCGGCCGTGCGCGACATCGACGTGCTGCACATCCACCGCTATGCCGAACAGGGCGCCGTCGGCCTCGCGCGCGAGGCGAAGGCGCACGGCGCCGCGATCGTCTGGGACAACGACGACGACATGGGCTCGGTGCCGAAGAACACGATCGGCTACCGCAAGCAGGGCGGGATGATGTGGGAGCGCCGGCTCGCCGGCATGAAGAAGATCTTCGCGATCGCCGACCTCGTGACCGCTCCGAGCGGCACGCTCGTCGAGCGCCTGCGCGAGTACGGCGCACGGCACGCCGAGGTGATCGAGAACCACGTGCCGGACGCCTTCGTGCTGCGCTCGCGCCCGCCACGCGACGGCACCACGATCGGCTGGATAGCTGGGCTCGAGCACCAGCTCGACGTCGAGCGGATCCCGATCCGCGACGTGCTCCAGCGCCTGCTCGACGAGCGGCCGGAGGTGCGCGTCGTCTCGTTCGGCCTCGGTCTCGGCCTGCGAGGGGACCGCTATCGCCACGTCGACGTCGTGCCGCTGATGGAACTGACGAGAGTGGCCGGGACGTTCGACATCGGGATCGCACCCCTGTCGGACATCGCGATGAACCGCGCGCGCTCCAACATCAAGCTGAAGGAGTACGCCGCCGCCGGCGCGTGCTGGCTCGCGTCGCCGATCGGGCCTTACGTCGGCCTCGGCGAGAAGCAGGGCGGCCGGCTCGTCGCCGACGACGGCTGGCACGACGCGCTCGCGCGCCTGCTCGACAAGGCTCGCGAGCGCGCGAAGCTGACCAAGCGCGCCGGCAAGTGGGTCGCCGGCGAGACGCTCTCCAAGAACGCCGCCACCTGGGAGGCGCGCTTCGAGGAGGCGGTCGCGCGGGCGCGGGTGGCCGCAGCGGTGTGACGTCGCGCGCAGGCGGCCGCTTGCGGTCGCCGGAGCGCGAAACCCGTCTCAGGTCGTGCGGATGATCAGCACCGAGCAGGGCGCGTGGTGCGAGACCTTGTTCGGCACCGAGCCGAGCAGGAAGCGCTTGGCGCCGGTCATGCCCTTGTTGCCGACGATGATCAGGTCGCTGCCCTGCTCCTCGGCGACGTCGAGGATCGCGTCGGCCGGGTCGCCCTGACGGGCGAAGGTGCGCACCTCGGCCACGCCGGAAGCACGCGCCTCCTCGGCCACCGTCTCAAGCGTCTCGTCGACGTCCTCGCGCGGGTTGATCGACCACTGCAGATCCTTCGGGGCCTCGGTCGCCTCGTCCTTCAGCCGCTGGTTGGAGACTGGCTCGTACGCGCTCACGACCTCGAGCGTCGCGCCTGCGAGGCGAGCGAGCTCAACGGCCTGACGGACCGCCTCCCGGGCAGTTTCCGAGCCATCGGTTCCCACGACGATCGAGCTGAACACGCGACGCTCCCTTTTCCCGCGGACGAGGTGCGCGCGGATCATAGCCGCGGCACTCGCCCGTTAGAGCAGCTTCACCGTCGCGATGACGATGCTCGCGAGCACGCACACGACGATCAGCGCCTGCGTCCAGATCCAGAAGGGGGACATCGCGGGAAAGGCTAACGCGCCGCCGGGCGCGCCGCCGCCACGGACCCGCGCCGCAGCGCAAGCGCGATCGTGCGCGCCACCGCGTCTGGCTCCCGGACGACCTGACCGTGCGTGAAGCGCAGCACGATCCACCCGTTCGTCTGCAGCTCGTTCGCGCGCACGCGGTCGCGCACGAAGGCGTCGCGGGTGGAGTGGGTGCCCCAACCGTCGAGCTCGGCGACCACGCGGTGGTCCGGCCAGCAGGCGTCGACCTCCATTTCCCCCATCCACATATTCGTCGCCGGTCGAGGCAGGCCGTGGGCGTCGAGCAGAGGGAGGAGCGCATCCTCGAGCGGAGAGCGCGTGAACTGGATGGCGGTCGTCGCAAGCCGTTCCAGCGCCGCCGCGATCGTGGCGTGTCCGCGACCGTGCCGCCCGCTCGTGCGCCGAAGCACATCCTCGACCGCCCGGACGTCAAGGATGCGCTGACGCTCGGCCTCCTCCAACGCCTTGGCGAGCTGCTCCCTTGGGACGATGCCAGCGAAGTCGACGAGCGTGCGGGCGACGCTGGTCGCTGGGATGCCCGCAACGGTGGCGACATCTCGGCGCCGGTCGAGGACGGTCGTGCGGTGAAGCTGGAGCCTCGGCGTGCTGCCCGCCCGTGCCGGCGTCGTGACGTGCGTGCGCCGGTGGTTCCCAGGTGACCGGAGGCCGTGCAGGGCAGCGGCGTCGCGGTGGCTCAGCAGCGCGCCGGGCCCGGCCGCCAGCACCGCTGCCATCCAGTAGCCGTAGCGCGTGAGCCGGTCATGGCCGACGGCGTAGACCCCCCGGTGGAGTGGGATCAGATGGCCGCTGGCGACTCGACGGTTGATCGTCGAGGGAGCGGTGCCTGTCGCCAACAGCTGCCTGCGAGCGACCACCCCGTGCTGTGCCGCCGCCACCCGAGCGAGCGTCGCATCGGGATGAGCGTCGATTTCAGTCCGCTCTCCGGATGAAAAGTGACGCTCGTCCGCCATCCACCCCACCCTCGCAGCCCCGGGCACGCAGCGGGCGCGTGGAACGTGCCGATTGAGCGCCAGGGCGGCGGCGTTTCCGGCGTTTGGGCGAGCCGAGCGGCGGACCGGGGCGTCGGCTACACGCCAGCGCCAGCGCCGGCGGCGAGCCACACGTCGGCCAGCGCGCACCAGCCGGCTTGGATGCGCTCGACGGGCCAGTCGCGCTCGTAGCGGAAATGGACGTGCAGGCGCGCGTCGAACGCCATCACGAGCGTGTTGACCGCGTACTCGACGTCGAGCGCGGGCGCGGCGTCGCGCAGCAGGACGGCGAGGTGCGTGCGGTAGGCCGCGTCCGGGCCGCGCAGCGTGGCGCTCTCCGCCTTCGCGGTCGTGAGCAGCATCTGCGCCTCGCCGTCGTCGAGCAGCGCGATGCGCGCGCGGCCGAAGGCATGCAGCCGCTCGGCGGCAGGCGCGCCCGGGCCGAGCGGGGGCGCGCCGCGCAGCAGCTGCTCCTGCAGGTCGCGATGGCGCTCGCCGAGCAGTGCGAAGGTCAGTCCCGCGCGGTCGCCGAAGCGGCGGTACATGGTGCCCATGCCGACGCCCGCGGCCTGCGCGACGTCCTGCATCGAGACGCAGTCCGGGCCGCGCGCGGCGAACAGCTCCGTCGCCGCCTCGAGGATGCGTCTGCGGTTCGAGGCGGCGTCGGCGCGCTCGGTCTGCTCGGTCGGCAGCGCGATCAGGGGGAGCTCCTCGGGCATCCAGCGTGCATCATGCCGCCTCCGCGCCCAACGTGCCGACGAACGTCGCGGCGACCGGCGGCGCGACGTCGGCCACCGAGGCCCCCGCCTGCGTCACCAGCTCGCCGACGATCTCGCTCAAGGCAGCACGCAGGTCTGGATCGAGCAGCGTGCCGTCGGACGCCCACGCGTCGTGCACCTGCCCGACCGGCAGCTCGCGCTCGAGCACGTTCGCGCCGATCGTCGCCAGCACCTTGCGCGCCTCGGCCTGCGCCCACACTGCGCCGAACAGCCCGGTGCTGGCCCCCACGACGGCGGTCGGCTTGCCGCGGAGCGGGTTCGTCGCGTACGGGCGCGAGGCCCAATCGAGCGCGTTCTTGAGCGCGCCCGGCAGCGAAGCGTTGTACTCGGGCGTCGCGATCAGCAGCGCGTCGGCGCCGGCGATCGCCTCGCGCAGCGCCCGCACCGGCTCGGGTGCGAACGCTCCGTCGAGGTCCTCGTCGTAGGCGGGAAGCTCGGCGATGCGGTCCCACTCCACGAGCTCTGCGTCCGGCCGCAGCTCCGCCGCGGCGGCGCGCAGCAGCGCGCGGTTGTGGGAGTCGCGCCGGAGGCTGCCGGAGAGGCCGAGCACCCGCATGGGTTACGCCTCCTCGCCGGCGGCAGCCGGCAGCAGGGTGAGCTCCACCGTCAGCGTGACGTCGTCCGCGAGCGCCTTGCCGCCGGTCGGCAGGTCCGCGTTCCAGTTGAGCCCGTAGGCGGTGCGGTCGACGGTCGCCTCGAGCGTGAGGCCGGCCTTGCGGGAGCCGAACAGCTCGCCCTCGGGCGTCCAGACGCCCTCGGCATGGACCGGCAGGCTCGTGCCCTTGATCGTCAGCTCGCCGTCGACGACCGCGCGGCCGTCGTCGCCGAGCTCGACGCGGCTGGAGCGGAACGCGACCTGCGGATGGTTGGCGACGTCGAAAAACTCGGCGGAGAGGACGTGGTCGCGGAACTGCTGCGGCGTGCGGATCGAGATCGACTCGACCGCCGCAGTGCCCTCAAGGGAGGCGCCGTCGGCGCCGACCGTCAGCGTCGCATCGACGTCACCGAGCGTCCCGCGGAACGTCGAGACGCCCATATAGCGCACGGCGAAGGAGAAGCTGGAGTGGACCAGATCTGCGGTGTACGTGCCGGCGAGCGGCTGAACGGCGGTGGGGGTAGTGGACATGCGGGCCTCCAGATGAATAAGCGGACTAGGTTCCGCTTCTTATCGTAGCAGAAGCGGAACGGAGTCCGTTTATGTATGGCCCACCGGCCGATGTCAGCTCCCCGCCGACTGCCCCGGCAGCTTCACCACCGTCACAAAGAACTCGTCGATCTGGCGGACGACCTCGATGAAGCGCTCGAAGTCGACCGGCTTGGTGACGTACGCGTTCGCATGCAGCTGGTAGCTCTTCAGCACATCCTCCTCCGCATGCGAAGTCGTCAGCACGACCACCGGGATCGTCGCGAGCGCGGGGTCGCCCTTGATCTCGGCGAGCACTTCGCGCCCGTCCTTGCGCGGCAGGTTGAGGTCGAGCAGGATCAGATCGGGCCGCGGCGCGTCCGCGTACTCGCCCTCTCTGCGCAGGTACTGCATCGCCTGCACCCCGTCGGCCACGGACTCGAGCGCGTTGCTGACCTTGTTGTGCTCGAACGCCTCGCGGATCATCAGCGTGTCGCCCGGGTCGTCGTCGACGAGCAGGACGTCGATCGCGTTCAACAGCTGGGGCGGGCTCATGTCGGTGCGGACTCCTCGTCGATTGCCGGCAGGGTGAAGCGGAAGGTCGTGCGGCCCGTCGGCGCCGCGGTGTCGAGCCAGATGCGCCCGCCGTGGTACTCGACGATCTTGCGGCACATCGCGAGGCCGATGCCGGTGCCGGCGTACGCGTCCTTCGGGTGCAGGCGCTGGAAGATCATGAAGATTCGGTCAGCGTATTCCGGTTCGATGCCGATCCCGTCGTCGGTGCATGTGAACACCCACTCATCGTCGCTGCGCTGCGCCGAGATCTCGACGTGTGGCGCACCCCCGTCGCCGTGGAACTTGAGCGCGTTGCCGATCAGGTTCTGGAAGACGGCGGCGAGCAGCGCCGGCTCTGCGCGCACGGACGGCAGCGGCCTCGCCTCGATCTGCGCGCCGCTCTCCGCAACCGCCTCCGACAGGCTCGCGAGCGCCTGGCGCAGCACGTCGTCGCCGGCGACGACCGGCTGCTCGCCCGCGCTGCGGCCGACGCGCGAGAAGGCGAGCAGGTCGTTGATCAGCTGCTGCATGCGCTTCGCGCCGTCGACTGCGAAGGCGATGTACTGCTTACCGCGATCGTCGAGCTGGTCCTCGTAGCGCTGCTCGATCAGCTGGCAGAAGCTCGCGACCTTGCGCAGCGGCTCCTGCAGGTCGTGGGAGGCGACGTAGGCGAACTGCTCGAGCTCGGCGTTCGAGCGCGCGAGCTCGCGCGCCTGCTCGTCGAGCTGGTCGTGCGCCTCCCGCAGGCTCGACAACTCGGCGACGATGCGCTGGCGCATCGAGTCGACGTCGTCCCCGAGGTCCACCACGTCGCGGGCCCCGGCCCGTGCGATCTCGTGCTCGAACTCCCCGCGCGCGATGCGGCGCACGCTGCGCCCGAGCAGACGCAGCGGGCGCGTCGTCGTCACGCGCAGGGCGAACAGTGCGCCGGCGATGCCGATGGCAATCAACGCGACGATCGCCGCAAACGTGGCGGTGAGGAAGTTCGCCGAGCGGTTCAGGTCCGCGCGGCCCGCCGTGCGCACGCGGTGGAGCTCGGCGGCCTGGCGCGCCAGCGCCGTGCGCAGCGCCTCGAACTCGCGTCGCCCGACACTCGGCGAGGGTTCGTCGGCGAGACTCGGACCGGAGTGACGGACGGCTTCGATCACCGGCAGTGCGTAGTCGGCATGCCATGCGTTCGCGCGCCTGCGCACGATCGCGGTCGTGCGGCGGACCTGCTCCAGGTCGTCGTCCTCCGGCAGCCTCGCAAGCTGGGCGAACGCCGCCCGCTCCGCCGCGCGACCGCTGCGGTACGGCGTGAGGAACTGCGGCTTGCCGCCGAGCGCGTAGCCGCGCACGCCGCTCTCCTGGTTGAGGAATGCGGTCACGAGGTTGAGCTGCGCGAGCACGGCCGGGCCGTTGCGGTCGAGCACCGTGCTGCGAGCGTCGTTCAGGCGCAAGATCGCGAGGACCCCCAGCGCGGCGCCGACGGCTGTCACGAGCGCGAGCGCGCTCGCCGCCAGCGCGAACCACTGACTTGTCGTGTAGCGCCGCACGAGCGGTGGGCGCTCCGGGCGCTTGCGCCCGTCGCTCACGTATCCCGCCTCGCGGCCACGACGACCATCGCCACGTCGTCGGTGAGATCTCCCCCGTGCATACGCTCGACCTCGGTCACGATCTCGTCGAGCAGCGGCGAGGCGTCGGAGAGACGTGTCAGGTCGCCGTCGACCCGCTCATCGAGCAGCGCGACGAGCCGCTGCTCGCCGAGCCGCTCGGAGCCCTCGCCGATGCGCCCGTCGATCAGGCCGTCGGTGTACAGCAACACTGCCCAGTCGCCCGCGAACCGCAACGCATTGCCCCGCCATTCGCCCGGCTCGACGAAGCCGAGCGGCGGGGTGACATGTGCGGGGTCGAGCGCACGCAGCCCCTCGTCGTCGACCAGCACCGGCGGCGGGTGTCCGGCGAGCCGCAGCTCTCCCGCCACGCGGTCTGGCGCGACGCTGAGCATGCAGAGCGTCGCGAAGATCGCCGGCGCGTGGCGTTCGTGGATGAGCACCTGCTGCAGCAGCGCGAGCGCGTCGTCGGGTGGCTCTTGCGCGAGCATCAGCGTGCGCCACGCGACGCGCAGGCAGGCGCCGAGCGCGGCCTCATCGGGACCGTGGCCGCTGACGTCGCCGATCAGCACGTGCAGCGTGCCGTCGTCGAGCTCGACCGCGTCGTAGAAGTCGCCGCCGAGCAGCGAGCGACGACGGCCCGGCCGGTAGGTGGTGCTGAGCGCGATGCGCGGGTCGCGCAGCAGCGCCTGCGGCAGCAGGCCGCGCTCGAGGCGCGTGTTCTCGCGCGCGTGCAGTCGCGCCTCGATCAGCTCGCGCTGGGAGCGATCGGCTCGGCAGCGCTCGATCGCGTAGCGGATCGCGCGGGCCAGCAGCGGCCCGTCGACGCTGCCCTTCACGAGATAATCCTCCGCCCCACGCGAAAGGGCGTCGACGCCGCGCTGCTCGTCATGGTGCCCGGTCAGCACGACGATCGCGGCGTCCGGCGCGGCGGTGCGCAGCCGCTCGACCGCCTCGAGCCCCATCGCATCGGGCAGGCCGAGGTCGAGCAGCACGCAGTCGATCCCGCCGGGCAGCATCTCCGCCGCCTCCTGCAGCCGCTCGACGCGCATCACGTCGACGTTCGGCGCGACGCCCGCGAGCAGCGACTCGACGAGCAGCGCGTCGCCGGGATCGTCCTCGACGAGCAGCAGCTGGATGGGGAAGGAGAGGGACATCGACTGCGCGATCAGGCGAGCACTGCCCGCGAGCCCTAGCGGGCGATCACCGAGGGTTGAAGGCCGAGGACGTTGAGCATGTATGCGGCTTCGAAGTGTCGCAGTTCATGGCGTACTCGGTTTGGAGCTCGAGGCATAGGGAATCCGACATAGGGAGCCTTGTTGAACGGACGAGAGATCGGTGGGTGAGATGGCGCGAGAGCAGACGAAGAGGCGGGCTGCTCCCACGGCTGGATCTAGAAGCTCAGACCGTCGGCGGCATGCGCCGACGAAGTCGAGTCAGGATTCGGGTTCGAGTGGCGCCAGCAACGGCAGCAGGCGAAGTCCACTGCGCAACCAGACCAGCGATGCAACGGTTCCCGAGCGCGAGTACCAGGACTACACACTCCTCCATCCCGGATCGATCAGCGACTCGGACGAGCCCGATGTCCTCGTCGACATCCCGTTCGTCAAGGTCGATGAGATTCACCTCGAGCTGGACAACATCGAGGCGCGGATCTCGGTGCATGCCGAGGTGCTCGATCTCGTCAAGCTGAGCGTTGGCATTCACGCCGAGCTCGGCAAGGCCGAGCTGAGCATCAACGGGGTCGAAGCGCAGGCGCTCCTTCGCGCTCGTCTCGATCACGTGACCGCGATCATCGATCGCGTGCTCACCACCCTCGATCGCAACCCCAAGCTGCTCGAGAGCATCGGACGCTCACTCGAGCAGGTCGGCGCCGGCGCGGGCAGAGGCGTCGGGCAGATCGGCCAAGGTGCCGGCCAGGCGGTCGAAGACGTCGGCGAGGGCGCTGAGGGAGCCGTGCAGGACGTCGGCAAGGGCGCCGGCGGTGCCGTGCAGGACGTCGGTAAAGGCGTGGGCCAAGGAGCCGGCCAGGCGGTCGGAGGACTGGGCCAGGGAGCGGGCCAAGCGGTCGGAGGGCTCGGGCAGGGCGCCGGCGCGCTGGCCGGCCAGCTCGGCGCGCCGGGTACGGGAGGCGGCAATGGCGGCGGTGGAGGCCAGGGCGACGGCGGCGGGCTGACGCCCGGAAAGCTGGCGAAGGAGGCCGCCAAGATGGTCGTCAAGGAGCTCGGCGCCGCAGCAAGCGACGAGGCGAAGGACCTCGGGTTCGCCGCGACCCACAAGGCCGCGGAGCTGGGCGAACGACGACGTCAGCTCGCGCGATGAAGCACCACGCGACGGCGGCCGCTCTGCGGCGGGCCGAGGCGGACGGGATCGACCTCGACGAGATCCAGGGCAGCGGGGCGGACGGTGTAATCACGGTCAGGGATCTTCGGGGAGCACGCAGATGAGAGGCGACGACCCGGCAGATCGCCGAGAGGAGCCGTTCGACGAGGAGCTCCCGGACGTCGACGTCTCGACTTCGGTGCGCGCCCGGGAGCTGCGCTTCGGGATCGTCCCGGAGACGAAGGTGTCGTTCGAAGGCGAACCGGCGGTGAGGTCAAGCTCCCGCACAGAACGGGAGAACCTGCCGGACGAGGTCGAGCCAGGGGTGACCTACCGCGACATAGGGGTGCGCTGGCGAGCCCGCGCGAGGATCGTCCATCCGACGGATCCTGACTCGCAGTGACTGCGTCAACGGGCCGCCGAGCCTCGCGGTAGTCAGTTGGGGCTGATGAGCGTAGTCCCTGGAATGTAGGCCGCGACGCGTCGGGGATCGCGCGTGAGCAGCGGCCGACCCGTGACGGCGGCGTGGGCGCCGATGAGGAAGTCGGGGAGGACAGCTCGACGTGCGCCGCCGGCGCGTCGGTAGTTCGCGTGTGCGTGGCCGGCAAGGAACGCGGCATCGGCGGGGATGTCCTCCACGACGACGATCGAGGGCAGTGCCGCTCGTAGGGTCTCGATGCGGGTGAATCGCGGTGCGATCTCGGCCAGCACGACGGCGTTGAGGATCAGCGTGCCTCGTTGCGCCGCGCCGACCAGCTGTTCTTCGGACCAGGCGAGCCAACGTGGGTCTTCGGTGAAGACGTCGAGCAGGACGCTGCTGTCGACGATCGTGCCGGCGCGATTCACTTGCGCGTGAGCGCGAGGATCTCGTCGGTTGTCATCGCAACGTCGCCGGCACCGCGCATCCGCGCGATTTCGCGAGCCGCCCGCGCGGGCTCCACGACCAGTCGTGCGCCGCGCTTGTCCAGCTCGAAAGCAACGTCTGTGCCCGTCTGGATTCCCAGCGCTTGCCGAACATCGAGCGGGATGGTGACTTGCCCCTTCTGCGTAACGCGCATGCGGTAATACTAGCAAGCCTTACAGGAGGTTCAGATGGGGGGAGCAGGATTCGAACCTGCGTAGGCAGAGCCAACGGGTTTACAGCCCGTCTCCTTTAACCACTCGGACATCCCCCCGAGCAAGGGACGGGAAGGATAGCGAGAGACGTGCCTGCTCCGTCGTCCCCGAAGGCCGACGGAGCAGGCACTAGGCGTCTCGCGAATCAGGAAGCGTCGCGCAGGCGCTGCGCCTCGGGCAGCGCCTCGAGCTTCTTGAGCGTGTGGTTCTCGATCTGGCGGATCCGCTCGCGCGTGACGTTGAACGCGCGGCCGACCTCCTCGAGCGTGCGCGGACGACCGCCTGAGAGACCGAAGCGCATCTCGATCACCTCGCGCTCGCGCTGCGGCAAGGCAGCGAGAGCACGGCGGACGTTGTCGCGCCGCAGGTTCTCCGACGCGAGCTCGAACGGCGACTCGGCCGTCTGGTCCTCGACGAAGTCGCCGAGCTCCGACTCCTCTTCCTCGCCGATCGGCTTCTCGAGCGAGACCGGCTGCTGCGCCATCCGCAGGATGTCGCGGACCTCTCTGACCGGGCAGTCGAGCTCGAGCGCGATCTCCTCCGGCGTCGGCTCGCGGCCGAGCGTCTGGACGAGCTGGCGCTCCACGTGCACGACCTTGTTGAGCTTCTCGACCATGTGGACCGGGATGCGTATGGTCCGCCCCTTGTCGGCGATCGCGCGGGTGACCGCCTGGCGGATCCACCACGTCGCGTACGTCGAGAACTTGAAGCCGCGGCGATGGTCGAACTTCTCGACCGCGCGGATCAAGCCGAGCGACCCCTCCTGGATCAGGTCGAGGAACGTCAGCCCTCGTCCGAGGTAGCCCTTCGCGATCGAGACGACCAACCGCAGGTTGGCCTCGATCATCTGCTGCTTGGCCGACATGTCGCCGCGCTCGATGCGCTGCGCCAGGTAGACCTCCTGTTCTGCGGTGAGAAGGCTTACGCGACCGATCGACCGCAGGTACAGCCGCAGCGAGTCGAGACTCGGCTCCACCGTCAGGTCGATTTCCGGACGCTTGGACGTCGCCCGTGGCTCCGGACGCTCTGCGCCCTCGGTCGCTCCCCCCTCGGCCGCCGCACCAGGGCGACCGTCGGCTTCGATCACGTCGATGCCGTGCTCCTCCAGGCTCGCATGCAAGTCCTGGATCTGCTCCTTCGTGACATCGACCTCCTCGAGGCATCCGGAGATCTCCTCGAAGGTCAAATACCCCCGTTCCTGCCCCTCGGCGATGAGGGTCCGCAGCTCCTCCAACTCGAGCAACGGCGTCTCCTCCGCCGACAGTACTGCCGCCTTCTCCGTCACGTTGTCGTTCCTATCGAGACGCGATTCGGACCCACGCGAACGCGAGCCCCCCTCTCCTCACTGCACCTCGTAACTTGAACGCTACGTTCGCGGCATCTGCCGCGATGGGCTGAGCCATTCGTGCTCTCCCGCCCATGAGCGTGGAGGCGGCTTCCAGCCTGTGCGGAGTGATACCACAAAGATGGCGCAGCCCTGCCGGTAGTCGCGCGAGTCCTGCGACAGATGGCGCGTTGGCCAGGGTCGGGGGACGAATGCGGCCGGCTCGCTACCCTTGGGCGGGATGTCGAGCTCCTGGACCGCCTCCATCGCCGTACCCGACGTCCAGGCCCAGCGCCCGACGCTGCACGTCAGCCTTTCGCGCGTCGGCGTCACGGGCGTCGAGAAGGTCATCCGCATCAGACAAGACGGTGCGGAGCAGATCTTCTCCGCGCAGATCGAGTGCTTCGTCGATCTTGGCCCGCAGCAGAAGGGCGCGCACATGTCGCGCTTCGAGGAGGTCGTCAACGAGGCGATCGGCGAGGTGATCCTCGGCGAGGCGACCTTCAAGGCCGAGACGCTCGCCCAGCACGTCGCCGAGCGCGTGCGCGACCGCCAGGGCGCGCGCACCGCCGAGGTCACCATCACGGCGCGCTACCCGGAGCACAAGCCCGCGCCCGTCTCCGGCATCCAGACGCAGGAGATCTACACGCTCTACGGCTCGGCGCTCGCCTCCGAGCGCGGCACACGGCGGCTCGTCGGCGTCGCCGCCCAGGGCATGACCGCCTGCCCGTGCGCACAGCAGCTCGTCGCCGGCAGCTCGCGCGAGCGGCTCGCCGCCGACGGCTTCACCGACGACGAGATCGAGCGCATCTTCGAGCACGTGCCCGTCGCGACGCACAACCAGCGCGGCCTCGGGACGCTCCACATCGGCTGCACCGAGGCGTGCGAGGACGAGATCGAAGCACGCACGCTGCTCGACATCGTCGAGGGCTCGATGTCGTCGGAGATCTACGAGCTGATGAAGCGCAGCGACGAGGCGGCCGTCGTCGAGAAGGCGCACCGCCGCCCGCGCTTCGTCGAGGACTGCGTGCGCGAGATGATCGGCGGCGTGGTCGAGCGCTTCCCAACGCTGGCCGACGCGGCCTTTGTCTCCGCCCGCCAGGAGAACCTCGAGACGATCCACCAGCACAACGTCGTCGCCGAGCGCTTCGGGTTGCTCGGCGAGATGCGGCACGAGCTGGTGAGCGGCGAGACCGCCGCAACGCACATCTCGCGCCGCGTCTGGCTCGACGGCGCCGGCGCGTAGGAGGAGGAGCGGTGGACCTTCCGGCCGGCGTGCGACTGCACCACCCGGCGGGCAGCGACGAGGACGCGGTCGCCGTGCTTGTGCTGACGACCGCTTGCCAGGTCGCCGACACCGGCCGCTCCGACCGCGAGCTGGCGGACGTGATGGAGGACTGGGACCGCCCCGGTACCGACCTCGCACGCGACGTGTGGATCGCCGAGGACAGCGGCGGCGAGACGATCGGCTACGCCTTTGTCGCGCCGCCCGAAGCGGAGGTGCGCGTACACCCGCGAGCCCGCGGCCGCGGGCTCGGCTCGCACCTGCGCGAGCTCGTCGAGGCGCGCGCGGCCGAGCTCGGCGCGATCGAGCTGCACCAGCGCGTCGTGACGAGCGACCGCCTCGCCGAGCGCCCGCTCGAGCTCGCCGGATACACGCCCTTGTGGCACACGTGGCGGCTCGAGCGTCCGCTCGACGTTGCGCCGGAGCCGCCCGGCTGGCCGTCGGGCGTGACGACCGCCCCACTCGACGACGACGGGAGCGCCGCCGAGGTGCTCGCGCTGCTCGAGCGCTCCGAAGCGGCCGGCCCCGACGGCGAGCCGCTCGCGCTCGACCGCTTCCACGCCGAGCACCTCGCCGACGAGCGCCTCGACGCCGGCCTGTGCGTGCTCGCGACCCGCCGCGATCAGCTGATCGGCGTCGCGATCTGCGAGAGCTGGAACGACGCCGACGGGATCGTCGTGCAGCTGGCCGTCGGTCGCGGCGAGCGCTTCGAGCCGCTCGGGCGCGCGCTGCTGCTGGAAGCGTTCGCGCACATGCGCGAGCGGGGGATCGAGACGGTCGTCGTGCCGGTCGGCGACACGCGCCCCGACGTCCCGGAGCCGTACGCGTCGGTCGGGCTGCGGCCGGTGTGGCAGCAGACGACCTGGCGCAAGCAGCTTCGCTGAGCGGCCGCAACGTGGCCGCGCGGCGTTACGGCGAGGCGCTGGCCCACGGTGGCGCCTCAACTGCCCAGGCCCTCACGGGCGGCTTCCACCTCGCCGCCTGGATCGCCGCGGCACTCGTCGGGGTCGGGTTGCTGGTGGCCGTCGCGGTCGTGCCGCGGCCGGCCGCCGCGCCAGCCGCCGACGCTCAGGTCGCGTCGGCGGCAGCCTGATCGCGGTCGCGCTCGCCGAGCCGACGGCGCATGCCGAGGAAGTAGTCGACGCCCGACGCGACCGTCACGACGACGGTCGCGTCGACGAGCACGTCGAGCCACAGGGGGCTCTCCTCCCCGGCGGCGATCAGCGCCAGCACCATCGCGATCTGCAAGCAGGTCTTCGCCTTCCCGAACATGCTCGCCTCGATCACGACGCCCTGCGCGCCCGCGGCCATCCGCATCGCCGTGACTGCGAACTCGCGCGCGATGATCACCATCGCGACCCACGCCGCCAGCCGGTCGAGCGAGACGAGCGCGACGAGCGCCGCGATGATCAGCAGCTTGTCGGCGATCGGGTCCATCAGCTTGCCGAACGTCGTGACCGCGTTGCGCGTGCGAGCGAGGTAGCCGTCGAGCAGGTCGGTGAGCGACGCGACGACGAAGACGATCCCTGCGAGCAGATCCCCGCTCGGCGTCGCGTCGAGCAGCGCGACGACCAGCACCGGCACGAGCAGGATCCGGAAGACCGTCAGGACGTTGGGCATGTTCACCGGGAACATCCCGGAGGAGCTTAGGCCTTCAGCTTGCGGCCGGTGGCGAACAGGTATGAGCTCCACGCGACCATGACGACCGCGAGTGCGGCGGTCACGCCGAGCGCGAGCGCGACGCTCACGTCGCTCGTGCCGAGGAAGCCGTAGCGCACCGCGCTGACGACGTAGAAGAGCGGGTTGACGTGCGAGATCTCTTGCCACGGCGACGGCAGGCGGTCGATCGAGTAGAACGTCCCGCCGAGGAAGCTCAAGGGCACGATCACGATGTTCTGCACGAAGCTCGGGAAGTCCCACGACTGCGCGTAGACGCCGACGATCACGCCGAGCGAGGCGAACAGCACGAGCGCGAGCGCCACAGCCGCGATCAGCACGAGCGGCTCGCGGATCGGCACGCCGGTGACGGGCAGCGCGAGCGCGACGAGCGCGACGGCGATCAGCAGCGCGCGCACCGCTCCGCCGAGCGACAGGCCGAGGTTGACCTCCCAGCTGCGCATCGGAGCGGCGAGCACATCGTGGATGTAGCGGTCGAAGCGTGCCTGGAAGACGGACGTCGCGTTGTTCGAGAAGGCCGCCTGCACCATCGCCATCGTGATCAGGCCCGGCACGATGAAGACGTCGTAGTCGACCCCCTGCACCGGCTTGATGTTGCCGCCGAGCGCAAGTCCGAATACGAGGATGAAGAGGAACGACGCGATCACCGGCGCCGCGATCGTCTGCATCCACAACTTCGTCACGCGCAGGATCTCGCGGCCGGCGAGCCAGGCGAGACCGCGATGACGGACCGCCAGGGCCGTCAAGGCCTTCGCCCTCCGCTCATCGCAAGCGACGAGCTTCCGGCGACGTCACTTGCCATCGCCTTCACGTACACATCCGCCAGCGAGTCCGCCTCGTAGGTCGCACGCAGGCCGGCGGCGCTGTCACGCGCGAGCAGGTGCCCGCCGCGGATCAGCGCGATCTCCGCGCACAGCTCCTCAGCCTCCTCCAGGTAGTGCGTTGTCAGCAGGATCGTCGTGCCGCCCTCGTGCAGGCGGCGGATGTAGCGCCACAGGTCGAGGCGCAGCTCGAAGTCGACTCCGGCGGTCGGCTCGTCGAGGATCACGAGCGGCGGCTCGTGCATCAGCGCGCGGGCGAGCAGCAGGCGCCGGCGCATGCCGCCTGAGAGCTTGGGGGCGCGCACGTCGGCTTTTCCGAGCAGGTCGAAGACATCCATCATCTCCCGCGCGCGACGGCGCGCATGGGCGCGCTCCATCCCGTAGTAGCCACCGTGGTATCGCAGTGTCTCCTCGACGGTCAGGAAGCGGTCCAGGTTGACATCCTGCTCGGCGAGACCGATCAGCCGCCGCGCCTCGCTCGTCGCGTGGTCGCACCCGAACACGCGAATTTCCCCGCTGGTGACGCGGATGAGGTTGCAGACGGCGCTGATGAGCGTCGTCTTACCGGCGCCGTTGGGACCGAGCAGACCGAAGAACTCGCCCGCAGGGACGGTCAGCTCGAAGCCCTCCAGCGCCAGCAGACCGTCGTCGTAGCGCTTCGTCAGCCCCCGCAGCTCCAGGGCAGGGGTCGGCGAAGTGGTTGCACGGTCCATCAGTTCGAGGCTAGCGACTTCTCACGCGAGCTCGCACCCAGGCCGTGAAGGCCGCTTCCGACAGCTCGCGCGCGGCCAAACGTTCCACCGTGGTGGCAATCTCCTCCTGACCACCCAGTGGTGGTATCCAGATACCGTCATTGCGTGCTACCAGTTCAAGCAGCGCCAGCAGCGCGACTCGCTTGTTGCCGTCGGGCAGGGGGTGGTTGCGCACGAGCCTCGAGCAGAGGATCGCGGCCTTGTCCGCCAGCCCCGGATGGCGATCGCGGTCGCCCTCCGCGGCAAATGGCGCCGCCAGGGCGGAAGCCGCGGCGCCGAGCTGCGCGGCGCGCGCGAGCCGCTCGGCTGGAACCCCCAGAACGGCCTCGGCGATGAGCAGCAGGTCTTCAATGGTCAGTTTTTCCATAGCACGATGGCACGCTACCAAGACACCAGTACTCTGTGATGCTCAGCGCGAAGTGTTTAGTGGTGGCTATACTGCACGGCGGGATGCCGAAGACCATGACCTTGCGGCTCAGCGACGAGCTCGCGGCGGATCTCGAGGCGATGGCGCGTGTCGATGACGTGCCCGTCTCTGAGGCGATCCGCATCGCGATCGACGAGCGCATCAAGGGCCGCCGCGACGACAAGCAGTTCCAGGCCCGCCTGCGCCGGCTGATGGCCGAGAATCAGCGCGCGCTCGAGCGCCTGGCCCAGTAGCAAGCCACCACGGTGGCATGGTGCTTGCGCGCCGCGCCATCATGTGAGCATGCGAGCGATGGTGCTCGAGGCGCCCGGCACGCCGCTGCGGCCCGCTGAGCTGCCTGATCCGGTCCCCGGCCCGGGCGACGTGCTGTTGAGAGTGCACGCGTGCGGTGTCTGCCGCACCGACCTGCACCTGCGTGACGGAGAGCTCGGGCCGCGGCACCTGCCGCTCGTGCTGGGCCATCAGATCGTCGGAGCAGTGCTGATCCCCGACGCAGCCGGAACACACGCCGTCGGTGCTCGGGTCGGCGTGCCTTGGCTCGGTTGGACCTGCGGGGAGTGCCGCTACTGCCGCAGCGGCCGGGAGAACCTCTGCGAGCGAGCGCGCTTCACCGGCAAGGACATCGACGGCGGCTACGCAGAGCTGGCTGTTGCCGACGCCCGCTTCTGCTTTCCGCTCCCGCCGGAGGCCGTCTACCCCGACCTGCAGGTCGCGCCGCTGCTGTGCGCCGGCCCGATCGGCCATCGCGCGCTGAGGATGGCCGGCGACGCCGAACGGCTCGGCCTCTACGGCTTCGGCGCCTCAGCCCACATCGTCTGTCAGGTCGCCGTGCACCAGGGCCGCCAGGTCTACGCGTTCACGCGCCCCGGCGACGATGGCGGCCAGGCGTTCGCCCGCAGCCTGGGGGCCGTCTGGGCCGGCACAAGCGACGAGCAGCCACCGGAGCCGCTCGACGCCGCGATCGTCTTCGCCCCCACCGGCCCACTCGTGCCGGCCGCGCTGCGCGCGCTCGCCCCGGGCGGCACCGTTGTCTGCGCCGGCATCCACATGTCCGACATCCCCTCCTTCCCCTACGAGGACCTCTGGCACGAGCGCTCGATCCGCTCCGTCGCCAACTTGACCCGCGAGGACGGCAGTTCCTTCCTCGCCCTCGCCCCTCAGGTCCCGGTCCGCACGACCGTCACGACCTACCCGCTGGGGCAGGCCGAGCAGGCGCTCGCCGACCTGCGCGCCGGCGCCTTCGAGGGCGCGGCCGTGCTGACCGTCTGAGGAGCGCGCGGCCGGGCACCGCGATGTGCGAGCCTTCTCGCCATGCCCCTCATCCCCATGGTCATCGAGCGCACTGCGCGCGGCGAGCGCGAGTTCGACATCTACAGCCGCCTGCTCAACGAGCGGATCATCTTCCTCGGCCACCCCGTCGACGACATGGTCGCCAACCTCGTCGTGGCGCAGCTGCTGCACCTCGAGTCGCAGGACCCCGAGAAGGACATCTCGATCTACATCAACTCGCCCGGCGGCTCGATCTACGCGGGCCTCGCGATCTACGACACGATGCAGTTCATCAAGCCGGACGTGGCGACGATGTGCGTCGGCATCGCGATGTCGATGGGCTCGCTGCTGCTGACCGGCGGTGCGAGAGGCAAGCGCAGCGCGCTGCCGAACAGCCGCATCCTGATCCACCAGCCGTCCGCCGGCTTCGAGGGCCAGTCGACCGACATCGAGATCCACGCGAGAGAGATCCTCAAGACGCGCAAGCGGATCGACGAGATCTACGCGCACCACACGGGGCAGAGCGAGGAACAGGTCCACACGGACATGGAGCGCGACCGCTTCCTGACCTCGCAGCAGTCGGTCGAGTACGGCCTGATCGACCGCGTCATCGAGCACCACTGATCACTGACGGGAGGGGAACCCGCATGCCAATCGCAGAGCGCACCGCACAGACGACCTGGAAGGGCAGCCTCGCCAAGGGCGCGGGCACCCTCACGAGCGGCAGCGGCGCGCTCGGCGAGCTGCCGGTCACGTGGTCCTCGCGCACCGAGCGCTCCGAGGGCAAGACGAGCCCGGAGGAGCTGATTGCCGCCGCGCACGCCTCCTGCTTCTCGATGGCGCTCTCGCACGAACTGACGCAGGGCGGCAACGAGCCCGAGCAGCTGGACGTGACGGCCGTCGTGACGCTCGACAGAGTCGACGACGCGCCGACCGTCACGCGCTCGGCGCTGACCGTCACCGGTCGCGTGCCGGGGATCGACGCGGCCGCGTTCGAGGCGGCCGCTCAGGGCGCCGGCACGGGCTGCCCGATCTCGCGCCTGCTGCTCGGCGGCAGCGCCGAGATCACGGTCGACGCGACGCTGGCGGGGTAGCCGCCGCAGGGCTCGCTCCGCGCCGGCGTTCGTGGCGGAACGTGGCGCTGCTCGTTCGGCTGGGGAGGGGGTGAGCTGGAGCGGTCGCGCCGCCGTGCGCAGCGCCTCGCGGCTGCGGCCGTCCGATTGCGCAACCGCTCGCGCGCTTTGCGCCAACGCACGCGCGACCTGCACGGAACGTGACGATCCTCAACCTAGAGCGTCATTTTCGCTCCGCTATGCGGGGCAAAAGTGACGCTCATCGAGCGGAAGCAGGCTGAGCAGGCGGGACGCGGCCCAAGCGCGCAAGCGGGCGCACGGAACGTCACGTAAGAGCGCGCGGACGCAGGAGCAACTGCCCCCCTCTCCCCAGCCGACCGGGTATGCCGCGCGCCACGGGCGACTACGAGCGGAGCGCGCGACCGCCGGCAGCGGCGCGGCTACCGCCCGCTACGCGACTGCGTGCTCGATCGCGCCGAGGCGCTCGATCTCGATCCGCACGACGTCGCCGGCCGCGAGGAAGCGGCGCGGATCCATCGACGCGCCGACGCCGCTCGGCGTGCCGGTGAGGATCAGGTCCCCCGGCGCGAGCGTGCACGTCTCGGCGATGAAGTCGACGACCTCGCGGCAGCCGAAGATGAGGTCGGAGGTGCGGCTGTCCTGCCGCAGCTCGCCGTTGACCCAGGTGCGCAGCGCGAGGTCCTCCGGGTCGGGGACCTCGTCGGCGGTCGTGACCCACGGTCCCCATGGGCAGAACCCGTCCGCGCCCTTCGCGCGCGTCCACTGCGGCTCCCGGCGTTGCAGGTCGCGCGCGCTGACGTCGTCGGCGACGGCGTACCCGGCGATCGTGCCGCCCGCGCCCATGACGATCGCCAGCTCGCCCTCGTAGTCGAGTCGTCTGACGACCGCTGGGCAGCGCACCGGCGCACCGGGCGGCGCCGAGGAGCTCGGCAGCTTCATGAAGACGATCGGCGCCGCGGGCAGCTCTCTGCCCGTCTCCGCCGCGTGCGCCGCATAGTTCAGCCCGATCCCGAAGATCGCCCGCGGTTGCGGCACCGGCGCCAGCAGCGTCACATCGACCAGCGCCCAGTCGGCCCCGCCGGCGGGCGTCGAGTCCCCGCTCGCGAGGCGGTCGAGCACCGTCGATCCGTCAGCGAAAGCGACGACCCGATCGTCGCGCACCTCGCCCGCAAGCGGCTCGCTCGAAGCGGGTGCCAGGAAGGTCGCCAGGCGCATCGGCCCGGCAGCCTACCTACCCAGTCGCGGCGCGCTCCTCCTCACGGGCCTCCACATGCGTCACCGGCAGGCCCATCCCCTTCGCCTTGCTGATGACGTCCAGGCGCAGCCAGCGCGAGAGCCTGCGAGGCAACGTCGAGATGATCAGCTCGTCATAGGGCGCGCGATTGATCGCGTCTTCGATCGCCATCAGCGGCTCGTGGTCGCCGACATGTCCCGTCACCGGCGCTCCCGCCGCGTCGCTCAGCCGCGGCAGCGCCTCGGCGAGCGCATGCTCGGCCTCGCCTGCGTCGCCCTCCTGCGGGTCGACGACCTTGTGCAGACCGTGCGGGTGGGCGGGCACGACGAGGTGGAATGCGGCCGGTCCCCGCTGAGCGCGCGCACGAACGGCATCGCACAGACCGTCGGTCGCCGCCGTGCGATTCGCGACGAGCAACACGCGGGCCGGAGCGGAAGTGGACATGGGTGCCCCCGAGTCTCGATTGCCAGCTGACAGGTAGATCCTTCCCCCCCGACCGAGTCCGTCAACCTGCCCAAGCCCTCCCGGCCGCCGCGCGGGGCTGGCCAGGACGGGTAGCGTGTCCCCATGCGCCGCACGCGTGGCCTCAGCACGAGGCTCGTCCTAGCGATCGGCCTGCTCGCCGGTCTGCACTTGACGGTCTTCTTCGTCCTGCTCACGACGCTCCACGACCTGAGCAGCACGGACCGTCATGCCCGCACCGTGGCCCAGGTCGTGGTGGCGTCGAACGACTCGCGCATCGCGCTCGCGCGCGGCGACGCCGCCGGCATGCGAGCGGGGGCTGTCGCGCTCGCCCTTGCGGGCCGCGGCGCCGGTGTGACCGTGACAAACGCGCTCGCTCGCGCTCTGCGCGATCAGGCGGCCCTGCCCCACCGGCCCGGCGTCGAACCGCCGGGCTCCCGCGCACTGGACGCGCGACTCGAGGCGCTCTCCACGCGCGAACGCGCCAATCGCATCGCCGAGCGCGACCGCGGGACGGAGCTCACACGGACGGCGTGGATCGCCGGCGCGTGCGGAGTCGCCGCGACGCTGCTGTGCGCGATCGGCTTCCTGCTCTACCTGCGCCGCTCGCTGCTCGCACCGCTGCGCGACGTCGCCGGTGCGGCGCAGCACCTCGCGGCCGGCGACCTGCGCGCCCGCGTCGGCCACCGCGCGGGAATCGGCGAGGTCGGCGAGCTCGCGCGCACGTTCGACCAGATGGCGGACTCGCTGGAGGACAGCCGTGCAGCGCTCGAACGGCAGAACGACGAGCTGGCACAGCAGCACACGGAGCTGATCGAGGCGGTTCGCTCCGCGCGCGAAGGCGCGAGCATCGTGCGCGCCGTACTCGACACGACGCCGGACGCAATCGCGCTGCTCGACGGCGACGGCGCCGTGATCGTCGACAACCCGCCGATGCGCAGGGTGCGCGCCGCTTTCGCGGCGCATTCCACAACGCTCGATCCGCGCGCTCCCGCGCCGATCAACGGCGATGGCGCAATCAGGGGCGCCGTGGACGACGACGGCGAGCGGCGCGACGAGGTTGTCTTGCAGGGCGGTCGGCGCACGTTCGCGCGCTACGCGGCGCCGGTGCGCGACGGCCGCGGGCGACTGATCGGCCGGCTGCTCGTGGTGCGCGACATCACGGGCGAACGCGAGGCCGAGCGGGCCAAACAGGACTTCTTCGCGCTCGTCTCGCACGAGCTGCGCACGCCGCTGACGGCGATCCTCGGCTACGTCGAGCTGCTGCTGAGCGACGACGTCTCCGCCTTCCCGCCAGAGCACGCGCGTCATCTCGAGGTGATCGAGCGCAATGCCCGCCGGCTCGTGCGACTCGTCGGCGATCTCCTGTTCGCGGCCCAGGTGGACGGCGCGCCGCTGCTGTTGGAGCCAGCCGAAGTCGACCTCGCCGCGCTCGTGCGCGATGCGGTCGAGCTCGCCCGCTGCCGCGCCGAGGAGGCAGGCATCGCGCTCGTGACAGAGCTCGAGCCCGTCGAGCGCTGCGTCGGCGATCGCGACCGGCTCGCGCAGGTGCTCGACAACCTGCTGTCGAACGCGCTCAAGTTCACACCGCCCGGTGGGCGCATCACAGTACGGCTCTCGGGCGAGGGACCGCGCGCGCGCATCGAGATCGCCGACACCGGCGTCGGCATTCCTGCGGAGGACCAGCCGCATCTGTTCGACCGTTTCTACCGCGCGCGCAACGCGACCGGCCGCTCGATCCCCGGGCTCGGACTCGGGCTGACGATCGTGCGCACGATCGTCGAGGGCCACGGCGGCACCGTCTCAGTTCACAGCGAGTCCGGCGAGGGCGCGACGTTCACGGTGCTGCTGCCGGCGGTCGGTAGCGATAGCCGAAGCCGCGCACCGTCTCAAGCGGACCGCCGTCCGACGGATCCCACCCCAGCTTCCGTCGCAGGTAGCCCACGTAGAGCTTGACCTGGTCGCCGCCGAAGCCGTCGACGTCGCCCCACACGAGCTCCAACAGCCGCGTGCGGCTGAGCGTCTCGTTCGGATGACGCACGAACGCCGACAGCAGCTTGAACTCGAGCGGCGTCAGCTGGACCTGCCGTCCGTCGACCGTCACCTCCCGGCTGACGTAGTCGATCTGCAGCGTGGCGTCCTCGTACGCTGCACGCACCTCGGGGGGGCCGCTCGTGCGCCGCAACAGCGCCTCCACGCGCGCGAGCAACTCCTGGCGACCGAACGGTTTGGTGACGTAGTCGTCAGCGCCGCTGCGCAGACCACGGACCTTGTCGAGCTCACCGGCGCGCGCGGTGAGCATCAACACCGGGACGTCGCTCAGATCCCGGATGCGCTCGAGCGTCTGCCAGCCGTCGAGCTCCGGCATCGCGACGTCGAGCACGATGAGGTCGGGTGCGTCGGCCTCGAGCCGTCGCAACGCCTCCAGCCCGGTGGCCGCCTCCACGACGGTGTGCCCCGCGCGTTCCAGCAGCACCCGCACGAGGCGGCGCACGTCGACCTCGTCCTCCACGACGAGCACCTCTGCCGTCTTCACGTGCCCCTGCATACCAGACGCCTTCCCCCGTGTCCTGCCCCCAGTGCGCGTACGAACCGCCCGCTTTTCCAGCGGCCCGATCCGTCGCCGGACTATGTCAGCCGATCCGCAAGCGCACGGGCGCCCATGTGCGCAATCGCCTGGATCGAGATCTGCGGGTTGACGCCGGAGGCGGTCGGGAACGCCGAGCCGTCGAGCACGTAGAGATCGCGCACGTCCCACGTCTGCGCGTTCGGGTCGCAGGCCGACGTCGTCGGCGAGCCGCCCATGCGCGCCGAGCCCATGATGTGGAAGGAGCCGAGCTGGAGCTTCCCGGCCCCGTAGCCGCAGGCGTCGGCGTCGCGCATGAAGCGCTCGCGGTTGCCATCGCGTCCCGGGTCATAGCTGACCCAGTCGCTCTGCGAGCTGATGACCCGCTGAGCGCCGGCCGCCTCGTGCATCTGCGCCGCGCCGTCGATCCCAACGCGCATATGGCGCATGTCGTAGTCGGAGAGCTTGTAGCGGACGACCGGCTCGCCATCGCGGTCGATCCGGACCTCGCCGCCATCGCGGTCGCGCAGCAGCACGCCGAAGGCGACCGTGTGCGAGATCGCGTGCATCAGGTCGTGGTGCTGGCGGGCGCCGCGCCAGGGCAGGAAGGGGATCGCGAGGTGCGGATGGCCGGCGGCCGTCTCGTACTTGAGGCCATAGCCGCCCTCGAGGTTGCGGTGCCGGTCGGAGTAGAGCGCCTGCATCGTGCCCTCCCACGGGCGCACCTCTTCGTCGTAGACGCCCCACACCGCGGTCGCGGGGTGCAGCCGCAGGTGCTTGCCGACGTTCGGATTCGCGAGCCCGGAGCGCTTGAGCAGCGCCGGCGTCTGCAGCGCGCCACAGGCGGCGACGACGGCATGGGAGCGGACCGTCAGACGATGCCCGCCGTCACTTCCGGCGACCACGCCGCGCGCGGCGCCGCCCTCGACCGTCACGCGCTCGACGGCGACCCCGACGACGATCCGCGCGCCTGCCTCCTGCGCATCGGGCAGCCACGTCTTCGTGGTCGACTGCTTCGCGCCGCGGCGGCAGCCGAAGCCGCAATAGCCGCAGTCTCTGCCCTGGTCGCACTGGCCGTTGACGTTGCGCGGCATCGCGTCGATGTGCCAGCCGAGTCTGATGCAGGCATCGCGCAGCTTCTGCTCGCGCGCGGATGGCTCGTTGTGCTCCTGGTTGACGCCGAGCCGCTCGCAGACGCTGTCGAGCGAGGCGGTGTAGTCAGCCGAGGCGAAGGCCGGCACGCCGAGCGACGCCCACTCGGCGCGCACGTCGTCGGGCGTACGGAACGAAGTCGAGTAGTTGACGACGGTGCCGCCGCCGAGGCACGAGCCGGCGATCATGCCGACGGACTGGTCATGTGTGGCGCCGGGCGCGCCGGCGTACATCGTCGTGAGCGCTCTCAACTCGGCGCCGTCGAAGTCGGCGTCGTCGTAGTAGCCGCCGCGCTCGAGCACGATCACGTCGAGGCCGGCCTGGCTCAGCACTGCGGCGGCGACGCCGCCGCCCGCGCCGGAGCCGACGATGCAGACGTCGCAGTCGAGCGTCGTCGACTCGCCGATCGTCAGCGGCGTGAGCTGCTTCGGCGGCGCGTCCTCGCGCGCGCCCAGCGGGCCCGGGTAGCCGATCGCGTCCCACACCGGACTCGCGCCACCGTCCGGCGCCGGCAGGCCGTAATAGGTCAGCAACGACGCCTTGCGCAGCGCATGGAAGGCGGCGCGCCGCTGCGGCAGGCGGCTGTCGCACCAGCTCAGCAGCACCCGCTCGCGCTCCTCCCGCGGAAGCGCGCTGAAGCGCGTGAAGCCGCCGCCGCCCAGCGCTGTCACGGGAGCCGTGTCCCACAAACCCAACAGCTGTTTCAACTCTCTGCGCGCCGCACTGCGCGGATCGCGCCCGGCGAGCTGGAGGATCGCGTCGGGCACGCCCAGCTCGCCCGCGCTCGGGAGCCCGTTGGACGGCGGGCAGAACGTGTCGCAGATCGCCTCGAGCGATCGGCGCTGACGTGACGTGAGCTCCATCGCACTGACTCCCTGTGCGGCGTGGACGGGTCGTCGCGAGCCTACTGCGGGGCGGCGCGCTCCGCGGCAGCTCGCCGCCGCCCGCGCGCCGAGAACGCAGCGCGCTGCAGCGCGAGCGTCACGACGCCGGCGAGCAGCAACGCGACGAGGTTCAGGCCCAGCTGCGCGGCCGCCTCGCCGCACTCGGTCCAGGCCGACTCGGCCGCCGCCACGGCCATGTTCGCGGCCGCCGGGATCGTCGTGACGGAGATCAGCACGCCGATCAGCGCCGCCGACTTGCTCGTCGTCAGCGACAGGATGCCTGCCGTTCCGGCGAGGTAGGCGACGAGGAAGGAGAGCGCGTCGGGCTTCGAGATGAAGCCGGTGAACGGGCGCACCGCGTTCGTGTGTCCGTCGGTGATGATCCCGAACGCGTCCAGCAGCTCGGTCCCCACGTACGCCGCGACGATCGCGACGACGAAGCCGACGACCAGCGCGATCAGCGAGCGGCGCGCGAGTCCGCCGCGTCTCTGCACGAGCGCGACGGCGATCGCGGCGATCGGCCCGAACTCCGGCCCGACGACCATCCCGCCGACGAGCAGCACCGGCGAGTCGAGCAGGATCGCGATCGACGCCAGCAGCGTCGCAATCACCATGAACGCAAGGAAGCTCCATGACAGCTCGGTCGACTCTCCGACGACCGATTCGACCCGCTCCCACACGACTGCGTCCGAGGGCAGGCCGGCGGCCGCCCGCTCGGCGCGCTCGGAGGCGGCCGAGATCGAGGTGTCGATCGGGTCGAGCGCGATCGACCCGTCGCGCGCGATGCCGAGCGCGCGCAGCTCGCCGACGATCAGGCTGGCGTCCTCGCGCGCGACGTCGCACTGCACGACGTCGCCGTCGGGCTTGCGCGCCGCGCCCGGCAAGTGGATCACGTTGACGACCGCCGGCGAGGCCGTCAGCACGCTCAGGACCGCCTCGGTGCGGTCCGGCGGCGTGACGATGCGGACATGAATCACGACGCCACCGCCGCTGTCAGCTCGTGCAGGCCGCCGATCCGCAGGACCGTGTCCGGCGCGGCGCCCACGCCCGCCCGGTCGACCCAAATGCCGCGCAGGCCGGCGGCCGCGGCGCCCTGCGCGTCGAGGTCGAGCCGATCGCCCACGTGCGCGGCACTCGCGGGCGCCACGCCGAGCCGCTCGCAGGCGAGCAGGAAGATCTGCGGATCCGGCTTCGCGATGCCGACCTCGGCCGACGCCACGACGACGGGGAAGCGCTCCGCCAGCCCGATCGCCGCGAGCTTCGCGCGCTGCGGCTCCCCCTCCCCGTTCGTAACGATCCCGAGGCGGACGTCAGGAAGCGCGTCAGCGAGCGCCGTCAGAGCCGGAGCGACGTCGTCGAACGCCGCCCAGCCGGCGCGGTAGCGCTCCAGGTATGCGGCGAACCACGCGTCGCAGGCCGCGTCGTCGGGCTCGTCGCGCTCCATCGCCGCATGAATGCCGCGCACGCGCCGGCGGCGCTGGTCCTGGAACGAGCAGCGGCCGGCGGCGTACTCGTCGTAGTGGACGGCCTCCAGGCGCCGCCACTCGCCCGCGAGCGCGGGGTCGGGCAGGTGGACGGCGATTGCCGCCTCACGCGCGGCGTCGTGGTCCATCAGCGTCCCGTCGAGGTCGAACAGCACGGCGTGCATGTCAGCCGCGCAGCGTACGCGAGCGAGGACCGCGAACGAGGGTCGGTGGGGCCGACCACAAATCGCGGTCCTCGGATGCGCAGTGCGTCAGGCCGGGTCGAGCACGGCGCCGAGGCGCCGCTCGAGCGCGCCGCCGAGCACCTCGCGCACCGGACCCTCCTCGAAGCGCTCGACGAGCGCGGCGAGGAAGCCCTCGATCACGAGCCGCTTCGCCGTCTCCTGGCGCAGGCCGCGCGACTCGAGGTAGAAGAGCTGTTCGGGGTCGATCTGGGCGATCGCGGCCGCGTGCGTGCAGCGCACGTCGTTCGCCTGGATCTCCAGTCCGGGGATCGCGTCGGCGTGCGCCTTCTTGCTGAGCAGCAGGTTGCGCGACTCCTGGAAGGCGTCGGTCTGCTGGGCGCCGGGGTCGACGATGATGTTCCCGCGCCAGACGGCCTCGCTGCGGCCCTGCAGCACGCCGCGGAAGGCGAGGTCCGACGTCGTGTGAGGCGCGGCGTGCTCCTGCGTCGTGTCGAAGTCGACGTGCTGTCGCCCGTGTGAGGCGTAGGCGCCGGTGACTCTGCCGTCGGCGCCGGGGCCGGCGAGCTTCGTCTCCATCCGTACCTTGCCGCGCGCGGAGCCGAAGCCGAGTGCGACCCAGTCGAGCGTGCCGTCGCGCGCCACCTCGGCGCGCTGGCTGCCGAAGATCCAGCTTCTCTCTGACAGGTCCTGCCCGCAGACGAAGCGGAGGTTCGCGTTCTCGCCGACGACCAGCTCGACGACGGTGTTGAAGACCGAGTCCTGCGCCGGATCGGCGGACAGGTACTGCTCCCACACCTCCGCCTGGCCGCCGTCCTCGACGACGATCAGCGTGCGCCAGTCGAGCGCGCTGCGTTCGGTGCCCTGCACGGCCGTGATCAGGATCGGCCGGTCGAGCACCGTCCCAGAGGCGATGTGCACGAACGCCCCACCGGCAAACGAGGCCTCGTTGCGAGCCGTGAAGGCGTCCTCGTCCGTGACGATCGTGCCGAGGTGGCGCTCGACCAGCGCGGCATGCGAGGAGGCCGCACGCTCCAGCGACGTCACCGTCACGCCGTCGGGGAGGTCCTCCGGCACCAGCACGGTCGAGGCATCCACCTGCGTCAAGACGTACGGCGCCTCAAGCCCCTGGAACAGCGCCTCCGCCCGCTCCACGGCACCCGGGTCCCCCGCACTCGCCGGCGCATACGCCGCCAGGTCGAGCGCCGAGATGTCCGTGAACTCCCAGCCGGGGTGGCCCTTGTACTGGGGCAGGTCGAGCGACGCGGACAAAGCTGCGGCGCGCTCTCGGCGCGCCGCCAGCCAGGTCGGCTGCTCGATCGTCGCGCTAGCCAATGGAACCCTCCATCTGCAACTCGATCAGGCGGTTCATCTCGACCGCGTACTCCATCGGCAGCTCCTTCGTGATCGGCTCGATGAAGCCGTTGACGATCAGCTTGGACGCCTCCTCCTCGTTGATCCCGTGGGTCTGGAGGTAGAAGACCTGCTCCTCGCCGATCTTCGAGACCGTCGCCTCGTGGCCGACGTCGACGTCGTCCTCGCCGATGCGGATCGTCGGGTAGGTGTCCGAGCGCGAGTGCTCGTCGAGCAGCAGCGCGTCGCAGACGACCTTCGACTTGGCGCCGTGCGCGCCCTTGGCGACCTCGAGCAGGCCGCGGTAGGAGCCGCGCCCGCCGTCCTTGGAGATCGACTTGGCGAAGATGTTCGAGGTCGTGTTCGGCGCGACGTGGACGATCTTGCCGCCGGCGTCCTGGTGCTGGCCCTTGCCGGCGAAGGCGATCGAGAGGATCTCGCCGTGCGCGCGCTCGCCGGTCAGGTAGACGGAGGGGTACTTCATCGTCAGCTTCGAGCCGAGGTTGCAGTCGACCCACTCGACGGTCGCGTCGGTCTCGGCGACCGCGCGCTTCGTCACGAGGTTGAAGACGTTCTGCGACCAGTTCTGCACCGTCGTGTAGCGGATCCGCGCGCCCGGCTTGGCGATCAACTCAACGACGGCGGAGTGCAACGAGTCGGAGCTGTACGTCGGCGCGGTGCAGCCCTCGACGTAGTGCACGTACGAGCCCTCGTCGGCGATGATGATCGTGCGCTCGAACTGGCCCATGTTCTCCGTGTTGATGCGGAAGTAGGCCTGCAGCGGCATCTCGACGTGGACGCCCGGCGGCACGTAGACGAACGAGCCGCCCGACCACACGGCGCTGTTCAGCGCTGCGAGCTTGTTGTCGTTCGCGGGGATGATCGTCGCGAAGTACTCCTTCACCAGCTCCTCGTGATCGCGCAGGGCGGAGTCCATGTCGAGGAAGATCACGCCCTGCTTCTCGAGGTCCTCGTGGACTTGGTGGTAGACGACCTCGGACTCGTACTGGGCGCCGACGCCGGAGAGGAATCTGCGCTCGGCCTCGGGGATGCCCAGGCGGTCGAACGTCTTCTTGACGTCGTCGGGCACGTCGTCCCACGAGCGCTCGGCACGCTCAGACGCGCGTACGAAGTAGTGGATGTTGTCGAAGTCGACCTCGGCCAACATCGGCGAGCCCCATCTCGGCATCGGGTGCGCGAAGAAGTGGTCGAGCGCCTTGAGGCGGAAGTCGCGCATCCACTGCGGCTCCTGCTTGAACTCGGAGATCTTCTCGACGATCTCGCGGTTGATCCCCTTGGGCGCCTTGTAGAGGTAGTTCTCGGCGTCGTGGAAGCCGAAGCGCTCCTCGTAGTCCGCGTTGATCCCCTTCAGGCTCTGCTGCTCTGCGAGCACCTCGGGCGTGGCCATGTCAGTCAACCTCCAGCTTGATCACGTCGTCGGCGACGACCACGGGAAAGGTGTCCACCGGCAGGTAGGCCGGCAGCGTCAAGGGCTTGCCTGTTCTGAGGTCGAAGCGCGCGCCGTGGCGCGGGCACTCGACCGTGCAGGACGCTTCGTCCAGCTCCCCCTCGGCCAGGGGTCCGTCGTCGTGCGAGCAGCGGTCCTCGATCGCGTAGTAGGCGCCGCCGCAGTTGAAGACGCCGATCTCGACGTCGTCCCACTCGACCATGCGCATCGCGCCGGGCGGCAGGTCGGTGACGGAGCAGACGGTGATCGTCTCGGGCAAGGGAAAGAAGTCCTAGTGCGGGGATCGGATATGCGCTGAGGAGTGTAGCGGCCTAAGCCGCCTCGTCCTGATCCGGCCACGCGGCAGCGCCGCCGAGCGCCGCGCTCTTCAAGACCTTCAGCGACAGCAGCGCGCACTTCATGCGCGTCGCCGAGATGTCGATCCCCAGCAGGTCGAGCACAAACGACTTGTCGAGCGCGAGCAAGTCGTCGACGGGCATCCCCTTGACCTCGTCGGAGGCCATCGAGGCGGCCGCCTGCGAGATCGCGCAGCCCTGCCCGGAGAAGCGCAGGTCGGCGACGCGGCGTTCGCCGTCGAGCGTGATCTGCACGCGCAGCTCGTCACCGCAGAGCGGGTTGTTGTCCTCGAACTCGAGGTCCGGCGACGCCAGCTCGGGGGCGGGCGGCGACCAGTTGTGGGGCCGCTTGTAGTGCTCGAGGATGTACTCGCGATAGAGATCGTCCATCGCTCAACACCCTAGCCACGCGCCCGCGAAATCGGCGCCTGGCCGAGTCGGGGCCTTAAATGCGGCGAGGGCCGTGGTCGCGACGGCCCTCGCCGGTTCGCCGCTGCCTCGGCTCGCGTCCCCGCGAGCAAAGTCAATGGGCGGCAGGTCAAGCGGAGAATGCGTGCAAGCACGCCCCCTACCCAACCGGGGCGAATGCTAGACAGACGCTGGGCAGAAGTAAAGTAGTTCGAAGCACTTCGAGCGGGTTCGAACACTGTACGGCGCCCGCCGAACCGCGAGTAACTCCACCCGGTTAGAGCCGGAACACCCGACGAACCTCATGCAGGCCGTCAACGAGCGCATCGATGTCATCACGCGTCGTATGCGCTGCAAAACTCGCGCGCGTCGTTGCCGAGACGCCGAGCTGCCGCATCAGCGGCTGCGCGCAGTGATGACCGGCACGCACGCAGACGTTGCGACGGTTCAACAGCTCAGCCACGTCATGCGGATGGACGCCGTCGAGGGCAAACGAGACGAGCGAGCCGCGGTGCTCCGCGGCCGGGCCGTAGACGGTCAGGCCGGGCACCTCGGCGAGTGCGTCGAGCGCGTAGGCGACGAGCGCATGCTCGTGCGCGTAGACGGCTTCGAGGCCGAGCGCGTCGAGCCACTCGACCGCCGCGCCGAGGCCGGTCGCCTGCACGTACGGGGAGGTGCCCGCCTCGAACTTCCACGGCAGCTCGTGGAACGTGCTCGACTCGAAGTCGACGGAGGAGATCATGTCGCCGCCGGTCAGGAACGGCGGCATCGCCTCCAGCAGCTCGCGTCGACCGTGCAGCACGCCGACGCCGGTCGGCCCGTAGACCTTGTGGCCGGTGAAGCCATAGAAGTCGGCGCCAAGTGCGCGCACGTCGACGCGCAGATGCGGCACCGCCTGCGCGCCGTCGACCAGCACGACCGCGCCGGCGGCGTGCGCTCTCTCGACGATCTGCTCGACCGGGTTGAGCGTGCCGAGCACGTTGGAGATGTGCGCGACCGCGACGAGCTTCGGTTGCCGCTCGAGCAGCGCGTCGAACGAGTCGAGGTCGAGGCGACCGTCGTCTGTCAGCTCGACGTAGGCGAGTCTCGCGCCGACCTCCTGCGCCAGCTGCTGCCACGGGACGATGTTGGCGTGGTGCTCCATCGGCGTGAGCACGATCGTGTCGCCGGCACCGACGTTCGCGCGTCCCCACGAGTACGCGACGAGGTTGATCGCCTCGGTGACGTTCTTGGTGAAGATCGTCTCGGCCGTCGGGGCGCCGATGAAGCGCGCGATCCGCTCGCGTGCGCCCTCGAAGCGCTCGGTCGCCTCCTGCGCCAGCGTGTAGACGCCACGGTGGATGTTCGCGTTGTGCAGGCGGTAGGACTCGTCCAGCGTGCGCAGGACGGCCTCGGGCTTCTGGGCGGTGGCGCCGGAGTCCAGGTAGACGAGCCGGCCGCCGTCGAGCTGGCGCGAGAGGATCGGGAACTGCGCCGCGACCGCGGCGGCGTCGAAGGTCGAGCTGGCGGCGGTCGCGGTCATGCGAATGCCTAAGCCGCGGAGGCGGCCTCGACCTCGTCCTTGATCCAGCCGTAGCCCTTCTCCTCGAGCACGGTGACGAGCTCGGGGCCGCCCTCCTTGACGATCCGGCCCTGATACATGACGTGCACGTGGCTGGGCTGCACGAGGTGCAGGATGCGCTGGTAGTGGGTGATGATCAGCACGCCCATGTGGTCGCCCGCGACGGCGTTGACGCCGTTGGAGACGACGCGCAGCGCGTCGATGTCGAGGCCCGAGTCGGTCTCGTCGAGGATCGCCATCTCGGGCTTCTGGAGCGCGAGCTGCAGGATCTCCATGCGCTTCTTCTCTCCGCCGGAGAAGCCCTCGTTGAGGTAGCGCGAGGAGAATTCTCTCGGCACCTCGGTCAGTCTCATCGCCGCCTCGACCGTCTGGCGGAACTCCTTCAGCGAGATCGGCTCCTCGCCGCGTGACTCGCGGTGCGCGTTGATGACGGTGCGGAGGTACTTCGTGACCGTCACGCCAGGCACGGCGACCGGGTACTGGAAGGCCATGAAGAGCCCCATGCGGGCGCGCTCGTCCGTGTCCGCCTCTGTGATGTCCTCACCCTTGAAGATCACCTGGCCCTCGGTCACCTCGAGGTTCGGGTGGCCCATGACGACGTTGGCGAGCGTCGACTTGCCGGAGCCGTTCGGGCCCATCAGGGCGTGGATCTCGCCCTTGCCGACGGTGAGGTCGAGACCCTTGAGGATCTCCTTCTCGCCAGCGCGGACGTGGAGGTTGCGGATCTCGAGCTCGGCCATGGTCTCCTGCAGGGTTCGGGGGAGGGAAGGTTCTAGCCCGCCGGCACAGCGGCGGCGGGGGAAGCGGCGCTCGCGGCGCCGGCGCTCGCGGCGACCGGTCGGACCGGCGCCGCGGATTCACGGCGCGAGAAGTCCACCAACTCGGCGAGCGTCGTGGTCTGCAACGAGCGGGCGATGCCGCCCTGCACGCGCATCCACAGCAGCTTCGTCGCGCAATGCTGACCGGTATCCGGCTCGTGCGTGTGCGAACACAGCACGCGCTCGGTCATGTCGGTCAGGAAGCACTCCATCGGAGCGATCGCGCCCTCGAGCGCCTGCACGACCTCGTCCATCGTGATCTGCTCGGCCGGACGCGCAAGCCAGTAGCCGCCGTGTGCCCCACGGGCGCTCATCACAAGCCCCGCTCTCTTGAGCCGCGCGACGACCTGCTCGAGATAGGCGAGCGGCAACCGCTCGGCCTCGGCGATCGCCTTCAGGCTCGTCGGCTGCTCAGGCGACTGACGCCCCAGCTCGACCATCAGGCGAACGCCGTACTCGGCCTTCGAGGAGAAGATCACGACGGAAATCCTACCAACGGGGTCGGTTAAAGCGCGGTCGCCCGCGCGCGCCGTGCCCGCCACTCGGTCATGATGCGCAGCGGTGGAAGCATCGACGGCACCAACGCTCGCCGGCCAGGACGAGGTCGCGCGCATCGCAACGCTCGCGCGCGCCGGCGCACGGCTCGGGATCGATACCGAGTTCATGTCCGAGGGGCGCTACCGCGCGTTGCTGTGCCTCGTGCAGGTCGTCGCGGACGACCCTGATGCCCCGGGGGGCGTGCGCATCGCGCTGTTCGACACGCTCGAACCGCTCGACGCCACCCCGCTCGCCGAGGTGCTCGCCGACCCGGAGATCGAGATCGTGCTGCACGCCGCGCGGCAAGACGTGGCGCTGCTGCGGCGCGTGTGGAGAACCGAGGTCACGAACATCTTCGACACGCAGGTGGCGGCCGGCTTTGCCGGACAGGGCGCGCAGACCGGCTACGGCAACCTGATCGGCGGCGTGCTGAGACTGCACGTCGCCAAGAGCGCGAGCTACACGCGCTGGGACGCCCGCCCACTGACCGCCGAGCAGCTCTCATACGCGCGCGAGGACGTGCTGCACTTGCTCGAGCTGAGTGACGCGCTGCATGAGCGGCTCGAGGCGAAGGAGCGCCTCGAATGGGCGCGCGAGGAGTGTCGCCGGCTCGAGGGCGCCACCGACGAGCGCGATCCGGAGACCGCCTTCGAGCGCCTCCCGCGCGCCGCCTCGCTCGACCCGCGTTCGCGCGCCGTCGCACGCGAGCTGGCCGCCTGGCGTGAGCGCACCGCCTCGCTCGAGGACAAGCCGGTCGGGACGATCCTGCCCGACCCCGCGCTCGTCGAGATCGCCAAGCGCAAGCCGACGCAGGCCGCCGACCTGGAGCAGATCCGCGGCCTCCACGGCGGACACCTGAAGCGGCGCGGCGCTGAGTTGATCGAGGCCGTCGAGCGCGGGCGCGCGGCCGAGCCGATCGCACGTGAGGCGCGCGGGCCGGGCTCGGAGGCAGGCGACGCGCCGCTCGTCGCGCTCGTGGAGTCCGTCATCCGCGCGCGGGCGATCGAGGCGGGGCTCGCCTATGAGCTCGTCGCCTCGCG
>DATFPW010000109.1:0-50538 GCA_035264605.1 Conexibacter sp. | reverse complement strand
TGCCGCCGCCGAACGGCATGTAGGAATACGGCCGCGGCCTGTCGCCGAGAAAGCGCTCGGGTCGGAACGCGAGCGGATTGGGCCACAGGTCGGGCCGCCGGTGCATCGCCGTGAGCATCGCGCTGACGACGGTGCCAGGCGCGATCGGGTAGCCGCCGAGCTCGATCTCGGTCGTGGCGGTGCGGACCGCGTCGATCACCGACGGCCGGGTGCGCAGGGTCTCCGAGACGACGGCGTCGAGGTACTCGGTGCCGCCGTCGGCCAGCTCCTGCGCCAGGCGCTTGCCGGCGTGCGGCGTGCGCGAAAGGCGCTCGAACGCCCACGTGAGCGAATTGGCGGTCGTCTCGTGGCCCGCCATCAGCAGCCCGAGCAACAGGTCGCGCACCTCGCCGTCGCTCAGCGGCTTGCCGTTCTCGTCGCGCGCGGCGACGAGCACCGACAGCACGTCGTCGCGCTCTGCGTGCGTCGGATCGGCCCGCCGACGCGTGATCTGCGCATGGACGAGGTCGTGGATGTACTGGCGGCGGCGCTGGTGCGGACGGGCCGGGTTGAAGCGGCCGTGCCGTCTCCACAGCGTGGGAAACCAGAGCAGCACGACGATGCGGGGGTCGAGCCCACGGGCAATGTCGTCGCGCAGCTCCGCGTACTCCGCCGGATCGTCGGCGCCGAACAGGATCCGGCAGATCGCGTCGAGCGCAATCTCGCGCACCGGCTCGCGCAGCGCGATGGGCGTCTCCAGCGGCAGCTTGGAAAGGTGGCGCTCCGTGATCGCCCCGATCGGCTGCTCCCAGCGCTCCGCGAGGCTGCCGTGGAAGGCGGGCAGCAGCGTCTTGCGCTGGCGCATGTGCTGCGGGCCCGAGCTGAGGATCAGCGAGGCGCGTCCGACGAGCGGCTCGAGGATCGCGCTCGCGGCGCCCTCCTCGAAGCGCGTTCTCGTGTCGAGCAGGATCGTCTCGACGTCATCCGGTTCGGTCGCCGCGACGAACGCGTCGAACGGAGGCATCCGCAGCGTGAAGAGCGGGCCATGGCGGCGCACGCACGCGTCGAGGTAGCCGGCGAAGTCGGCCTGGCAGCGCAGCAGCTGCCAGGTCCCCGGCGAAGCCGGTCCCGGCGGCAGCGCAAGCGTCTGGGTCCCCCCACCCATCGGTCGATTATCGCGGAACCCGGGCCGGCCGCGCCGCACTGCGCCGGCCCGCCACCGATAATGGGCGCCGCATGATCCCCCGCTACAGCCGACCCGAGCTCGCCGCCCTGTGGACCGACGAGGCGCGCATGTCCGCGTGGCGCGACGTCGAGGTCGCCGCATGCGAGGCGATGGAGGGGCCGACGGCCTCGGATCTCGACGCGATCCGCGCCGCGATCTTCACCGTCGACGCCGTCAACGAGCGCGAGCGGACGACCGATCACGACGTGGCGGCGTTCGTCGACGTGCTGTCGGCGTCGGCCGGGCCGGCGGGTCGCTGGATCCACTACGGCCTCACGTCGTCCGACGTGCTCGACACGGCACTGGCGCTGCAGCTCAAGCGCGCCGGCGAGATCGTCGTGCCGGGCGCCCACGCGCTTGTCGCCGCGTTCGCCGCCCGCGCCCGCGAGCACCGCTCGACCCTATGCGTGGGTCGTACCCACGGCGTGCACGCCGAGCCGACGTCGTTCGGGATCAAGCTGGCCGGCTTCGCGTTCGAGGCGCACCGCAACGCCGTGCGGCTGGAGCGCGCGTTCGCGCAGGCGTCGGTCGGCGCGATCTCCGGCGCGGTCGGCACGTACTCGGCGACGTCGCCTGCGTTTGAGGCGAGCGTGCTCGACAGTCTCTGCCTGGAGCGCGAGCCGGTCTCCACGCAGGTCGTCGCGCGCGACCGCCACGCCGAGCTGCTGCAGGCGATCGCCCTCGCCGGCGCCGGGCTGGAGCGCTTCGCTACCGAGCTGCGCCACCTTCAGCGCACGGAGGTGCGCGAGGCGGAGGAGCCGTTCCGCAGAGGGCAGAAGGGCTCCTCCGCAATGCCGCACAAGAGAAATCCGATCAAGTCCGAGCAGATCTCCGGGCTCGCGCGCGTGCTGCGCGGCAACGCGCAGGCGGCTGTCGAGGACGTCGCGCTGTGGCACGAGCGCGACATCTCGCACAGCTCCGTCGAGCGCGTGATCCTGCCCGACTCGACGATCCTGATCGACTACCTGCAGGCGCGCGCGACCGCGCTCGTCGAGGGCATGGTCGTCCACAGAGCGCGCATGCAGGAGAACCTTGAGATCACGTGCGGAGCGCTGTTCTCCCAGCGCGTACTGCTGGCGCTGATAGAGCAGGCCGGGATGGTGCGCGACGACGCGTACCGGATCGTGCAGCGCACGGCGCAGGAGGCGTGGGACACGCGGACGCCGTTGCGGGATCTGCTCGCTGTCGACCCCGCGGTCGCTGACGCTGGCTTGGACCTCGACGCACTGTTCGACTACGCGCCGTACATCCGCCACGCCGACGCGATCTTCGCGCGGCTGGACGAGATCGCCTGAGGCGCGCCGCTCGCGCGTGCACCGCGCACGTGGCGAGCGCTGTGGGCATCGAGCGGGAGGGAGCGGTTGCACTCCGGACGTTCGCGCGTCTTTCGTCGCAGTCCGCGGGCAGGCCTGCGCACTTTGGGCCGCTTGCATGCACCGGAATTTGAGGACAGCGAATTAGACCTTATATACGACGGTCTAATTCGCTGTCGTAAATCTGGAGTGTTACGAGACTGTGGACCGCGCCCCGAACGGCGGCGTCACAGCAGCAGCGCGTCCCCCTCGATGCCCATCAGCGCACGCCGGGCAGACAACCCCGGCGTGCGCTGAGCGCAGCCAAACGTTCAGGCCGGAACCGCAGCCCCATCCAGGTACGGCTCGTTCCGCTCCGCCCGCTCCACCAAAGAGGCCGGCGGCTCGAAGCGCGGCCCGTACTGAGCGGCCAGCTCGCGCGCCCGCGCCACGAACGCGGCCGGTCCGCCGGCGTCGCCGTTGCGCGTCGGGTCGCCGTACTGGTTGATGTACTGGCAGACGCCGCCCGTCCAGGCCGGGAAGCCGATCCCGAAGATCGAGCCGATGTTGGCGTCGGCGACGGACTCGATCACGCCCTCGTCGATGCACTTCACCGTCTCGAGCGCCTCGGCGAACATCATCCGCTCCTCGAGGTCTCTCAGCACGATGGACGACGGGTCGTCCACCTGCGGGAACGCCTCGCGCAGACCGGACCACAGGCCCGTGCGTCTGCCGTCGGCGTACTCGTAGAAGCCGCGGCCCTCGAGCTTCCCGGGGCGGTCGTGCTCGTCGAGCATCGCGTCGATCACCTGCTCGGACGGATGGCCGTCCCAGCCGGTGCCCGTCTCCATCGCCGCCTTCGCGGCGTCGCGGATCTTGCGCATGAGCTTGAGGTTGAGCTCGTCGCTCAGCTGCAGCACTGGCGCGGGGTAGCCGGCCTGCGAGGAGGCCTGCTCGATCGTCGCCGCGGGGATCCCCTCGGTCAGCATCGAGATGCCCTCGTTGATGAACGTTCCGATCACGCGCGAGGTGAAGAAGCCGCGCGAGTCGTTGACGACGATCGGCGTCTTCTTGATCTGCTGGGCGACGTCCAAAGCACGCCACAGCGTCTCGTCGCTCGTCTGCTCGCCCTTGATGATCTCCAGCAGCGGCATCTTGTCCACCGGGCTGAAGAAGTGCAGCCCGATGAAGTCGGCCGGACGCGAGACGCCCTCGGCGAGCCCGGTGATCGGGAGCGTCGAGGTGTTCGAGCCGAGCAGCGCGCCCTCGGCGAGGAACGGCTCGATCTCGCCGAAGACCTTCGCCTTGACTGCCGGGTCCTCGAACACCGCCTCGATAACGAGGTCGGCGTCCTTGGCGGCCGCGGGATCATCGGTCGCGGTGATGAGCGCGAGCAGGGCGTCGCCCTTCTCCTGCGTCGTCTTGCCGCGCGAGACGCCCTTCTCGACGAGTCTCGCCGAGTAGCCCTTGCCGCGGTCGGCCGCCTCCTGCGAGACGTCCTTCAGCACGACCTCGATGCCGGCCTTCGCGCACACGTACGCGATCGCGGCGCCCATCATGCCGGCGCCGAGCACGACGACCTTCTTCGAGCGGAACGTCTCGACGTCGTCTGACCGACCGCGCGGACCGTTGACGGCCTGCAGGTCGAAGAAGAACGCCTGGATCATGTTCTTCGAGACCTGGCCGGTCGCGAGGTCGATGAAGTAGCGCCCCTCGATCTCGATCGCGGAGTCGAAGTCGACCTGCGCGCCCTCGACCGCCGCGGCCATGATGTGGTGCGGCGCCGGGTAGTTCGCGCCCTTGATCTGCTTGCGCAGGTTCGAGGGGAAAGCCGGCAGGTTCATCGCCAGCGAGGGCGTCGAGGGGGTGCCGCCGGGGATCTTGTACTTCTTGTCCGCGTCCCACGGCTGCTGCGCCTCGGGGTTGGCCTTGATCCACTCCTTGGCGGCGGGGATCAGGTCCTCTCTCGTGGCGACGAGCTCATCGACGATGCCGAGCTCCTTCGCCTTGCCCGGGCGCACTCTCTGACCCTGCATCAGCAGGCCCATCAGCGCCTGCACGATGCCGAGCATGCGCACGGTGCGCACGACGCCGCCGGCGCCGGGGAGCAGACCGAGCTGCACCTCCGGGAAGCCGAAGACGATCTTGTTGTCGTCGACGGAGATGCGGTGATGTGTCGCGAGGGCGATCTCCAGCCCGCCGCCGAGCGCGGTCCCGTTGAGCGCGGCGACGACCGGCTTGCCGAGCGTCTCCAGTCGGCGCAGCTGGCCCTTGCCGATCTTCAGGCCCTCGGCCAGCTCCTGCGCCTGCGCGGGGGTGACGGCTCTCAGGTCGTTGAGGTCGCCGCCGGCGAAGAAGGTCTTCTTCGCGGACGTGATGATCACGCCGGCGATGTCGTCCTTCTCGGCCTCGAGCCGCTCGACGGTCGCTGCCATCGACTCGGCGTAGGCGCGATTCATCGTGTTCGCGCCCTGGTTCGGATCGTCGAGGGTGAGGATGACGATCTTGTCGTCGCCCTTCTCCCAGCGGATCGTGGTGGACTCCGGCATCAGATCGCCTCCACGACGGTCGCGATGCCCATGCCGCCGCCGACGCAGAGCGTGCAGAGGCCGTATCTGCCGCCGGTGCGGTGCAGCTCGTCGACGATCGTGCCGAGGATCATCGCGCCGGTCGCGCCGAGCGGATGGCCCATCGCGATCGCGCCGCCGTTGACATTGACCTTCTCCATGTCGAGGCCCATGTCCTTGACGAACCGGAGGACCACCGCGGCGAACGCCTCGTTGATCTCGACGAGGTCGAGATCGTCGACGGTGAGCCCGGCCTTCGCCAAAGCCTTCTTGGAGGCGGGCGCGGGGCCGGTCAGCATGATCGTCGGGTCGGCGCCGGAGAGGGCGGTCGCGAGGATGCGGCCGCGCGCCTTCAGGCCGAGCTCCTTGCCCGTCTTCTCGTTGCCGATCGCGACGAGCGCGGCGCCGTCCACGATTCCGGAGCTGTTGCCCGGCGTGTGGACGTGCTCGATCTTCTCGATCCAGTGGTACTTCTGCAGAGCGACGGCGTCGAAGCCGCCCATTTCGCCCATCACGGCGAAGGAGGGCTTGAGGTTGCCGAGCGTCTCGACGGTCGTGCCGGGACGGATGAACTCGTCCTTGTCGAGCACGACGTGGTCGTTGACGTCCTTGACCGGGACGACCGAGTTGTCGAACTTGCCGGCCGCCTGTGCGGCAGAGGCGCGCTCCTGCGAGCGGGCGGCGTATGTGTCCACGGTCTCCCGGTCGAAGCCCTCGACCGTGGCGATCAGGTCCGCGCTGACGCCCTGCGGGACGAACGACGTGTCGTAGTTCGTCTCCGGGTCGAGCGCCCACGCGCCGCCGTCGGTGCCCATCGGCACGCGCGACATCGACTCGACGCCGCCGGCGAAGACGAGGTCCTCCCAGCCGGAGGCGACCTTCTGCGCGGCGACGTTGACGGCCTCCAGGCCGGAGGCGCAGAAGCGGTTGAGCTGGACGCCGGCGACGGTGTCCGGCAGGCCGGCCTTGATCGCGGCCGTCTTGGCGATGTCCATCCCCTGGTCGCCGACCGGGGTCACGCAGCCGAGCACCACGTCGTCGACCCGGTTGGGATCGAGCTGCTCGTTGCGGATCAGCATCTCGTGCATCAGGCCGACGACGAGGTCGACCGGCTTCGTCGTGTGCAGGGAGCCATTGCTCTTGCCCTTGCCACGAGGTGTGCGGATGGCGTCGAAGATCAACGCGTCAGTCGATCCCACGGTGTCGTTCTCCTCAGGAGGGTGCGGTGATCGCCCGAGACTAACATGCAATCGTGAATGTATGTATCGTTCGCGCGGGATGAGCACCACGTCCACGGGCGCGCGACGCACGCAGGAGGAGCGCCGCGCGGCCACGCGGGCCGCGCTGCTCGACGCCGCGCTCGTCTGCCTCGTCGAGCACGGCTACGAGGGGACCACGACCGGGCGCGTCTGCGAGCGCGCCGGCGTCTCGCGCGGTGCGCACCAACACCACTTCGGCACGCGGCCGGAGCTCGTTGCCGCCGCGCTCGAGGAGCTGGCGATGCGCCGACTCGAGGACATCCGCGGCGAGGTCGCCTCCTTGCCGGCGGGCGAGGCCCGCGTCGAGCAGGCGCTCGACGCGATCTGGGGTTGGTTCACCGGCCCGCTGTTCCAGGCCTCGATCGACCTGGCCGCCGCGGCGCGGACCGACGAGGAGCTGCGGGCGCAGCTCGCGCCCGTCGAGGCGCGCCTGTCACAGGGCACGCTGCTGTGCTGCCGCGAGATGCTCGCGGACGGCCAAGAGGATCGCTCGCGGGACCCATTGATCCAGATGACGCTCGGCACCGTGCGCGGGCTGGCGCTGCTGCCGATCATCCACCCCGGCAACCGCAGCGCCGCCAAGCAGTGGGCGTTCGCGCGCGATCGGCTGGCAGACCTCTTTCGCGCCTGATCCGCTGCTAGCATCGCGCCACGTGAGCGCCCTCGCCGACCTGCCCCTCATCGCCTCTGGGAAGGTCCGTGAGCTGTACGACCTCGGGGACCGTCTGCTGCTCGTCGCGACCGACCGGATCTCGACGTACGACGCGATCCACCCGACGCCGATCCCTGACAAGGGGAAGGTGCTGACCGCGCTGTCCGTCTTCTGGTTCGAGCGGCTCGGCGGGATCGTCCCGAACCACTTCCTCTCGGCCACGGAGGGTGTCCCGGACGAGGCGCGCGGCCGCGCGCTCGTCGTCAGAAAGCTGTCGATGCTGCCGGTCGAGTGCGTCGTGCGCGGCTACATCACCGGCTCGGGCTGGAAGGACTACAAGGCGACCGGCGTCGTCTCGGGCATCGAGCTGCCGCCGGGCCTCCAGGAGTCCGAGCAGTTCTTGCAGCCGCTCTACACGCCGTCGACGAAGGCCGAGGTCGGCCACGACGAGGCGATCGACTTCGAGCAGACGGTCGACCTGCTGGGCGGCGACCGCGGGCTCGCGGAGCAGGTGCGCGACGTCTCGATCGAGCTGTACGCGACGGCCGCCGAGCATGCCCGCTCGCGCGGCGTGATCCTCGCCGACACGAAGTTCGAGCTGGGCCGCGATGCCGATGGCACGCTGACACTGGGCGACGAGGTGCTGACGCCGGACTCCTCGCGCTTCTGGCCGGTCGAGGGCTTCGCCGTCGGGCAAGGCCAGCCGAGCTTCGACAAGCAGTACGTGCGCGACTGGGCGGCCGGCACCGGCTGGGACAAGCAGCCGCCGGCGCCGTCGATCCCGGACGACGTCGTCGCAGCCACGCGCGCGAAGTACGTCGAGGCGTACGAGCTGATCACCGGCGAGCCGTTCGACGCGTGGCTGGAGCGGACCGCGCCATGACGCGCTACCGCGTGCTCGTGCGGCCGAAGGCCGGGATCCTCGACCCGCAGGGTCAGGCGGTCGAGCGGGCGCTGCCCGCGCTTGGCTTCAAGGGCGTCGAGAACGTGCACGTCGGCCGTCTGATCGAGCTCGACGTCTCCGATGTCGCACACCTGCCGGCGATGTGCCAGAAGCTGCTCGTGAACCCGTTGATCGAGGACTACGAGATCCTCGAAGCGGAGCCGCACCCGGCGTCGTGAAGTTCGGGGTCCTTCGCTTCCCGGGGACGTGCGACGAGGTCGACGCGCAGCTCGCCTGCGAGCGCGTCGGCGAGGCGGTCATCCTGTGGCACGGCGACCGCGACCTCCAAGGGGTCGACGCGATCGTCGTCCCCGGCGGCTTCTCATACGGCGACTATCTGCGTGTCGGCGCGATCGCGCGCTTCGCGCCGATCATGGAGTCGGTCATCGAGTACGCGCACGCGGGCGGGATCGTGCTCGGCATCTGCAACGGCTTCCAGGTGCTGTGCGAGGCTGGGCTGCTGCCCGGCGCGCTGCTGCCGAACGAGTCGTTGCGCTTCGTCTGCCGCCAGGTCGATCTCGTCGTCGAGCGCTCCGGCACGCGCTTCACGAATGCCTGCGCCGAGGGTGAGTGGCTGTCGATCCCAGCCAAGCACACGACCGGGTGCTGGTACGCCCCGCCGGCGTTGCACGATCGGGTGGAAGCGAACGGCCAGGTGCTGCTGCGCTATGCGCCCGGCGAGAACTTCAACGGCTCGCTCGCCGATGTGGCCGGCGTCTGCAACGAGGCGGGCAACGTCTTCGGGCTGATGCCGCACCCCGAGCACGCCGTCGACCCGCTCACGGGCTCGACCGACGGACTGAAGCTGTTCGAGTCGATCCGCGATCACGTCGGCGCGCATGTCGGCGCCTGAGGCCATGACCGCCGCGCTGCCGCCGCACCGCGCGCTCGGCCTCACCGACGCCGAGTACGACCTGATCCTCGACAAGCTCGGGCGCGAGCCGAACGCCGTCGAGCTGTCGATGTTCTCGCTGATGTGGTCCGAGCACTGCGCCTACAAGCACTCGAAGAAGCTGCTCGGGCAGCTGCCGACCGAGGGGCCGTACCTGCTGCTCGGTCCCGGCGAGAACGCCGGCGCGGTCGATGTCGGCGACGGCCTCGCGATCGCCTTCAAGGTCGAGTCGCACAACCACCCGTCCGCGGTCGAGCCGTTCCAGGGGGCGGCGACGGGCGTCGGCGGGATCCTGCGCGACATCTTCGCGGTCGGCGCCCGGCCGATCGCGGTGCTCGACTCGCTGCGCTTCGGCGAGCTCGACTCCGCGCGCTCGCGCTACCTGCTCGAGCACGCCGTAGGCGGCATCGGCCACTACGGCAACTCGATCGGCGTGCCGACGATCGGCGGCGAGCTGTACTTCGAGGGTCCCTACGAGCAGAACTGCCTCGTCAACGCGATGGCTTTGGGGATCGCCGAGCACGACCGGTTGATCCGCAGCGCCGCCACCGGCCCCGGCAACGTGCTGATCCTGTTCGGCGCGCTGACCGGCCGCGACGGGATCGGCGGCGCCTCCGTGCTCGCGAGCGCCGAGCTCGGCGACGCCGACGCGGACAAGCGCCCGACCGTGCAGATCGGCGACCCGTTCGCGGAGAAGAAGCTGATGGAGTGCTCGCTGGAGCTGCTCGACCGCGAGTTGCTCGTGTCCCTGCAGGACCTCGGCGCCGCCGGCCTCACGTCCTCCTCCTCGGAGATGGCGTCGAAGGGCGGCCTCGGGCTCGACATCCACGTCGATCGCGTGCCGCTGCGCGAGCCGGGGATGGAGCCGTTCGAGATCATGGTCTCGGAGTCGCAGGAGCGGATGCTGTGCGTCGTCGAGCCTGCGCGGGTCGACGAGGTGCTCGCGGTCTGCGCCAAGTGGGAGACGACCGCGACGGCGATCGGCGAGGTGACCGACTCCGGTCGCCTGCGCGTGCTGAGCGGCGGCGACGTCGTCGGCGACATGCCGGTGGAGGCGCTCGTGGACGACTGCCCGCTGTACGACCTCGCGCCGGAGAAGCCGTCCGAGCCGATCTATCCGGCGCCGCGCCGCACCCTTGAGACTGACGATCCGCATCAGATCCTCCCGGCGCTGCTGCGCTCCGCCAACATCGCCGATCGCCGCCCCATCTTCGAGCAGTACGACTGCGTCGTCCAGTCGCGCACGGTGCGCCGCCCCGACGACGCCGACGCGGCCGTGCTGATGCTCCCCGACGGCGGCGCGATCGCCGTCTCGATCGACGGCTCCGGCCGTCGCGTCGCATGCGACCCGTACCGCGGCACCGTCGAGGCGGTCCTGGAGTGCGCGGCGAACCTCGCCTGCGTCGGCGCCGAGCCGCTCGGCCTCACGAACTGCCTCAACTTCGGCAACCCGGAGAAGCCGCACATCGCGTGGCAGCTGAGCGAGTCGGTGCGCGGCATGGCGGACGCCTGCCGCGCGCTCGACGTGCCCGTCGTCGGCGGCAACGTCTCGCTCTACAACGAGGGACCCGAGGGCCCGATCTACCCGACGCCCGTCGTCGGGATGGTCGGCCGCATGCCGGAGGCGGCGCGCGCCGGCCGGCTCGGCTTCGCCGTCGAGGGCGACGCGATCGCCTTCTGCGGGCCGCTCCAACCGTCGCTGCCGGGCAGCGAGCTGGCGAAGCTGCGCGGCGAGCCGCTGCCGGACGGGCTGCCCGAGGCCGACGTCGCGCTCGTGCGCAAGACGCAGCAGGTCGTGCGCGACGCGGTCCGCCGCGGCGAGCTGCGCTCCGCCCACGACGTCGCCGAGGGCGGCCTTGCGGTCGCGCTCACCGAGTGTTGTCTTGCCGGCGGTCACGGAGCCCACGTGGACTTCCGCGGCGCCGGTGCGGACGGCGAGCGACTGCTCGAGACGCTCTACGGCGAGGGCCCCGGCGGCTTCGTCCTGTCCGGTTCCCGCCCGGCGCTCGCGGCGCTCGCACGCGAGATCCAGCTCACGTTCGTCGGCGTCGTCGGCGCCCCCGGCGACGCGCTCGAGCTGAGCCTCGACGCCGGCGCCACGCTCAGCTGGCCGCTCGCGGAGCTGCGGGGAGCCCGCGCGAGCGGCCTGGCCGACGCGATCGACGCCGCCTGAGTCCCCTCCCTCCTACGGCGCCACCACCGTGGCGCCGTCGGACACGACGAGCGTCGTCGGCGCGACCACCGGCGGCGGCGCGGGCGCCGGCCAGGCGGTGGCGGCGGTGTGCGTGCTGCTGCCCCTGACCGCGTTGGCCCAACCGGATCTCGTGCCGCCGTAGGCCCCGCCGATCTCGGTCCCGCTCAGCGGAACCGTCAGCGTCGTCGCACCGCCGTTGGCGATCGTGACTCTCGCGCCTTCGATGTAGCCGGTCACGCCTCTTGCGGTTCCCCACGCTTCCTGGCGCGTGAGCAGGTCGGCGACCTGCGTCGGCGTCAGCTGCTGGATCGGCACGCTCGTGTTGAACCAGCGGTTGTAACCGTTGAGCATCGCGTTCAGCACGGGGTAGAAGACGGCGCCGTCAGGCCTTTCGGACTGCGCCAGGTTGGTCTGGTGGAAGTAGTGCGGCCTGGGGTCGTTGCCCATCATGTGACCGAAGATCCGGTCCGACTCGGCGCGCACGTAGTCGCTCCAGCTCGCCGGGCTCGTGAAGCAGGTCGTGATCGACGAGCTCGCGCATCCTCCGCCCAGTTCCGGCGGCAGGTAGAGGTAGTTGTACTCGTCGAGCTGCTGCGCCTGCGTGGCGGTGTTGTAGTAGACGTTCGTCGGCCAGCGCGGGATCACGCGGAAGCCGTTCTCGACGAACGACGTGCCGGCCGCATACGTCGGTCCGGTGGTGCTCGTCGGCGTGACCGGATAGGGCTTGGAGGCGTCCGCGCCGGTGTTCCTGATGCCCGCGCTCCTGAGCGCGCCGCCGAAGTTCGGGTTCTGCCCGTACGGATCGATCGAGGCGCCGTTGAAGCTCGGCGGCGTGGCCGTCGTCCCGGCTGAGCCGGTGTCGCGGAACCTGATCGTCACCGCTCCACCGGAGTTGAACGCGGGCGAGGGCTGCGCGACGGTGCTGATCAGCCTCCACCCGCCGGCGGGCGAGACGCGGCGGTAGACCCTGTACGTCAGCGCGTGGCAGATGGCGGGGAAGTCGATCCGCACCGACGCCGTCGCGAGGAGCCTTCTGGGCACAGCGACCGTCGCCGTCGAGGCGACCGTCTCGCCGTGCGCCGACGTCGCGGTGATCGCATAGTCGTAGGTGCCGCCGGCCAGCGTGCCGCCGAGCGAGGTCGCCCACGCTTCTTCGATCGAGGGCGAGTCGAGCAGCGCGGCGCCCGTGATCAGGTTCGCGAGCCCCGAGTGCTCGCCGGTGACGAGCTCGCCGGCGTTGACGGCGAAGCCTCTCGACCTCGCCCACCTCGTGTTGGCTTCGATCTGTTCGACGATGAAGCCCCTCGCCGAGCAGTCGAGGTTCGGGTGGTCGTAGGTGTGGTTGACCCAGCCGAACGTCGTCCTGTTGGCCAGGAAGGCGCTCAGCAGCTCGTCGCTGCCGCCGTGTTCGGCGGCGTAGGCGACGCTGCCGCCACCGTTGTACAGGTTGTCGAGCCGGATCCCAGTCGCTCTCGACCAGGCGACCGCGGTCGCCGCGTCGCCGGGCGTCATGCGGACCGCGGCTTCCGGGCTGAAGTTCGTCGTGTGGGTGGCCGGGTCCCAGATGTCATCGGGCAGGAAGACGTCGTCGATGTGCAGCTCCAGGTAGTTGCGCTGGTCGCCGAAGAAGGTCCCGCGCGTGACCCATGAGAGCTGGCCGTGGCGCAGCAGCTGGCTGTGCAGCTGGAACGGGTTGGAGTCGAACGTCTGCACCATCTCCTCGCGCCCTTCCGGATGCGTGAAGACGCCCACGAGCGCGTTGCCGCTGTCATCCGCCAGCAGGGTGCTGAAGGCGGCGCCTTCGAGCGGCGTGGCGCCGTAGCCCCATGTGCCCGTGCCGATCTGCACCCTGCCCTGCAGGTAGGGAAAGACCGCCTGACCGGCGCTGGTGAGCGTCAGTTCGGCGCCGTCGAGCGGAGCGCCGAACGTCGGCGGGTTGAGGCCGTAGTCGGCGCCGGGGTAGACGTAGGCGCTGAGCTGGCGCACCTGAAACGTCTGCTCGAAGGCCGTGAGCGCGGCCCACTCCTCGGGCGCGAGCGCGGATGCGCAACCGCCTTCGTCGCAGCGCGGCAGCCCGCCGACGGCGACGATGACCGCCTGGTACCTCGCCTCGTCGATGCCCCCGGCGAGCGTCTGCGAGAGCGTCGCGGCCGTGATCGGCGCGTGGCCGGGCGTGGCGATCAGTTGGTCGTACGGCACCCCCTCGCGCCTGAGCTGCGCCTGCCACGCCGCGAACGACGGTTCGCTCCCGCTCGTGCCGAGCAACAGCACCTTCATGTCGATGCGCTGCGCCGCCGAGGCAGCGGGTGCCGCTGTCGCAAGCAGGGCGCAACAGATCGACAGCAGGACGATGATCAGCTTGCCGCGCATCCCGACGCTCCCCACCTTGTGATCCGGTCGCGTCCACTCTCTCGCGCGCCGCCGCCGAGGCCAATGAGCCGTGTGGGGCATATCGGGCGTTCAGCGCGGTGAACGACCTGCCCGCCCCCGCTGCTACCCTTGCGCCTCCGGGCCGGGCATCGTCGTCCAGCCCCCGCCGGAGTGCTGGAACGCCTCCTCGATGACCGACCATTTGACCGATCGCGACGGACCGCGCGACGAGTGCGGAGTCTTCGGGATCTACGCACCCGACCACGACGTCGCCCGCCTCGCGTACTTCGCGCTGTACGCGCTGCAGCACCGGGGCCAGGAGTCAGCCGGGATCGCGACCACGGACGTCGGCGGCAACATCATGACCCTGCGCGACCTCGGCCTCGTCTCGCAGGTGTTCGACGAGCAGAAGCTGCGCGCGCTGCCCGGCGACCTCGCGCTCGGCCACGTGCGCTACTCGACGACGGGCTCCTCCGCGTGGGAGAACGCGCAGCCGATCTACCGCTCCGACGACCGCGAGCTGGCGCTTGCGCACAACGGCAACCTCACGAACGCCGTCGAGCTGCACGCCGAGCTGCGCGAGCGCGACGTCGCGTTCCGCTCGACGTCCGACTCGGAGATCATCGCCGCGCTGCTGTCCACGCATCCGGCCGAGCAGATCGAAGACGCGGTCGTGGACGTCCTCCCGCGCCTGCACGGCGCTTTCTCGACCGTCGTGATGACGCGCGAGAAGATCGTCGCCTTCCGCGACCCGCACGGACTGCGCCCGCTCGCGCTCGGCATGATCGGCGACCGCTACTGCGTCGCGAGCGAGTCGTGCGCGCTCGACATCATCGGCGCGAGATTCCTGCGCGAGATCGAGCCGGGCGAGGTGCTGACGATCGACGCCGGCGGGATCTCCACCAAGATGGCGGTCGAAGGCGCTCGTCGCGCCTTCTGCATCTTCGAGTACATCTACTTCGCGCGGCCCGACTCGATCATGGGTGGCACCGTGTTGCAGGGCGCGCGCGGGCGGATGGGGGAGATCCTCGCGCGTGAGGCGGCGGTCGACGCCGACCTCGTGATCGCCGTCCCCGACTCCGGCAACCCGGCCGCGCGCGGCTACGCCCGCGCGAGCGGGATCCCGCACGACGACGGCTTCGTCAAGAACCGCTACGTCGCGCGCACGTTCATCCAGCCCGGGCAGGAGCTGCGCAAGCACGGCCTCAGACTGAAGTTCAACCCGATGCCCGAGATCGTCAGAGGACAGCGGCTGGTGGTCGTGGACGACTCGATCGTGCGCGGCAACACAACGCGGCAGATCGTGCAGATGCTGCGCGACGCCGGCGCGAAGGAGGTCCACCTCCGCATCACCGCGCCGCCGATCCGCAATCCCTGCCATTACGGCATCGATATGTCCACGCGCGAGGAGATGGTCGCGCACGGCCGCGAGGTCGACGAGATCGCCGCCGAGCTGGGCGCGGACTCGCTCCACTACCTCTCGCTCGAGGGCGTCTACGAGGCCGTCGGCGCGACGCGCGAGACGCACTGCGACGCCTGCTTCACGGGCGAGTACCCGCTCCCGCACGGGCCGGGCGGGCAGGCCAAGCACGCCTTCGAGCAGGCGCTGCCGGTCATACACGCGTAGTCGCGCGCACAAGTCCGCAAACACCGCGCAAGCGCTGCGATCCCCGCCGATCCCGGCGCTATGGTGAGGCCGGTGGCCCCACTGATGGACCCCCGCGAAGCGCTGCGCACCCACTTCGGCTTCGATGACTTCCGCCCCGGCCAGGCGGAGGCGGTCGACGCCGCGCTGGCCGACCGCGACACGCTCGTCGTGATGCCGACCGGCTCGGGCAAGTCGCTCTGTTACCAGCTGCCGGCGCTCATGCGCGGCGACCTGACGATCGTGGTTTCGCCGCTCGTCTCGCTGATGCAGGACCAGGTCGACCAGCTCCGCCGCATCGCCCCTGACAAGGTCGCGCTCGTCAACGCGCAGCAGAGCGCTGGGGAGAATCGCGCGGTGATGGAGCGCGCCGCCGCCGGCGAGCTGCGGCTGCTGTACGTCGCTCCGGAGCGCTTCGCCTCGCCGGCGTTCATCGAGCAGGTTGAGGGCGTGCGCATCGGGCTGTTCGTCGTCGACGAGGCGCACTGCGTCTCGCAGTGGGGCCACGACTTCCGCCCCGACTACTTCCGCCTCGCCGACGCGGCGCGCTACTTGAGAGCGCGCGCGATCGTCGCGCTGACGGCGACGGCGACGCCGCAGGTCGCGCGCGACATCGTCGCCCGCCTGCGGCTCGACGAGCCGGCGCTGGTGACGACCGGCTTCGACCGCCCGAACCTCTCGTTCGCGGTCGTGCCGTGCAGAACGAAGGCCGACAAGCACCGCCGCATCGCCGCCGCGCTCGGCGAGCCGGGGATGCTGCCGGCGATCGTCTACGCCGGCACGCGCAACGGCTGCGAGGAGCTGGCGATGAAGCTCCACCACGCGCTCGATGAGGAGGTGCTCGTCTACCACGCGGGGCTCGACCGCGACCGCCGCGCCGCGGTGCAGCGCGCCTTCATGGGCGGCGACGCGCGCGTCGTCGTTGCGACTAACGCGTTCGGGATGGGCGTCGACAAGGCCGACGTGCGGACTGTCTGCCACGAGACCGTGCCGCAGTCGGTCGAGGCCTACTACCAGGAGGCAGGTCGCGCCGGCCGCGACGGCGCGCCTGCCCGCTGCCTGCTGTTCTCCGAGCAGCGCGACAAGGGCCTGCACGTCTTCTTCATCGAGCGCTCCAGAGTCGAGGACGCGGCCTTCGGGGCGGTCGCGCAGCGGCTGCACAAGCAGGCGACCGAGCAGGGCCGCTACGACGTCGAGCTGCGCGAGCTCGCGGCGCTGACCGGCAGAGGCGGGGACGCGGACCAGGCCCGCGCGATCGTCGGGCACCTCGCGCGCGCGGGGATGATCAGACCGGCGCCGTCGACGCCGGACCGCGCCGTCGGGCGGATCGTCGGCGCGTGGGATCGCGCGGCGCTGCTGACCTGCCGCTCCTCGGCGGGCGACGCGCAGCGCGTGCGCTGGCGCCAGTACCGCGCGATCTGGGCATTCGTCGAGCAGCGCGCCTGCCGCCGCAGAACGCTGCTGCGCCACTTCGGTGACGCGTCGGCGCCGGAGACCGATCCGGGCGTGGCCTGCTGCGACGTCTGCGAGCCGTCGTTCCTGCCGGCTGCGCCCCCGGCGCCGGAGCGCGCCGCGGCGAACGGCGCCGGCGAACGTGGTGGGGCGCCACGCCGCGTCGCACGTCCAGGCGTCGCGCCGGTCGACGGAGATCTCGACACAGCGATCTTCGCCGTCGTCGCAGCCGCCGAGCCCGCCGTCGGCCGCACGCGCGCCGTCGAGATCCTCTGCGGCGGGCGCTCGAAGGTCGTCGAGAAGTACTCCTACGACGGGTTGCCGACCTACGGCACATTCGCGCACCTGCGCCGCGACGACGTGCTCGCACGCGTCGACGAGCTGCTCGCCGACGGTCGCCTGCGCTCGACCGGCGGGCGCTTCCCGAAGCTGGCGGCGGCGTGAGCGAGTTCCGCCTCGCCGTCCTCGCCTCCGGCACGGGCTCCAATCTCCAGGCGATCCTCGACACGCTCCACGGTGGCCCGGAGGGGATCGTCGTCGCGGCGGTCGCCTCCGACAAGCCGGACGCGACGGCGCTCGCCCGCGCGCAGGGCGCCGGCGTGCCGACCGGGGCGTTTCCGCTCGGGGACTTCGCGAACCGCGAGCAGCGCGACGCCGCGGTCGCCGAGTGGATCGCCGGGCACGACGTGCAGCTGGTCGTGCTCGCCGGCTACATGCAACTGCTGACGCCGGCGTTCCTGCACCGCTTCCCGCACGCCGTCGTCAACGTGCACCCGGCGCTGCTGCCCGCCTTCCCCGGCCTCGACGCCGTCGGGCAGGCGCTCGCGCATGGCGTGAAGGTCTTTGGCGTCACGGTCCACTTCGTCGACGAGGGCGTCGACACCGGGCCGATCGTGCTGCAGCGCGCGCTCGAGCTCCCGCACGCGCGAACGCGCGAGGACGTCTTCGAGGCCCTCCACGCCGTCGAGCACGAGCTGCTGCCCGAGGCGATCCGCCTGATCGCGCGCGGGGCGGTGCGGATCGACCCGGCCGACCCGCGGCGCGTGCTGCTGGAGCCGTAGCTATCCTCGGGCGCGCATGACGGAAGGAACGGAGATCGCCCAGACGGAGCCGCTCACGGCGCCCGGCGAGGTCCAGGTTCGACGGGCGCTCCTGTCCGTCTCCGACAAGACGGGCATCGTCGACTTCGCGCGCGGGCTCGCCGAGCTCGGCGTCGAGCTGGTGTCGACCGGCGGGACCGCTGGAGCGCTCGCCGACGCGGGCATCCCGCACCGTTCGATCACCGACTACACGGGTTTCCCCGAGATCATGGACGGGCGCGTCAAGACGCTCAACCCAAAGCTGTACGCGGGCTTGCTGGCGGTGCGCGACAACGCGGAGCATCTCGCGGCCGCGGCCGACGCGGAGGTCGAGTTCGTCGACCTCGTGTGCGTGAACCTCTACCCGTTCGAGCAGACCGTCGCCAAGCGCGGCGTCGCCGACGCCGAGGTGATCGAAAACATCGACATCGGCGGCCCGACGATGATCCGCGCCGCCGCGAAGAACTTCGCCTTCGCCGCGCCGGTCGTCTCGCCTGCCAGCTACGACGCGATCCTCGACGAGCTGCGCGCCGGCACGGGAAAGCTCTCGCTTGCCACGCGCGAGTCGCTCGCGGCCGAGGCGTTCGCCTACACCGCTCGCTACGACACCGCGATCACGCGCTGGTTCAGCGAGAAGCGCGACGACTTCCCGCCATTGTTCGTGCGCGCATTCGAGAAGGTCACCGACCTCTCCTACGGCGAGAACCCGCACCAGCGCGCCGCGTACTACGCGCAGGTCGGCTCGCCGACGCACCTGTTGTCGAACGTGCGCCAGCTCGGCGGCAAGCCGCTGTCGTTCAACAACCTGCTCGACCTCAACGCCGCACGCCTGCTCGCGCGCGAGTTCGGTGGCCCGGCGTGCGTGATCGTCAAGCACAACAACCCGTGCGGCGTGGCGATGGGTGACAGCCCGCTCGATGCCTACCGGCAGGCGTTCGCATGCGATCCGATGTCCGCGTTCGGCGGCGTCATCTGTCTCAACCGCCCGGTCGACGGCGAGCTCGCCGAGGCGCTCGTGCAGCAGTTCGCCGAGGTCATGTTCGCGCCCGGCTACGACGAGGCGGCGCTCGCGACGCTCGCCAACAGACCGAACTTGCGGATCCTCCAGGACGACGAGCAGCAGGCGCTGCACCTCGCGGATCCTGACCTCAAGCAGGTCGTCGGCGGCCTGCTCGTGCAGGACCGCGACCTCGACACGCAGGAGCGCGCCGAGATGACGGTCGCGACGCAGCGCCAACCGACCGACGCCGAGTGGAGCGAGCTGCTGTTCGCCTGGCGCGTCTGCAAGCACGTGCGCTCCAACGCGATCGTGCTGTCGCGAGACGGTGCTTCCGTCGGCATCGGGGCCGGGCAGATGAGCCGCGTCGACTCGGTGCGGATTGCGATCGAGAAGGCCCAGGAGGGGACGGTGAAGGGCGCCGTGATGGCCTCCGACGCGTTCTTCCCCTTCCCGGACGGGCCGCAGCTTGCGATCGACGCGGGCATCAGCGCGATCGTGCAGCCGGGAGGCTCGGTGCGCGACGACGAGGTGATCGCCGCGGCCGACGCGGCCGGCGTCGCGATGGTCTTCACCAGCCGTCGTCACTTCAAGCACTGAGGGCTCCTCAGGGGCCGGCTGAACGCCCACGGCTTCAGGCGCACTCGCGCTCTGCCGATAGGGACGACGTGACGCTGGGAGCGAGATCGTCGAGTCCTGCCGCGCCGGAAGGCGCGTGATGCACCTGCGCCTGCGCAGCGTGCCTGCCCTGTTCGGGACCGGGCTGGCTGCGACCGCCACGCTCGTCGCGACGATGCTTGCGGTCGACCACTGGGGCGTGCCCGTCGCGGGCATGCTGCTGACGGTCGCGCTTGGGATTCTCGCGCTCCACTCGCTCCAGCGCGAGCGGAGCGTCTCGCGGCTGGTCGATCAGCAGGCGGCCGAGCGCGATCGCGTCGAGACCGAGTTGCGCGCGGCCGAGCTGCGCCACCGGCTGCTGGCCGACAACGCGACCGACACGATCCTCGCGTTCGGCCCCGACGGGCGGATCACCTACGTATCGCCCGCCTCGAGCGAGCTGATCGGTCACCCGCCGGAGGAGATCGTCGGGCGCCAGCCGCGCGACTTCGTCCACCTCGATGACCGCCCTGCGGTCACGCAGGCGCGTTCGCGCGTCGCAGACGAGGAGGGCGGGACGATCACCGTCACGAGCCGCCTGCGCCACCGCGAGGGCCACTACGTGTGGATCGAGGCGCGCGTGCGCGCCGTGCACGACGCCGAGACCGGCGTGCCGATCGAAGGGCAGGCGATCGTCCGCGACGTCAGCGAGCGCGTCGCCGCGGAGGCCGCGCTGCGCGAGAGCGTCGAGCGCATCGCAGCCGCCGAGCAGCGCTTCCGCACCGCGTTCGAGGCGGCGCCGATCGGCATGGCGCTGTCCGGCCTCGACGGGCGCTTCATCCAGGTCAACGACGCGTTGTGTGCGATCACCGGCTACACGCGCGAGGAGCTCGAGGAGATGGGCTTCGCCGACCTCAGCCATCCGGCCGACGCCGGGCGCGAAGTGGAGATGATGGGCAGCCTCCTGTCCGGCGAGCAGAGCACCTACTGGATGGAGAAGCGCTACGTCGACGTCGTCGGCCAAGTTGTGTGGGTCGCGGTGCACGCGACGCTTGTGCGTGCGGCCGATGGCAGCCCGCAGCACTTTCTCGGCCAGATCCAGGACGTCAGCGAGCGGGTCAGGTACGAGGCGCAGCTGCAGCACATGGCCGATCACGATCCACTTACAGGTCTGTTGAATCGACGCTCGTTCGAGCGCGAGCTCAACCAGCACATCGTGCAGGTGCAGCGCTATGGGCCGGAGGGCGCCGCGCTTGTGCTCGACATCGATCGCTTCAAGCACATCAACGACACGCTGGGTCACAACGTCGGCGACGAGCTGATCGTCAAGGTTGCGCAGACGCTGCGCACCCGTTTGCGCGATAGCGACGTACTCGCGCGCCTCGGGGGCGACGAGTTCGCGATCCTGCTGCCGCGGGGCGGAGCGGCCGAGGCAGCCCGCGTGGCAGAGGCGGTGCTCGGCGCCGTGCGTGCGCAGTCGGTGTTGACCGCTGCCGGACGCCGGCGTCCGATTACGGCCTCGATCGGTATCGCACTGTTCAGCGACACGGAACGATTGAGCGCCGAGGACGTGCTCGTGAACGCCGATCTGGCGATGTACGACGCAAAGGAGGCGGGGCGTGACCGCTCGGCGACCTACTCCTCGCAGGAGCGCGGCGCATCGCGCATGAAGGCGCGCATCACGTGGGCGGAGCGGATCCGCGAAGCGCTGGAGGAGGACCGCTTTACGCTGTACGCCCAGCCGATCGTCGACCTGTCTGACGGCGAGGTGCGCCAGCACGAGCTGCTGCTGCGGATGATCGATGAGCGCGGCGAGGTGATCCCGCCGGCTGCGTTCATCGGCGTCGCGGAGCGCTTCGACCTGATGCAGGACATCGACCGCTGGGTTGTCGCACGCGCGATCCGGCTGATGGGTGAGCAGAAGGCGGCCGGCCGTGATCTGGTCTTCGAAGTCAACATCTCAGGCAGCTCGACGGGCGATCCAGAGCTGCTGACGATCATTGAGCATGCACTGGCAGAGACCGGTGTGGACCCGGTGAACCTCGTGCTGGAGGTGACGGAGACGACTGCCGTTGCCAACATTCCACGTGCACAGCAGTTCGCCGCGCGACTTGCCGAGCTTGGTTGTCGGTTTGCGCTTGACGATTTTGGCGCAGGCTTTGGCAGTTTCTACTACTTGAAGCACCTTCCGTTCGACCTTCTCAAGATCGATGGCGAGTTCGTTCGCTCATGTACAACCAGCACGACGGACCAGCTGCTCATCCGTGCGGCCGTCGACATCGCCCGTGGGCTGGGGAAGAAGACGATCGCCGAGTACGTCGGCGACGAAGCGACAGTCGAACTGTTGCGAGAATTGGGTGTCGACTATGCCCAGGGTTTCCACATTGGACACCCAGGGCCCCTTGCGGCACGGCTTGATCGTGATTGCGTCGGTTCGTGAGACTTGCTTCACCATTCAAAGACTTTGTAACGGATGGGCGCCAGCTTCTTGACGAGAACCTCCCACATGTTCAATGCAGGCGCGTATATTGCTAGCCTAGGACACACCCCCCAGGCTTACTAGGAGTCACGTACATGGCAGATCTCGTCGGGCAAATTCAGCGCGACATCGAGAAGCGCCTTCAGGAGTTGCGGCCGCTGATCGAGGAGAAGGAGCAGCTTGAAGCCGTGTTGGCGGCGCTCACGAACGGGAGCACCGCTGCTGCCCCCGCCGCGCCGCGCGTACGTGCCACGGCGACGCCGCGCCCGTCGGCCGGACGGGCTCCGTACGCCGCCGGCAAGGGCCGCCGCGCTCCACGCGGTGCCAACCGCGAGGCGATTCTCTCGGTCGTGCGCGAACGCCCGGGTGTGTCCGCGGCAGAGGTCGCCGAGATCACGAAGATCGCCAAGCCGACGGTGCACACGACGATCTCCCAGCTCAAGCGCAAGGGGATTCTCGAACCCGAAGGCTCCGGCGGCGTCAAGCTCGCCAAGGGCGCCTAAGCACAGGTTTCGTGGACCAGGGCGTGCGCTTCGATGCGCGCCCTGGGACTCGAACCCAGCCCGCCGGATTAAAAGTCCGGTGCTCTAACCCGATGAGCTAGACGCGCCCGTGCATCCTCGCACGCCGAGCGTCCGGGCGGAATGGGAAGGTGTCTAAGCTGGAGGGACGCCCCGTGCATCCCGTGGTCCCCCTGCCCCCATGGTGTAGCGGTTAGCACGCCAGCCTTTCACGCTGGTAGCGGGGGTTCGATTCCCCCTGGGGGTACTGCCCGCGGCTACTATCCAAGCCGCGGGCGGTTAGCTCAGCTGGTAGAGCACTTCCCTTACAAGGAAGGGGTCGCTGGTTCGAACCCAGCACCGCCCATCCGGGCCGCGCGCTGTCGTCACGGCAGCCGCGACGACAGTCTGCAACCCTTTCGCGCTCGATGAGCGAGCCGCTGTCCTTCGATCCGATCGCGCAGGCGCGCAGCCAGTGGGTCGACCGCTGGGGCGAGGAGCCGGCGCGCCCGATGGCGGCGGTGACCTCGATCATGCGCGTCCAGCAGATCCTGCTCGCGCGGCTGGGGGAGCTGCTGCGGCCGTTCGGCCTCACCTTCCCGCGCTACGAGACGCTGATGGTGCTCGTCTTCAGCCGCACCGGTGCGCTGCCGGTCGGCAAGATGGGCGAGCGCCTGCAGGTCCACCGCACGAGCATGACCCACATGGCCGATCGGCTTGAGGAGGCCGGACTCGTGACGCGCGTTGCGCACGCGGAGGACCGCCGTTCGACGCTGATCGAGATCACGCCCGCCGGCCGCGACGTCGCGGCGCGCGCGACCGTCGTGCTCAATGAGGCGGGCTTCGCGATGGATCCGCTCAGCGACGAGGCGCTCGAATCGATCACGCGGCTGCTCGAGGTGGTGCGCCGCCACGAGGGCGACTTCGCCGAGCCGGCCGTCGAGGTGGGCTCGAGCGACGGCGCGGCGCCGGCGGCCTCGGCTGCGAGCTAGAAGACCGGCGCCTCGGTGTAGCGCCCGAAGACGCGCTGCAGCGACTCGACGATCTCGCCCTCGGTCGCCTCGGCGCGCGCGGCCGTGAGCAGCGGCTCCATCAGATTCGCGCCGTCTTGTGCGGCGGCGCTGCGGATCGCGCCGAGCGCCTGCTCCACCGCAGCGCTGTCGCGGCGGGCGCGGACGGCTTGGACGCGGTCGATCTGCTTGCGCTCCAGCGACGGGTCGATCTTCAGGTACGGGGTCTGGTCGTCGCCGCCCTCGGTGAAGGCGTTGACGCCGACGACGATGCGGCGGCCTTCGTCGATCTCCGTCTGCAGTTCGAAGCTCGCGTCGGCGATCTCGCGCTGGGGATAGGAGCGCTTGACCGCCTCGACCATCCCGCCGAGCTCGTCGATCTTGGCGAAGTACTCATACGCCTTCGCCTCCATCTTGTCGGTGAGCGCCTCGACGAAGTAGCTGCCGCCCAACGGGTCGATCGTGTTCGTCACGCCGGTCTCGTGGGCGATGATCTGCTGGGTGCGCAGGGCGATCCGCACCGCGTCCTCGGTCGGCAGCGCGAGCGCCTCGTCGTAGGAGTTCGTGTGCAGCGACTGGGTCCCGCCGAGCACGCCGGCCAAGGCCTCGATCGCGGTGCGCACGATGTTGTTAAGCGGCTGCTGGGCTGTGAGCGAGACGCCGGCGGTCTGCGTGTGGAAGCGCATCAGCCACGACTTGGGGTTCTTCGCGCCGAACGTCTCCTTCAGCTCGCGCGCCCAGATGCGGCGTGCGGCGCGGTACTTCGCGATCTCCTCGAAGAAGTCGATCTGCGCGTTGAAGAAGAAGCTGAGGCGCGGCGCGAAGTCGTCGACGTCGAGCCCGCGTGCGACGGCCTGTTCGACGTAGGTCAAGCCGTCCTTCAATGTGAACGCGAGCTCCTGCGCGGCAGTCGCCCCAGCCTCGCGGATGTGGTACCCGCTGATGCTGACGGGGTGCCAGCGCGGCATCGCCGTCGAGCACCACTCGATCATGTCGCCGACGAGCCGCATCGCCGGGTCGATCGGGAAGCACCACTCCTTCTGTGCGATGTACTCCTTGAGGATGTCCGTCTGGATCGTGCCGCCCAGGCGGTCCGCCGGCACGCCTTGACGCTCGGCGGCGGCGACATAGAACGCGAGCATGATGGCGGCCGGTGCGTTGATCGTCATCGACACCGTCACCTTGCCGAGGTCGATCCCGCCGAACAGCGTCGTCATGTCCTCCAGCGAGTCGACCGCGACCCCCTCGCGCCCGACCTCGCCGAGCGAGCGGGGATGGTCCGAGTCGTGGCCCATCAGCGATGGCATGTCGAACGCGGTCGAGAGGCCGGTCTGGCCGTGGTCGATCAGGTAGCGGAAGCGCTCGTTCGTCTCCTCGGCGGTGCCGAAGCCGGCGAACTGCCGCATCGTCCACAGCCGCCCGCGGTACATCGAGTCGTACACCCCGCGGGTGAAGGGGTACTCGCCCGGGCGGCCGATCGGATCATCGGCCCCACCCAGGTGGGCGGGACGGGGTCTCAGGTCGGCCGCCGTGTACAGCGGCTCGATCGGCTCCCCCGAGAGCGTCGTGAACGAGTCCTTGCGCTCAGCCATCGGTCGAGTATCGCAGGGGTCTGCCGCCGCTACGCGGCGAGCCCGGCAGGCACGCCCCGCTCGCGCACCGTCATCTCGAGCGGCTCGCGCGGGCTGAGCGTCGGCATCTGGCGAACCGTCATCGTGCGCCCGGGCACGAGCTCCAGTCGGTAGCGCTGCACCAACAGCGTCACGATCGTCTTGATCTCGAGCTGGCCGAAGCGCATCCCGATGCACGTGCGCGAGCCGCCGCCGAAGGGGATGTAGGCGCCCTTCGGCAGCTTCGCCTTCGCCTCGGGCGCGAAGCGCTCGGGCACGAACGCCTCGGGCTCGGACCACACGTCCGGCAGGCGATGACTCGCCCATGAGCTGTAGTAGACGTAGGCGTTGGCGGGGACCTGATGGCCGCCGAACTCGAACGTCTCGACCGCGCGGCGCGGCCCGATCCACGCGGCCGGATAGAGGCGCAGCGTCTCGTCGAGCACCATCTCCAGCTCGGGCAGTGCCTCGCCGCCCATCAGCTCGGCGGCGGTCGGCGTGCGGTCGCCGAGCACGCGATCCTGCTCGTCGACGAGCTTCGCGAGCACAGCGGGATGGCGCGCGAGCTCGTAGAGCATGAAGGAGATCGTCGAGGTCGACGTGTCGTGCCCGGCGAACAGCAGCGTCATCACCTGATCGCGCACCTCGCGGTCGCTCAGGCGCGAGCCGTCCTCCGCGTCGGTCGCCTCGATCAGCATCGACAGCACGTCGGTGCGCTCCGGATCCGGCTGACGGCGGCGGCGTTCGATCTCGGCGAAGACGATGCGGTCGAGCGCCTTGCGCGCCGCCAGCATGCGGCTCCAGGGGGTGCGCGGGCCGCGCATGATCCGCACGGCGAAGTCGGTCCCGTAAAAGGAGAGCGCGCGCTCGAATTCGATTGCCGCCTGGGCGCCCTTGCCGCGCTCGTCGGGATCGAGCCCGAACAGCGCGCGCATCGCGACGCGCAGTGTCAGCCGGCGCGCCCAGTGGTAGACGTCGAGCGTCTCGCGCTCACGCCAGCTCGCGAGCGCCTGCTCGGTCTCCTCGACCATCGTGGCGTACGAGGCGGCGATCTTCTCCCGGTGGAACGCCGGCAGCATGATCCGTCGCGCGCGCCGGTGGTAGGCGCCGTCGACCGTCAGCAGGCCGTCGCCCAGCAGCGGGACCAGGTCCCCCATGCTGCCCGTGCGCCAGTGGAACTTGTCGGCGTTGGAGACCGTCATGAAGTGGTTCGCCTCGGGGCCGAGCATGAACACGACGCGGCCGTGGAAGACGCGCATGCTGAAGATCGAGCCGTGCTCGCGGTAGAGCGGCAGCAGGATCGGCAGCGGATCGCGCACGAAGCGGAACGTGCGCTCGACGTTGAAGTCGTTCGGCCCCGGGGGATACGGGACCGGCGCCGAGCGCTCGTTGGCGAGGTCGACAAAGATCCGGCGGAAGGCGCTGCTCGACAGTGGCTCGGGTGCGACGACGCTCATGCCGCACAGCGTACTGGCTGGGCAGCCAGTACGGTGGCGCTCAGCGGTCACGCGCGACTCGACCAGAAGGTAGTGTGGGCCGCAACGTATTCACCGCATGAGGGGGAACCATGCATCGCAAGGTCGCGGTTGCGCTCGTCGCCGCGCTCGCACTCGCCGTCGCGAGCTGCGGAGGAAGCGAAACTGAGACGCTCACGGGAGCGGCGCTCGTCAGACGGATGGAGACCGCCTGCAGGGACGGGCAGAGGGAGGCGGCCAAGGCGACAAGAGATGCGAGAGCTCCCGCAGACCAGGCGACGTTCCTCGCGGCGCTTCTCGCCGGTCAGAAGACGACCCTGGACGAGCTCGACAACGTCGACGCCACCGGCGCGGACAAGGCCGACTTCGAAGCGTTCAAGGATGGCATGCAGGCGCGGGTCGATGCGGTCGAAAGAGTGGCGTCGGCTGACAGAGCGGACATCCAGAGAATGGTGAGAGCTGTGCAGCCCGCGGCCGAAGCGGCCGCGCGAAGACTCGAGGCTGCGGCCAGAAACCTCAGGGTCGAGGGCTGCTCATAGGCGATGCGTCAGGGGCCGCGCGGCGCTCCGTCGCCGCGCGGCCGCGCATGCCATACTTCACGCCCCCTTGTGGGGGCGTAGCTCAGTTGGTTAGAGCGCCGGCCTGTCACGCCGGAGGTCGCGGGTTCGAGTCCCGTCGCTCCCGCCTTCGGCACCGCACTTGCTCGTGCGGTGCCGTTGTTGTTTGTGGACGGCCTCGAAGTACGGCGCGAAGGCGGCGCGCGGTCTGACGGCGACGATCGCGCCGCCGTGCTCCCAGATGCGCTCGAAGAGCGAGGCGATGAGCTTGCGTCGCTCGGCGGGCGATGGCTCGATCTCCCAGAAGCGGCCGAAGTCGGCCAGGAGCGCGGCGGCCTCGTCGAGCTGCGGGTCGGTTGGCGGCCCGAGTCGCTCCAGCTCTTGCTCCAGCGCTTGGCGGCGCAGGACGTACTGCGGCTTGGTGATGTCGCCCATGACGTAGAGGTCTTGGAGGCGTGCGAGCTGGGCGGCGAGGTCGCGGCGGCGAGCTCCATCCGCGTCCTCGTCGTGTCGCCTCGCGGATCGCCGCGAGCACGCGTTCGCGCAGTTCGTCGTCGGGCTGGAAGGTGCGCAGCCAGTCCACGAGCTGCGCCTCCAGCGGCTCGGCCTTCACGATCGGCTCGCCGCACGGGTCGCCGTACCGGCGGGTGGAACAAACGTAGCGCCGCACAGGCGGTCGTGATCCGCGCGTGCCATGCATGCGGGCACCACAGCGCTCGCAGTAGAGGAGCTTGCGCAGCAGGTACTCGTCGGAGGGCGGGCCGGGCTTGAGGACACGGGTGCGCCACGAGCGGACTTCCTGCACGCGGTCGAACAGCGCCTCGAGCACGATCGGCTCGTGCCGCCCGCGAATCTCGCGCGACTGATCGCGCAGGCCGGTGACGTAGCCGCAGTAGGAGGCGTTGACGAGCATCTCGCGCACGGTGTCCTTGCCGAACGCGCGACCGCGTGCGGTGCGGGCGCCCTTGGCGTTGAGCCAAGCTGCGATCGCGCGATCGGACTCGTGGCCAGTGGCGTAGCGCTCGAACATGCCGAGCACGAGCGGCGCACGGTCCGGGTCCGGCACCGCCTCGCTTGTGTCCGGGTCACGCACGTAGCCCCACGGGAGCTGGCCCACGAGATGTCCCTGGCGCGCCTTCTCGGCCAGGCCGGCGCGTGTCCAGAAGGAGAGCGAGACGGAGTAGTACTCGTCGAACATCTCGTGGATCGACTCGGCGAGGAACAAGGACGGGTCGCTCGGATCGTCGCCCATCGGCTGCGTGACGGAGACGACGCGGATGCCGAGCCGCTCGCGCAGGAGCGCCTTGTAGCGGCGCGCCTCGACCTGGTTGCGTGCGAAGCGCGAAGTGTGGAAGACGAGCACCACGTCGAAGCGCCGCTCGGCGGCATCGGCCATCAGCCGCTGGAACTCGGGCCGGCCGTCGGCCTTGCGCCAGCCGGAGTGGAAGTCGCAGTACTCGCCGACGATCGTCAGGTCGTTCTCGGCGGCGAACTTCACGACGGCCTGGCGCTGCGCGTCGGGCGAGAAGCCTTGACCTTGCTCCTCGGTGGACTCGCGCACGTAGGCGGCTGCGCGGGCCGCTGGAGGCGTTGCGTCAGTCATCGGCGTGCCGTTGCGCCTCGGCGGCGAGCTGGCGCCCGCGACGGAGCCACCAGTCCGCGAACCAGCGCGCGAAGTCGAGCTGCTGCGCAGCGGCGTCGAGCGCGCGGTCATCGCGACCACCTGCCAGTGCTGCTGTTGCGCAGGCGTCGCCACGGGGAGCGCGTGTGGGGCCGCGCTGCTGCGCGCCTGACGCCTTGCGAGCTGTAGGGCGAGCCGGAGCCATTCCATGACAGAAAGGCGCCTTCTGCCCCCGCTGAGGTACAGCGCGGCTGCATTCGGCTACCGCTGCACGTCCCGCACGACACGCCACGAGCACGCCGTGAACTTCCCAGAACCACCCTTTGTCGGGTTTTTTCGGGGCGCTGAAAGATCCTGGTTTGCGGCGATTTCATCCGGAACGGGTGATCCGTTCCAGACGGCTCACAGATCGGGCCACAGAGCGGATCACAGACCGGACCAGGGCTACAGCGCCGCCTGCTCCGTCGTGCGGTCGCAGAGGAGGAGATGTCGAAGATCCCTATTTGTCGGACTTCTTCGCACGCGGAAGAAGCGGCGATTTGCAGGCGATCAGCGCGCGAGGGGTGATGCGGTCTAAGCGCATCACAGAACGCATCACCGAGCGCATCAGAGAACGCATCACCCTCGAACGGGGCACGATCAGCGCGCATCGCGACCACCGTCCTCCAGCGCGCCATGGTGCTGCTCGGCGAGCGCGAGCAGCTCGGACGGCGGCATCACGAGCCCGTGCGCGAGCTTGAAGATGATCCGCAACGTCGGGTTGATCTCGCCGCGCTCGACCGCGCCGACGTAGTTGCGGTGCAGCCCGGCCGCGAAGCCGAGCGTCTCCTGGCTCAGGCCACGCCGAGCGCGAGCCTCACGCACCGCGCGTCCGAACGCGCGGTACTTCGCCGACCGGGCGTTCTTCCCGGATCCCATGTCCGCCTCCTCGGTCCAGGCACCGAGAAGCGCACGCCCTGATCATCAGCGGCCAGCCGGCCGCTCCAGACAGATACGGTTTCTCCCGCATCGAAGGCTTGCTCCTTCGATGCCAGGCCCGGGGGCGTTACCAGCGCCGCCCGGGCCACATTTGCATTGGTCGACGGACGACGACAGCATCATCGCCGGCGGATCTCAAGTGGGCTGCGGCCGAGCTAGGCGACGTCGCCCGACTGCTGGTACGCCGTAAAGCGTGTGTGCGGCAGAGGGATTCCGTTCTGGTAGCGCACGAACATCTCGTCGCCGAAAAGCCAGTGGTAGAGGTTTCCGTAGCGCAGATCGGGATGAATCTTCAGCCCTCGTCCTCCGATGCATCCGTAGTCGGATCGGAGTATTGGCAGGACGCCGTCGGTGAAGATCCGCGGCGCATACTTCGACTCGCCGGCGACGAAACCCGTGGCACAAGCGGTGAGTACGTCAGCGAGCTGAAGAAGGCGCGAGATTTTGGAGTCGGTGGAAAGGGCCAGCGCCAAGCGGTCAAGCTGCGTGTACGTCGTGCCAGTTCGCAGGGCGGCGAGCGATGCGGCGAGAAAGTCGCTCTCGGCCTGCCGCCCGCCACCTGGGCGGTCAGCAACCACGATCGCCGTAGTCGCGTGGGGCAGATGGTTCTGGGCTCGCTCGAGGAACATTCGGGTCACGTCTTCCTCATGGGACCGCGCGGTGCTGTCTGCCTGCGCTTTCGTCGTATCGGCCATGACGACAATTCCGGTCGCGCCTGCCTCTCGCGCCGTTCTGAGTGCCGTAAGGTTGAACTCGTCGCGCTCGTCCCACTTCAGGTTGCTGTACTGCCATGAGCGCTTGTCGGGCGACCACTTGAACTCTTCGCCGGGAGGAAAGCCGGTGGCTTCGCAAAGGGCGTCCAGCGCAAGCTCAAGCTGCCGTACTTGGTCACCAGGAACGTGTATTCCCCCCACTGCGACCAGCGGGCCCATGCCATCGCGAGTGGGCTTGCGTTGTCGAGAGTCGTCGATCGCGAACAAGTCCACGAGCGATCAGTCTATGCGTCAGGTCGCCTGGCGAAAGACTCGAAGCAGGATTTCGGTCTGATGGCACCGCGGCACTGCCGTCGGGAGCAGTAGCACTTGGCGTGGTGCTGTGGTGTCGCGCGGTGCTCCTATGCCACTACGGCATGCCGGTCCAGCAGCTTGTTGAAGAACTCGGCGAGCATCGCTCTCGCCGCTTCCTGGTCGACGAACTCCTGGCCGCCAAAGCGATAGACCTCGTACCCGGACAGACGAAGCCGCCGGTCTTCTCCAACCATCTCGGCGTAGCGTCTGGGATCCGCCTTGTTTGCCGACGAGTAGTGCTGCTTGCCGTCGATCTCGATGACCGCGCGAGCACGACTCGACATGAGAAGGAGGAAGTCCATCCGCTGGCGTTTCAGAACGCTGCCCGACGTGATCGCCAACTCCTTGATGGTGTATGGGTCGTAGTGCAGGTAGACCTGAGGAATGAGCGCCGGGAGATCTACGTTCCCATCGGCATAGCGCTCGCAGTACGTTCGGAACAACAACCGCTCGGGATCATTCGCAAGCGACTCCGCCAAGCGCTTGTAGAGGGCGCGAGCTCCTCTCTCGCAGCCGTAGACCGGTGCGACGCGATTCCACCCACCGGACGAGATCCCTCCATGTAAGTCCAGGCGATGAGAGCGTCGTCATAGACGAGGCAGTACTCCTGGTTCTGGACGATCTCGATCACGTTGTTCAGAGAGTCTCGGAGCACGATCCGTGGCTTCGGGCCGTTGGCAGCAAAGATCAGGTTCTTGAGTTCGCCGTCAACACCGTGCGGACCAACTCTCGAGAGGAGACTTTCCAACGTCTCGTCGCCGTACTGCTCCACAACGCCGCGAGCGATCTCCACGAGGGAGGGCATCGCACGGCCCTCAAGGCGAGTGTTGACATAGACGCGTTTGCTGTCGAACGGATTCTCGCCGTCGCGTGCAGGCGGGAGCCCGAGTGCGACGCAAGCATCCTCCAGCGAGTACGCCTTCACATTGTTTGCGAGCGCTTCGGCAATGGCTTGCCGAAGCTGCGCGGGGACTACCCGGTCAGAGGCCACGGAGGTTCTCTGGTGCATCGGTTGACCACGCTCCGAGCCTACTTGCCCCTCGAGTGCGTTGGTCCAGTTTGGGCGTCAGCGGTCGTAGGCACGCCCCCGCGGCAGTACGCGCACGACAGTGATGATGAGTTGCTGACCGTCGCGCATGAAGCGAACGCGCCAGTCGCCGACTCGGAGGCGGTATTCGCTGGAGCCTGTCAGGCGCTTCACGTCGCCGGTCAGCTCGGCGCTCTGGCCGAGGCGTCTGATCGCGGCGAGGATGCGTCTGCGGGTCGGCGGGTCGATGCGCCGGACGTCTTTGCGGGCGCGCTCGTCGAAGACGACGCGCCAATGTGGCTTGGTCACTCTGCGTCGAACTCGGCGAGGACGTCTTCGAGCGGAACGGGCTTGATGCCACGCTCGCGATCGGCGCGCGCCTCGGCGACCGCCTGGCGCTCCTCGTCGGTCTCGGGCTCGTCGTCGAGCGGGGCGTGGTCGAGCATCCACGCGACGGGGTCGCCGGACGCGTCGGCGAGCGTGCGCAGGGCGGCGCGCGCCTCCTCGTCGGTCATCGCCTCGACGGCATGGTGCAGTCGCTCCTTGACGGTCACCGGGTCAAGGTAGCGCGGTCGACGGCGCGCGTCATCCCGTGCGAGGGCTGAGCCGATGGCGGATCGTGGCATGAGGCCGAGTGTTGCGCGTCTCCCTCGATGGCTCAACAGCACCTGTGTTGTTCCACCTATGGCCGGTCTCGGAGAGCCTGGCTTGGACTGACACGGCAGTGCCGTTGCTCGGAGCCGGCGAGGTCGTCCACGGCCAATGCGGCCGCGGCCGCGTCTGTGAACGCATGGTCGGGCGGGAGGCCGGCAGTCGCCTGGTTGATCGCCTTGATCTCTTCGAAGGAGACGGTACGGCCTGCGGCGATGTCCGCGGCGCTCTCTCGGCCAGCACTTCGCGCTCCTCGTCCGTGAGCGGCTCGTCGTCCTCGGGACGCGAGTCGAGCCAGCGCTCGAAGTCGTCGCGATCGGGTCGCGACTGCGACATGGTTCGAGTGTTGCGCGCCTGCGCTGGCCGCTCAACAGCACATGCGTTGTATGCGGTGACACGCGGCCGACACGCCGCTGACACGCACGGCAGCACCGCCCTTCAAGCCCGAATCTCAATGCGGTGCCGCAGGTGGGTCGAACCCCGTCGCTCCCGCTTTAGACACCCCGCGTCGTCTGCGGCTTGGAAGTAACGAACGAACGGCTTGCGCGGTGTCACGGCGACGATCTGGCCGCCGTCCTGTCAGATGCGGTCGAAGAGCTGGCCGAGCAGCTTGTGGCGCTCGGCGGGCTTATCCTCGGCCTCCCAGAAGCGAGCGAAGTCGTCGAGCAGCGCGTCGGCCTCGCGGCGGATCACGTACTGGTCCTTGCTTCGGTCGCCCATGACGTAGAGGTCCTTGAGGCGGTCGACCTGGCCGTGCAGCTCGCGGCGACGCGTTTGGTCGTCGTCCTGGTTCCCGGCCGCTGCCTGGATCGCTTCGAGCAAGAGCGTGCGCAGATCGGCGTCGCGGATTGGTGGATGTGTACCGATACGACCGCGTTAGGTGTATGCTGTTGTCGTGATCAAGCGCACGAACATCAATCTCGATCTGAATCTCGTCGAGCAGGCGGCGCATGAGCTGGGCACCCGCCGCACGACGGACACGGTCCATGAGGCGCTTCGCGATGTCGTCGCCCGCGCACGGCGGGTGCGGCTCGCGCGACGCGACTTCGCCGACCTGACGCCCGATGCCTTGGAGCAGATGCGTCGGCCGACAGGTCGCAGCGCTTGACGGAGCTGGCCGATACGAGCGCGTGGGTGTGGTCACGTCGGTCTGGCCATGGCGAGCTTCGCCACGCATTCGACGTCGCTCTCGTCGACGGCGAGATCGCGACGTGCGACACGGTGCGTCTCGAGCTGCTCTACAGCGCGCGCAACGCCCGCGAGTTCGGCGAGCTTCGTGACGAGTTGGCGGCGCTGCTCGACTGCCCGGTCGGCAAGGAGCAGTGGGCCCGCGTGCTCTGGGTCTACGAGCAGCTTGCCGCGCCGGGGGGAGCCCATCAGCGCTCGGTCAAGCACGCGGACCTCCTCATCGCCGCTGCGGCGGAAGCAGCGGGCCTAACGGTCTTGCACTACGACGAGGACTTCGACCGCATCGCCGAGATCACCGGCCAGCCGACACGCTGGCTCGCCGACCGCGGCGCTCTCTGACCCGCTGCCCGGGCCGACCGAGTGGTGGCCAGCCACCACCCGGTGTCAAACCCGAATAACAAACCCGGATCGGCGGGCTCAACAGCACTGTGCGGTGCGTGCCGACACGCGGCTGACACGGCGCCGACACGCGCCGCCACGTACCGCCTCACACCCGAATCTCAATGCGTTACCGCACGCGGGTGCGGCGACCTCATGGCCGTCACGCGTGCACGTCAGGCCATGCGCGTGCCGGTGATCAGCTCGCCGGCACGCGTCACGAACAGGCACAGGCGGTTCGAGGCGCACGAGACGCGGCTGAGCGGCCGCGCGATCGGGAGTGGCTTCCAGCCTGACGCGGGGCCGGCCGGCCGGGGCGACGCGAGCGCGTGGCCTCTGCGGTCGAGCGCGACGCACAGCGACGCCGACGCGCACGAGATCGCGGTGAGCCGGTGTCTGTGGCGCAGCCGGATGCGGTGCCACGCGCTTGCGCCGGCTGCGGCGGCACGGCTGGTGATGAGGGTGCGCTGGTTGTCGACCGCCGCGCAGAACGACGTCGTCGGGCACGAGACGTCCTGGATGCTCGGCGTCAGACTGCCGTTGCGCGCGCGCGGCGACTCGATGTAGGTGCGTCTCCAGTGCGCGCCGGCGTCGATCGAGGTCGCGACCTTGCCGTTGCTGCCGGCCGCGACGCACAGCGACTGGTCAGGGCAGGCGACCGCGTAGAAGAGGTCTCCGCTGCGGATGCTGCCGACGCTGTGGGAATCCCACACGGGCGCGCTCGCGCCCGGGTCGAGCGAGACGATCAGGTTGCGCGCGCTCGAGAACGAGACGGCCGCGCACAGGCTCGCGGACGCGCACCCGACTGCCAGCAGCTCGTCCGACCTGTGCCCGCTGTCGCTGTCCGAGAACAGCTGCAGGTCCCTCACCGACCAGGCCGCGCCGGCGCCGGTCGGCTGGCTCGTCGTCGCCATCCAGCTGTTGTCGCCGACCGCCGCGCAGAAGCCGCTCGCAGTGCACGCGACGTCGTTGAGCGCGAGGCCGGGGCTGACCGGCGTCGTCTGCCATCTGGCGAGCGTGCTGGTCGGCAGGGTCGTGCTCAACGCGTTGCCGGCGTCGTCGAGCGCGACGCACAGGCTGCTCGACGCACACGACACGTCCAGTACGTGGGCAGCCGGCGCGGGGCCCGTCCCAGGCACGGACGCGAACGACCACGCAGAGCTCGCGGCGGCGCCGGCGACCGCGGATGTCAGCGCCAGCGCGGCGATGGCGGCCAGGACTACGGCTGCGACCACGCCGCCGCGCCGCGGCTTCGAGATGACGGACCTGTGGTGTTGGATGAACGTGGGCATCGGCGCTGGCTCCTGACGTTGTCGGCGTGACGGGAGGTGTCGAGCACCCACAGTCTCTCCCTCGCCCGCGACCGTGAGTGTCGTGGCCGCGACACGCTCTGTGGCGGTGTGCTGGCAGAGGCCGGAGCCCTGGCGGGCGCTCACGACGGTGCCGGCACCGCTGCGCTGCCGGCGTCGTCGGGTGTGGGCGAGGTGGCCGCGCGGGCACGGGCGAGGTCGGCCGAGATCCGCACGATCGCGGACGTGACCGGCGCCGCGAGGACAAGGCCCGCCCCGCCGAAGACGGCGCCGCCTGCGATCGTCACGACGAGCACCGCCAGCGGGTGGATGCCGAGCGCGGCGCCGTAGGCGAACGGCTGCACGAGCTGCTGGAAGATGCCGTTCGCGAGCAGCTGCAGCACGATCATCGCGATCGCCATGTCGGTACCGCCGGACAGCGCCAGCAGCACCGCGAACGCTCCTGCGCTCCATGCGCCGAGGTACGGGATGAAGCCGCCGAGGAACGTCACGATCACGATCGTCCCGGCCATCGGCACGCCGATGATCAGCGAGCCGATCCCGACGATCAGTGCGCTGTAGGAGGCCACGATCGTGACGCCGAGGAAGTAGCCGCGCAGCGACTGCAGCATGCGCCGCATCGTCAGCTGGGCGAGCGGAACGGGGACGCCGGCGTGGTGCTCGACCCAGCTGCGGATCTGCGGCCCGTCCTTCAGCAGGAAGAAGAGGCTCAGCACGGTCATCGCGAGGAAGAAGAGCAACGAGGTGAGCTCGGTGATGCCGACCGCCAGCCCGGCCATCAGCAGCTTCAACGCGCTTGTCCCCGAGTCGCCCGCCTGCTGGGTGGCCTGCGCGGCCGAGCTTCTATCGACGCCGAGGTCGTGCAGCCAGCCGGTGACCTTCTGCTGCGCCTCGGCCAGGTGGGAGCTGACCGATGACGCCTCGCCGGTGACGCCGCCGACGATCAGCAGCACGATCGCGCCGCCGAGGGCGATCAGTCCGAGCAGCAGCAGCGCGGTGCCGGCCGCGCGCGGGATCCGGTGACGCGCCATCCAGCTCACCAGCGGCGCCCCGACCGACGCGACGACGGTCGCGGCGATCAGCGGCATCACGATCGCGTCCGCCAACGAGACCAGCCACACGAGCCCGAGCAGCAGCACCAGCACGCCCGACGCCAGCCACGACATCACACCGGCGTTGCGCAGCCACGGCGGCGCGGCCAGCACCCCGCTCAGCTGACCGGCATCGATCTCGATCGTCTCGACGTCGGTCGTGGTCGCCGCCGGATCGCCACCGGCTCTGCGGTGGTGCAGCCGTCCTCTGATCATCGCGTCGCCTCCGACGTCTCGTGGGACTTGCGATGTGCAGGCTAGTGCGCGAGCCAGCCAGCAAGTGGTGGATCGGTTCGGCGCCGACGAGCGGGGCGTCACCCGCCGCCCGCTGAATTGATGGTCCCCTCAGGCGCAGTACCGGCGAGTCGCCTGCTGCCCGCCGACGTCCTGCGGCTCGGCGACCACGGCCTGCGCACGCGGCCGGCGCGCGCCGTCCTCTCGGCGCTTGGGATCGCGATCGGCGTGGCGGCGATGGTCGCGGTGCTCGGCGTCGGCGAGTCGAGCCGCACGCGCGTGCTCGACGAGCTCGCCAAGCTCGGCACGAACCTGCTGACGGTCACACCGGGCAAAGCTTCTTCAGCGACAGCGTGACGCTGCCGACGACCGCGGTGCGGGCGGTCCGCGGGACGACGCGAAGCGCCTCGGCGATCTACGTCCGCACCGACGACGACGCCGTCCTCGCCACGCGGACCTACTCGCCGCGACCGCCGATCCGCAGAGCCCGGAGGAGGTCGCCGTCAGCCGCCCATCCGACGCGCTCGCCGCACGTGCCGCGACCGAGGACGCGCTGACCGCGCTGCTGCTCGGGCTTGGCGCCGTCTCGCTGCTCGTCGGCGGGATCGGGATCGCGAACGTGATGGTGATCGCGGTGCTCGAGCGCCGCCGCGAGATCGGCCTGCGCCGCGCGCTCGGCGCGACGCGCCGCCACGTCGGCGTGCAGTTCCTGTGCGAGGCACTGCTGCTGAGCCTGCTCGGCGGCGCGCTCGGTGTGCTGATCGGGGCAGCCGGCACGCTGATCTACGCGACCGCCCAGGACGTCCGCGCCGTCGTGCCCGCAGTCGCCGTCGCCGGCGGCCTGCTTGCCTCGCTGCTGATGGGCGGGATCGCCGGTCTCTACCCGGCGATCCGCGCCACGCGCCTGTCGCCGACGGAGGCGTTGCGCGCAGCATAGGTCTGTCAAATTGCCAAAAACACCTGCTTGCCAAGTTTGCCAAATATGTATTTCCAGACAACTAGTGCTACTATTGGCAAATGTCAGAGACGGAAAACTTCCCCGCCGAGGCCACTCGCCTGGTCGACGAAGCGATCGACTGGCTCGTCGAGCGACTTCCCGCGAACTGGGTCGTGGCACGGTCTCAGCAGCGAAGCGAGGCGCGGAGGCTGGACGGCGCCATCGATCTGCGCGAGCCGAGTGGCACGATCACGACGTTGGTGGTGGAGGCTCGGCGCGAGCTTGCGCCGCGCGACGTCGATCAGCTCTTCTCCGGGCTGGCGGGGCAGCTGCTCGCGCTCTCCAGTCACATACCCGTGCTGATCGTCGCGCCGTGGTTGAGTCCCCGGACGCGGGAGCGGCTCGCCGAGACGGATGTCAACTACCTCGATCTCACGGGCAACGCGCTGATCAAGCTCGAGCGCCCGGCGCTCTTCCTGCAGACGACGGGCGCGGAGCGCAGCCCGGCGCCCTCGACGTTGCGTGGCGCGACGCGCCTTCGCGGGGCCAAGGCCGGTCGTCTCGTGCGTCTGCTCGCCGACGTGCAACCGCCGTACGGGTTGCAGGAGCTCACAGCCGCGACGCGGCTCAATCCCGGCTACGTCTCGCGGCTGCTGGACGAGCTCGACCGCGAGACGCTGATCGACCGGGAGCCGCGCGGGCCCGTGCGCGCGGTCCGGGTGGAGGAGCTGCTGCGTCGCTGGGCACAAAGCTACGACGTCTTCAAGCGCAACGACGCTGCGGCTTTCGTCGCACCACAGGGCGCCACGTCCGCATTCGATCGGCTCGTCGCGCGCAGATGGCCCGGCCCGATCGCCGTGACCGGGTCGTTTGCGGCAGCTCGCCGTGCGCCGGTGGCCGCACCCACGCTGCTGGCCGTCTACTGCGAGGAACCGGCCTCGCTCGCCGCCGACCTCGATCTGCTGCCGGCCGACACGGGTGCGAACGTCGTGTTGCTGAGCGCATTCGATCCGGTCGTATGGGAGCGCACCCGACGCGAGGATGGCGCGGTGTACGCGGCCGACGCGCAGGTCGCCGTCGACTGCCTCACCGGCAACGGCCGGATGCCCGCCGAGGGCGAGGCGCTCCTCGCGTGGATGGCCGACAACGAGTCGAGCTGGCGTGCGCCGTCGCTTGACGCGGCTGAGGGAGGTCGCCGGTGACGCTGGCCGAACCCGGCATCGACCCGCGCTACGTCGCGGCTCGGCGCGTGCTGATCGACGCGCTCGTCGCGCTCGCGCCCCAGGGGCAGGCGGTGATTGTCGTCGGCGCGCAGGCCGTCTATCTGCGCGCTGGCGACGCCGACCTGACCGTGGCGCCGTATACGACGGACGGTGACCTCGCGATCGACCCCAGCCGCCTGGAGGAGATTCCGCAGCTGGCTGAGGCGATGGGCGAGGCCGGCTTCGTGCGATCGCTCGAGCCGGGCATCTGGCTTGCGTCCGTCACGGTCGCGGGCGAGGAAGTCGGCATCCCGGTCGACTTGATCGTGCCGGAGGATGCCGCGCCTCCCGGGGGCCGGCGCGGTGCTCGCCTCGGTGTCCACGGCAACCGCGCGGCACGGCGCGCTCGGGGGTTGGAGGCGGCGCTCGTGGACCACGGTCCCCTGACGATCGCTGCGCTCGACCCTGCAGACCCGCGCAGAGTCGAGGTCCAGGTCGCGGGTGAGGCTGCGCTTCTGGTCGCCAAGGCGCACAAGATCCACGAACGGGTGCGCGGTGCGCGACAGGACCGCATCACGGACAAGGACGCAGCCGACGTCGTTCGGCTCATGCGCGTCACCGCTCCTGTCAGCGTCGCAGAGACGTTCGGGCGTCTGACGGCGGATCGCGTTGCCGGCTCGGTGAGCCGCGAGGCCATCGGACTGCTCGACCAGCTGTTCGGGCGCGCGGGGCGACCGGGCGTCGAGATGGCGAAGCGTGCACTCCAATTGGCGCTCTCGGCGCAAGAGGTCGAGGCGCTCTGCGCCGCGTACACGCAGGCGCTGATGCGGGCGCTGCGGACGGTGTGAGCCGTCAGGCCTGAACGCCCGCCGGCCCGATCTCCCACGGCCCGTCGTCGTGCGGCGCCGCCAGCCAGCGCTCGGCGTCCGCTCTGCCCAACGCGATCAGCTCGCACGCGAGCTCCGGTGCGAAGAAGAGGTAGCTGAGCAGCTCGCCATGCGCCGGGTCCGAGCCGCCGGCGACGGCGCGGCCGAGGAAGGCGAGATCGCGGGCGCGCACGGCGTCGCCGACGTGGGCGTAGTGCTCGTCGAACACCTGCTGCGCGAGCCGGCCGATCGCGTCGCGCTCGGACGGGCGGATGAAGACGTAGGGGACCTGTCGCTTGTGCCGCTTCTTCGCGTCGTCGTCTCCGGCCACACGTCTGCCGACGAGTCGGTTGATCGTCGCAAGCGTCGCCACGTCGTTGGCGAGCGGGTCGACGAGCACCGCCTGCAGCAGCTGCGCGGCGCCCGCCAGCGCATCCGGCCTCTGCTCCCCCGCGAGCGGCTCCGACTTCCCGCGCTGCGCCGGGGCACCGATCGCGTTGAGCGCGATCACGATCACGCGCTCGGCACCCAGCGCCAGCGCCGGCTTGATCGGCGTGTTGAGGCGCGTGCCGCCGTCGACGTACCAGCCGCGGGCCAGCTCGGGCGTCCCGACGTGCACCGACGGGAACGCGCCCGGGATCGCCGCGGACGCGCGCACGTGCTCCTCCGTCAATCCGCCGGCGCCCGCGTCGACGTAGTCGATCCCGCGCTTGTCGTCGCGCTTCGGCGAGCCGCCGCCGCGATGGAAGACGACGCTGCGGCTCGTCAGCGCGGACGTGCTCACCACCGCGGCGGCATGCAGCTGCGGCCCGGCGACATTGCGCTCGATCGCATCGAACTCGACGATCCGCGCGAGCGTCGCCCGCAGCGGCGTCGGGTCGAGCAGCGCGTCGAGCCGCGCGCCGGGGACACCGAGGAACTGGCCGACGTAGCGTGCGAGTCGTCGCAGCGCGCTCGGCGAGCCGAGGTGAGCGAGCACGTCGTCGAAGCCCAGGCTCGTCCAGATCTCGGTGCCGCGCGCGACGACCTCGTCGACCGGGCGGTTCGCCATCGCGGCAAGAAACGCGGCGTTGATCGCGCCGACGCTCGTGCCGACGATCACCCGCGGCCGCTCGCCGCGCGCCTCGAGCGCCGGCAGCAACGCTGCCAGCGCCCCGAGCTCGTACGCCCCGCGCGCACCGCCGCCCGCCAGTACGAGCCCAACCGGCCCATGCGCGGATCCCGCTCCGCCTGCCATGCGGTGAGACTATCGGCTGGAAGACGGTGTGAAGCTTGCCGACGCGTTACGCGCCCCGGCCGCCCGTCGCGGATCCAGGCTGTGGTTTCGAAATGCCGCCACGGCACGTCGCGCGCCTGACCGCGCGCCTTCGCGGACGATTGCCTCGCGGTCCGGCAGGGGTACCACCACCGTGCCCGCCGCTCGATCGAGGAGGAGATCGCATGGGGAACCGTCACCGCAGCGCCGCACGTCTGATCGCCGTCGTCCTTGCCGCCATCGCGCTCGTCGCGGCGTTTGCCGTCCCAGCCGGGGCGCATGGGCACGGACTGGCCAACGGCCACGGTCACCATCACGCCACCAAGCAGCATCACGGCGATCGCGGCCACCACCGCCAGGGCAAGCCGATCACCGTCATGACGCGCAACCTCTACCTCGGCGCCGACCTCACGCGAGCGGTCGCCGTGATCGGCCTGCCGCCGGAAGAGCAGGCGAGAGCCTTTGTGGCCGCGAACACGACGGTTCGCGCAATCGTCGACCAGACGAACTTCCCGCTGCGGGCGAAGCAGCTCGCACGCGAGGTGCAGCAGCGCACGCCCGACCTGATCGGCCTGCAAGAGGTCGCGCTGTGGCGCCACGGGCCGCTCGACGGCAGCCCCGCGACGGTCGTCGACTACGACTTCCTGCAGCTGCTGCTCGACGAGCTGGCCGCGCGCGGCCAGCTCTACCACGTCGCACAGGTGCAACAGGAGTCCGACGTCGCCGGCCCGGCGTTCCTCGGCGGCTCACTCCAGAACGTGCGCCTGACGATGCGCGACGTCGTACTGGAGCGCGTCCATAACGGCGTGCACGTCACGAGCGCGAGCGGCGCCAACTACGTCACGCGCATCCCGCTGACGATTGCCGGCCAGACGCTCGAGTTCATCCGCGGCTACAACCGGGTCGACGTCCGCGCGGGCGGGCAGACGGTGCGCTTCATCAACACGCACCTCGAGTCGGAGTCCTCCGACGTCGCGTATGCGCAGGCCGCTGAGCTGCTCGCCGGGCCTGCCGCGCCGAACGGGATGCCGACGATCATCGCCTGCGACTGCAACTCCGACCCGTTGAACGCGTCAGTCAAGCCCGGCCAGACGAGAGCCCACCGAGATCCGTATCTGCTGATCACCGGCAGCGGCTTCACGGACGAGTGGCTGCAGTTCGCACCCGCCGAAACCGGCTTCACGTCGGGCCTGAGCGAGCTCGTCAACGACACGCCGGAAGAGGCGGCCGCGCGCTTCGACCACCGCATCGACATGGTCTTCGGCCGCCGCGCAGACGGCTCGGCGATGCCGGTGCTGCACGGCTGGGTCACCGGCAAGGACCCGAACGAGCGCACCCCCGATACGCCGATCGGCCGCCTGTGGCCGTCGGACCACGCGGGCGTGGTGATCGAGCTGCGGCCGTAGCCAGAACCAACGGCGACGCGGGGCCCGGGCGCGCGCTCGGGCCCCGCTCGCGTGGCGCCGCGTCGCTAGGGGTTGACTTCGACGAGGTTCCCGGGGACTTCGCCTCTGATGACCCGCACGCCCACGCGCACTCTTTCGTGGCCGAGTTCGGCCGCCGTTCTGGCATAGACCGCGCCGGCTTCCAGTCTCACCTCGCCGCTGATCGCGCTCCACTGCCCGTTCGGGAGCTGCCAGTCGACGTATATGTAGACGGCGACGGCGACCAGGTTCTGCACGTTCAGCACTTCTTCGCCGAGTTCGACGATCACCGTTCTTAAGTTCTGGAGCAGGGTCATGCCGCCGCCTCCTCGAACGTCGCAGGCCAAGGCAGTTCGGGCAGCGGGCTCGGGCACAGCGGCAGCACGTCGCAGAAGAAGCCGAGGATCTGCGGGCTCGGGTTGCTGATCCCGGTGGCGCTCACGTTGCCGTGCGAGACGTCTGATCTGCTCGACTGGTTGTAGTGCCCGCTGATCGCGAACGGCCCCCAACCGACCGACGCTTCGGTTCTCAGCGCTTCCTGGACTATCGTCTGATCTTCGTGTGAGAACTGCGCGTTGATGACGACATTGCGCGCCACGATCACGCCCGTCGGCAGCAGCGGCATGAGCGCGCCGCCTTCTTCGCCGGGGATGAAGGTGCCTCTGGAGATCAGTCTGCCGTCGAGGCTGGTGCCTCTCGCGATGCGCCAGGTGTGCGCGCGGAACACGAGCGGGTCGAGCCAGTTGCGCGTGATCGTCGCGCGCATCAGGTCGAGCGAGATCGATATGCCGGTCGTGTCGGACGAGCTCGCTTTCGTTTCTCTGCTGTATTCGGCCGAGCCGGAGACGCGCCACAGGCCCCAGTTCGCCGACACGCCCCCGCCGCCCCCGACGGCTGACGAGGTGGACTGTCTGACGACGTCTTCCTGCGTGAACGTGAACCTCGTCCAGCCTTCTTCGCCGATGAACCACGAGTAGTCCGGGTACGTCGTCGTCGGCTCGAAGGGGAGCGTCCCCCTGGTGTTTTCGTATTGGTTTCTGAGCGCTCTCCACCACGTGTTGGGATTGAGCGCTTCGAGGTTGGCGACCGTCGCCTGCGCCGCTTCGACCTGGCCCTTGAAACCGAACGTGTTCCAATCTTCGCGCGCTTCGTTGAGCGCTTCGGTCGCTTCCGGCGGGATCGGCGTGCCGGTGTTGGCCATCGTCGTCTGTGCCGTCGCGAAGGCGGTGAGCGCTCTCAGATACAGCGCCTGGTATCTGCGGTAAGCGAGGAATCTTCTCGTCGGTTCGCCTTCTTCTTCCATGATCACCGCGCGTTCTCTGGCGAGCAGTTCCTGCTGCGCCTTCGACAGTTCGATCAGCGGCACTTCCTTGTCCGCGAGGATCTGTTCGTAGACCCTCGCGACCGACATGTTCGTCGGCGTGTAGACCCAATTCGCGTATGGCACGTTGTCGAGCAGCGACGCCCAGATCTGTTGCGCAGGCGCTTCTCTGGCGACGTTCAGTCTCGGGTCGAGCAATATGCCGGGGTTGCAGAGCGCGATGTAGTTCTGCCCGGGCGCCGCGTTCGGCGTGCCGACTGACAGCGCCTCCGCGAGCTTGCTGTAGAGCTGCTTGAACAGCGTGACGTTTCCTTCGTCTGCCATCTGGCATCGACCCCCTCAGGTCGTCGTATTTGGTTGCGGTGAGTGGTTTCCGTCGGCGGCGCTGACGGCGAGCGCCAGGTGCAGACGGGCGCGGGAGAGGCGCGAGCGGACCGTTCCGATCGGGATCTGCAGCGCGCCGGCCGCCGCCTCGTAGCTGCGGTCTTCGAGCACGCACAGGCCGACGACCGCGCGCTGCGCGGGCGGCAGCGCGTGCAGCGCGTGCAGCAGTAGCTCGAGCGCCTGGCGGTGCTCGACGCGCTCGCTGACGTCGTCGGGCGCGCACGAGGCGGCCGTGCGGCCGAGGTCGCGCAGCGAGGCATTGCGACGGCGCAGGGTGCGCTGCTGGTTGCGCAGCACGTTGCGCGCCACGCCGTAGAGCCACGGCTCTGCGGGCCGCGACGTCAGGTCGACTTCGCCGCGCCGGCGCCACGCTTCGAGGAAGACGATCGCGAGCGCGTCTTCGGCCATGTCCGCGTCCCTCGTTCGGCGCAGGCAGAAGCGATACACCGAATTGGCGTAGCGGCGGTACAGCAGATCGAAGACGGCCTCCGACCCCCTCGGCGGCCGCCTGGTCGAAGCCAAGCCTCCCATGCCCCACGTATCTGTCCGAACGTCCTTCAGAGTTCCGAAAGGGATACGGCGCCACCCCGCTGGCGGATCCCTAGCATCGGCCGAACGACCGAGCGACAGATCGGAGCGCACATGGTTGAGGAGAAGGCGACCTACTGCCGTATCTGCGAGCCGCTGTGCGGGATGGTCGCGACGGTCGAGGACGGGCGGTTGCTGCAGCTGCGCCCCGACTCCGACCATCCGCTCTCGCAGGGCTTCGCGTGTCCGAAGGGCATCGCGTTCGAGCAGATCCACAACGACCCGGACCGCGTGCTGCACCCGCTCAAGCGCCGGTCCGACGGCAGCTTCGCGCGCGTCAGCTGGGAAGACGCGATGGCCGACATCGTCACCAGACTGCGCGCGATCCACGACGCGCATGGCCCACAGGCGATCGGCTGGTACTGGGGCAACCCGGGCGCGTTCAGCGCCTCGCACACGCTGTGGCTCGCCGCGTTCATGACGCTGCTCGGCTCCTCGCACCTCTTCACGGCCGGCTCGCAGGATGTCAACAGCCGTTTCGTCGCCAGCCAGCTGCTCTACGGCGGCCCGCTCGTCGTGCCGATCCCCGACCTCGCGCGCGTCGACCTGCTCGTCGTGCTCGGCGCCAACCCGCTCGTCTCGCACGGCAGCGTCCTCACCTCCCCGCGCATCAAGGAGTCGCTGCACGGGATCGTCGGCCGCGGCGGGCGCGTGGTCGTCGTCGACCCGCGCCGCACCGAGACCGCGAGAGCGTTCGAGTGGCTTCCGATCACGCCGGACGGCGACGCGTGGCTGCTGCTGTCGCTGTTGAATGTGCTGTTCGCAGAGGGACTCGCCGACGAGGGTGCGCTCACGCAGCAGGCGTCCGGCGCTGACGCGTTGCGCTCGCTCGCAGCGCCCTTCGCGCCGGAGGAGGCGGAGTCGCACAGCGGGATCCCGGCAGCGCAGGTGCGCGAGCTGGCGCGCACGCTCGCGGCCACGCCGCGCGCCGCGCTCTACGGTCGCACCGGCACCTGCCTCGGACGTCACAGCACGCTCGTCAGCTTCCTGGTCGATGCAGTCAACCTCGCCGCCGGCAACCTCGACCGCGAGGGCGGTGCGATGTTCGGCACGCTCGGCGTCCCCGGCGAGCGCTTCGTCCTGCAGCTCGCGCCGAAGCTCGTGCCGGTCGGCTACGACAACCGCCGCAACCGCCTCGGCAACTTCCCCGAGGTGCTCGGCTCCGAGCCGGCCTCGCTGATGGCGAAGGAGATCGCGACGCCCGGCCCTGACCAGATCAAGGCGCTGTTCGTCTCCGCCGGCAACCCCGTCCTGTCCGTCCCGAACGGCGACGAGCTCGAGGCCGCGCTGCCGCAGCTCGACCTGTGCGTCTCGCTCGACCTCTACGTCAACGAGACGAACGCGCACGCCGACTACGTGCTGCCCGCGACGACGATGTACGAGCGCGCCGACTTCCCGCTGCCCTTCCAGACCTATCTCACCACGCCGTTCCGCCAGGCGACCGAGGCGGTCGTCCCGCCAGCCGGCGAGGCGCGCGAGGAGTGGGAGACGATCGACGTACTGATGCGCGCACTCGCGCGCCGGTCACGCGGTCTCGGCGCGCTGCAGCTCGTGCGGCGCGGGCTCAGAGCGATCGGCAAGCGACTTGAACCGCAGCTGCTGCTCGACCTCGTCGTGCGGCTCGCCGAGGGCGGTGATCGGCTGGGCCTCAAGCCCGGCGGGCTCACGCTCAAGCGCCTGAACGAGCAGCATCCGCACGGCAAGGTGCTGCATCCGAACCTGCGCGCCGGCGCCTTGCCGCGCGTCGTGCTGCACCGTGACCGCCGCGTCGCGCTCGACCACCCGGCGATGGCCGAGGAGGTCGCCGACCTGCGGGCACGCGCGGCCGCTGAGGCGCCCGGCGGCGGCGAGTTCCCCCTGCGCCTGATCGGCATGCGCGAGCTGCGCTCCGAGAACTCGTGGATGCACAACGCGCCGCTGCTGCTGCGCGGCGGGCGCAGACAGCGCGCGCGGATGCACCCGACGGATGCTGCGGCGCTCGGGCTCGAGGAAGGCGCGACGGTGCGGCTCGCCACGCGCCATGGTGCGATCGAGCTGCCGGTCACGCTGACGGATGACCTCAAGCAGGGCGTCGTCGCCGTCCCGCATGGCTGGGGCCACAAGGGCACCGGCGGCTGGAGAAAGGCGAACGCCGCCGCGCGCGGCGGGGGCGTGAACGTGAACCTGCTGATGTCCTCGGAGCCCGAGGATCTCGAGCGGCTCGCCGGCATGGCGGTGCTGAACGGCGTGCCGGTTCGCGCCGAGGCGGTCGCGCGCCCGGCGGAGGCCATCGTGCAGGAGGCCTCGGCATGAGCGCCACCGCGCAGGCCCCGTCCCCGCCCCGTCCGGCCGCGGCGATGCGCGGCTCGCTCCCGCCCGGTCCGTCCGGGCCGGCCCTGTGGCAGTTCCTGCAGATGGCCGAGCGCCCGTTCGAGAAGCTGCTGGGCTGGCACGCGCGCTACGGCGACTGCTTCACGATCAGCTGGCCGGTCTTCGGCACGGGCGTCTACGTCGCGGACCCGCAGGCGATCAGAGCGCTTCACACCGGCGACCAGTCCGACCTGCGCGCGGGCGAGGCGAACGCGCCGCTGGGGATCATGCTCGGCGACCGCTCGGTGCTCGTGCTCGACGGCGCCGAGCACCTGCGCCAGCGCCGGCTGCTGCTGCCGCCGTTCCAGGGCTCGGCCGTCGGCGCCTTCCGTGCGGTGATCCGCGCCGTCGCCGAGCGCGAGGTCGCGCGCTGGCGGCCCGGCGACCGCCTGGTGCTGCGCGAGCGGATGCGCGAGCTGACGTTCGAGGTGATCGCGCGCGCCGTCTTCGGCGTCGAGCAGTCGGCGCGCATCGAGCAGCTGCGGCGCGCACTCACCGCCGTGATCGACATGCAGTACGTCGGCTTGCTTCCGCGGGCCATGCAGCGCGACTTCGGGCTGTGGAGCCCGTGGGGCGCGTTCCAGGCGCGCCTGCGCACCGCCGACGACATGCTGTTCGAGGTGATCGCGGAGCGTCGCAAGGCGCCCGACCTCGACGCGCGCACCGACGTGCTGTCGCTGCTGCTGCGCGCCCGCGACGAGGACGGCGAGCCGATGACGGACCGCGAGCTGCGCGACGAGCTCGTGACGATGCTCGTCGCCGGGCACGAGACGACGGCGACCGCGCTCGCGTTCGCGTTCGACCTGCTGTACCGCCATCCGGCGGTGCTGGCGCGGCTGCGTGACGAGCTGTCGGGCGGTGACCGGACCTACCTCGACGCGGTCGTCACCGAGACGCTGCGCCTGCGGCCGATCATCGACGCGAACCAGCGCAAGCTGACGCGGCCGCGCGTCGTCGCCGGCTGGGAGCTGCCCGCCGGGACGACCGTGCTGCCGTTGATCGCCGTCGTCCACCGTCGCGAGGACCTCTATCCGAACGCCGGCCAGTTCCGTCCGGAGCGCTTCCTCGACGGGCGCACCGAGTCGTACGCGTGGCTCCCATTCGGCGGCGGCATCCGCCGCTGCATCGGCGCGGCGCTCGCGCAGGCGGAGATGGCCGAGGTAATCCGCACCGTCGTGCTCGGCGCCGAGCTGCGCCCGCTGCGCGAGCGGCCCGACCCGGTCGTCATGCGCGGCATCACGCTCGTGCCGCGCCACGGCGTGCCGGTCGAGGTCGTGCGCGCCGCATAGCGCCGGCGCGCAAGCGCTTCCGGACAACAACGCCGTACGGCTTTGTCCGACGCGCACGAGGCGCGGCGGGCGCGCGACGGGAAGACTTCGCTCCGTGGGTACGGACCGAGGGCACGCGCTGTGGCATCCGTTCGCAGACATGGGCGCCGTCGAGGACGCGCCGTTCTTACTCGCCAGAGCGCAGGACGTGTGGGTGTGGGACGAGCACGGCCGCCGCTACCTCGACGCGACCGCCTCGCTGTGGTGTGCGAACGTCGGTCACGGCCGGCCCGAGATCGCGGAGGCGGTCGAGCGTCAGCTGCGCGCACTCGATACCTACTCGACGTTCGGCGACTTCGCGAACCCGCCGGCGCTCGAGCTCGCTGATCGGCTCGCCGCGCTCGCGCCGACAGCCGGCTCGCGCGTCTTCCTCGGTTCCGGCGGCGGCGATGCGATCGACACCGCCGCGAAGCTCGCGCGGGCCCACTTCCAACGCAAGGGCGAGAACGAGCGCGTCCACCTGATCACGCGCGAGCACGGCTACCACGGCACCCATGGCTTCGGCACCAGCGTCGGCGGGATCGCGCCGAACCTGGCGAACTGGGGCCCGCTCGTGCCGGAGGTCTCGCGAGTGCCGTACGACAGCGTCGACGCGCTCGTGACGGAGATCGAGCGGGTTGGGCCCGAGCGCGTCGCGGCCTTCTTCTGCGAGCCGGTGATCGGCGCGGGCGGCGTGCGGCTGCCGCCGGAGGGCTACGTCGAAGGGGTCGCGGACGTCTGCTCGCGCTATGGCGTGCTGTTCGTCGCCGACTGCGTCATCAACGCGTTCGGCCGGCTTGGCACATGGCTCGGGATCGACCGCTGGCCGGGCGTGCGGCCGGACCTGATCACGCTCGCGAAGGGGATCAGCGGCGGCACGCTGCCGGTCGGAGCGGTGCTCGTCGCGCCGCACGTCGCCGCGCCGTTCTTCACCGGCGCGCCGGGCGCGCCGGTGCTGCGCCACGGCCCGACGTACGCCGGCCATCCGACCTGCTGCGCCGCCGCGCTCGCGACGCTCGACGTCTACGAACGCGAGGGACTGATCGAGCGCGGTCGCACGCTCGAGGGTCCGCTTGAGCGCGCGCTGCGCCCACTCGAAGCGCATCCGCTCGTCTCCGAAGTGCGCGCCGGATTCGGCCTGCTCGGCGCCGTCGAGCTGAGCGAGGAGGCGCGCGCCGCCGACCGCGACGCCGTCTCGCGCCTGACGCTCGCATGCCGCGAACAAGGGCTGCTCGTCCGCACGCTCGGGACCGGCGTCGCCGTCTCGCCGCCGCTGACGATCGCCGAGGAGCAGATCGCCGAGATCGGCGCGGGCATCTCCGAAGGACTCGCCGCGCTCGAGCGCACACCGCTGGGCGGGTGAGGGAGGAGGAGTGTGTCGGCGGCGCTGCGCGCGCCGCCGACACACCGATCTCGTTTTCGCCCTCCGTCAACGCAAGCGGCGACCTACGGGAGACGGCACGTGCCGACGGTACATTCAGCGAATGAGCGACGTGCACGAAGACGGCCCGGCAATCTCCTACCTCGCACTGCGTCGCGGCACACGCGTGCGCGGCAGCGACGGCAAAGACGTGGGCCGGGTGAGGCGCGTGCAGAACAACGCGCGCGAGCACATCTTCGATGGCATCGTCGTCGAGACGAAGAGAGGCCGTCGCTTCGTCGATGCACCCGAGGTCGCGCATATCGCCGAGCACGCGGTCACGCTGACGATCACCGCCGCCGAGGTGCTCGACTCCCCGCCGCCGACCTCGCGCATGCGCGAACGACTCAACCGGATGACGCTCGTCCGCCGCGCCAAGCGCGAGCTGCGCAACCGTTAATCCTTCAGCGCCCCGCGAGCAAGTCGGCCGCGCGCGCGAACCCGCTCGTGCGCGCGCTGGCCGACGCGGCCTCGCGCCGGTCGGCGGCGCGGTAGAGCGCCCACACCGCGCGCGCGCCGAGCCAGCGCAGCGGCTCCGGCTCCCAGCGGCGCGCGGTGTGCCCGACCCACGGCAGCCGCGTGAGCTCGGTGTCCTCGTCGAGCACGAGGTCGCGCAAAGTGCGGCCAGCGAGGTTGGCCGTGGCAAGGCCGTTGCCGACATAGCCGCCGGCGAAGCCGATCCCGCTCGCACGGTCGAGCCGCACGGCCGGCTGCCAGTCGCGCGCGACCCCGAGCACGCCACACCAGGCGTGGTCGATCGCCGCACCCGCCGCGGCGGGGAAGAGTGCGTCGAGCGCGCGCCGCAGGCCGGCGACCGTTCGCGCCTGCGTGCGCCCGCCGCGATCGGTGCGCGAGCCGTAGCGGTACGGCACCCCGCGCCCCCCAAGCGCGATCCGCCCATCGGCCGTCCGCTGCGCGTACACGTACGCATGCGCGACGTCGCCGAGCAGCTCGCCGCGATCCCAGCCGATCGTCGCCCACGTCGCGTCGTCGAGCGGCTCGGTCACAACCATTGCGCTGTTGAGCGGCAGCAGAACACGTCGCTGCCCGTGCAGCGACGGCGTGAAGCCCTCGACGCACGCCAGCACGACGGGCGCGCGCACGGTTCCGCGGTCCGTGACGGCGGCGGCCGTCCCGCCGCGCGCCCCGGCCGGCCGCAGCTCTCG
>DATFPW010000108.1:0-23989 GCA_035264605.1 Conexibacter sp. | reverse complement strand
CGTCGGCCGCCACCGCGACGCCGACGTTCACGCGGCCGTGCAGCTCGATCGCGCCGTCCCTCCAGCTCGCGTTCGCTTGCGGGAAGTCGCGCAGCGCGAGCGCCGCCGCCTTCACGATCATGTCGTTGTAGGACGGCGCCTTCTCCGTCATCGCCTTCATCTGCCCGCGCAGCGCGACGCACGCGCTCATGTCGACGTCGGCCCACAGCGCGAAGTCCGGGATCGTCGCCTTCGACTCCGCCATGCGGCGGGCGATGACCTGCTGCAGGCGGCTCAGCTCCTGCACCTCCGCCTCCCCGCGGCCGCCGCCACCGGTGGATGGGACCGGCGCGGCGGCCGTCGCGCCCGGAGCGGCCGCGGCGGGGGCGACAGCGGAGACCGGCGCCGCCACGACGGCGGCCTCCACGTCACGCTTGACGATGCGCCCGCGCGGCCCCGTCCCGGTCACGCCGGCGAGCTCGACGCCGCGCTGCGCGGCGAGCCGGCGAGCGACGGGCGAGGCGCTGACGCGCCCGTTGCTCGGCTGGGTCCCGGCGCTGCTGCGGGCGGGTCCTGACCACCCGCTTCGCGGGCGGTGCCCCTCCGGGTGCGCGCCCGTCCGCCCTTCGGCGGCCGGTCGTGCATCCTCACTGCCACCCACCCGATCGGCCGCGGCGAGGGACGCCGCCGGCGCGGTTGCGGGCTGCTCCTCCGGCGCGCCGATCCGTGCCAGCAATCCGCCGAGCGGAGCGGTCTCTCCCTCGGCGACGACGATCTCCAGCAGGACGCCGTCGGCCTCGGCCTCGAACGTCATGTTCGCCTTGTCGGTCTCGATCTCGGCCAGCTCGTCGCCGACCGAGACGGGGTCGCCAGCGGACTTCAGCCAGCGCAGGACCGTGCCCTCCTCCATCGAGTCGGACAGCCGCGGCATGATCACGTCGACGGCCATCTAGCTCGCCCCCGCGGCGACGCCGATGCGCGTCCGCACCGTCTCGGCGATCCGCTCGGCTGATGCGAAGAACGGGTCCTCCAGCGTCGGGCTGTAGGGGATCGGCGTGTCGCCGCCGGTCAGCGCGAACGCGTCGTCGAGGTGCTCGAGCGCCTCCGCGGAGGCAAGGCCGACGAGGTTGCTCGCCCAGCCGCCCAGCACCGGGCCCTCCTCGATCGCCAGCAGGCGGTTGGTCTTCTCGATCGAGCGCACGACCGTGTCGAGGTCGAGCGGGCGCAGCGTGCGCAGGTCGATCACCTCGGCCGAGATGCCGTCGCCCGCGAGCAGGTCGGCCGCGGCGAGCGCGTCGTGCACGCCCTTCATCACCGCGACGATCGTGACGTCGGTCCCCTCGCGCACGACGTTCGCCTTGCCGAGCGGCAGCAGCTCCTGCTCCAGCGTCTCGCCCTTGGTCGAGTAGAGCCGCTTGTGCTCGAGGAAGAGGACCGGGTTGTTGTCGCGGATCGACGCCTTCAGCAGCGCCTTCGCGTCGCCCGGCGTGGACGGCGCGACGATCTTGATCCCGGGCACGCCGAGGAACCAGCTCGTGGGGTCCTGCGAGTGGATCGCGCCGAAGCGGCCGCCGCCGCCGACGGCCGAGCGCACGACGAGCGGCACGGAGGCCTGCTCGTTGGAGATGTACCAGTACTTCGCCGCCTGGTTGACGAGCGCGTCCATCGGCAGCATCAGGAAGTCGCCGAACATGATCTCGATCACCGGGCGCAGGCCCGTGACGGCGGCGCCGAACGCGCTGCCGGCGAGCGCCAGCTCGGAGATCGGCGTGTCGAACACGCGGTCGGCGCCGAAGCGCTCGAACAGGCCCGGGGTCGCCTTGAAGACGCCCCCGGCGACGGCGACGTCCTCGCCGTAGAAGATGACGCGCTCGTCGCGCTCCAGCTCCTCGGCGAGCGCGTCGCGGATGGCGGTGCGGAAGTCGAGCGTGCTCATGCGGCGTACTCCGTGGCCGGCTGCGCGACCGGGTCGGGGTAGGGAGCGGCGAGCGCCTGCTCGATCGCCTCCTCCATCTGAGCGGCGACGCGCGCGTCGATCGCCTCGATCTGCTCGGAGCTCACGCCGTCGGCGGCGAGCTGCTCGCGCGCGATCTTGAGCGGGTCGCGCTCGAGCCAGCGCTCCAGCTCGCCCTCCGGCCGGTAGGCGCCCGGGTCGGACTTCGAGTGGCCGACCTGGCGGTAGGTCATCGCCTCGATGAAGGCGGGGCCACCGTCGGTGCGAATCCGCTCGACGGCCGCGGCGGCGGCCGCGTGCACGGCGCGCAGGTCGTTGCCGTCGACGCGCTCGGACGGGATGTCGTAGGCGCTCGCGCGGGCCGTGATGTCGGCGCCCGCGGTGACCTGTGCCATCGGCGTGAACTCGCCGTAGAGGTTGTTCTCGCAGACGAACAGGACCGGCAGGTCGTGGACCTTCGCGAAGTTCAGACACTCGTGGAAGTAGCCGTGGTTGGTGCTGCCGTCGCCGAAGAAGGCGACCGCGACGGCACCGGTGCGCTTGGCGCTGAGGCCGGCGCCGGTGGCGGCCGCGGCGCTGCCGCCGATGATCCCGAAGCAGCCAATCAGGCCGTGCGCGAGGTCGATCACGTTCATCGAGCCCGCGCGCCCGCCGCAGGTGCCGGTGACGCGGCCCATCAGCTCCGCGGCGAGCCCGGCCGGGTCGACGCCGCGCGCGAGCGCCGCGCCGTGACCGCGGTAGGTGGCGGCGACCCAGTCCTCCGGGCGCAGCGCGAGCGAGACGCCCGACGAGACGGCCTCCTGTCCGATGTAGAGGTGGACCGTGCCATGCACCTCGCCGCGCATGAACTGGGTCTGCATCGCCTCCTCGAAGCCGCGCAGCAGCAGCATTCGCTCGTAGCCCGTGAGCCAGCGCTCCAGCTCCGCGGCGGGCGGCGCGACGGCCTGCGTTGAGTTTCGTGCCACTGAAGGACCTTTCTTCGTCGTCGTCTATGCAAACGATTGCATTTGATCGGTGCGCTGTCAAGCCCTGCGGCGTGACGCGACCGCGTCTAGATGCTGCCGCCGCCGTCGAGCACCAGCTCGTGGCCGACCGCGTACGCCGACTCCGGCGCGGCCAACCACAGCACCGCGGCCGCGATCTCCTCGACCGTCGCCACGCGCCCGATCGGCAGCGCGCCGCGCATCCGCTCGTCGCGCTCGGCGGCGCTCTCGCCGGGCGCGAGCGACAGCGGCGTGTCGACCGGGCCGGGACAGACCGCGTTGATGCGGATCCCCTCGCCGATGCACTCCGCCGCGGCCGTGCGCGTGAGCGCGCCGACCCCGGCCTTCGCCGCCGCGTACGCCGCCGTGCCCGGCACGGTCATGCGCACGCCGATCGTCGAGGCGACGTTCACGATCGTGCCGCCGCCCTGCGCGCGCATGCGGAGGATCTCGTGCTTCATGCAGAGGAAGGCGCCGATCAGGTCGACGCGCAGCACCTCCTGCCAGGTCGCCTCGTCGAGCTCCGCGGTCGGCGCGTTGCGGCCCACGATCCCGGCGTTGTTGACCGCCGCGTCGAGCCGCCCGTGCCGCTCGCCGATCGCGGCGATCAGCGCGGCGACCTGCGACTCGCTCGTGACGTCGAGCGGCGCGCCGTGCGCGTCCCCGCCGGCCTCCGCGACCGCCGTCGCCGTGCGTTCCGCCGCCGCGCCGTCGAGGTCGGCCGCGACGACGGTCGCCCCCTCGCGCGCGAACGCGAGCGAGGCTGCGCGGCCGATCCCCCCGCCGGCGCCGGTGACGAGCACGACGGCGCCCCCGAAGCGGTCCTCAGCCATCCGCCGGCGCGAGCGCGTGCGCGGCGAATAGCTCCAGCGCCGAGGCGCCCAGTGCGCCCGCGTCGAGCCCGACGCGCCGCAGCCGCTCAAGCGGCCGCGCGTCCGCCATGTCGTACGGCAGGTCGGTGCCGACCAGCAGGCGGTCGGCGCCGATCAGCCCCGTGAGGAAGGTCAGCGCCTCATCGCTGTGGGTCAGCGTGTCGATCCAGAAGCGGCGCAGGTAGCTGCTGGGCGGGTTGGGGATCCGCTCGTGCGGCTCCGGGCGCACCTGCCAGGCGTGGTCGAGGCGGCCGAGCTGGTAGGGCAGGTAGCCACCGCCGTGCGCCAGCACGAGGCTCAGCTCGGGGAAGCGGTCGAACGTGCCGGCATGGATCAGCCGCGCCGCGGCGATGCACGTGTCGAGCGGGTTGCCGATCGTGTTCGTGAAGTAGAACGGCTCCAGCCGCGGCTTCGACCCGGTGAAGTACGGGTGCAGCTCGACCGGCACGCCGAGCCGCTGCGCCGTTGCGAAGACCGGCTCGAAGTCCGGCTCGTCGAGCGAGCGCGCGCCGACGTTCGTGCCGATCAGCGCCCCGCGCATGCCCAGCTCGCCGACCGCGCGCTCCAGCTCGGCGGCAGCCGCGGCCGGGTCCTGCAGCGGCAGCTGCGCGACCGCCAGCAGGCGCTCGTCCTGCGCGGCCAGCTCGGCGATCGCGTCGTTTGCGAGCCGCGCGAAGCCGGCCGCGTCGGCCGGCGTTTGGTCGTAGAAGAACATCGTCGGCGAGAGCGACAGGACGGAGACGTCGATGCCCGACGCGTCCATCCGCGCGAGGATCGCGCCGGCGTCATGGAAGTCCACGTCGAGCGGTGCGCGGTAGCCCTCCGGATGGACGAGCCCGCCGCCCTCCTCGCGCACGCCGAACAGGCCGCCGGGCGTGCGCGCCTCGCGCACGAGCGCGTCGGGGATGACGTGCGTGTGGACGTCGACGGTCGTGCTCATGCGGCTGCGCTCATTTCTTGTGTCTTCCTGTTGTTTCGGTCATGCAAACGTTTGCTAGGCTAGCGCAAGATGGCCCACGCCGCACACGCCCGTACCGTGCTCGTGGCCGGTGGCTGCGTTGTGCCGATGGACCGAGAGCGGTCGCGCTTCGACGACGGCTACGTGCTGATCCGCGACGGCGCCATCGCCGCCGTCGGCGAGCTCGCCGCGCTCGACTCCGCCGTCGCCGACGCGGCCGACGAGCGCATCGACGCGCGCGGCTGCATCGTCGTCCCCGGCTTCGTCAACGCGCACCAGCACCACTGGTACGACCTCTTCCGCGGCCTCGGCGGCGGCATGCGGCTGGAGCAGTGGATCGGGAATCTGCTGCTGCCCGCCGGCCGCGCGATGACGGCCGCCGACTCGGCCGCCGCCAGCCGCCTCGCCTGCCTGGAGATGCTCGGCACCGGCACGACGACGTGCCTCAACCACTCCGTCACGGTGACGGGTCCCGACTGGATCGAGGCGACACTCGCGCCGGTCGTCGAGAGCGGCATGCGCCAGCTCTTCTGCAAGGAGCTGCGCCCGCAGGCGCTGGACGACCAGCTCGCGCTCGCGCGCGCGGCGCACGAGCGCTGGCACGGCGCCGGCGACGGCCGGATCGCGGTCGGGTTGACGATCGAGACGACGGCGCACTGGGTCGCCGCCGGCACCTGCTCGGAGGAGCTCGTGCTCGCGGGCCACGTGCTCGCGCGCGAGCTCGGCCTGCGCATCACCGACCACGTCGCCGGCGGCACGATGTCGCGCGAGGGCGGCTACCTGCGCTTCGTGCTGGAGACGGGCCGCACCGACCTCGAGTTCCTGCACGGCCTCGGCGTGCTCGACGATCGCTGGGTGCTCGCGCACGCGATCAACGTGCGCGACCGCGACGTCGAGCTGATCGCGGCCTCCGGCGCCGGCGTCGCGCACACGCCCACGAGCGAGGCGATCCGCGGCGCAGGGCTGGCGCCGATCCGCCGCCTGCGCGACGCCGGCGTCGTCGTCGGGCTCGGCAGCGACGGGCCGATGGTCGACACCTCCGTCGACCTCGTCGAGCAGATGAAGGTCGCGATCCTGCAGCAGAACCAGCTGCACCTCGACCCGCTCGCGCTCACCCCGCTCGACGCGCTCGCGATGGCAACGATCGACTCCGCGCGACTGCTCGGGATGGACGACCGGATCGGCTCGCTGGAGCCCGGCAAGCGCGCCGACCTCGCGATCTTCGACCTCGAGCGCCCCACGATCGCGCCCTACCACGACCCCGTCGCCGCCCTCGTGCAGTCGGCGCGCGGCTGCGAGGTGCGCGACGTGCTGGTCGACGGCGAGCCGCTCGTGCGCGACGGCGCCTTCACGCGCGTCGGCGCCGACGATGTCCGCTCGATCGTCGGCGAGGCGCGCGAGCGCGCGCACGCGCTGCTGGCCCGCGCCGACGTCCCGGCGCACCGGGCCGCCGCGCGCGCCGACCTGCCCGCGTACGTGTGAGCGCCACTGCCGCGCCCGCGCCCGCGCCCGCGCCGGCCGCCGAGTCGCGCGGCGCCCGCCTCCGGCTGATCGTGATGCTCGGAGCGCTGTCCGCGTTCGGGCCGTTCTCGATCGACCTCTACCTGCCGTCGCTCCCGACGATCGTCGACGACTTCGGCACGAGCGCCGCGCAGATCCAGCTGACCTTGAGCGCCTGCCTGCTGGGGATCGCCGCCGGGCAGCTGCTCGCCGGGCCTGTCAGCGACGCGGTCGGACGGCGGCGGCCGCTGCTGTGCGGGCTCGCGCTGTACGCCGGCACGTCGCTCGCGTGCGCGTTCGCCCCATCTGCGCCGGCGCTGATCGGGCTGCGCTTCGCGCAGGGCATGGCGGGCGCCGCCGGGATGGTGATCGGCCGCGCGATCGTGCGCGACCGCTACCGCGGCGACGAGGCGGCGCGCGTCTTCTCCGGCCTCCTGTCGATCCACAGCTGCGCGCCGCTGATCGCGCCGCTGATCGGCAGCCAGCTGCTGCGACTGACCTCGTGGCGCGGGACGTTCGTCGCGCTGGCCGCCGCCGGCCTCGCCGGGCTCGTCGTGGTCGGCCGCTCGCTGCCGGAGACGCTGCCGCCCGCGCGGCGCCAGAGCGGCGGGCTCGCACGCACGGGCAGCGTGCTGCGCGAGCTCGTGCGCGACCGCGTCTTCCTCGGCTACGCCTTCGCGTGCGGTGGGACGTACGGCGCGCTGTTCGGCTACATCGCCGGCTCACCATTCGCGCTGCAGGAGCTGTACGGACTCTCGCCGGTCGCCTTCGCAGCGATCTTCGCGCTCAACGGCGGCGGGCAGCTGAGCGCCTCGCTGCTGAACGCGCGCCTGCTCGGGCGCTTCCGCGCGCGTCAGATGCTGGCAGCCGGCCTCGCGCTGGGCTCCGGCTCGGCGGCTCTGCTGCTCGCGCTCGCGCTCGCGGGCGAGCCGCTCGGCGTCGCCGGCGTGATCGTGCCGCTGTTCGGCATCGTCGCCTGCCTCGGCTTCGTGATCCCCAACGCGACGGCGCTCGCACTCGAGCGGCACGGCACGGTCGCCGGCAGCGCCTCTGCGCTCATCGGCGTGCTCCAGCTCGTCGCCGGCGCGCTCGCCTCCTCCGCCGTCGGGCTCGCCGGCACGTCCAGCGTCCTCCCGATGGCGCTCGCGATCGCCGTCCTCAGCGCCACCGCCGCGATCGCAGCGGCGACGCTTACCCGGACCCAGCAAGGTTGCTCAGGGCTTGCTCGCGAGCAAGGCGTGGACGCGTGAGCGCTCGCGCAGCCACGAAGCGGCCTCTGGAGCGATCCAACCTGCGATCAACAGCATGTCGTCGGCGCGCTCGCCGATGTTCTGGCGCAACAGGCAGTCATGGTGCGCAACACGGTTGCGGAAGCGTTGGAGAAGCCGCATCCGCTCGGTCAGGTCCTTGCGGACCACCGATCCGTGGGGGAAGGCGTGGCGGAGCCGCTGTCGCCACAGCTCCTCGTAGCGCTTGCTGAAGAGCCCTGCCCAGAAGCCGAATGAGACTCCGGCGACGACCCGCCCGCGGGTAATGCCCTTGCCCTGCTCCAACCGCTCGACTGCGAGGATCACCTGCTTGACGCCGTCGGGCTGGAGGACACCGAAGTCCATCAGCCAGGTGTCCTTGATCGGCTCCTGTGGCTGCCCTTCGCCGAGGACGCCGTCGATCGCGTTGCGGACCAGAACCTCGAAGTGATGGACCAGCTCGAAGCACGCTGCCGTGATCTCCGCGTGCCAGTCGTACAGCGCGACAGCACGAATGTGGTCGCCGTCGGCACCGGTCAGGAACGGCTCGAAGCGAGCCGCTGAGAGCCACGCGTGCGCTTGTTGCCCGTCCACGGTCGCGCTACCCTACTTCTCGACGCCCCGGTACCGCCTAGGACTCCTGCAAGGGAGTTATGCGGCCGGGGCTTTGCGTTGGCGGCGCAGTTGCGATCGGCTCAGGCCGTGAATACGTGACGCTCCATGCCCTGACGCACCCCTCTGTCCGGTCTATGCGCCGAAGTCCGTCGCCGGCCGGCCGCCGGAGCCCCAGCGGCTGAGTGGGACGGCGTCGATCAGGACGGTCGTGACCGGGCGGATGTCCTCGCCGAAGGTGTTGACGACGGCGTCGGTGAGCTCGGCGATCAGCTTGCGCTCGACGTCGGCGTCGAGCGTGGTCTCCCAGGCGGAGATCGAGACGATCGGCATGGCGGGTCCTCCAGAGGTCGGGTGGGTCTGGGCGTGGCGAGCCGCCGCTCAGATGAAGCGGGTCCAGAAGGAGCGATCGAACTCCTCGACGTGCGGGTCGAGCTGCGCGAAGTACTCCTGCATGTGCTCGCGCGTGGTGGTGAACTGCGCGAGCTCGTCGCGGTCGCTCCACTCCTCGTAGATCATGAAGCGGGTCGGCTCGTCCGCCTGCTGATGACCGACGAGCACGTCGCAGGCCGGCTCCTCGGCGCGGATGCGGACGAACTTCGCGGCCATCAGCTCGCGCACCTCGCCGTCGTGGCCAGGCTTCGCGCGGCTCTGGATCAGCAGCGTCACGGCGCTCATGCGATCGCCTCCCACATCGTCAATCCGCCCTCGGCGACGAGCTCCTTCATCCGCGCGAGGTACGCGTTCAGCGACTCATTGCCCGCGTAGAAGGCGTCGAACTCGGCGCGACTGCGCCACAGCTCGTAGATCAGGAAGCGATCGCGGTCCTCGTCGTGGCGGTTGCCGACGATCGTCAGGCAGGCCTCCTGCTCGGCCCGAATCGCGGTCAGCTGACTCTCGATCTCCGCCTGCACCTGGTCGGCGAGGCCGGGCTTCGCGCGCAGCAGCACCAGCACCGTCAACGTCTGCGCGCTCATCGGCCCGCCTCCCGCCAGCTCGTCAGGTCTATCTCGATCGTCGGCCCCTGCACCATCACGCCGTCGCTGCCATCGGCCTGTCTCGAACCGAGGATCGTCAGCGCCGGCCGCCGGCCCGGCTCGGGGAAGCAGCGCTCCCATACGCGCGCGAAGCCGCGGAAGTCGCGCCGCGGGTCGACGAGGTAGACCTTCGCGTCGACGACGTCGCCGAACGCGTAGCCGTTCGCGTCGAGCTGGGCGCGCAGCAGGTCCATCGTCGCCTGCGTCTGCAGCCCGATGTCGTCCCAGTGGTGCGGCAGCCCGGCCGGCGCGCCGGCCCACTCGAGCGTCGTGAAGTCGGCGACGGGGATCTGCCCGGCCGTGAACAGCCACTCGCCGGCCGTGATGCCCGGCGAGAAGTTCGCCTTGCCCATGTCGACCGGGTGCCAGGGGATCCCGGCGCGCGTCTCGGCCTTCTCCAGCCCGTGGCCGGGACGCAGCGCGAGCAGGTTGGCGACGAACAGCGCGTCCGGCACGACGAAGCCGCGGCACGCCATCGAGCTGCGCGTCGGCGCGACGCCGACGCGCTCGCCCCACAGCCGGTCGACGACCGGGAAGCTCGTGAGATCCGGAAGGTAGAACTGGACCTTGAGGCCGAGCTCCAGGCCCGAGCCGACGGCCGCCAGCACCTGCTCCAGCGCGTCGCAGACGAACGCCGCCTGCTGACCGGCGGGCGAGCCGTGATAGCCGCGCGCGTCCGGCGCACCTGCGGCGAGGCCGCTGCGGAAGTCGGTTGCGGGGAACCCGGAACAGAAGACGAAGGGACCGGCCGCGACGGCGAGCGAGGCGTGCTCGGCCTCGAGCGGATCGGGCACGCCCGGCACGTCGGCGGCGCGCACGACGACGCGCTCCAGCGCCGAGTCGTCCGCGAGCGCGACGGCGTTGAGCGTCAGCCGCGCGCCGTCGAGCAGGTGCTCGTCGCCGACGACGATCGTCGTGCGGGCGGGCGGGTCGTGCGGGAAGGCGCGCGCGTAGGCCTGCTTGAACTCGGGGAAGTCGGCCGCGGCGGCGAGCGAGACCTCGACCTTCACGACGCGCTCCAGCGAGCTGCCCGCTTCGCTCAGCGCAACGGACAGCGCGGCGAGCGCGGCGTCGGTCTGCGCGGCGACGGCGGAGGCGCCGACCCATGGCGAGACGGCGGCCGGCCGGGCGAGCGCGCCGCCGGCGAGCGGATGGATCGAGGAGACGAAGACGAAGTCGCCCGCGCGCCGCCAGCCGGGGGCCGGCAGGATGCCCTGGAACGGTTCGGGCCGATCGGTCATGCCTCTTCCTCTCTCGCTGCGGCGGTGCGGTTGTGCACGGTAGATGACGCCGCCGGCGCGCCGTCGGATGACGGCGCGCCGGAGCGGGTGCTGCTCGCGTCCATGGGTCAGGCGGCCGGCTTGCAGCCGATCGTCGACACGTCGACGTTTCTCCAGTCGCCCGGGTTGCCGACTCTGTCCGGCCCCGGGACCTTGATCGCGTCGCTCTCGACGGCCGCGTCGATCTTGTCGTAGGCGGCCTTCTGGTCGGCGGACACCTGCGCGTAGACCGGGTCGTTGAACTTCAGGTACCCGATTCTGATCGGCAGCCCGCTGCCGAGCACCTGCTGCTGCGGCAGTCTGCCGTCGATCCCCTGCTGCACGAGGTACGGCACGACGTCCTGGTAGTTGACGATCGTGCTGGCCACGACCGCTCTCGGAGCGGACGGCGCTGCGTCGACGTACTGGCCGATCGCAAGCGTGCCGGGGTGGTCGTTGGCGGCTTGGAAGACGCCCGCCATCGCCGTTCCGGTCGCGCCGAACAGCACGTCCGCGCCCTTGGCGATCTGCGCCTCCGAGGCGGTCTTCGTCGGCGACGGGTCGGCGTCGTTGTTCGTGATCGTCGTGAGTACGTCCGCTCTCGGGTTCACGCACTTCACGCCGAGCGCGAAGTCGTTGATCTGAGCGTTGAGCGCGGGGAACACGAGCGCCTGGTTGGCGCCGACGACGCCGCTTCTCGAGATCAGGCCCGCCAGCGCGCCCGCGCGGAAGGCACCGAGCTCACCGCGCGCGAAGAAGAAGCAGGTGTTTCTCGGCGGGTTCTCCATCCCTCTGCCGAACGGCAGCAGGGTGTGGCAGAACGTCGTGTCGGGGAACTTCTTCGCGAGCTGGACGACGACCGGGCCCATCGCGCCATGGCCGATCAGCACCATGTTGTAGCCCGCCTGTGCGAACGACGTCCCTTGCGAGACGTACTGGTCGGGCGTGTTGAGGTTGCCGACGAAGTCGACCTTCGCGCCCGTCTTCGTCGCCGCTCCAGCCGAGCCCTCGGCCAGCGACTGACCGTAGGAGCCGTCCGTCTTGTTGCCGACCGACAGAACGGCGACCTTGTAGTCGGTCTTCGCGCCACCGGTCGTGCCGGCGGCGCTGGTGCTGTCGTCGTTCGAGTCGCTGCCGCCACAGGCGCCGAGCGCCAGCGCCAGCAGGCACGCGGCGACCAGCACGAGGATGGCAAGCGACCTGCGACGACCGTCGCCAGTTGTGGACATGTGCACTCTCTCTCCCTTCGTATGTGGTCCTACGCAGAGCGGCTCATCAGAAGCCGACCTGCTCTGCGCGAGGGCGATACGGCGCACCGGCCGCCCCCGGGTACCGCGAGCCGTGCGTGAGCAGCACGACGACGACGGCCACGACGTAGGGCACCATCAGCAGGATCGACGTCGGCACGTCCGCGAGGACGGGCACGCTGTCGGCCTGGAACTGGAGTGCCTGGGCGAGGCCGAAGATGAGTGCGCCAAGCACCGCCCGATACGGGTTCCAGCGCGCGAGCACCACGACCGCCAGCGCGATGAAGCCGCGACCGTTCGTGACGCCGGGTTGGAAGGTGCCGGCGACGGACAGCACGAGCGTCGCCCCGCCCACCGCCGTCAGCGCGCAGCCGAGCGCGAGCCCGACGTAGCGGATCCCGCGCACGGACAGGCCGGCCGTCTCGGGCACCAACGGCCGCTCACCGGCGGCGCGCGCATGCAGGCCGAACCAGGTCCGGTGCATCAGGTACCAGACGCACGGCACGGCGATCAGCGCGGCGAACACGAGCGCGTTCTGCTCGAACAGCACCGGACCGACCCACGGCAGCTTCGACAGCAGCGGGATCGACAGCGTCGGCAGGCTCGAGACCTGCACGCTGTCGGCGCTCAGCAGCTTCTCCGACAGCACGGCGGCGATGCCGACCGCGGCCGACGAGAAGACGATGCCGGTGACGATCTGGTCGGTGCCGCGGCGGATGTAGAGCGCGCCGAGCATGACCGCGCACAGCAGTCCCGAGCCGACCGCCGCGAGCAGCGCGAGCACCGGGCTGCCGCTGCGCTGATAGACGAGCGCGGTCGTGAAGGCGCCGAGGATCATCACGCCCTCGATGCCGACGTTGAGCGTCCCGCTCTGCTCGGTGATCAGCTCGCCGAGGGCGGCCCACAGGATCGGCGCCATCAGCGTGATGCCGGTCGCGAGGACGAGTTGCGTGGTGCTCATTTGGCACCGTCCGTGCCGAGGCGAATAGCGCCGAGCGCGAGCAGGGCGATCACGAACACGCCGACGATCACGGCGCCCATCGAGGGCGAGATGCCGGCCTTGACCTGCAGCGAGTTGCTGCCGACCTGCAGCACGGCGAACAGGAACGCCGACGGGATCATCCACGTCGCCGACAGCCGCGCCACGAGCGCGACCGCGATCCCCAGGAAGCCGAAGCCGGCCGCTCCGCCGGCGATCAGGCTGTCCTGGATGCCCGCGACGAGGATCGCCCCGGCGAGGCCCGCTGCGGCGCCGCCGATCGTGAACGCCAGCACCTGGATGCGCTTCACGGGCAGGCCGTTGAGCTCGGAGGCGTGCGCGTTGAAGCCGGTCGCGCGAATCTGGAAGCCGAGCGTGCCGCGATTCATCAGCAGCCACGTGAGCAGGACCGCGACGACCGCGAGCGGCGCGCCGAGCGTGATGTCGGTCGAGGCCGAGACGGTCGGCAGCAGCGCGTTGCCGGGCAGCGGGTCGGTGTTGGTGGCGAGGCCGGAGGGCCAGATGCCGGTCGTCGCGTACTCCGCCAGCAGCGTCGCGATGAACGTCAGCATCAGCGAGACGATCACCTCGTTCGCGTTCATGTAGGCCTTCATCAAGCCGGGGATCGCCGCCCACAGCGCGCCGCCGGCGATGCCGGCCGCCAGCAGCAGCGGGACGTGGACGGCGCTCGGCAGATGCGGGAACTGGAAGCCGACGGCCGTCGCGGCGATCGCGCCCGCATACAGCTGGCCCTCGGCGCCGACGTTGAACAGGCGCGCCGTGAACGGCACGGCGGCGGCGATGCCCGTGAGCACGAGGATGCTCGCGATCATCACCGTCTGTCCGAGGCTGAACGGCGCGCCGAGGGCGCCCTCGACGATCGCCTGGAGCGCGGTGAGCGCATCGGCGCCGAGCAGCTCGAGCAGGATCGAGACGAGCAGCAGCGCCGCCAGCGCCGCCAGCAGCAGGCGAGCGGCGCGCGCCACGGCCGGCTTGCGCAAGAGGGAGAAGCGGGTGGCGGCGGGGATGTTCGTTGCAGTGGACACGGAGTGAGGTCGCCTCAGCCGTTGGAGGTGGTGGGATGCGTCGCGGAGCGGTCTGCCGCAGCCGTGGCGGCGGCGCCCGGCGCCTGGCCGACCATCGCGAGGCCGATCGCCTCGCTGGAGGCCTGCTCGCGCGGAACGTCGTGGACGATCCGGCCCTCGAAGATCACAGCGACGCGATCGGCGAGCGCGAGCACCTCGTCGAGGTCCGGCGAGATCACGAGCACGGCGCAGCCGTCGGCGGCGGCAGACTCGATCTGCCGATGGATGCTGGCCGCCGCGGAGATGTCGAGACCACGCGTCGGACAGGAGGCGATCACGACACGCGGCGCGCCGGACAGCTCGCGCGCGACGACGACCTTCTGCTGATTGCCGCCCGACAGCTCGTGGACGCGGCGGTCGGGGTCGCCCGGACGCACGTCGAAGCGCTCCAGCAGCTGCTCGGCATGCGCGCGGATCTCGCGCCGGCGCAGCAGCCCGTGGCGCGACGCCTCGCCGGCCGGCACCATCGTCAGCGCGAGGTTCTCGGCGACTGTCATCTCGAGCACGAGGCCGGCGTCGTGGCGATCCTCGGGGATCACGCGGATGCCGCGCTCGCGCCGCTCGAGCGGGCGCTGCGAGACGATGTCGGCGCCGTCGACGGCGATCGTGCCGGACTCGACGTGGGCGACGCCGGCGATCGCATCGAGCAGCTCCGTCTGGCCGTTGCCGGCGACGCCGGCGAGCCCGACGATCTCCCCGGGGCGCAGCTCCAGGTCGAGCCCGCGCAGCGCGGGGCGGCCGGTCGAGGAGGCGACCGTCAGCCCCTCGATCGCGATCCGCGGCGCGGCGTCGAGCGCGATGTGGCGCTCGTGCGGGACGGGGTCCGGCATCGCATCGAACATCGCCTGCGTGAAGGCGCGCTGCTCGAACGCGGAGCGCTCGAGGCTCGCCGCGTTGCGCCCGCCCTTCAGCACGGTCGCGCGGTCGGCGATCGCCATCACCTCGTCGAGCTTGTGCGTGACGATCACGATCGAGCGGCCCGACGCCTGCAGCTGCTTGAGCGTCGCCAGCAGCACCTTCACTTGGGCGCTGCCGAGCGCGGCCGTCGGCTCGTCGAGGATCAGCGTGTTGGCGCCGCGATAGAGCAGCCGCACGATCTCGACGCGTTGCTGATCCTCGACCGAGAGGTCGCGCACGTACGCGCGCGGGTCGACGTGCAGGTTGTGGCGCTCGGCGACCTCGCCGACGGCCGCTTCCAGCTCACGGCGGCGGAAGCGCATGTCGTGCGACGGCCGCGAGCCGATCACGACGTTCTCGGCGACCGTCAACGTGGGTACCAGCATGAAGTGCTGGTGCACCATCCCGATCCCGCGTCGGAGCGCATCGGCCGGCGAGGCGAAGCGCACCTCGCGGCCGCCGTGGACGATGCGGCCGGCGTCGGGCGTCAGCAGCCCGAACATGATTCCCATCAGCGTCGACTTGCCGGCGCCGTTCTCGCCGAGCAACGCGTGCACCTCGCCGGAGGCGACGTCGAAGTCGATCCCGTCGTTGGCGACCAACGCTCCGTAGCGCTTGGTGATGCCCTCCATGCGGATCGTCCCATGGGCGTCCTCGGGGGCGACTGCGGGCGCTTCGGGCACCGCGTCGTCGGTCGCTGTCATCACCGCTCGCATCGACATGCGTCAGGCGTCGTTCTCACGTACACCGCCTCCGGGCGCAAACGTTTGCATAGGGCTGAAGATAGAGCTGCGTCGGTTCACTGTCAAGCATCTCGTCACCGTGAGAGCTCGCCGATGTCTTGATACTATGCAAACGTTTGCTAGCCCGTATCGCAACGGAGGAACGCGCCCGATGACGAATGACGCCGCAGTGGTCCAGACGACAGAGGGCCGCCTCCAGGGGGCAGTCGAGGACGGCGTCGTCGTCTTCCGCGGCGTCCCCTACGCCGCACCTCCCGTCGGCGAGCTGCGCTGGCGCGCGACACAGCCGCATCCGGGCTGGGAGGGCACTCGCGACGCCACCCAGCACGGGCCGGTCTGCCCCCAGCCCGCGAACGTCCCGTGGAACTGGGTGATGGGCAGCGCCGGACGCAGCACCGCCTCGATGGGCGAGGACTGCCTCACGCTGACGATCAGCACACCCCGCGCCGACGCCGGCAAGCGCCCGGTCGTCGTCTACATCCACGGCGGCGGCAACATCATCGGCGCCGGCTCGTGGGACGCGTTCTCGGTCGAGAGCTTCGCGCGCAACGGCGACGTCGTCGCCGTCGGCGTCAACTACCGCTTCTCGTCGTTCGGCTACCTGCTGACCGACGAGGACGGCCAGGAGCGCGGCAACTGGTGGCTCGACGACCAGCTCGCCGCACTGCGCTGGGTGCAGGACAACATCGCCGCATTCGGCGGGGATCCCGAGCAGGTCACGGTGATGGGCCAGTCAGGCGGCGCTGCGTCGATCGCGACGATCATGGGTCTCCCCGTCGCGAAGGAGCTCTTCAAACGCGCGGTGCTCATGGGCCTGCCGTTCGGTCATGCGCCCTACACCGCGGAGCGGGCGCGCGAGCTCGCGCAGCGCTTCTTCGAGCTGCTCGGCGTCACATCGCTGGAGGAGGCGCGCGCGCTCCCGTGGGAGGCGCTCGTCGCCGCCGAGCCGCAGCTGACCGCCGAGGCCAGCGGCTGGCACGAGTGGCATCCCGGCTTCTCCAACGTGATCGACGGCGTCACCCTGCACGAGGGTCCGCGCGAGGCGCTCGCGCGCAACGACGCCGCGAGCTCGTTCGAGCTGCTGATCGGCTGGACGCGCGAGGAGTACGCGCTGGTCGCGGTGCCCGACGTCTCGATCGCCGAAGTCGAGCGGGAGCGTGTGCTCGAGCGCCTGCGCGTGTCCTTCGGCGAGCACGCCGAGGAGGCCTACGCCTTCTACGAGACCGCCCGGCCGGGCGCGCTCCCGGCCAACGTGCTGATCGACGCGCTCAGCGACGAGCGTTACCGCATGAGCTGCATCGACGTGATCGACATCTGGGTCGACGCCGGCCGGCCGCCGTTCGTCTACCAGCTCGACTGGCAGACGCGCATCCTCGGCGGACTGCTCGGCGCTCCGCACTGCATGGACATCGCGTTCGGCCTGAACGCGATCGACGCCTGGGGCGACGGCGTGATGTGGGACGGCACCGAGCCGCGCACCCGTCAGGCGCTCGCCGAGACGATGCACGCCGCGTGGACCGCGTTCGTCCGCGGTGGCGATCCGAACCACGGCCAGATGGCGACGTGGCCCTGCTACGACGCGGAAGCCCACACGATCATGAGCTTCGACCTCGTCAGCCGGCCCGTCGACCGGCTGGTCGACGCTCAGCGAGAGCTGTGGAAGCGCCTCGGCGGCCGCCAGTCCTGAGAGCGGCTCGCGCCCTCACGGGCCTGCGCCGCATCGACCACGCCAACGGCGGGAGACTAGTAACCAAATGGTTGCTTCTCGTCAGTCGATGTGAAACCATCGAGTTACACGTCGATCTTTGAGAAGGAGCCGCAATGGACATGCCGCCTGTCGTTTCGCGCGAGGAGTGGACGGCTGCGCGAGAGCAGCTGTTGGTCAGAGAGAAGGCGCTGACGCGTGCGCGCGACGCGATGGCCGCCGAGCGGCGTCGGATGCCGCGGCTGGCCGTCGAGAAGGACTACGCGTTCGAGGGTCCCAACGGCCCCGCGAGACTGCTCGACCTGTTCGAGGGCCGCCGCCAGCTGATCGTCTACCGCTTCTTCTACGAGGAAGGCGTCGGCGGCTACCCCGAGTCCGGCTGCCGCGGCTGCTCGCAGGTCGCCGACCAGGTCAGCCACCTCTCGCACCTCAACGCACGCGACACCACGCTCGTGTTCGTCTCGCGCGCGCCGCAGGAGCACATCGCGACGTGGAGAGCGCGCATGGGCTGGCAGGTGCCCTGGTACACGATCACCGACGACTTCGACAAGGACTTCGACGTCGACGAGTGGCACGGCACCAACGCCTTCTACCGCGACGACGAGGACAGGGTCTTCCGCACGTACCACGTCGACAAGCGCGGCGACGAGGCGATGGGCAGCTACTACAGCTACCTCGACATCAGCGCGCTCGGCCGTCAGGAGACGTGGGAGGACTCGCCCGCGGGGTACCCGCAGACCCCTCCGTACCTGTGGATCAACCTCCACGACGAGTACGACAACGCGACCGAGAACGTGCAGGCCAAGTCGAACCAGGCCGCCTCGCAGCGCGGGTCGAGATACAAGACGCTCTGATGCCGCTCGCTCACGTGGCAGGGGTTCCCGTGGAGGAGCTCCTGCCGGCGCTGGCCGGCGCAGGCGGCCTGCTCGTGCTCGCACGCGGCTGGATCGCGCTGCAGCTGCGCCGGCTCAGAAACGCCGACCAGGAGCGATGTAACCTCTGAGTGACACCACGGCTTGACGGAGGGACCCATGGCAGCGCAGACGGATCGCATCGAGAGAGACGTCCTGATCGCCGCGCCCGTCGAGCGCGTGTGGGAGCTGATCACGACCGCCGAGCATCTCGGCCGCTGGTTCGCCGACGCCGGCGCCGAGATCGACCTGCGTCCGGGCGGCGCGATGTCGCTGACCTGGCAGGGGCAGGGGACGGTGCACGGCCGCGTCGAGACGGTCGAGCCGCCGCACCGCTTCGCGTACCGCTGGGTGCACACGAGAGACGCGCCCGAGGAGGCGACCGCGGCCAACTCGACGCTGACCGAGTTCACGCTCGCCGCCGAGGGGGGCGGCACGCGCGTCTCCGTCGTCGAGAGCGGCTTCGACGCGCTCGATCGCGACGAGGCCGCTCGCGCCGAGCTGTTCGCCTCTCACGCCAGGGGCTGGGCGATCGAGCTGGGCGAGCTGGCCGACTACGCGGTCGGCTCCCCGGCAGGGCGATGAGCACGGCGGTCGCCGATGCCGAGCCGGCGATCTTCGCCGCGCTCGCAGACCCGACTCGCTGGCGGCTGCTCGGAATGCTCGCGCAGGAGGGCGACGGGACGGCGACGACGCTTGCAGCGCAGCTGCCCGTCAGCCGGCCGGCGGTGATCAAGCACCTCGTCGTGCTCGACAGAGCCGGACTGGTGACGCGTCAGCGCTCGGGGCGCGAGGTTCGCTACCGCGTCGAGCCCGCACGGCTCGACGCCACCGCGAGACGAATCGCCGATCTTGCCGCTGCCTGGGACACCCGTCTCGCCGCGCTCAAGACGCTCGCGGAAGAGGCGCCCGCCTGACGCGGCGCCTCTGTCTAGATGCCCTTGCCCGGGTTGAAGAGCGCGTGCGGGTCGAGCGCGCGCTTGATCGTGCGGTTCAGCTCCAGTGCGTCGCCCAGCTCCTCGGCCAGGAAGCCTCGCTTGAGCAGCCCGATGCCGTGCTCGCCGGAGACCGTGCCGCCGAGGCCCCGGGCGAGCGCGACGATCGCGACGAAGGCGGCGCGGGCCGCGGCCGTCTGCAGGGGGTCGCGATGGTCGTAGACGACGGTCGGGTGCATGTTGCCGTCGCCCGCGTGGCCGAACGTCGCGATCGTCACGTCGTGCTCGCGGGCGACCTGCTCGATCCCCGCCAGCAACGCCGGGATCGCGCCGAGCGGGACGGCGACGTCGTCCAGCAGCGTCGTGCCGCGATGCTCGAGCGCGGTGTACGCGAAGCGCCGGGCCGCCATCAGCATGCGTCCCTCCGCCTCCTCGTCGGAGGTCACGACGAGCGTCGCTCCTGCCTCCTCGCAGCGTGCCGACATCCACTCGACGTCCGCGACGCCGCCGGCGGCGTCCGAGCGAGCGAACAGCAGCGCCGCGGCGTCGCGCTCGAGCCCCATCGGCTGGAAGTCCTCGACCGCGTTGACGGTCGCGCGATCCATCAGCTCCAGCAGCGAAGGCTGGCAGCCGCGCACGATCTGGGCGATCGCCTCTCCGGCCGCGCCCAGCTCGGGGAAGACCGCCGCAAGCGTGGAGGCGGGGCCGGGCGCCGGCAGCAGGCGCATCGTCGCCTCGGTGATGACGCCGAGCGTGCCCTCCGACCCGCACATCAGTCCCGCGAGGTCATAGCCGGCGACGCCCTTGCGCGTGCGGCGTCCGACGCGCACCGCGCGCCCGTCGGCGAGCACGACCTCCAGCCCGAGCAATGCGTCGCGCGTGACGCCGTACTTCACGCAGCAGAGCCCGCCGGCGTTCGTCGCGACGTTGCCACCGATCGTCGAGAACTCGTAGCTGCCGGGATCGGGGGCGTACCAGAGGCCCTTGCCGCGAGCCGCCTCGCCCAGCGCCGCGTTGACCACCCCCGGCTGGACGGTCGCGGTCAGCGAGGCGCCGTCGACCTCGACGACGTCCGTCATCCGCTCGAGCGACAGCAGCAGGCAGCCGTCGAGCGCGTTGGCGCCGCCGCTGAGCCCCGAGCCGGCCCCGCGCGGGACGACGGGCACGCCGTGGCGCGCCGCGGCGCGCACCGCCGCCTGCACCTGCGCGGTCGTGCGCGGGCGCACGAGCACCGCGGGCATGCCCGCCTCCAGCAGGCCGGGCGCCGCCTGGTCGCGGCGGTAGCCCTCGAGCACGTCGGCGTCGGCGACGACGTCGCCTGCCTCGCCGAGGTCGGCCAGCAGGGTCGTCGTCGCGGACATGCTCACGCCAGCAGCGTCAGCGGGGCCTCGAGCAGCCCGCGTACGTCCGCGAGGAAGGCGGCCGCGTCCGCGCCGTAGAGGATGCGGTGATCGCAGCTCAGCGACAGCTCCAGCACCTGTCGCGCCTGCACCTCGCCGTCGGTCAGGGCGAGCCGCTCGCGCGCGGCGCCGACGGCGAGGATCGCCGCCTGGCCCGGGTTGACGACGGCGGTGAAGGACGTGACGCCGAACATCCCGAGATTCGAGACCGTGAAGGTGCCGCCCGCGAGCTCGGGCGGCGTGATCGTCCCTTCGCGCACGCGCCCGGCGAGCGTGCGCGTCTCCTCGCCGATCTGCACGATCGGCTTGCGATCGGCATCGCGGATTACCGGCACGACCAGCAGGTCGGGGCCGGCGACGGCGACGCCGACGTTGACGGCGTTGTGGAGGTGGAAGACGCCGTCGCGGAAGCTCCCGTTCGCGCGCGGGTGACGGGCCAGCGCAACGGCGCACGCGCGCACGACGAAGTCGTTGACGGAGGCCGCGATCGACGCCGCCTTCAGGCGTCCGCGCAGCTCCAGCAGCTCGGTGACGTCGGCCTCGATGCGCACCTGGAAGTCCGGGATCGTCGCCTTCGCCTCGCTCATGCGCCGGGCGATCGTCTGCTGCATCCGCGTCAGCTCGACGACCGTGGGCGCGGCCGGCTCGGATGCGGAGATGACCGCGCCGTTGCCGGATGCGGGCTGAGCCGGCGCAGCGTCCGCAGCGGCTTGCACGTCGGCGCGCACGATGCGCCCGTTCGGGCCGCTGCCGCGCAGCGACTCCAGCTGCACGCCGAGCTCGCGTGCGATGCGACGGGCGAGCGGTGACGCCTTGGCGCGACCGCCGGCCGAGCGCTCGGCACCGGACGACTGGCCGTTTGCCGCGACCGGCGCGGTCGCGCTGGCGGGCTCGCCCGATGCCGGCGCCGCCACGCCGGCATCGGGCGCTGCCGCTGCCCCGGCGGGCGCGGTCGCCGCAGACGGCCCAGCGGCGACAACCGTCGGGGCGCTCTCGCCCGGCGCGAGGATGTGCGCGATCGGCGCGCCGACCGCGATCGTCTCGCCGGCGGCGACGACGTGATGCACGACGCCTCCTGCCTGGGCGGGGTGCGTGATCGTCGCCTTGTCGGTCTCGACCTCGATCAGGTCCTCGCCCTCGCGCACCTCGGCGCCGTGCTCGACCAGCCACTGCAGGATCGTCCCCTCCTCCATCGAGTCGGAGAGGCGCGGCATCGCGATCGTCGTCATTGCGCGGTCGGGAACGACATCGACTCGGCGGTGGCGGCGCCCGCGTCCCGCGGACGCCAGCGGCTCGTGACCGCGCGACCGCGCGTGTAGAAGCGGATCCCGTCGGGACCGTGCATGTGCAGGTCGCCGAACAGCGAGTCCTTCCAGCCACCGAACGAGTAGAAGGCGACCGGCACCGGGATCGGCACGTTGACGCCGATCATGCCGACCTCGACGCCGCGCTCGAACTGCCGCGCGCTCGCCCCGTCGGCGGTGTAGATCGTCGCGCCGTTGCCGTACGGGCCGGCGTTGATCAGCGCGATCGCCTCGTCAAGCGTCTCGACGCGGACGACCACGAGCACCGGCCCGAAGATCTCCTCGCGGTACACCCGCATGCTCGGCACGACGCCGTCGAACAGCGTCGGACCGACGAAGTGACCGTCGGCGTGGTCGGCGACCTCGAGGCCGCGACCGTCGAGCACGAGCTGCGCGCCCTCGGCCACGCCGCTGTCGATCAGCTCGACGATGCGCTCCCGCGACGCGGCGCTGATGACCGGGCCCATGTCGCTCGCCGCATCAGTGCCGGGACCGACCTGCAGGCCGGCCGCGCGCTCGCGCACGGCAGCCAGCAGCGGCTCGGCGGCGTCGCCGACCGCGACGGCGACCGAGATCGCCATGCAGCGCTGGCCGGCGGAGCCGTAGGCGGCCGAGACGATGCCGTCGGCCGCGAGGGCGAGGTCGGCGTCGGGCAGCACGACCGCGTGGTTCTTGGCGCCGCCGAGCGCCTGCACGCGCTTGCCGTGGCGCGCCGCCGTCTCGTAGACGCTGCGGGCCGCGGGCGTGGAGCCGACGATCGAGATCGCCTTCACGTGCGGGTGCTCCATCAGCGCCTCGGCCGTCGCGCGGTCGCCCTGCAGCACGGAGAAGACGCCGGCCGGCAGGCCGGACTCCGCCAGCAGCTCGGCGAGCAGCAGCGACGCACTCGGGTCCTGCTCGGAGGGCTTGAGGATGAAGGCGTTCCCGCACGCGATCGCGACCGGGAACATCCACATCGGGACCATCACCGGGAAGTTGAACGGCGAGATGCCGGCGACCACGCCGAGCGGCTCGCGGCGCGAGTGTGCGTCGACGCCGGTCGAGACGTCGGAGGTCAGCTCGCCCTTCAGCAGGTGGCCGAGCCCGCAGGCGAACTCGACGACCTCGATGCCGCGCGCGATCTCGCCGCGCGCGTCGTCGAGCACCTTGCCGTGCTCGCGCGTGACGATGCGGGCGAGGTCGTCGACGTGGCGGTCGAGCAGCTCGCGGAAGCGGAACAGGATGCGCGTGCGCTTGGCGACCGACATGCGGCCCCAGTCGTCGGCCGCGATGCGCGCCGCGGCGACCGTCTGGTCGACGAGCGCCTCGTCGGCGAACGGGACCTGCGCCACGACCGCGCCCGTGGCGGAGTCGGTGACCGTCCCGGTCGTGGCGCCGGGTTGGGTGCGGGGCTCGCCCGCGATCCAGTGCGGCAGGAGCTGGGTCTCGACGGCGGTGCTCACGATGACTCCTCGGACGGCGCGCCGTTCAGGCGCGCGCGGATCGACGCGGCGATCGCCGCGGGGGACGGCAGGAACGCGCCCTCGAGCGGAGGGCTGTAGGGGATCGGCGTGTTGGGGCACGTCAGCCGCCAGGCGTCGTCGAGCTCCTCGAGCGCCAGCTCGGCGATCTCGGAGAGCACCTCGCCGGCCCAGCCGCCGGTGCGCGGGCCCTCCTCGACGACGAGCAGCCGGTTCGTGCGCCCCACGGACGCCAGCACGGTGGGGAAGTCGAGCGGGCGCAGCGTGCGCAGGTCGATCACCTCGACCTCGATGCCCTCGGCCGCAAGCTCCTCGGCGGCGGCCATGGAGTCGTGCACGCTCTTCATCGCCGTCACGAGCGTCACGTCGGATCCGTCGCGCACGATGCGCGCCGACCCGATCTCCGCCGGCTCGACGTCGACTTCGCCCTTCATGGCGTACAAGCGCTTGTGCTCCAGGAACAGCACCGGGTTGTCGTCGCGCACGGACGCGCGCAGCAGCGCCTTCGCGTCGTTCGGCGTGGAGGGGCAGACGATCTTCAGTCCGGGCACGCCGAGGAACCACGAGATCGGCGTCTGCGAGTGGATCGCGCCGAACTGGCCGCCGGCGCCGATCGCCGAGCGCACGACGAGCGGAACGCGCACCTTGCCACCGGACAGGAACCACCACTTGGCCGCCTGGTTGACGAGGCCGTCCATCGCGATCGTGAGGAAGTCGCCGAACATGATCTCGATCACCGGGCGCTTGCCGCAGGCGGCGCTGCCGAAGGCCGCGCCGGTCATCGCCAGCTCGGAGATCGGCGTGTCGAAGACGCGGTCGGCGCCGTGGGTCTGCTGCAGGCCGGGCGTCGTCGCCCAGACGCCGCCGGGCAGGGCGATGTCCTCGCCGAACAGGATCACGTCCTCGTCGAGCGCGAGCTCCT
>DATFPW010000107.1:0-2230 GCA_035264605.1 Conexibacter sp. | reverse complement strand
TGAAATACCGCACGAGCTACGGGCAGAACGTGCTCGCGCACTCCGTCGAGTGCGCCCACCTCTCCGCGATGATGGCGCACGAGCTCGGCGCCTCGCCCAAGACGGCGCGCCGCGCCGCGCTGCTGCACGACATCGGCAAGGCGGTCTCGCACGAGATCGAGGGCCCGCACGCGCTCGTCGGCGGCGAGCTCGCGCGCAAGCACGGGGAGGCCGAGGCCGTCGCCCACGCGATGGAGGCGCACCACAACGAGGTCGAGCCCCAGACGATCGAGGCCGTGATCGTCCAGGCCGCCGACGCACTGTCCGGCGCCCGCCCCGGCGCGCGCGGCGAATCGCTCGAGCAGTACGTCAAGCGCCTGCGCGACCTCGAGCAGATCGCCACCCGTCACGACGGCGTCGACAAGGTCTACGCGATGCAGGCCGGCCGCGAGATCCGCGTGATGGTCCAGCCCAACGCGCTCGACGACGACGGCGCGGTGCTGCTCTCGCACGAGATCGCGCGCGAGATCGAGCAGGAGCTCGAGTACCCCGGCCAGATCAAGGTCACGGTGATCCGCGAGTCGCGCGCGACCGACTACGCGAAGTAGCGCTCAGGAGCGCCGGCGCAGGAACGCGACGCCGAGGATGCAGGCCAGGCCGGCGACGGCGCAGAGCTGCGCGTACGGCTCGCCGTCGTCGCCGTTGGCGATCTCCCACAGCCAGGCGGCGATGTTGACGCCGATCACGACCAGGCCCGCGAACGCAGACGCGCGCAGGTCGATCGCCGCCCAGCGCTCGTCGCGGCCCGGACCGCCCAGCCCGCGCAGCGTGTCGCTGCGCCCGCCGAAGTAGAGCAGCGCGGCCAGCGCCGCCATCACGGCGAAGCCCCGCAACCCGTCGCCGGTCCTGCCGCCAATTGCGAACGCCGCGAACACGAACGCGCCCAGTCCGAGCGAGAACAGCGGCATCCACCAGCGGCTGCGCCAGAACGGGCGCCCCGACGGCCTATCGATTCCCATCTGCATGGAAGATCTCCTCTACGGGCAGTCCGAAGTAGCGCGCCAGCGCGATCGCCAGCGGCAGCGACGGCGTGTAGCGCTCCTTCTCGATCGAGTTGATGGTCTGGCGCGACACGTCCATCGCCTCCGCCAGCTGCTGCTGCGAGAGGTGGCGTGCGGTGCGGAGGCTGCGGATCTCGTTGCGCATCGTCTTGTCAAGCAGACTTGACTTGGGTACGGTACGGACCGGCGGCCCGCATGTCAAGCAGACTTTCCATACCGGCCGGACGGCAGCTCGACCGGCTCGCGTTCAGCGAGCGCAGGAGGAGGCGTCCTGAGCGAGGTGACGGTGCCGCTTAGCGCCGTGCGGTCGGTCGACCTCCGCCGACGGCGTGTGGCCAACGGGGCGTTGGTCGTCGACGACGCGGTCGCTCTGCCCGCGCGCCGGCGCGTCGACGTCTGGCTCGAGCTGGCTCGAGCCGGTGACGGTGGGGCGCGCGCTCGCGGCGCCGGTGAAACCTGCCGGCTGGCGATCGCCGCCGACGATCCTGAGCTGCTCGTCGCGGCTTCTGCGCGCCCGGCGCTCGCACGCGGCTAATCACCGCGGCGGAGCGCTTCCATCTCTGCTGGCGCTGCCCGACCTGGCCTACGGAAGCCACTAACGTGTCAGCCGTGAAGGCGTTCCACGTCACCACGTTCGGCTGTCAGATGAACGAGCACGACTCCGAGCGGATGAAGGGCATGCTCGAATCGCTCGGCTATAGGGAGGTCGCCGAGCGCGCCGACGCGGACCTGATCCTCTTCAACACCTGCTCGATTCGCGAGAAGGCCGACGATCGCTTCGTCGCGCATCTGCACGAGGCCAAGGCGCTCAAGCGCCGCGACCCGGAGCGCGTGATCGGCGTCGGCGGGTGCTGGGCGCAGTCGGTCAAGGAGCAGGTCTTCCGCCTGTTCCCGTTCGTCGACGTCGCGTTCGGACCGGGGCAGGTGCACAAGCTGGCGGAGTTCCTCACATCCGACTCGCTGAGCGCTCAGGGGTACTTCGAGTTCGAGGGCTTCACCGGCCACCTGCCGCCGAAGCGGGCGCGCGAGGTGCAGGCGTGGATGCAGATCTCGGTCGGCTGCAACTGCCGGTGCTCGTACTGCATCGTCCCGTCCACGCGCGGGCGTGAGGTGTCCCGCCCGCTGGCCGAGCTCGTCGAGGAGGGTCGCCGGCTGGCCGCCGACGGGGTGAGCGAGCTGACGCTGCTCGG
>DATFPW010000106.1:0-2092 GCA_035264605.1 Conexibacter sp. | reverse complement strand
GAACAAGGCGCCGGACGCGCTGCCGATGCCGCCGAGGAGGACGGCCGCGAACACGGGAAGCAACAGCGAGAACCCGAAGTTGGGGTCGAAGCTGCTCTGGACGAGCGCCGCGAGCACCCCCGCGAGACCGGCGATCAGCCCGCACAGGATCCACGTCAGCACGATCACGCGACCCGTGTCGATGCCCGCGACCGACGCAAGCGCCCGGTCGTCGGCGACCGCGCGCATCGTCCGCCCGACCGAGGTCGTACCGAGCACGAGTGCGACTGCGACGATCGCCGCGGCTGCGACGGTCACGGCGATCGCCTGAGCGCCGGAGAGCCGCACGGAGCCCAGGACGTAGACCTTGTACGGGTCGACGTCGTACGAGCGCGGCTGGGGCCCGGCGACGAGGAAGATCGCCTGCCGGAGGACCAGCGCGAGCCCGATCGAGGCGAGGAACAGGCTCATGAAGCCGGCACGCCGCGCCCGCAACGGCCGCCACAGCACTCCCTCGAGCGAAAGCGACAGGATCGCCGTCGACACCATCGCCAGCACGGCCGCGACCACCATTCCCATCCCGAGCCGGCCGTTGCAGAGGACGGCCACGAATGCACCGAACGTCATCACGTCGCCGTACGCGAAGTTGACGAGCCCCAGGATCCCGTAGATCAGCGACACCCCGACCGCCGCGATCGCGAGGACGGCGCCGGTGACGAGCCCGGTCGCGACGAGCTGCAGGAACATCTACACGACCTGCTGCTCGGGTACGAGACGGCCTTCGGCGAACCGAGCCGGGTCGAGGATCGCGAGCGCCTCGTCCTCGCCGGTACCGGCAATCGCTTCGGCGAGGATGCGGCCGACGGCCGGCGCGAGCATGAAGCCGTGACCGCTGAAGCCGGCGGCGATCCACAAGCCGTCGGCGCCGGGCACGCGTCCGATGATCGCCTGCCGGTCCGGCGTCACGTCGTAGACACCGTGTGCGAGCACCGTGAAGTCGACGTGCTCGAGGACGGGCAGCAGCTCGCGAATCGCCAGACGGATCGTGCGGAGCCACTGCGCGGCCGGTGCGTCCGAGGGGCCGGTGGCCGAGAGATCGCTCGCCAACACGCGTCCGTCCGCGAGGTGCTTCGCCGCGAAGTGTCGTTCGGCCGACACGACGAGGGGCTCGACGAGGCGCTCGCGGATCGGGTTGGAGAGGAAGATCCAGCGACTCTCGCCGTGGATCGGCAGCTCGAAACCGAGCGGCTCGACGAGCGCGGGGGTGTCCACGCCGGCTGCGACCACGACCGCCGCCGCGCGAATCTCTCGATCGCCGAGCAGAGACAGCCGCCAGCCTCCATTGTCTCGCCGCAGCCCGGCGACCTCGCCGATCTCGACCGGCGCGTCTCGCGCGAACGCGGCGATCACCGCCTGCGGCCGGTCGACGTACCCGTCCTCGTCGCACCACGAAGCTCCGACGACCGTCTCCGTCGCGAGGCCAGGCACGAGTCGTGCGGCCTCGCCGCTGTCGACGACCCGCGACGGCACGCCGGTCGCCGTCTGGACGGCGACGTTCTCGCGCAGCCGCGCCAGCGCCCGTGCCGAGTGCGCGACGAACAGGTAGCCGCAGCGCGTGAATCGAAGCTCGACCGGCCCACGGAGAAAATCGTCTGCGCTGCCGTAGAACCGTGCCGATTCGCGCGCGAGGCGACAGTTCACCGGTGTACTCCACTGCTGGCGCACTCCGCCCGGCTGCACGCCGGACGCCCCGGCCGCGACGCCGCGGCGCTCGAGCACGATGACGTCGGCGCCGCCCCTGCGCAGGTGCCACGCAACGGAGACGCCCGTCACGCCCGCACCGACGACTGCGACGTCGAATGCGCGCGTCCGCTCTCCGCTGCTGGTCGCCGCACCCACGAGCCGTGACCATGATCTACACGTCGGCCGGCTGCAAGCGGCGGCGTCCTCGCGCAGCGTCCCGCTCAGCCGCTACAACGTCGGGGTGCAGACACTGAAGACCGTCTCGCGGCTCGCGATCGCGCCGGTCAAGGGCATGGCGCTGCTCCATCCGACCGAGATCCGTCTCGAGCGTTTCGGCGTCGCGGCTAACCGGCGTTTCCACGTTGTCGAC
>DATFPW010000105.1:0-22434 GCA_035264605.1 Conexibacter sp. | reverse complement strand
GTGCTCAAGCCGCTGCCGCCCGCGCGGGCGCTGCAGGCCCTGTCAGCCGCCCGCGCGCTCGGGCTCGGCGCCGCCGCCGGTTGCGCCGTCAGCGCCGCCCGCGATCCGCACTGCCCGGCGGTGATCGACGAGCGCGGCTCGATTACCTACAGCGAGCTGAACGACCGCGCCGAGCGGATCGCCGCCGCGTTGCGCGGCGAGCACGGCATCGGTCCCGACCGGTCGCTGGCCGTGATGTGCCGCAACCACCGCGGCTTCGTCGAGGCGATGCTGACCGCCTCGCGCCTCGGCGCCGACCTGCTGCTGCTCAACACGGACTTCCCGGGACCGCAGCTGGTGCAGGCGCTTGCGCCGCACGCGCCCGGGGCGATCATCCACGACGAGGAGTTCGGGCCCGCGCTCGATGCCGCGCTCGCCGACGCAGCCACCTCCCGCGCAAGCGTCCTGTCTGGGTCTGGCTCCGCCAGTGCAGAGCAGGACGCTTCGGTCACACGGCCGGCCCGGATCCTCGCGTGGCACGAGGACGATCCGCCGGCCGGCGTCCCGACGCTCGACCGGCTGGCCGAGAGCGGGCGCAGCGCACCCCGACCGCCCGCGCCGCCCACGCCCGGCCGCCTCGTGATCCTCAGCTCCGGCACGACCGGCGCGCCCAAGGGGGCAGCGCGTGAGCCGTCGCCGTCGGCTGTGCTCGGCCCGCTCACCACGTTGCTGGAGGAGCTCAAGCCGCACGCCGGCGACCCGATCGTGATCGGTCCGCCCGTCTTCCACGGCTTCGGCCTGGCGTTCCTCGGTCTCGCGCTGTTCGTCGGCGCGCCGGTCGTGCTGCGCCGCCGCTTCGATCCCGTCGCCGCGCTCGAGGCGGTCGACCGTCACCGCGCGACGCACCTCGTCGGCGTGCCCGTGATGTTGCAGCGGCTGCTTGCACTGCCGCCTGCCGAGCGCGCCCGCTTCGACACGAGCACGCTGCGCGCCGCGGCGTCAGCGGGCGCCCCGCTCGCGCCCGACGTCGCGACCGCCTTCATGGACGCGTTCGGGGAGATCGTCTTCAACCTCTACGGCTCGACCGAGACCGGCTTCGCCTCATGGGCCGGTCCGGCGGACCTCCGCGCCGCCCCGGGCACCGTCGGCCGCGCGCCGCGCGGCGCCACGATCGCCGTGCTCGACGAGCAGCGCAGACCGGTCCCGCCCGGCACGGTCGGCACCGTCTTCATCGGCAGCGGCCTCGTCTTCGACGGCTACACCGGCGGCGGCTCGCGCGAGGTCGTCGACGGGCTGATGAACATCGGCGACATCGGCCATCTCGACGCGGCCGGCCGCCTGTTCGTCGACGGTCGCGACGACGACATGATCCTGTCGGGCGGCGAGAACGTCTATCCGCAGGAGGTCGAGGACCTGCTGATCGGCCACCCGCAGCTCGCCGACGCGGCCGCGATCGGCGTCGAGGACTCGGACTTCGGCCAGCGGCTGCGGGCTTTCGCGGTGCGCCAGACCGACGACGACACCGCTGAGCCGGTGACCGAGGAGCAGCTGACCGCTTACCTGCGCGAGCGCCTCGCCCGCTACAAGCTCCCGCGCGAGATCGTCTTCCTCGACGCGATCCCGCGCAACCCGACGGGCAAGGTGCTGAAGCGCGAGCTTCAGGCGCCGTCGGATGCCACAACGTAGATGTGGTTGCATCTCCTGATATTGTGACCACATGCGAGAGGTCGGAGTCCGTGAGCTGAAGGCTCGCCTGAGCGAGGCGCTGCGTGAGGTCGAGCGCGGTGGCCAGCTGCGCGTCACGGTCCATGGCCGCCCGGTCGCGGACATCGTGCCGGCCGGGGCCGGCCGCGATGAGGGTCGCCTGCGCTCGCTCGTCGCCGAGGGGCGGCTCACGCTCCCGTCGCGCGAGCACCCACGGCAAGCCCCCCGGCTTGCGCAGGGCTCGCGTCCCGCGTCGACGCTCGTGCTCGCCGATCGCGACGAAGAGCGCTGAGAGCAGCCGTGCTGTACCTCGACGCGAGCGCGCTGGTGAAGCGCTATGTCGAGGAGGAGGGAAGCGTGCTCGTGCGGAGTGCGATGGCCGATGCGAGCGACTGGTTCATGTGTCGGATCGGGTTCGTCGAGACGTTGCGGGCCGTGGGGCTCTCTGCCGGGTCCCGCGTCGCGGCGACGGTTCGGCGCGAGTGGAGCGCGTTCGGCGTGATCGAGCTGGACGCGGCGCTCGCCGAACGCGCGGCTGAGCTCACGCAGGCACACGAGCTGCGCAGCCTCGATGCTCTGCATCTGGCAGCGGCGCTGCTGCTGCCGAAGGAGACGGTCACCCTCGCCACATGGGACATGCGGTTGCACCGCGCCGCGCGTGACAACGACTTGCGGGTGCTACCGGAGCGGGTCGCTACCGCGCCGTAGTCCGCCGGGAACCTCGTAGGCGAGTCAGACGGAGGCGGCGCGAAGTCCGCGACGCGACGCGACGCGACGCCCTACCTCGGCGCCTCGGCGCGCTCCTCCGGCACCCCATAGTTCGCGAACAGCTCGGCAGGCGACATCTCCAGGGCCTCGATCAGCCGCAGGAGCGTCGTCGCGCGCAGATCCTTCGTTCCGCGCTCGATCGTGCCGACGTGGTTCGGGTGCATGCCGGCGCGCTGGCCGATCGCCTCTTGCGACAGGTCACGGTCGCGACGCGCCTTGCGTAGCGCGCGACCCAGTGCGACCAAGCGAGGATCCGGATCCGGCATGAGCTCGGGACCCTGCCCATCCGATCGCCTGCATACCAGCCACGATCGTGGTGGAAATACCCACCATTCAGTTGGATTTTGAGGTATGGTCGGATTGGAGACGCTGTACGGCAGGGAATCCCTTCAGCCGCTCGCGTCTTCAGCTCTCCTCTGTCGCTCATCCCCCATCCCGCGACGAGGAGACCAGGGCGCTCCGGCCGGTTCCCCCTCGGTCGGAGCGCTCGCTTTTTGGGCGCAAGCCGACCCAGAAGGTCGGTCGCTCAGGCTGCGAGCGACCCGAACGCTGCCACTCGCGCACCGCCGCTGCGCAGCTGCGCGGCGAACGTCGCAAGCGCCGGCGGATCCGCCGCGAGCGTGCGCAGCGCGCGGCGCGTCAGCAGCTCCCGGCCCGGTGCGACGCCGGCTACCCCAGGCGCCGCAGGATGCGCAGCAGCGTCGAGCAGGATCGCGTCGCAGCGCGCGACGAGCCCGTCGACGCGGTCGCCTGGGGGGTCGTCGAGCAGCACGTCGGGCAGCGCGTCGCTGGGCCGTCCGCTCGCTTCGAGCGCCGCGAGCGCGGCGGGCGCAAGCGCCTCGCGCTCCCCCGCCGGTGCGACCAGCACGAGCGTCACGTCGTCCTCGGCGGAGAGCGTCGCGGCCCATGCGCGCAGCACCGGCTCCCATGTCTCGGGACGGTCCCACGCGGGCGCATAGAGCACGGCGGTGCCGCGTGCGTCGAGCTCTGGCGGGACGATCGCTCGCGCCCACCGCGGCGGCGCGCAGCGCGCGAGCTCGACCAGCCTGCGGTCGGCGATCTCGGCTGCCGCAGCCCAGCTCATCCGCTCGGCGGCGCGGCGCGCGTGCGCCCCGCGCTCGGCGCGCGCGACAGGACCCGCGTCGGCGGCGGTACGCAGCGCGGCGGCGAGCACGTCTGGATCGACCTCGAGCGCGCACGCCGGGCCCGCAGTCGGGCCGGCATAGGTGCGCGCCTCGAACTCGGCGCGGCGCGAGCTGAGCGCCCAGCCGGCGTCGGGCGGGCAGAACTCGCCCGTCGGGCCGGCGGCGGTGTGGATCACCGGCACGCCGCACGCCATCGCCTCGAGCGCCGGCAGGCAGAAGCCCTCGGCGCGATACGGCAGCACGACCACGTCGGCGGCGCGGTAGAGCGCCGGCAGCTCCGCCGCCGGCAGGTCCTCGGTCAGGTAGGTCACCGGCGCGACGTCGTCGCGAGCGGCGAGCGCACGCACGTCGTCGCCGGACGTCTGGCCCTTGTAGGAGGTCTCGACGCCAAAGTCCTTCACGACCAGCCGCACGTCGTCGTCCGGGCCGAAGGCCCGGGCCCACGCGGCGAGCAGCACGTCGATCCCCTTGCGCCAGATCGTGCCGCCCACGAACAGGAACGTGCAGTCGACGGACCCGGCTCGGGCGGGCGGGACCGAGTCCTCGATGACACGCACCGGCCCATGCGGAGCGAAGCGCTCGAGGTCCACGCCGTTCGGCACGACGTCGACGATCCCCGGCGGCATCCCACCCGCGACATAGCCATCGCGCACGAACGCGCTCGGCACCCACACACGGTCGACCCGTTCCCGCACCGCATGCACCCACGCCCGCGGCGGCGCACCGACCTCCCACGGGAGGATCGCGATCGTCGGGCCCTCGCTTCCGGGCGCGAAGTCGGGCGGCCACGAATGCGTGATCGTCGGGCAGGCAACCGGCAGTTGCCCACTGCGCGGATCGCGCCGCAGAAGCTCGTACCCACGCACCGCAAGCGCTCCACCCAGCCCGTCGTTGACGTGCGCAAGCGAGTGCACGCCGCCGTGCTCGCCGCGCAGCACGAGCTGCGAGCTGGGGGAGGCGGCGGTGTCGGGGCGCGAGACCATGAGCGATCGCCCATGTAATCGGCAAGAAGGGCCGGGACTTTGAGTCAGCTGGGCCCGGCGTGCCGCAACCGCCGGCGCCGAAGTCGGTCTGCCACGACCGCGGCGAGCCCAAGCCGGTACACCGCATACGGCACCAACGAGCGGTCCCGCTCGACCTGTCGGATCAGCCACGTCGAGGCCAGCGTGGAGGCAAACGAGGCACCTGTCCCCAACGCAAACGCCACATGGACGGAGCGGGGCAGCCCGCGCTTCCACAGCCGCACGCCCTTCAGCCCCGTCGCCGCAAGGATCAACGGGAGCGCCGCGTGGCGTGAGAGCACGTTCGCGTCCTCGCGCGTGAAGCGTCGCCAGCGCACCGCCGCGAGCGTCGCCCCGTTGCGCGAGACGCCGGGCACCAGCGCGCACGCCTGGCCGATCCCGAGCGCGAGTCCGTCCATCGCGGTCGCCGACTCGCGCAGACGCTCCTGCGGCGCGCCGTCGGCGGCTGCCATCGCGAGCGCGCCGAGCACGAGCCCGGCCGCGGTCGTCGCGGGCGTGCCGAGGTGGCGCTCGATCGGGCGCTCGAACAGGAACGCGAGTGCGCCGGCCGGCGCGAACGACAGCACGAGCAGCGTGAGGCGCCGGTGGTCGAGCCCCCGAGCTGTCTCGCCGACCTCAGATCGCAGGCCGATCAGCAGCGCCGCAGCCGTGCCGGCGTGCAGCGCGACCTCGAACGCCTTGCGCAGCTCGGCGTCCAGCTCGGAGTAGCGCCAGCCTGCGAGCCACGGCACGAGCGCGACGTGGCCGGAGGAGGAGATCGGCAGCAGCTCGGCGGGACCGTGCAGCACGCCGAGCGCGAGCGCCTCGCGCAGCGGCAGCGACTCGCTGCCTCCGGCGCTCACGCGGGGACGTCGGCCGCCGGCTCGGACGCGGGATCGACGCGCCCGTCCGCGGGCGGCTCGTCGCCGTCCCGTCGCCCTCGCCACCAGCGCACGCCGTAATAAGCGATCGCGGCGACGATCACCACGGCGAACGCGTAGTCGACGTAGTGCAGGCGGTTCTTCCAGTCCTCCCAGTTCGCGCCAGCCTCCTTGCCGATGAACGTGAGCGCGAAGACCCACGGCACCGATCCGAGGAACGTGAAGATCGAGAAGCGCACGAAGTTCATCCGCGCAACGCCGGCCGGCAGCGAGATGAACGTGCGGACGATCGGCATCATGCGCGTCCAGAAGACCGTCGCCTCGCCGTGCTCGGCGAACCAGCGGTCGGCGGTCGCGAGGTGCTTGGGCGAGATGTGCAGCTTGCTGCCGTGGCGCTCGACCAGCTCGATGCGCCCGAAGTAGCCGACGCCGTACGCGATCCACGAGCCGACGAGGTTCGCGCTCGCGCCGACGAGCGTCGCGGCCAGCAGCGAGTACTCGCCTCTGGCGACGTTGAAGCCGGCGAACAGCATCGTCGCCTCGGACGGGATCGGGATGCACGCGCTCTCGAGCGTCATCAGCACGAACACGCCGGCAAGGCCGATCTTGTCGACGACGTCGGTCGCGAAGTTCGCGAGCGACTCGGTGATTGAGGCGAGGACGAGCACCGGAGAAGCCTAACGGCGCCCACCTGCTGCCGTGCTCGCCCCCCGGCATCGGCAATCCGGAAGGGAAACGGCACGCGACGCCGAACGCCGGACGGGTGCCGTCCCGCCGCCGCATCCTGTCCGCGCTCGCGCCCGCTGCCCTCGTGCTGCTCGCGCTGGCCGGATGCGGCGGCGACGACGAGCCCACGAGCGCATCCGCCGCGACGCAGACCGTCACGGAGACGGTGACCGTCCCCGCGATGACGTCGGCCACGAGCACTGCCGCCGCCCCGGCGACACCGCCCGACCCGGACGCGCCGCTGTCGCTCCAGGCCGCCGAGCAGGTGCTCGACGCGCGCGGCTATGCACCGCTAGGCGAGAGAGACTGGCGCCCGGACCAGCAGCTGAAGGTGCTGCTCGGTGTCTCGCGCAGCGCCGACCCGCGCGCCGAGCAGGCGTTCTTCTTCGTCGGCGACACGTTCATCGGCACCGACACGAAGGATCCGAGCGCTGCGATCGAGGTCGCCGCGCAGAGCGACGGCAGCGTCACGCTCAGCTACGGCCTCTACAGACCGGCCGACCAGATCGACGTCCCGACCGGCGGCACCGCCGAGGTCACCTATCGCTGGGACGGTTCGAGACTCACGCCGCAGGACCCGATCCCGGCGTCGTCGCCCGCCGCTCCGCTGAGCCGGCGCTGAGCGTGCCGCCCCGCCGCATTCGCTCGCCGCGGGTCTCCGGTCCGACGGGCCGTCGCTAGGGTTCGCCGCGTCGTGTCCGTCCCCCTGTTCGACACCGTCTCGCCGGTCGCGCCGCTGCGCGCGCAGATCGACGCGGCGATCGCGCGCGTGCTCGACGGCGGCGCCTACATCCTCGGCCCCGAGGTCGAGGCGTTCGAGCGCGAGCTCGCGTCATACCTCGGCGTGCGCCATGTCGTCGGCGTCGCGAACGGCACCGACGCGCTGACGATCGCGCTGCAGGCGCTCGGCGTCGGTCCCGGCGACGAGGTCGTCGTGCCTGCCTTCACGTTCTACGCGAGCGCGGAGGCGATCCCGCCGACGGGCGCGACACCGGTCTTCTGCGACGTCGACCCGGAGACGATGTGCGTCACCGCCGAGACGGTGCGCGCCGCGCTGACGCCGCAAACCAGAGCGGTGATCGCGGTCGACCTGTTCGGCAATCCGGCGGCGATCCACGAGATCGCCGCGTTGGGCGTGCCGGTCGTGGAGGATGCGGCGCAGGCGGCCGGGGCGAGACTCGCCTCTCGCGCCGCCGGCTCGCTCGGCACGCTCGCGACCTTCTCCTTCTTCCCCTCGAAGAACCTCGGCTGCTTCGGCGACGGCGGCGCGATCGCGACCGACGACGACGCGCTCGCCGAGGCTGCGCGCGTGCTGCGCTTCCACGGCTCCCGCGACAAGGTCACCTACGAGCGGATCGGCTGGAACTCGCGGCTCGACGAGCTGCAGGCGGCGATCCTGCGCGTGCTGCTGCCTGAGCTCGACACCTGGTCCGCGGGCCGCCGCACCGCCGCCGCGCACTACGCGGACGCCGGGCTCGGCGGTCTGGTGGTGCTGCCCGTCCCGACCGCGGGCGCGACGCCCGCCTGGCACCTGTTCGTCGTGCGCCACGAGCGCGCGGCCGAGCTGGAGGCCGCGTTGAGCGCCGCCGGCGTCGGTGCGCGCGGCTACTACCGCATGCCGCTGCACCGACAGGCGGCGCTCGCGCCGTGGGTGCCGCCCGGCCTCGACCTGCCCGTCACCGACGAGCTCGCCCGGACCCATCTCGCGATCCCGATGAACCCGTTGTTCGACCGGGCCTCCGCCGACGAGGTCGTCGCCGCCGTGCGCGCGGCCCTGGCGGCATGAGCGACACGTTCGCCCCGCACAGCGGGGTCGGAAATTCGCTCATCCCTGCGTGACCTTTCCCATGCGCGTCTGGATCGACCTCACCAACTCGCCCCACGTGCTCGTCATGCGCCCGGTGATCGACGTATTGCGCGCCGACGGACACGAGGTGCACGTGACCGCGCGCGACTTCGCGCAGACGCTCGCGCTGTGCGAGCGCTTCGGGATCGAGCACACGGCGATCGGGCGGCACCGCGGCGGGAAGCTCGCCGCGAAGGGGCTCGGCCTCGTGCAGCGCTCCGGCGCGCTCGCGCGCTGGGCGCGCCGCCACGGTCCGTTCGACCTCGCGCTCGGCCACGGCTCCAACGACGTCACCGTCGCGGCGGCGCTGCTGCGGATCCCGTGCAGCACCACTTTCGACTACGAATGGGCGACCGTCCAGCACACCGTCAACTGCCGGCTCGCGCATGCGGTCGTCGTGCCGGAGGCGATCCCGCCGGAGCGGCTCGCGCGCTACGGCGCGAGCGCGCGCAAGCTCCACCGGTACCCCGGGCTGAAGGAGGAGTACTACCTCGCCGACTTCGAGCCCGACCCGGCGGTGCTGGAGGAGCTGGGCCTTGATCCCGCCCAGCCGATCGTCGTGGTGCGCACCCCGCCGGCCGTCTCGCTCTACCACCGCTTCGAGCACGACACGTTCGGCGCGGTGCTCGCGCGGCTGCGCGACGATGGCGTCCAAGCGGTCGTGCTCCCGCGCACGCGCGAGCAGCGCGCCGAGCTGAGCGCGGCAGGCGGCTTCACGATCCCCGAGCGCGCGATCGACGCGCAGTCGCTGATCGCCTACGCCGACCTCGTCATCTCCGCCGGCGGCACGATGAACCGCGAGGCCGTTGCGCTCGGCACGCCCGTCTTCTCCTCCTTCGAGGGCAGACTCGGCGCCGTCGACGAGCAGCTGATCGCCGACGGCCGCCTCAAGCTCCTGCGCGACCCGGCCGAGGTCGTCGTCGCCAAGCGCGTCGCCGGCGCGGGCTGCCAGGCCGACCGCATCCGCCGCGACCCGCGCGACTTCACACGGCTGCTCGCAGCGCCTGCGACCAGGTGACCTCGAGCAGCTCGATCGGTGCGTAGACCATGAGGTCGATGCAGTCGTCGGCCTCGCCGTTCATCTCGACCAGCATCGCATCCGAATGCACGCTGATGACGGTCCCCTTGGTGCCGGCTGGCCATCTCTCGATCGGAGCGAGGAACCGCACGACATCGTGCTCCTCGATAGCGCGTCTGGTCGCTGTCATGTCACTTTCTTCCCTTTGATGTACGCCGTCACGAGCCGGGGACGATCTCCAACGTAGCGAAGCTCCCAGCCGGTCGTGACGGGCATCACACGGTCTTGGTGGACCCCCACACCTCGGACTGGGACAACCACTCCACATCCCACTCCGTACGGCGGATTTCTCCACGACCGGGTCACGGGCGCCACGAGCAGGCCAGTCAGGATCTCGGCGGCAAGGTGGTCGATTTCCATCAGCGTGATACCGAGCAGGTGCTTGAAGAGATACGCCTTCGGCCCGCCGTCCTCGTGGTCGAGCATCAGCGAATACGTCGCCAGCTTCCGCCGCACGCCAACCGCCTCCGCACCCCGGGGCAAAGGCTCCCCAACACGCGGCGGCCATGGCACCGCCGCACCGTCCGACGGGTCCCCACTATGGCTCTAGACGACTTCGCACCGATTCTGCGACGGAGTGGCGGCAAGGCGGCCGGGCGCCGTAGACTCTGCGCAATGCGCCGGTGGTATCGCTCCGGGGCGTTTCCGGTTCACCGCCACTCCCTCGTGCAGTTGCTCGTGGACGGTGGGCTCGTCGCCCTCGCGTACATGCTCGCGTTCGAGCTGCGCTTCGACAACGGCATCCCTCGCCGGTACGACCTGCTGCGCGACGAGACGATCCTGTGGGTCGTCCCGCTCTGCATCGTCGTGTTCGCCGCCTTCGGCCTCTACCAGCGGCTGTGGACCTACGTCGGCCAGCGCGACTACGAGGCGCTTCTGCGCGCCGTCGTCGTGTCCGCGATCGTCGTCGTCGGCGGGATCGCGTTCCTGCATCCGGTGCAGATCCCGACGCGCAACGGCGTCGAGCTGGCGGTCGGCATGCCGATGGGCGTCGCCGCCATGTGGGTCCTGCTGACGCTCTTCCTCACCGCCGGCGTGCGCTTCCTCGCGCACCTCGTGTTCGAGGGCCGCGCCGGCCGCGGCCCGCGCATGCGCAAGGGCGCGCGCACGGTCCTGATCGTGGGCGGCGGCGACGGCGGTCGTCTCGTCGTGCGCGAGCTGCTGCGCAACCCCGATCTCGGCCTGACGCCCGTCGGCTTCGTCGACGACGACCCGCGCAAGCGCGGCATGAAGGACGAGCACCACCTGAGAGTCCTCGGCACGACCTCCGACGCCGACCTCAGACGCGTGCTCGACGCGGTGACGCCTGACGAGGTGATCATCGCGATTCCGTCCGCCCCCGGCACGCTGCGCGGCCGCATCGTCGCCGCCTGCCGCCCGCGCGGGATTCCCGTTCGCACGCTGCCCACGGTCTTCGAGCTGCTGCAGGACGGCGGCAACGGCGGCATCAGAGTCGTGCGCCAGCTGCGCGAGCTGCAGGTCGAGGACGTGCTGGGCCGCGAGCCGGTCCGCATGGAGCTTGACCGCGTCGGCGCCTACCTCGCCAACCAGGTCGTGCTCGTGACGGGCGCCGGCGGCTCGATCGGCGGCGAGCTGTGCCGCCAGATCGCGCGCGTGGGCCCGCGCAAGCTCGTGCTCGTCGACCACGCCGAGGACAACCTGTTCGAGATCGCGCGCGAGCTGGAGGACGAGCGCCACGTGCGCACCGCGATCCCCGTGCTGGCCGACTGCAAGGAGGAGGAGCGGATGCGGGAGGTGCTCTCGGAGCACCGGCCGGCGATCGTCTTCCACGCCGCCGCCTACAAGCACGTCGGGATGATGGAGCTGAACCCCGTCGAGGCCGTGCGCAACAACGCGCTCGCGACGCGGCTCGTCGCGCGCATCGCCGGCGAGCTCGGCGTCAAGACGTTCGTGCTCGTCTCGACCGACAAGGCCGTCAGTCCCGCGACGGTGATGGGCGCCTCGAAGGCGCTCGCCGAGTGGGCGGTCGAAGCGGCTGCCGAACGCCATCCCGGCACGCGCTTTGCGACCGTGCGCTTCGGCAACGTCCTCGGCTCATCCGGCTCGGTCGTGCCGATCTTCCGCCGTCAGATCGCCGCGGGCGGGCCCGTCACCGTCACGGACGCGCGCATGCAGCGCTACTTCATGACGATCCCGGAGGCGGTGCAGCTGATCATCCGCTCCGGCTCGTTGAGCGAGCGCTCCGGCGAGGTGTTCGTGCTGGAGATGGGCGAGCCGGTGCTGATCGTCGAGCTCGCGAAGGCGATGATCCGCCTGTCCGGCTACGAGCCCGACAAGGACATCGCGATCGAGGTCGTCGGCGCGAAGCCGGGCGAGAAGCTGCACGAGGAGCTGTTCAACCCGTTCGAGCGTCCGCAGCCGACGCCGGCCGAGAAGATCCTGCGCGCCGACCGGCCGCGGCTCGATCCCGACTGGGTCGAGCGCACATTCGACGAGGTCAACCTGTTCGTGCTCGAGGACGACGCCGCCGCGCTGGCTGCGAAGGTCGGCGAGCTGTCGGCTGTGCGGACCGCCGCGGATCGGCGGGACGCCGGTCCGGCCGTCGGGGTACCCTCGTCGGACGCCTGATGCCCGCGTCGGCTCTCCCCTGGCCGTGATCTTCGCCTTCTCAGTCCAAGACTTCGTCGACAAGATCGGCGCGTACGTCGGCTTTGCCGCGGCGATCGGGCTCGCCCTCTTCGCGATGCTGCTGTTCGCGCAGGCGCGCGAGTTGAAGCGGCTGCGCGAGTGGGGGGCGCACGCGCACGACCGCATCGGCGAGCTGGAGAGACGGCTCGCGGCAGCCTTGGAGCTGGCCCGTCGTGCGAGCACGTCGCAGCGCACGATGGCGCCCGGCGCCGGGACCGGCGCCCAGCGGCCCGCGCCCGCCCGCCCGGCGGCTCCCGCGAGAGCTGCGCCCGCAGTCGCCCGCACGAGCTCGCCGACGCGCCTGCCGCTGCTGCCGGCGGCTCCCGCCCGCGTCGGCGGCGCCGCACTCGGCTCGGCGACCGTGTTCGTGCCGCTGCCGAAGCAGCCGCCGGGAGCGGTGCCCGTGGCGGCTCCGGCGGGCGCTCCCGCTGCCACGCCTGCCACATCCCCCCCCACGGCTCCCGGGACGGTTCCCGCGGTCGCTGCCGCCGCATCCGCGGTGGTCGCATCGCCGGCGGCGACACCTGCCCCGGCGACGGCGGCCGGAAAGGCTCCGTCGCAGCCGGCTGCACCCGCACCGGTTCCAGCTGCGCCGGCTCCGGCCCCCCCGGCCGCGTCGAACGGCCACAGCGACACATTCCCGCCCGTCCCGCCCGTGCGGCGGGCGATGCCGAGACCCGGCGCGCGTCCGGCCGCCGGCAGACGCGTTCCGCCCCGCGGCCCCGCCCGCCCCGCCCGCCCCGCCGGCGCCCGTCCGGCAGCCGCCGCTCCACTGCGCGCGCGCAGCGCGCCGAGCGCGAGCCCGCGCGGCAATGAAAGCGTCGAGGCGCCGCACGGTCGCCGTCGCCTGGCGCTGCTGCTCGGCGGCCTCGGCCTGGTCGCAGTCGCGGCGATCGCCGTGCTGGTGCTGTCCGACGGCGGGAACGACTCGCCCTCGACGCCGACCGCCTCGAGCAACGCGCCGACCCAGCAGACGACTCCTGCCTCGAGACAGACGACGCCCGCGGCTGCCGCGCCTGCGCACGACAGAATCACCGTCGCGGTGCTCAACGGCACGACCACGGCCGGGCTCGCCAGCACCGTCGCCGCGACGCTCACCTCCGACGGCTTCGTCCAGGGACCGGTCACAAACGCCTCGGATCAGGCGCGCTCGGTGACGGTCGTCTCCTACTTCGGCGGTCACGAGGCCGAGGCGCAGGAGGTGGCGAAGACGCTGAACGTGCCGGCCGACGCGGTCCAGCCGATCGACGCCGACACCGAGGCGGCCTGCGCACAGGGCGCCACCTGCGTGGCGACGGCCGTCGTCACGGTCGGCGCCGACCAGCAGTAACGCCGGATCGGGATCCCGCCGCCCGCCCCAACACCGTGACGCCCCCCTTCCTCGACCTCCCGCAGCGCAGCGCGAAGCCGCGCGAGCGGGGCATCACGCACGTGCTCGACAGCGGCCTGTCGGTCGCAGAGGTCGAGTCGCTGGTGGAGGTCGCGGGCGCGGCGGTCGACCTCGTCAAGCTCGGCTGGGGGACCGCCGTCGTCACCGAGAACCTCGACGCCAAGCTCGCCTGCTACCGCGCCCACGGGATCCCCGTCGTGCTCGGCGGCACGCTCACCGAGCTGGCGATCGCGCAGGAGAGAGTCGACCAGCTGGTCGACTGGCTGCGCGAGCTCGAGCTGACGCACGTCGAGATCTCCGACGGCACGATCGAGCTCGCGCACGAGCGCAAGCTCGCGCTGATCGAGCGGCTCGCCGGCGAGGGCTTCACCGTCCTGTCGGAGGTCGGCAGCAAGGACGCCGCGTTCATCATGGCGCCGTACGTGTGGGTCGAGCAGATCCAGTCCGAGCTGGCAGCCGGCGCATGGAAGGTGATCGCCGAGGCGCGCGAGAGCGGCACCGCCGGCATCTACCGTGCCGACGGCGAGGTGCGGATGGGGCTGATCGACGAGATCGCGCACGCCGTCCCGGTCGAGCGGCTGCTGTTCGAGGCGCCCCGCAAAGAGCAGCAGGTGTGGTTTCTGCAGCGCTTCGGCCATGAGGTCAACCTCGGCAACATCGCTCCGCGCGACGTGCTCTCGCTGGAGACGCTGCGGTTGGGGCTGCGCGCCGACACCGTCGCCGCCGTGCCGGAGCAGCAGGGCTGATGCTGCTGCTCGCCCGCCACGGCGAGACCGACGACAACGTGCCGCCGCTGCGCTTCCAGGGCCAGCGCGACACTCCCCTCAACGAGCGGGGGCGCGAGCAGGCGCGCGAGCTGGCGGACCGGGTCGCGGCGCTCGAGCAGCCGGTCGCCTCACTGTGGGCCAGCGACCTGTCACGGGCGCGCGAGACGGCCGAGATCGTCGGCGAGCGCATCGGCCTGACGCCGCAGTTGGACGCGCGCCTGCGCGAGGGCTGGCGCGGCGAGTGGGAGGGCTTCCTGTTCGACGAGATCGCCGCGAGCGATCCCGAGCGCTACGCCGCCTGGCGCAGCCCCGACGCCGAGGTCGGCTTTCAGTTCCCCGGGGGGGAGACGCTGGCGCAGCAGCAGGCGCGGGTGCTGGAGTGCCTGCGTGAGATCGCGGGCGTGCCGATGGCGGCGTCCCACGTCACGGTCGGCGAGGCGTCTGCCGTCGAGGTCGACCGGCATGCCTCGGGAGCCAGTGCGCAGAGCGAGCTGCCCGCCCTCGTCGTCTGCCACGGCGGCTCGATCCGCACGATGCTGTGCCGTCGCGACCCGCGCCGCCTCGCCGCCTTCCACACGTTCGAGGTGCCGAACGTCACGCTTGTCCCGCTCGAGGTCGCGGAGCTGTGAGAACCTGTTTCTGCGATGACGTCGGCCGGCTGGCACCGTCTCGCGGCGCCGGATCGCCACCCGCGATGCTCGACGCAGCACTGCTGCGCCTTCACATCGCGGGCGGCGCCCGCCATCCACGATCCGGCAGCCATCCGGCTCGACCTCACCTTGAAACAGGTTCTGAATGACGCGCCTGGCCCGCATCGCGTTCGGCCTGCTCGTGCTCGCGACGCTCGGCGCGTTCGTCGTCACGCAGAAGCTCAAGAGCTCGCCGCCGCTCGTCGTGCGGCCGCACATCTTCAGCGTCTTCTCGCCGACGCCGGACGCGCGCGTGCAGAGAGCGCGCATCTCGTTCTGGATCGTCAACGGCGACGACGTCAGCGTCTCGATCGTCGACGACGAGGGTCGCATCGTCAGCCGCTTGGTCGATGGCCGCTACCTGCCGAAGCGCAAGCGCATCGTGCTGTTCTGGAACGGTCGCGACGAGAGCGGCTCCGTGGTGCCTGACGGCAGCTACCGCGTGCGCGTCGCGCTGATCCACCAGGGCCGCACGATCGACCTCGCGCAGCCGATCCGCGTCGACACGAAGCCGCCGCGTCCGCTCGTGACCGACGTCGAGCCGCACGCCGGCGACGGGCCCGCATTTCTGCCGCAGCATGGCGTCGATGCCGTCACGGTTCACATCAGAGGGACCGAGGGACGCCGCGCGCGCGTGCTGATCTACCGCACCGACGTCACGCCGGCCCGTCGCGTCGGGCAAATCACCGTCCCGGCCCGCGCGCGGACGGTCACGTGGGACGGGACGCTCGCCGGCGCGATGGCGCCGCCCGGGACGTATCTGATGGGACTGCTCGTCGCCGATCGCTCCGGCAACGCCGGCACCTTCCCGCGGCGCTTGCCGGACGCACGCGCCGCCGCCGGCGCGTCGCGCGCGATCCCCGCCGCGCTGCCCGGCCACGCGGGCGTCACGATCCGCCGCCTGGCCGCTGCGCCACCGCTCGCGCCGGTCGACGCCGGCAGAGTCGCGGTCGTGCTCGTCGACGCGCGCGGCCGCTCGTACGACTGGGCGCTGCGCCGTCTCGGCGACGCGTCGGTCGTCGCGCATGGGCAGAGCGACAGCGTGCGTCTGCGCGTGCGCGTGCCGCGCGGGCAGTCGGGGCTGTACGAGTTGACGATCGCGACGCTCCCGCCGGACACGGTGCAGTCGAGAGCGAGACGCGGCAGACGCGCCCGCGCGAGATCCGCTCCGGCCACCGCCGGCGAGCGCTTCCGCACCACGGTCCCGGTCGTCGTCCGCACGACGAAGGGGCGCGCAGTGCTCATGGTGCTGCCGGCGATCACGTGGCAGGGCCGCAACCCGGTCGACGACGACGGCGACGGGCTGCCGAACACCTTGGAGTCGGTCCCGCCCGCCTCGCGCGCGAGCGCGCTGCTGACGAGGCCGTTCGCAAACGGCATGCCCGCCGGCATCGCGCAGGGCGAGGCGCCGCTGCTGCGCTTCCTCGACGAGAACCTGCTGCGCTACGACCTCACGACCGACGCTGCATTGGCGACGGGCGAAGGCCCGCCGCTCGGCAGTCATCGGGGCGTCGTGCTCGTCGGCGACCCGCGCTGGGTCACCCCGCAGCTGCGCGACAAGCTGCGCCGCTACGTGCGCGACGGCGGACGGGTCTGGTCGCTCGGGACCGACTCACTGCGGCGCACGGTCAGGCTCGACGGCGGCGTCCTGCGCGCGCCTTCTGCGCCGCAGCCGACCGACGCGCTCGGCGCCCGCCCGCGCCAGCCGCTCGTGCGACCCGCCGATGCCGCGACGATCACGACGTACGACGAAGGCAGACTGGGCCTGTTCGAGGGCACGAGCGGCACCTTCTCCGGCTACGACAGCTTCGAGACCCTTGCCGGTGTCGCCCCGTTCGCAAGACTCGATGCTCAGGCCGGGGCTGAGGCGGGCGTCCCCGTCATCGCCGCTTGGACACTCGGCGACGCGGGCGGCTTCGCGATCCACACCGGCCTCCCGCAGCTCGCCTCGCGCGCCGCCGCCGGCGATCCCGACGCGGATGCGCTCGTGCGGCGGATCTGGACGCTCCTGGGGCGCTGACGCCGGCCGCGTCGCGGGCGCCTGGCTGCCGGTTTCAGTCGTGCCGATCTTGCGCGGTTCGTGCGCGGTGCACGAGCGTTTCTCCGCAGTTTCCGGTGCCCGCGGGGATGAGCGTCACTTTGACTCCGGATAGCGGGCGAAAAGTGACGCTCATCCCTGGATCACCCGCAAGCGCGCGAGCGCTGAACGTCAGTTCAACGACGGATCCAACGGCATCCGCGCCACCAGTGCGAACGTGCCGCCCTTGCGCGTCAGCACCCGCGACCACAGTCCCTCGGGATCGGTCGCGAACAGCTCGTCCGGGCGCGGGGTCTCGATGATCCAGTCCTCCCGTTCCATCTCTTCGTCGAGCTGGCCGGGACCCCAGCCGGCATGGCCGGCGAATACGCGCGTGCGCTGTGTCACCGCCGCCGAGTCCGCGAGGTCGAGCTGAGCGGAGAGGAAGCCGACGTCGTCGCTGATCAGCAGCCCGGCGGCGCCCGGGTCGGTGAAGGCGGCGAGCACGATCACCGCGGTCGGCTGCACGGGGCCGCCGACGTAGATCGGCTCGCGCGCGTCGACCAGCTCCTCCAGCTCCGGCGCGCTGTCGCCGACCGTCACATCCGCCGGCCGGTTCAGCACGAGCCCCATCGCACCCTCGTCCGTGTGCTCGGCGACGAGCACGACGGTCCGCAGGAAGTTCGGATCCTCGAGCGTCGGCGAGGCCAGCAACAGCTTTCCCTTCAGCGACTCCACATCCCCATTGTGGCAGCGCGTCGGGGCCCGTCGAACGCCGAGCCGGCCGATCAGGCCAGCTCGAGCTCGACGTGTCGCGCGATCGCCTCGAAGTCGCGGTCCTTCGTGAGGACCGCGGCCTTGCAACGCATCGCGACCGCGGCGATCACGCAGTCGCTGAGCGCACGGATCGTCTCGCCGCCCCTGCGGCAGGCGCGGAAGATCGCGGCCCCACTCTCGTAGTCGGACGGCGTGTTCGAGCGCAGGTACTCGCAGGCGTAGAGGAGGCTCTGGCACTCGTCGTGTCTCTCCTGCGTCCGCGCGCCGGCGAGCACTTCGAGCAGCACGAGGTCGGTTGTGGCCACGCGGGCGCCTTGTCTCAGCAATGCGTCTAGCTGCAGGTCCGTGTCGCTCTCGGTCGCGCGCAGGTACTCGATCCACGCGGACGAATCGGCCAGGATCAGCGATCCCATGGCAGCGGCGCCGAGCGCATCTCGTCGAGGTCCCCGTCCCAGCCCGTTCCCCGCATCGCGAGCATCTCCTCGCGCGTCATCGGGGTGCCGACCAATCTGCGCAGCGCGAAGTCGACCGCCTCGCGCTTCGTCTTCAGCCCGTGGATCTTCATCGCCGTCTCGATCAGACGATCGTCGATGTCGATGTTCGTGCGACTCATCCGTACACCAGCATACACCGCCATGTGCATCGCCTTTCGCGACCAGTGGAGCGGTCGGACGATGGTCACGCGCGTCCCGAGGGATGTCTACACAGCATGCGTTTGGTGGATACCGTCCCGCCCGCATGCACGGCCTCCTCCAGCGCCTGCTGAAGACGACCGCCGCCTACCAGGTCGGCGACGTCGTCTCCAAGGTCTTCGCCGTCGCGCTGCTGCCGGTCTACACACGGCATGTGTCATCGGCGCAGTACGGCATCGCCGAGCTGCTGATGACGGGGATCGTGCTGTTCAGCATCGTGATCCGCTTCGGCGTGGGCGAGGCGCTCGTGCGCTACCACTACGCCGACGAGGACCAAGACCGCCGCGACGCGCTCGCCCGTCGCGCGACCGGCTTCCTGCTCGCCGCGACCACGCTGTGCGCGATCCCGCTCGCGATCTTCGCCGAGCCGCTGAGCGAGCTGATCCTCGACCACAGCGACGCCGGCATCTTCCGCATCGCCGTGCTCGGCCTGTGGACCTTCACCAACCTCGAGCTCGCCTACGCGCTGCTGCGCGTCGACGAGCGCGCTCGCGCGTACGCGATCACGACGCTCGCCAACGTCCTGCTGACGATCTCGCTGACCGTCTACCTCGTGGTGATCGAGAACCAGGAGGCGCGCGGCCTGCTGCTCGGCAACTACGCCGCCTCGACCGTCGTCCTGCTCGCGCTCTGGCTCTCGATGGCCGGTCGCCTGCTGCCTCGCCGCGGCGGCGCCGACCATCCGAACCTCCACCCGCTCCGACACCTGCTGCGCTTCGGCCTGCCGACCGTCCCCGCCGATGCGTCCGTCTACGCGCTCAACCTCGTCGATCGCTACTACCTCTTCCATCGCTACGGCGCCGCGACCGCCGGCGTCTACTCGATCGCCGTCAAGCTCGCCGGCGTCACCGCCTTCATCGCACGCGCCTTCCAGTACAGCTGGCCGCCGCTCGCCTACTCGATCAAGGACGACGACGAGGCGGCGCGCTTCTACGCGTTCGTCGCGACCTACTACCTGCTCGTCACCGGCTGGGCCGTCGCCGGGCTGCTGCTGCTCGGCCGCTGGTTCACCAAGCTGCTCGCCGCGCCGGCCTTCTTCGAGGCGCACACCGCGCTGCCGTGGCTCGCGCTCGGCTGGTCGCTCTACGGCCTGTTCGTGATCTTCGTCGTGATCGCCGGTCGGGCCGAGGTGACGACGCGCAACTTCCCGGCGGCCGCCGTCGGGCTGGCGGTCAACGTCGTGCTGCTGATCGTGCTGACGCCGTCGCTGGGGATCGCCGGCGCCGGCCTCGCGCTCGCCGGCGCGTACGTCGCGATGCTGATCGTGATGCGACTGCTGACGCGTAGGCTCTTCCGCGTCGACTTCGAATGGCAGCGGATCGCGCAGCTGGCGCTCGTGCTCGGCGGGCTCGCCGGCACCGGCGAGCTGCTGCTGCCCACCGATGGCGCGGCCGGCTTCGTCTCCCGCGCCGTGCTCGCCCTCGTGCTGCCGATGGTGCTCGGTCTCACCGGCTTCTACCGCCCCGAGGAGCGCGCGCTGATCCGCACGCTGCGCGCGCGGCTGCGCCGCGCGCGCAGCGCTCCGGCCTCGTAGCCGTCACAGATCGGAGTCCGCGTGCAGAAGGGGGCATGACCGACGACGATCTGCTCACGCGCGCCGCCGCCGGTGACGGCGACGCGTTCGCCCGCTTCTACCGCCGGCACCTGCCGGCGATCACCGGCTACCTGCTGCGCCGCACGGGCGACCGCGAGACGGCGGCCGACCTGACCGCCGAGGTGTTCGCGACCGCGCTGGTCGCCTGTCCGCGCTACCGCCCGGGCGGGCCGCCCGCGCTCGCATGGCTCTACGGGATCGCCGCCAACAAGCTGCGCGAGAGCCGTCGCCGCGGGCGCGTGGAGGAGGCGGCGCGGCGCCGGCTCGGCTGGGAGCCGCAGGCGCTCGACGACGAGGACCTGTTCGCGGTCGAGCGGATCGCGTCGAGCGACGGCGAGCCGGCCGTGCTCGCCGCCGTCGCCGCGCTGCCGCCCGACCAGCGCGAGGCGATCCTCGCGCACGTCGTCGAGGAGCAGGATTACGAGCAGATCGCCGCGCGCCTGCGGTGCTCGCAGTCGGTGATCCGGCAGCGCGTCAGCCGTGGGCTGCGCGCGCTGCGCAACAACTTGGAGGAGGTCTCATGAGCCGGTTCTTCGACGAGCTGGAGGAGCGCCTGCGGGCCGCGACGGTCGAGCAGCATGCGCGTGGCGTAGACGAGGCCGACGCGGCCGACGCGGCCGGGTGGCCGGCGGCGTGCGCGCCGCCCCGCCGACGCCGGATTCGCCGGCGGCCCCTGCTCGCGGTCGCGCTCGCCGCCGGCGCGCTGTCCGTCCCGGCGGTCGGCGCCGTCACCGACGTGTGGCGCCCCGACGTCGATCCGGCGCCGGCGATGAGGACCGCCACGGCGATCGGCACGGGCGTCTCCTGCGAGGGGCCATCGGCGAAGCGGGTCGACACCGGACCATCGGTCGGCCCGGAGTTCACGTCGGTGCTTGGCGTGCTCGCGCGCCCGCGCACCGCGGGCGACGCCGTCGCGGCCAAGTACTTGCGCCCGCTCGGGCTCGTCGGGGTCGACGTGCAGGGCATCCGCCGCGTCGGCGGCGACACCTTCCTCGTCCCGTCGCACGGAGCCGGCCGGCCGCCGCTCCCGGCCGGCTGCGCACGCAAGCTGCCGCCGCGCGCGCGGCGCCTGTACGCGCGCCCGGCCGAGCCCGTCCCGACCATCTGTCTGATCGGCGGCGGTGGCGGCGGCTGCACACCGCTGGCCGAGATCCGCGCGCACGGCACGTTCGGCGCCTCCGGCACGCGGCACGGCCGCGCGACCGTCTCCGGCCTCGCGCCGAGCGGCGTGCGCGAGGTGCGCGTCACCTACGGCCGCTCGACCCGCAGCTTCCCGGCCCGCGACAACTTCTTTGCGTTCGAGGTGGCGGTCGACGTGCCGCAGGCCGGCACGCCCGACCGCGTCGAGTGGCTGATGGAGGACGGGTCGGTGCGCGACGTGACGCAGCGCCACGGGCCATCCCGGACCGAGCCGTGACGGGCGCCGGCGCTCGGCGACGTCACAGGCGCGGCCCGCGGTTCCAATCCGCCGCCGCTTCGCGCAGCCCCTCACCGCGCTCGGGGTGCAGCGTCGCCTCCACGTGCTGCCAGTAGCGCGCCGGGTCGTGGCCGGGGAGCGCGTTCGCGGCGAGCGCGCGCAGCGCGTACGTCCACGCCGTCAGCCAGCGCACGAGCCATGCCGACAGGCGCGAGTGGTGCTTGCGCATGTAGCGGTCGCGGTTGCGCGAGAGCTCGACGATCCGTCGCGTCGGCACGTTGCCGGTCGACAGCTGCTCGTGGTGGATCGCCTCCGCCTGCGGCACGTACAGAATCGTCCAGCCGGCGTCGCGCAGGCGCTTGCAGAAGTCGACCTCGTCGGAGTAGACGAAGAAGGCCGGGTCCATCCAGCCGATCCTCTGCGCCGCCTCGCGCCGCACGAGCAGCGCGGCCGACTGCGCCCAGTCGACCTCGCGCACGGCGTCGCCCTTGCTCTCGACCGTCAGCCACTTGTGCAGGAAGAGCGCGCCTGCGAGCGCGGTCGACGGCGTCGGGAAGCGCCACGCCGACGGCTGCTGCTTCCTGTCGGGACGCAGCAGCTTCGTACCTGCGGCGCCCACGTCCGCTCGCTCGGCGACCGCGGCGTGCAGGGCGGCGGTCGCCCCCGACAGCAGCTCGGAGTCCTCGTTCAGCAGCAGGCAGTAGCGCCCCCGCGCGCGCTGCATCAGCGCGCTGTCGTTCTCCGCCTTGCCGCGCCGCTGCTCGCGGCGGATCAGCTCGGTCGTCACCGGGTGCGCTCTCGCCATCCCGACCGAGCCGTCGCGCGAGGCGTTGTCGAGCACGAGCACCTCGGTCTCGAACGGCAGCGTGGCCTGCTCTCTCGCGATCGCGTCGAGGCAGCGCTCCAGCAGCACTCGCTGCTCGGTGTTGACGATGCAGTAGGAGACTTCGACGCTCATGACGGGTGGGGGATGATGCCGGACATGGCCGCCTCACCGCTCAACGTCCAGCTCGTCGACCCGTCGGCCTTCACGCCGCCCTACGACCACGCGCTGGCGGGGGCGCTCGCGCGGGTGGGCGGGGACGAGATCGCCGTGGAGTTGGTGACGAGCCGCTTCGCCTACGGGGATGTGCCGCGCGGCGAGGGCTACGCGATGCGTGAGGCCTTCTACCGCTGGGCGCCCGGCGGGCCGGGCTCCCGCACGCGACGCGCGGCGAAGCTCGCCCAGCACGTGCCCGACATGCTGCGCTTCGCCGCCTCGCGCGGTGCCCGCCGCGCTGACGTCGTGCACTTCCAATGGCTCACGGTGCAGCC
>DATFPW010000104.1:0-8955 GCA_035264605.1 Conexibacter sp. | reverse complement strand
AGGCGCGCGCGTCGCTCCAGCTCGGCCTGGAATGCCGCCACCTGGCGCACGACGCCGTCGACGTCCTGCGCGCGGATTGCGACGCCCTGCGCGAGCACGGCGTGAAGCAGGCGTGTGGTCGACTGCAGCTGTGCCTCGAGGTGTGCGAGCACGTCGCCGGCGAGGCGGGGGTCTTGTGCCGGCGCCGCGATTGCGAGGGCGCTCATGGCGTGGGCTCCGGCGCTGCTGCGGGCTCGGCGCCCGAAGCGTCCTGACCTGACGTTGCGGGCGAGGGCTGCGACAGGACGCTTCCGACGACTGGGGGCTGGATCGCGTCGGCCATCTGGCGTGCGAGGCCGAGGCCGCCGCTGCCCATCACGCCGTCGGTCAGCGCGTCGGGGAGCAGGCTTGCGTAGGGCGAGTCTCCGCCCATGGCGTCTCTGGCGGAGTCGGTGAGCGACTGGCTGAGCTGTTGGACGAGCAGGCGCTCGAAGCCGAGGCCGGCCTCGTAGGCGTCCTTGCGTGCGGGCGCGGCGGTGCGGATGTCGGCCGGCAGCAGCGATTGGTCGATCGGCGGGAGGCCGGCCGGCAGGCTCATCGCTTCACCTGGTTGGCGATCTCGAGCATCTGGTCCTGCATCTGGATCGCCTTGCTGGCGAGCTGAAAGCTGCGCTGCGCGTCGATCATGTCGACCATCGCGTCGCCGACGTCGACGTTGGAGCCCTCGAGCGTGCCTTGGCGCAGGGTGGAGTCGTTGCCGGCGGCGGTGGGGGTGCCGCTGGCGGCATTCGCCGCGAACAGGTTCCCGCCGAGCGGCTGCAGGCCGTCGGGCGCGCGCACGGTCAGGAGCTCGATGCGGCCGAGCGCTCTGCCCGCACCAGCGCGCACCGTGCCGTCGCCGGCGATCGACAGCTGGTCGGCGCTCGTGCCTCTCGGCACGGCGATCTCCGGCTGCAGGACGTTGCCGTCGCTCGTCGTCAGGCGGCCTTGCGAGTCGAGCCGCAGCGAACCGTCGCGCGTGAGCGCGAGCGAGCCGTCGGGGCGCTTGACCTGGAAGAAGCCGGGGCCCTGGATCGCGACGTCGAGCGGTTGGTCGGTCGTCTGCAGCGCGCCCTGCTCCTGACTGCGGCCGATGAAGCCGGCCGCGGCGCCGGCGCCGGCCAGCACGGTCGGGCCGGCCGAGCCGCCCTGCGCGTTGTAGAGCAGGTCGCGGAAGCCGACGCGCACGTGCTTGTAGCCGGTCGTCGAGGCGTTCGCGAGGTCGTTGGCGACCCCGTCGATGCGCTGCTGCTGCGCGGCCATGCCGGCTGCTGCGGAGTAGAGGCCGCTGAGCATCATGCACCTCCGTTAGGCGAGGCGACCTGGGTCGCGGTCTTGTGCAGCGACTCGTCGATCGTCTGGATCACCTTCTGGCCGGCCTCGAAGGCGCGGAAGGAGGCGATCATGTCGACCATCGTGCGGGCCGGGTCGACGCCTGAGCCCTCGAGCGCGCCGGTGCGGACGGCGCCGGAGGCGATGCCGCCGGCCGTTCCACTGAAGAGGTTGTCGCCCTGCTTGGCGGGGTCGGCGAGGGCGAAGACCCCGACCTCGGAGGCGTTCACGTGGCCGCTTCCGTCGACCTTCACCGGCTGGCCGTTGCGGCCGAGCACGGGGTTGCCGAGCTGGTCGGTGAGCGTGCCATCGCCCGCGGCGGTGAACTGGCCGTTGCGCGTGTAGCGGGTGCCCTGCGCGGTCTGCACGCCGAACCAGCCGTCGCCGACGATCGCGAGGTCGAGCGGCTCGCCGGTGTCGCGCACCGGCTGCGGCGAGACGTCGGTGACCATCCGGTCGGCGGCGACGCCCGTCGTGAGGCCGCCGACCCCCTGTCCGGTCGCGGTGTTGCTCAGCAGCAGGTCGGCGAACGCTCTCTGCGTGACGCGGTCGGCCTTGTACCCGGGCGTCGACGCGTTCGCGAGGTCGTTCGCGATCTGGTCCTGCCGCATCTGCTCGGCAACCATCCCGGATGCTGCGATGTAGAGACCGCGCTCCATGCACTCCCGGTGGTCGGCCGGGGTGGGCGGTTCTTGAGTGGGGTTGGAGCGTCAGCTTGCGCGGCGGCGGGGTGCGGCCGGCTGCTGAGTGTGCGCGTCGACGTACGCGCGGATCGCGTCTCTCGCCGCCGCGATGATGGAGTTGTCCTCGCGGATGGCTCATCGATACCTCCTGTCAAACAACGAGCGGTGGTGACGGGAGGCGTCGAAAGCGGTGGCTGGTCGCCATGTCGTCAGGTCGTCAGTCGGCGCGAGCACGACGGTCAGCAGCCGTCCGCCGTCGGTTTCGCCGACGAGCAGCACGCTCCCACGTTCGCCACGCGGATTCTCAGAGATGACCTTGCGATTCGACTTGAGCTGCTCGACGTCGTAGCGCACGACACCGTGTCGCGCCATCTCGTACTCGTTGTGAGCGCTTCAGGCGCCCAGCTCATTGCGCAGCGACGCCAGCTCCGCGCGCAGCGCGGCGACCTCGCGCTCGAGCTGGGCAATGCGGGCCTCGGCGGCGGTTGGAAGCGCGGCGGGCGCCGGGGGTGAGGCGGGAGGGACCGCGACGGGTGGAGCGGGAGCCGCCGGAGCGGGAGGCGGGACGGTGGGCGTCGGCTGGGCGGCGGTGGGTGCAGCGCTCGCGCCGGTCTCCCCGCCGTCACCCCCAAGCAACTGCACGTACCGCTCCTCCTTCTGCCCCGGCTGACGCTGCAGCTGCGCGACGTGGCCTCTGCCGATCAGCTGCTGCAGCGTCGCGTCCACCGCGGCGAGGTCGTCGAAGCGGTGCAGGCGCTCCGCGCGCTGCTTCAGCTCGCCGGGCGTCTGGGCGCCGCGGAGCATCAGCACGGCCAGCACCGCCAGCTCGTCGGAGGCGAGGCCGAGCGCCTCGTCGAGCAGGTGGCGGTACTTCGCCGCGCGCGAGCCGTGGCCGCTCGTGAGCCGCGTCCAGCCGCGGCGGTAGCTGTGCTGGAGCGCGTCGCGGATGATCGTCTCGTCGTAGTCGACGACCGGGTTGCGGTTCGTCGCCTGGTTGCACGCGAGCCGCAGCGCGTTGAGCGACAGCGGATAGGCGTCCGGCGTGGTGCGCTGCTTCTCGATCAGGCAGCCGAGCACGCGGATCTCGACGGCGTCAGGTTCCACGCCCCGGAGCCTACCGTCGTGCGCTCCGCGCCCACCCGCCCGGCGCGGTAGCGTTTCCGCCTCGATGGCTCGCAGATTCACCCCCCTCGTCGCTCTGATCGCCGCGCTCGTCGTCGGCGGCTGCGCGTACGGCACCGAGGCGAGACTCACGCCGGCGCAGGAGAGCGCACGCGTCGCGTTCATCGAGGATCACGACGACTACAGCGACCGCGACCTGGCGCGCCTGTGTCCCGGCCTCTACCCGAGAGACTTCCTCACGAACGAGGACGACTGGCCGGCGGGTGAGGCGAGATCGGGCGACCTGTCGGCGAGAGCGATCGACGCGGCGCGCACGAGAGAGGCCGCGGCCGTGAGAGCTGCCGGCTGCGACGTCTACCCGCAGTGACCGCCGGGACGTCCGCGGGGATCGACTCCGCCACGCTCGACCGCTTCGCCGAGCTGCTCGTCGGCTTCGCGGCGAACGTCCAGCCCGGCCAGATCGTCTCCGTCAGCTCGGAGATCGGCAAGGAGCCGCTCACGCGTGCGATCGCGGCGGCGGCCTACGCGCACGGCGCGACCTACGTCGACGTCGCCTACTCCGACCCGTACGTGCGCCGCGCACGCATCGAGCACGGCGGCGACGCCGCGCTGGAGACCGTCCCGAGCTGGATCGGCGAGCGGATCCTCGCGCTCGGCGAGCAGCGCTGCGCGCGCATCGCGCTGACCGGCCCGACCGCGCCCAGACTGCTGGAGGACCTCGATCCCGCGCGCGTCGGCGCCGACAGAGCGCAGACGCTGCGCGAGGCCGGCAAGGTCCTCAACGACCAGACGACCAACTGGACGATCGGTCCCTGCCCGACGCCCGGCTGGGCGGCGCAGGTGCACCCCGATCTCCCGCCCGACGAGGCGCTCGCGAAGCTGTGGGAGCAGATCGTGCACGTCTGCCGGCTCGACGAGGACGACCCGGTCGCCGCCTGGCGCGAGCGGATGGCGACGCTCAGAGGCGTCACCGAGCGGCTCACCGCCGCGCGCTTCGACGCGCTCCACTTCGAGGGGCCGGGGACGGACCTGACCGTCGGCCTGCTGCCGACCTCGAGATGGCTGAGCGCGAGTTTCGCGACGAGAGACGGGATCCCGCACGTCCCCAACCTCCCGTCGGAGGAGGTCTTCACGACGCCCGACCCCACTCGGGTCGACGGCGTGGTGCGCGCGACGAAGCCGCTGCAGCTCGCGGGCGCGACGATCGAGGGGCTGACCGTCCGCTTCGAGGGCGGCCGGGCGGTCGACATCCAGGCCGACAAGGGCGCTGACGTGCTGCGTGCGATGACTACGCATGACGACGGCGGGGCGCGCCTCGGAGAGGTCGCGCTCGTCGACGGCAGCGGCCGCATCGGCCCGCTCGACACCGTCTTCTACGACACGCTGCTCGACGAGAACGCCGCCAGCCACGTCGCGCTCGGGCAGGCGTTCGCGTTCGCCGTGGGCGACGCGGATGCCGAGCGGATCAACACGAGCATGGTCCACATCGACTTCATGATCGGCGGGGACGATGTGGACGTCACCGGCCTCGCCGCAGACGGGTCGCGCACGCCGGTGCTGCGCGGCGGCGTCTGGCAGCTGTAGCTGCGGGAGCGCGCCGGAGCGGCGGGTAGGGTGCCGCCGATGCGACCGCTCGCGGTCGATCTTGCGCTCCTGCGCTCCACGGCGCCCGACCTGCCGCTCGTCGTCGGGCGGGTGCTGGCTGCCCGCGTCGTCGAGCGCCACGGCCAGCACGGGGTCATCAACCTCGCCGGTGCCTACCTGACGGCGGAGCTGCCCGACGAGGTGCAGGCCGGGGACAGACTGCGGCTCGTCGTGCAGGAGACGAGTGGCGAGCGAGCGGTGCTGGCGCTCGCGCAGGAGCCGCCGTCGGGAGCGCAGGTCCCGCCGCCGCTTGCCGAGCCGGCGACGGCTGGGGACCGCGTCGTCGTCCTGGGAAGCGATGGGGACGGTGGCGCCGACGGAGAGCGCGCCCACGTCGTGACGGTGCGCTTCGAGGGGAGAGCGCTCGGCACGGTGGAGCTGCGCGTCGCGCTCGACGACGAGCTGGTCCAGGCGCTCGTCGCGCTCGGCGACGGACCGGGGCTGGGGCTGGCTCGCGAGGGCTCCGGTGCGCTGCGGGCCGCGCTCGCGCAGGCCGCCTCGCGGTCGGCGGAGGTGGAGGTCGTCGCCCGTCCCAACCCGCTGGACGTATATGTCTGAGACGGGTGCCGGAGGCGAGTCCCGCGATGGTGTCGCTCAGCCGTCCCTGCCGGCAGATGTGCCGCCGGCTCTGCGCGCTGCGGTCGCGGCCGCGCTCGCGTGGCTGAGAGAGCTGGACGAGGCCGCTGCGGTCAGGCGACCTCGCTGAACAGCAGCGCGTCCGCGTCGAGCTCCGTGCGGAGCATCTTCTTCAGCTGACCGTGGATCTGGCAGACGCGGCTTTCGGAGACGCCGAGGATGTCGCCGATCTCGCGCAGCGTGAGGTTCTTGACGTAGAGCAGCACGGCGACCTGGCGCTCGCGCTGTGGCAGGCGCTCGAACGCGGCGCGGAAGCGCAGCTTCGCTTGGTCGCGCGCGGTGTGGTGCTCCGGATCGGCGAAGCGGTCGTCGCTGACGAGCGTGTCGATCCGCTCGATCGCGGTCTCGTCATCGCTGAGCACGAGCGTGTTGAGCGAGGTGACGTCGGAGGCGAGGATCTCGTCCTCGCGCTTGCGCAGCTCCTCGACCGTCGTGCTGAGCGCGTGCGCGAGCTCCGGGCGCGTCGGCTTGCGGCCGTGGACGCCGATGAAGGTCTCGCGCGCCTGGTTGATGTCGCGCTCCCAGCGGCGCAGTGAGCGCGGCGCCCAGTCCTGGCGGCGCAGCTCGTCGAGCACGGCACCGTGGATGCGCGTCCACGAGAACTGCTCGAGCGTGGCGCCCTTGGCGGGGTCGTAGCGCTCGATCGAGTTGATCAGCGCCTCCAGGCCGCAGGAGATGAAGTCCTCGACCTCGCAGCGGGCCGGGATCTCGCGAACCTTCTTGTAGACGATGTACTTGACCATCGGAGCGAACGTGAGCACCAGGCGGTCGCGGACGCGGCGATCGTCCGTGTCGCGGTATTCCTGCCACAGTGCGAGCGCCTCATCGGCCGAGATACGGCCTCCTGTGCGCTTCGTATCGAGCTGCATCTCTCCGCTTCCCTCCGTCGGACTGATCCCCAAGATGGCCTGGGTATCGGCAGGGGTGCGGATGCGCCTAGATCGCCGCTATGGGGTAATAGACCCAGAACAAACGTCCAGTTGTGGGCTTTGCTTCCCATAACGTCACTCCCTAGGAGTTTGCTCTGAAGTCATCGGGGTACCAGGGGCGGTCCCGCTCAATTCCTGGGGTGAGCAGGGAGAAGCTCGGAGGTGCGCTGGACGCCTCGGAGCGCGCGAACGGCTTCTCGCTCAGGACTCGCGGGGCCCGGCCGACTACCCGGTTGTCCGCTCCCCCGCTGGAGGTCCCACTCGCATGGCGCTCCGCCTCACCGGCTCACCCACGAACGCTTCGCCCGCAACGCCGCCCGATCCGTCGGCCGCGGCCGCCGCGTGCCTCGACCGCCACGACCTCGACGGCTACGCCGCGCTGTTCGCGGAGACGGCCGCGATCGTGGACGTGCACGCCCGCTATGCGTCGCGCACCAAGCTCGTGGAGTCTGCGCTGCGCGCCGGCCAGGCGGCCGATCGCGCCCGCGTCCCGGCGATCTACCTCGCCGCCGCGCGCGCCACCGTCGCGCTGCTGGAGGACGAGCCGCGCGAGCCCGTGCTGCTCAACTACGCGGGCGTGCTGCTGTACGAGCTGTGGTCGCTGGATGCCGCGGCCGCGCTGTTCGCCGCCGCGCGCCGGCTCGACCCGGAGCTCGCCAACGTCCAGCGCAACCTGGACGAGATCGCGCGTCGCCGCAAGGGCGGCGTCTCGCCTGCCTTCCCGCGCGCCATCGCCGTCGCGTTGACGGAGGTCGCCAGACGCGCCCGCCGCGTCGCCGACCGCGCGCGCCCCGCCGAGGGCATGCGCCTGAGCCTCTGCATGATCGTCAAGGACGAGGAGGAGATGCTCCCGCGCTGCCTCGCGTCCGTCGCCCCCGCCGTCGACGAGATCGTCATCGTCGACACCGGCTCGACTGACCGCACGATCGAGATCGCCCGCGAGTTCGGCGCGACCGTGATCGAGCGCGAGTGGACTGGCTCCTTCGCCGACGCGCGCAACGTGTCGTTCGACACCGCCACCGGCGACTGGCTGATGTTCCTCGACGCCGACGAGGTGCTGGTCGAGGAGGACGTCGAGCGCCTGCGCGAGCTGCGCGGCAAGACGTGGCGCGAGTGCTTCTACCTGACCGAGATCTCCTACACCGGCGAGCTCGGCGACGGCACCGCCGCCACGCACACCGCCCTGCGCGTCTTCCGCGCGCGGTCCGAGTATCGCTTCAGCGGCTCGCTGCACGAGCAGATCGCCGAGACGCTGCCGCTGCACTTGCCGGAGCGAATCGAAGCGACGCCGATCCGCATCGAGCACTTCGGCTACCTCGGCGCGGTGCGCGACGCGAAGGAGAAGTCGCGCCGCAACATCGAGCTGCTGCTGAAGCAGCGCGATGCCGGCACGTCCGACCCGTTCCTGCACTTCAACCTCGGCTCCGAGTACGGCGCCGTCGGCGACGCGCAGGCGGCCTTGGCGGAGTTCGAGCGCGCGTGGGAGCTGATCGTCAACGATCCGCAGGGCCGCACGTGGGGCTTCATGCCGGCGCTCGTCTCGCGACTCGTGCGCGCGCTGCGCATCTGCGGTCGCCACGAGGACTGCCTCGCGCGCGGCGCCGAGGGGCTCGCGCGCTACCCCGGCTTCACCGACATCGTCTTCGAGCAGGCCGCGGCGACGCTGGCGCTCGGCGACACCGACGGCGCGCTGCGCCTCTACCGCGAGTGCATCGCGATGGGCGACGCGCCGTCGAAGTACACCGCGACCGTCGGGATGGGCACGTTCCTGCCGACGATCGCGATCGCCGAGATCCACCATGCCCGCGGCGAGACCGGCGAGGCGGTTGTGCTGCTCGACGCCTGCCTCGGCGACTTCCCCGGCTTCTTCGGCCTCGTGCTGCCGTTCGCGGCTGCGCTGCTGGCCGACGGCGTCGCGCCGGACGAGGTCGTTGCGCGTGTCGAATCGCGCGTGGAGGCGTTGACCCCCACTGTCCGCTTCATGCTCGGCACCGCCTTGTACGAGGCGGGTCGCACCGAGGCGGCCGAGGCGCAGTACCGCCTGCTGCTGGAGGCACAGCCGGGCAGCGGTTACGCGCGTGTCGCGCTTGCCGAGGCGCTGCTGTCGCAGCGGCGCTGGGATGAAGCGGCCGCCGAAGCGGCGCTGTTGGGCGACGACGATCCGCACGCCGTCGCCGCGCGCCGCAGCGAGCTGTTCGCGCTGCTCGTGGACGGCGACCTGGACGCCGCTCGCGCGGTGCTCGCGCGCGCCGCCGCCGGCGGGATGCCGAGCGGTGAGCTGGCGTTGTTCGCGGCGTGGGCGGATCTCGTGGACGAAGCGTCCTGCCCCGACCTCGCAGAGGGAGGTCAGCTCAGGACGCTTCGCGAGGGCACGCCTGCGCTGCCGCTGGACGCGGTCCCCGCACTCGCGACGACGCTCGAGGCACTCCTTCGCGTGCAGGAGGTCGACGCTTTCGGCGCGCTCGTCGGGCTGCTCGACGGTACGCCGCTTCCGCCCCGCGAGCGGCGCGAGCTGCTTGCCGGCATGTACCTGCGGCGCGGCTTCCTCGCCTCTGCTGCGGAGGAGTGGCTCAACGTCTGCCAGGCCGACC
>DATFPW010000103.1:0-2126 GCA_035264605.1 Conexibacter sp. | reverse complement strand
CGCGCGATCTTCCGCGACTTCGAGCTGCGCGACCCACTGCGCCGGCTCGAGGAGGCGCTCGACGCCGCCGCGTCGGCGGCCTCCAGCGCCTCCTCGAGTCGGCGGAGCGGATCGCGCAGCTCCCACTCGCGGAAGATCTCGCGCAGCCGCGAGCGGTCGGGCTCACGGTCGATCTCGCCCTCGAGGTCGAGCTCGATCGGGACGTCGCGCACGATCGTCGCCAGCTGCTTCGACATCCGGGCGGCGTCCGCGTGCTCCGTCAAGTTCTGCTTGCGCTTGGCGCCGGAGATCTGGTCGACGTTGGCCAGCACGCCTTCGAGCGAGCCGAAGCGCTGCAGCAGCTCGGCCGCGGTCTTGTCGCCGATCCCGGGAACGCCGGGGATGTTGTCGGACGTGTCGCCCTTGAGGCCGATGAAGTCGGGCACCAGCTCGGGCGGGATGCCGTAGCGGTCGATCACGCCCTGGCGGTCGTAGACCTTCGTGTCGGTGATGCCGCGCGACGTCGTCATGATCCGCACGCCGTCCGTGACGAGCTGGTAGGCGTCGCGATCGCCGGTCACGACCATCACCGGGATGCCCTGAGCGCGCGCCTTGTCGGTCAGCGCCGCGATCACGTCGTCGGCCTCGTAGCCCTCGACCGCCACGTTGGGGTAGCCGAACGCGTCGACGAGCGGCTGCAGGTGCGGCCACTGCTGCTTGAGCAGGTCGGGGCGCGTCGAGCGCTGCGCCTTGTACTCGGTCGAGATGTCCTTGCGGCCGGACATGCCGGCGTCCCAGACCACGACCGTCGGCACGTCCCCGTGGTCGGAGAGGATCTTCACCAGCATCGAGGCGAAGCCGAAGATCGCGTTCGTCGGCCGCCCGTCGGAGGTCGCGATCGACTCCGGCAGCGCGAAGAACGCGCGGTAGGCGAGCGAGTTCCCGTCGATCAGGAACAGCTCCCTGGGCTGGTTTCCGTTGCGCGCTGCCATACGGGTCAGCAACGCTAGCTCAAGACGACCTCGGCGCCCCGCGCAGGCACCAGCGTGATCGCCCGGCGCCGGGTCGGCTCCGGCGCCGCGTCGACCGCGGCGGCGTCGAGCGTGCGGCCGAGCTCGGCCAGCACGACGCGCAGCTCCATCAGCGCGAAGGCCGCGCCGAGGCAGCGGCGCACGCCGCCGCCGAATGGGATCCACGTGTACGTGCCGCCCTGCGGCTTGTCGCCGAGGAAGCGCTCGGGGTCGAATCGCGCGGGGTCGGGATAGATCTCGGGGCGGCGATGCACGAGATAGATCGAGGGCGCCACGACCGTGCCGGCCGGGAGATCGAGCCCGGCGATCGCCATCGGCGCCCGCAGGTGGCGCACCACGACCGGCAGCACGGGCCGCAGGCGGAGCGCCTCCTTGCCCGCCGCCTCGGCGTACTCCTCGCCGCGGCGCTGAAGCGCCGCCCAGCCGCCCGGCGCCCGGACCAGCCGCTCGGCCGTCCACGCCAGCGCCGTCGCGGTCGTCTCGTGACCGGCGACGAGCAGCGTGACGAGCTCGTCGCGCAGCTCTGCGTCGGTCATCGCGCTGCCGTCGTCGTGGCGGGCGTCGAGCAGCAGCGAGAGCACGTCGTCGCCGCGGGCGGCGCGGCGCTCGCGGATCTGCTCGTACAGGAGCGCGTCGACGGGCTTGAGCGCCGGCTTGTAGATCCCGTAGCGCTCGATCCGCTCGGGCCCGGCCGCGACCATCGCGAGCAGCGACGGACCGCCGACGATTCGGTCCATCATCGTGCGCAGCCGTGCGCGCAGCGCGTCGAGCCGCGCGCCCTCGCGCACGCCGAAGATCACCCGCAGCACCACGTCGAGCGTGATCGCCTGCATCCGCGGCGCCAATGACAGCGGCTCGCCGCGCGGCCACGTCGCTATCTGCTGGCGCGCGATCTCGGCGACCATCTCGCGGTAGCCGGCCATGCGCGCGCCGTGGAACGGCGGCAGCATCAGCTTGCGCTGACGCAGGTGCTCCGCGCCGTCGAGCAGCAGCACCGACGCGCGGCCGAGGAACGGGCGCAGGACGACGTTCGCCTTGCCGGCGTGCAGCAGCGCAGGGTCGCCCGTGAACACCTCGCGGATCGCGTCCGGGTGCGCCAGCATCACCCACGGGGGC
>DATFPW010000102.1:0-7438 GCA_035264605.1 Conexibacter sp. | reverse complement strand
TAGTTCTTCGAGCGCGTCTCGACCATCGGCGGCGGGAACTCGTCGAACGTGCCCTCACCGAGGTTGTGGTAGTACGAGTTGATCTGCCGCGCGCGCTTAGCGGCGACGACGACGCTGGCGTAGTCGGAGTCGACGTGCGTCAGCAGGCGATCGATGCGGGGAGAGATCAAGAGCGGCCTTTCCAGATGGTTGCCACCCGGAGTCTAGACGGTCGGAGCGCAAGTTCCCTGCATGGGCACCTCGGTGCGGCTCGCGAGACGTCTTGTCGATCAGCGCCCGTTGTCGTCCAGCTCCGCGCGCACGAGCCGCTCCAACTCCGCGACCGCGTCCTCTTGGCGGTCGTTCATCACCTTATGGTCGAACTCGCTTTGGGCGGACAGCTCGCGCTCGGCGACGGCCAGGCGGCGTTCGATCTCTTCGGTCGGGTCTGTTCCGCGGTCGACGAGCCGCTCGCGCAACGCTTCCTCGGATGGCGGCACGATGAACACCTGGACCGCCGAGGGCAGCGTCTTGCGCACTTGGCGCGCGCCTTGCACCTCGATCTCCAGGACGACTGGAACCCCTGCGCTGGTGCGGCGCTCGAGCTCGGAGCGCAATGTCCCATAGCGCCGGCCGGAGTAGGCGGCGTGCTCGACGAACGCCCCGGCGGCGACCTTGCGATCGAAGTCCGTGTCGCTGAGGAAGTGGTAGTCGACACCGTCCACCTCGCCGGGACGCGGCGACCGCGTCGTCGCCGAGACGGACAGCTCGAGCTCGGGGATTCGCGCGAGCAGGCCGCGGATCAGCGTCCCCTTGCCGACGCCGGAGGGACCGGTGATGACGAACACGCGTGCCACGCGCGGCCGGGGCGCCAGCTATCGCCGAAGCAGCGCGACGAGCTCGGCGCGCTGCCGGGGTGAGAGCCCGCCGATCGTCTTGCTCGGCGAGATGCGGCACTGCGTGAGGATCTTGTTGGCCTTCACGCGGCCGTACTTCGGCACCGCGAGCAGGAGGTCGAAGACCTTCGCCGTCTCGACGTAGGTCGGGGGCTCCATCAGCAGCTCGTGTATCGCGACACGACCTGCTTTGAGGTCCCGCTTGAGCTGTGCGCGCTTTGTGCGGATCTCATTCGCGCGCGTGAGCGCGATCATCCGCTGGTGCAAGGAACGCTCGGGCGCGGTGGCGTGCTTTGCGGGCGTTTCACTGGCGGCCGGCGGCATTGGCGGCGAGTCTACAACGTGAACGCGGGTCGGCAAGCGGCAACCCGCGAAATTCAGCTCGACCTCAACTTGAGGTCGAGCTATGTCGAGGCTGCCTCGAAGGATCCGATCCGTTTGCAGGCGTTTTGAGAAGCAGCTGGTGGCGGGCCGCGGAGCGAAGTCCGGATCGCCCTCCGGGCCCGGGCGTACCACCCTGCTGTGCCGGGGCGGAGCGAACGCGAGCGTTCACAGGATCAGGCTCGGGCGACCCTGGGCGGCACGGCCGGCGAGGCCAGCGCATGCTGCAGCTCCTGCAGCGAGATGACGGGCGCCGTCTCCCGCCGCGCTGCGGCGATCGCCCGTGCTGCGGCCATCGCTCCGGTCATCGTCGTGATGCACGGGATGCCGCGCGCGACCGCCGCGGAGCGGATCTCCCAGCCGTCGGTGCGAGCGCCCGTTCCGACGGGCGTGTTGACGACGAGTCGCACCTCCCCGCGCTCGATCTCGTCGAGCACGTTCGGTGAGCCTTCGCCGATCTTGCAGAGCGAGCGCACGGGGATGCCCATGCGCTTGATCGCCTGCGCCGTCCCTCCGGTGGCGACGAGCTCGAAGCCGAGCTCGTGCAGTTGCGCTGCGACGCCCGCTGCCGCCGCCTTGTCACCGTCGGTGACGGTGATGAAGACCGTCCCGGCATCGGGCAACTGCGAGCCGGCGGCGGCCTGAGCCTTCGCGAATGCGGTCGGGAAGTCGCGCGCGATGCCCATCACCTCGCCGGTCGAGCGCATCTCGGGGCCGAGCAGCGAGTCGGCGCCGGCGAAGCGGTCGAACGGCAGCACCGCCTCCTTGACGCAGACGACGTCGCCAACCGGGTCGGCCGGCAGGCCGAAGTCGGCGATCCGCTCGCCGAGCATGATCCGGCAGGCCAGCTTGGCGAGCGGGTGGCCGATCGCCTTGGAGACGAATGGCACGGTGCGCGAGGCGCGCGGGTTGGCCTCGATCACGTAGAGCTTTCCGCTGTTGTCGACGGCGTACTGCACGTTCAGCAGGCCGACGACGCCGAGCGCCTTCGCGATCCCCTCGGTGTGCGAGCGAATCTGCGCAAGCGCGTCGGGTCCGAGCGAGTGCGGCGGCAGCACGCAGGCCGAGTCGCCCGAGTGGATGCCGGCCTCCTCGACGTGCTGCATGATCCCGCCGATCCAGACGTCTTTCCCGTCGCACAGCGCGTCGACGTCGAGCTCGATCGAGTCCTCGAGGAAGCGGTCGAGGAAGATCTGCTTGCCGCTGCCGTGGGCCGAGCCGACACGCGTCAGGTAGTCCTGCAGGCCGTCGAGCGAGTAGACGATCTCCATCGCACGGCCGCCGAGGACGTACGACGGGCGCACGAGCAGCGGAAAGCCGACTTCAGGTGCTTTCGCCATCGCCTCCTCCGGCGAGTGGGCCGTCGCGTACGGCGGCGCCTCATAGCCGAGCTGCTCCAGCAGCTTGCCGAAGCGGCCGCGGTCCTCGGCCAGGTCGATCGAGTCGATCGAGGTGCCGAGGATCGGCACCCCCGCCTCCGCCAGGCCGGCGGCGAGCTTCAGCGGCGTCTGGCCGCCGAACTGCACGATCACGCCCTCCGGCTGCTCGACCTCGCAGACGCCAAGCACGTCCTCGAGCGTCAGCGGCTCGAAGTAAAGGCGGTCGGAGGTGTCGTAGTCGGTCGAGACGGTCTCGGGGTTGCAGTTGACCATCACGGCGTCGCGATCGGTCTCGCGCACGGTCATCGCGGCGTGCACGCAGCAGTAGTCGAACTCGATCCCCTGACCGATGCGGTTGGGGCCGGCGCCGAGGATCACCACGCTCGCCCGCTCGCCGCGCTCGACCTCGGAATCAGCTCCCGCCTCCCGGCCCCCGCCGCCGTTCCGCGGCCGCTCCCGTGCGGAGTAGTAGTACGGCGTGCGCGCTGCGAACTCGGCTGCGCACGTATCGACCGACTTGAAGACCCGCTCCCCCGCCTCGGCACCCTCCGGATCGAGCGCCAGCTCCTGCAGCTCGTGCAGGAACCACGGGTCGATCGAGGTGCGCGCGTTGAGCGTCTCCGGCGTCATGCCGCGGCGGAACGCCTCCAGCACGAGGTCGAAGCGGTCGGGGCCGCCGTTCTCCAGCGCCGCCAGCAGCGCATCGTCGTCGGCCGGCGGCGTGCACGGCGCATCCAGCTCGCGCGAGCGCAGCGCCTTCGCGAACGCCTGCTTGAACGTGCGCCCGATCGCCATCGCCTCGCCGACGGACTTCATGTGCGTCGAGAGGCCGGCGTCGGAGCCGGGGAACTTCTCGAAGGCGAAGCGCGGCCACTTGACGACGCAGTAGTCGATCGTCGGCTCGAAGCTCGCAGGCGTGGCGCGCGTGATGTCGTTGTCGATCTCCTGCAGCGTGTAGCCGACCGCGAGCCGTGCGGCGATCTTCGCGATCGGGAAGCCGGTCGCCTTGGAGGCGAGCGCGGACGAGCGCGAGACGCGCGGGTTCATCTCGATCACGATGATCTCGTCGGTCGCCGGGTTGACGGCGAACTGGACGTTCGAGCCGCCCGTCTCGACCCCGACCGCGCGGATCACGGCGATCGCCTGGTCGCGCAGCTGCTGGTAGAGCTTGTCGGTGAGCGTTTGCTGTGGCGCGACGCAGACCGAGTCGCCCGTGTGGACGCCCATCGGGTCGAGGTTCTCGATCGAGCAGACGATCACGACGTTGTCGGCGTGGTCGCGCATCACCTCCAGCTCGAACTCGCCCCAGCCGAGCACCGACTCGTCGATCAGGACCTGGCCGATCGGCGACGCGGCGATCCCGCGCGCGCAGATCTCCGCGTACTCCTCCGGGGTGCGCGCGATGCCGCCGCCGCGCCCGCCGAGCGTGAAGGCCGGGCGGATGATCGCGGGCAGGCCGATCCGCTCCTGTGCCTCCAGCGCCTCGGGCACCGTCGTCGCGATCGCCGAGCCGGGCACCCGCAGTCTCGCCTCGGCCATCGTGTCGCGGAAGCGGTCGCGGTCCTCGGCGCGGTCGATCGCCTCGTAGTTCGCGCCGATCAGCTCGACGTCGTATCTGGCGAGCGTGCCGTCCTCGTGCAGCGCCTTCGCGAGGTTCAGCGCGGTCTGTCCGCCGAGCGTCGGCAGCAGCGCGTCAGGTCGCTCGCGCTCGATCACCTGCGTGACCGGGCCGGGCAGCAGCGGCTCGACGTACGTCGCCGTCGCGATCTCCGGGTCGGTCATGATCGTCGCCGGGTTGGAGTTGACGAGGACGACCTCGTAGCCCTCCTCCATCAGTACCTTGCACGCCTGCGTGCCGGAGTAGTCGAACTCGGCGGCCTGCCCGATCACGATCGGGCCGGAGCCGATGATGAGGATCTTCTTGATGTCGTCGCGGCGGGGCATGTCAGGCGGCGTCCTCGATCTCGGCGATGAAACGGTCGAACAGGTAGAGCGCGTCGTGCGGGCCGGGACCGGCCTCGGGGTGGTACTGGACCGTCGCACCGGGGACGTCGCGCAGCGCGAGGCCCTCGACGGTGCGGTCGTAGAGGTTGATGTGCGTCAGCTCGGCGGCGCCGAAGTCGGTCTCCCAGCGGACTGGCTCGTCGGTGGGCAGCGTCCTCGCACCGCCGGGCCCGAGCACCGCGAAGCCGTGGTTCTGACTCGTAATCTCGACGCGGCCGGTCGTCAGGTCCTTGACCGGGTGGTTGGAGCCGCGGTGGCCGAACGGCAGCTTGTACGTCTCCAGGCCGACTGCCCGGCACAGCAGCTGGTGGCCAAGGCAGATGCCGTAGACGGGCTTCTTCCCGACGAGGCTGCGGACGGTCTCGACGACGTAGTCGAGTGCGGCCGGATCGCCGGGACCGTTGGCGAGGAAGAAGGCGTCGGGGTTGCGTGCGAGCAGCTGCTCGGCGGATGACGTGCAGGGGTGCAGCTCGACGGTCGCGCCGCGCTCGCGCAGATTGCGCACGATCGAGTCCTTCACGCCGGTGTCGAGCATCGCGATCGTCGGGCCTCCGCTCATGCGCGAGAGCGGCCCGAGGACGACAGGCTCCGCAGGCGTAACCTCCCGAGCAAGGTCGCGTCCGGCCATCGAAGGCTCCTTGGCGATCAGCGCGCGCGCCTCGCTCTCCCCCATGGCGGCTGGGAAGACACCGCCCCGCATCGCGCCCGCGTCGCGGATGTGGCGCACGAGCGCGCGTGTGTCGAGGTCGGTGATGCCGGTGACGCCGCAGTCGCGCAGCCAATCGAGCCAGCCCCCCTCGGCGCCGGGCGCGTCCTCGCGGTTCGTCGCGGCGCGCATGATCGCCGCGCGGGCGTGGATGCGGTCGGACTCCATCGCCTCCGCGCTCACGCCATAGTTGCCGACGTGGGCGGTTGTGAACGTGATCAGCTGACCGGCGAACGACGGATCGGTGACGGCCTCCTGGTAGCCGGTCATGCCGGTTGTGAAGACGACCTCGCCGACGGCGTGGCCGTCGGCCCCGCAGGCGAGGCCGTCGAAGCGCTCCCCGTCCTCCAACAGGACGTAGGCGGTGGAGTCTGAGGAGGGCGTCATCTACATCACCAGCTTCTGGATCGTCTTGAACTCATCACTGCCGGCGGCGCCGAGCAGCTCGAACAGGGCGGTCTCGACCGAGGTCAGGATTGCGCCGCTCTCCTGCATCTTGCTCAGCCCCAGCTCGCGGTTGGCGGCCGTGCGCGAGGAGACCGCGTCGACCGCGACGTGCACCTCCACCCCACCTGCGAGCAGGTCGTGCGTCGTCTGGTTCACGCACACGTGCGTCTCGATCCCGCACACGAGCACCTGGTCTCGACCGGCGAGGTCGAAGCCGTCGGCGCGCGCGGCGGAGAAGACCATCTTCGGCAGGCGCTCGATGTCGCCGAGCGCCTCGCGCACTGGGGCCACCGTGTCGCCAAGCCCGCGTGGGTACTGCTCCGTGACGAGCACCGGCAGGCCGAGCGCGCGTGCGCCCTGCACGAGGATCGCGCTCTGGGCCACCACGTCCTCGAAGCGATCGACGGCCTTTGCGAACGCCTCCTGGACGTCGATCACGACGAGCGCGGTGCGCGCGCGGTCCAACGTCCGTGCCGGCACGCTTACGCCGCCACCTCGGCCGGCGCCCGATGCGCAACCGCACCGGCGGCGACGGTGAGTCGCACGACGCCGCGCAGCGTCCGTCCCTCGAAGCACGAGTTGGCGGACTTGCTCGCGTAGCCGCGCGCGCCGACCTCCCAGCTCGCGTCGAGGTCGAGCAATACGAGGTTCGCCGACTGGTCGACCGCGATCGTCGGTGTCGGCAGATCGAGCAGCGCGGCCCCGGCCGTCATCCGCTCGACGACGAGCGCGAGCGACAGGACGCCCGGCAGCACGAGGTCGGTGTAGAGCATCGGGAAGGCTGTCTCGAGGCCGGTGACACCCATCGGCGCCTCCTCGAACGGGACCTCCTTCTCGTGCCGCGCGTGGGGCGCGTGGTCGGTCGCGATGCACTCGATCGTCCCGTCTCGCAGGCCGGCGATCAGCGCCTGGCGGTCGGCCTCGGTGCGCAGCGGCGGGTTCATCTTGAAACGCGAGTCGAGCGACAGGACCGCCTCGTCGGTGAGCGTCAGATGATGTGGCGAGGCCTCGCCGCTGACCTGTGCGCCGGCGGCCTTCCAGGCGGCGAGCGCCTCGACGGACTCCACACAGGAAAGGTGTTGGAAGTGCACGCGGCCCTGCTCATAAGCGGCCAGTGCACTGTCACGCGCGACCATCGTCGACTCCGAGACCGACGGGATCCCCTCCATCCCGAGCCGTGCAGAGACGGTGCCCTCGTGCATCACGCCGTGCCCGGACAACGAGGGATCCTCCTCGTGGAGGGCGAGCACGCCTCCGCACAGGCGCTGGTACTGCAGCGCACGGCGCAGCATCCCGGCCGCGACGACCGGTCTGCCGTCGTCGGTGAAGCCCAGGGCGCCCGCGTCGCGCAGCTCCGCCATCTCGGTCAGGTCGGTGCCGCCGAGCCCGCGCGTGATCGCCGGCATGAAGCCGACCGGCACGCGCGCGTCCCGCACGGCCTGCTCGCGCAGCGCTCCCAGCAGCGGCGCGCTGTCGAGCGTCGGCGCCGTGTTCGGCATCGCGACGATGCCGCAGTAGCCGCCGGCGGCCGCCGAGGCGGTGCCGCTCGCGAGCGTCTCCTTGTGCTCCTGGCCGGGCGTGCGCAGGTGGACGTGCGGGTCGAAGAAGCCCGGGAACAGGTGCAGGCCCTCCGCCTCGACGACCTC
>DATFPW010000101.1:0-30006 GCA_035264605.1 Conexibacter sp. | reverse complement strand
CGCCGAGCTTCTCCTCGACCGCCTTGCAGAAGCGGCGCGACTCCTTGAAGCGCGCCTTCTCCTCCTCGGGCGACTCGCCGCCCTTGCGCATCATGCCCTTGAAGTCGTTGCGGTCGATGTAGTCGACGGCGCCGAGCTGCTTGATCAGCTCGCCCTTCTCCGGGCTGGAGACGACGCCGACCGACTGCGCGCCGGCGATCTTGCAGAGCTGCGTGGCGAACACGCCCAGGCCGCCGGCCGCGCCCCAGATCAGCACGCGGTGGCCGGGCTGCAGCTTTGCCTGGTCCATCAGCATGCGGTAGGCGGTGAAGTACGTGAGGCCGTAGGAGGCGGCCTCCTCCCACGACAGGTGCTTCGGCTTGGGGAGGAGCTGCTGCGCCTGCACCTTGCAGAACTGCGCGAACGAGCCCCACGTCGTCTCGTAGCCCCAGATCTCCTGAGAGGGCGCGGCGAGCGGGTCGAGGCCGTGGACCTCGACGTCCTCGTAGGAGGCCTGGTTGCAGTGGATCACGACCTCGTCGCCGGGCGTCCAGCGCGTGACGCCCTCGCCGACCTTCCAGACAATGCCGGACGCGTCGGAGCCGCCGATGTGGTGGCCGTACTGCGGGTGATCGCCGTAGCGCATCACCGAGATGGGCTCGCCGAGCGCCGCCCACACGTTGTTGAAGTTGACGCCGGCGGCCATCACGCGCACGATGACCTCGAAGGCGCCGGGCTGCGGCGTCTCGATCTCCTCGAGCTGGAACGCGTCGGTCGGCTCGCCCAGGCGCTCCTCGCGGATCACCCACGCGGTCATCGTCTCGGGGAGCGTCCCCGGCTCGGTCGCGACCGTCGCGACCTGGCTCACGTCAACAGCCACACGGCACCTCTTCAGAGTTCGATAAGGAAGGTGGAAGGGCCGCATCGTAGCGATGCGAGGACAGTCGCCTATCCAGCCAGCGGGTCAGTCGAAGAAGCGGCTGCGCTTGAACCAGAGGAAGAGGATCGCGCACGACAGCACGATCCCGCCGACCCCGAACGTCATGAATGCCCACAGCGAGCGCACGTGCAGCACGAGCCAGCCGAAGTTCTGGCCGAAGAAGCCGGTCAGCGCCGTGATCGGCAGGAAGATCGTCGCCACGAGCGTCAGCTGCTTCATGACGACGTTCGTGCGGTTTGAGACGGTCGACAGGTAGACGTCCATCGCGCCGGTCAGCAGGTCGCGGTAGGAGTCGACCATGTCGGACAGGCGGATCAGGTGGTCGTAGACGTCGCGGAAGTAGTCGCGCGTGCCGGGGTCGAGGCCGGGCAGGTCGGCGAGGTCCTCGATCGTGCGTGCGGCGAGGTCGCGCTGCGGCGTGATGATGCGCCGCATAGTCACGAGGCTGCGCTTGAGGTGGAAGATGCGCTGCAGCTGCTCGTCGTCGGGCCCGAGCACGATCGCGTCCTCCAACTCGTCGATCGCGTCGTCGATTCCGTCGAGCACCGGGAAGAAGGTGTCGGTGAGCGTGTCGAGGATGCGGTAGACGACGAACTGCTCGCCCTTCGTATGGTCGGCCGGCAGCCGCTGGCGCAGTTCGTCGAGCTCGTTGCAGCCGCCCTGGCGCACCGTCACGACCCAGTCGCCGCTGACGACGAGGTGCACCTCGATCACGTCCGGCGCCTGGTGCCCGATCTGGCGGGCGCCATAGAAGACGAGCAGCATGTGGTCGCCGTAGCGGTCGAGCTTCGGGCGCTGGCCCCGCTTCTGCATGTCCTCGAGCGCGAGTGAGTGCCAGTGGAAGCGCTGCGCGAGCCCGGCCAACTGCTCCGGGGTCGGGTCGACCAGGTCGAGCCAGAAGAACTCTCTGCGCGCAGTGAGATCGTCGATCGCGCGCTCGTCGATGGCGTCGAGCACCTGCATCCGGCAGGACGCTAGCCCCGGCGGCGGACACGGTCCGCGCTGCGCGGCGAGACGCCCCTCAGGGCTGCAGCAGGTCCTGCTGGGCGCTTTCGCGCTCGGGACCGACCGTCAGCCGCACGGGCGCGAGCCTGCCGTCGGCGACGCCGACCTCGCACGTGCCTTCGACGAGCGGCAGCTGAATCCGGGCGACACCCTGGGGATTGATCGGGCCGCTCGAGGCGTCGGACTCGACGCACGAGCTGTCCGAGCCACCCCGTGCCGTGAGCGTGACGTCGCGAGAGCGGCTGCTCTGGTTGGAGATCAGCAGTACGACGGGGCCGGCACCGATGCGCGCCGGGGCGACGCCGATGCGCTCGCCTGAAATGGCGATCGAGATCGAGATCGGCGCGGGGGGGCGCGACGCGTTGTCGTAGACGTCGCCGCTGTCGCCGCAACCGACGCAAGCGAGGGCGATAAGCGCCATGGCGCTGAGCGCTCCGAGCATCCGCGTCCGCATCGTGGCTTGGGTCTCCCTCGTGGCCTGTCGGTGTTCGGTTTCGGTCACCGAATCGTCGTCCGACGGCACCCCCGACGCCGCCGCGCGGGAACCTTAGCTGACTGGCCAGTCAATCGCGAGCCGGCCGTCGACCGGGCGGCCCAGCCGCGCGGCAAGGACGATGCGCGGTCAGGACGCGTCGCCGGCAGACGCGGCGGTGCCGGCGCCGACCAGCCGCTCGCGCTCGTCCGAGAGCTCCTCGAGGGCGCGCTGAAGACGGTCCCAGGAGATCGACTCGGCCTCCTCGTAGTCCGATCCGGCGAGCGTCGAGGTGCTCTCGCGATATGTCTGCCACGCCGTGCGCGTCCGCTCGTCGAGCTGCTCGAGCTGGCGGCTGGTGTCGTGGTCGGCTGCGAATGTGGTCATCGGGCGCCTCCTTCCATCTTCGGTGACCCCGTGCACCACACATCCTACCCCGGCGCGCGGTCGCGACACGACGGCAGGCCGTCAGAAGGGCAGCTCGGCGACTGTCGCGGTCGCCTCGCCAACGGTGAGCATCGCTCCGGGCTCGGCCTCGCGGCGCACGAGCCCGAGGCCGATCGGGCCGTGGACGGGAGAGTCGGCGACGCTGCCGAGGCGGCCGACGACCTTGCCGTCGAGCGTGAGCTCGGCGCCGGTGCTCACGGGGGCTGACAGCCGCAGCCCGCGCAGGTGACGGTTGGGCTTGCCCTTGTAGAAGAGTCGCGCGACCGTCTCCTGACCGACGTAGCAGCCCTTCGTGAAAGAGACCGCGCGCTCGTTGAGGCCGGCCTCCTGGGGGATCGTCGCGTCGTCGAGGTCGACGCCGTAGCGCGGACGCCCATGCTCGATACGAAGGATCTCGGCCGTGGCCTCGGGCACCGGCTGGCCGCCACGGGCGGTCAACGCGGTAATGAGTGCGGCCGTCTGTTCGGCGTCGCAGATCAGGTCGATGCCGACGTCCGTCGCGATGACGCGCGCGGCGATGCCGTTGATCTCGGCGTTGGCGTTGGCATGCTCCTCATCCGGCAACGCCTCCGCCTCCGGCCCCGCGACGCCCCGCGCGGTGGGGCCGACGAGCGAGAGCAGCCCGGACTGCAGCGTGCGCTTGTGCAGGTCGGCGTCGAAGCCGACGCGCGCACGATGCAGCACGTTGAAGATCGCCTGCAGCGCGCTGCGCTCTGTGTCGAGCAGCAGCTTCTCGCCGGTGTCGAGGATGCGCAGGTCGCCGAGCATCTTGCCTTTTGGGCTCAGCAGCGCGGCGTAGCAGCCGGTACCCGGCGTCAGCGCCTCGACGTCGTTCGTGACCTGGCCTTGCAGGAATGTCTTGGCCCCGCTGCCCGTGAACGCGAGCTTGCCGCGCTCGGAGCGGTCGACAAGGCCGCACGCCTCACGGATGGCGCGATCGGCGTCGAGTTGTGGGGGAGCGGTCGCCACGCGGTCGAGGATAGCGAGGGGCGCTGGCTTCTCCGACCGCCTGCTGCGGCGCTTCACATCCATGGTTTAGGTATGCCACAATCAGTTGGGTGACCCCGCCGCCCCCTCCGCCGCTCGCCGACCCGGCCGCCGCTTCCGCCATCACGCTGCCGCCGCCGAGCGAGCTCCAGCGGATCCGCGCACGGCGCGGCCTGCGCGGGATCCTGCCGCTGCTGGGGCCCGCCTTCGTCGCGGCGATCGCCTACGTCGACCCGGGCAACTTCGCGACGAACATCGCCGGCGGCTCCGAGTTCGGCTACACGCTGCTGTGGGTCGTGCTCGCGGCGAACCTGATGGGGATGCTGATCCAGACGCTGTCGGCGAAGGTCGGCCTCGCGACCGGCCGCAACCTGCCGGAGCTGTGCCGCGACCACCTCCCGCGTCCCGCCTCCTGGGGGCTGTGGGCGCAGGCCGAGGTGATCGCGATGTCGACCGACCTGGCCGAGTTCATCGGCGCTGCGATCGCGCTCAACCTGCTGTTCGGCGTGCCGCTGTTCGTTGCCGGCCTGATGACCGCCGTCGTCGCGTTCGGGATCCTCGCGCTGCAGTCGCGCGGCTACCGCCGCTTCGAGCTGGCGATCGGGGCGATGCTCGCGTTGATCCTGCTCGGCTTCCTCTACGAGACGCTGAAGATCGGGGCCGACTGGGGCGCCGTGGCGGGCGGCTTCGTGCCGAGCTTCCAAGGCGGCGATGCGGTGCTGCTCGCCACCGGCATCCTCGGCGCGACCGTGATGCCGCACGTGATCTACCTGCACTCGGCGCTCACGCAGGAGCGGATCCCCGCCGAGGACGACGGCGAGCGCCGGCACCTGCTGCGCTTCATGCGGCTCGACGTGCTGATCGCGATGGCGCTGGCGGGCGTGGTGAACATGCTGATGCTGATCGTCGCCGCGTCGCTGTTCCACGACTCCGGTCTCACGCAGGTCGACACGATCGAGGGCGCCTACAACGGCTTCGACGCGCTCGTCGGCGGCGGAGCGGCGCTTGCGTTCGCCGGTGCATTGCTCGCCTCCGGCCTCGCCAGCTCCAGCGTCGGCACCTACGCCGGCCAGGTCATCATGCAGGGCTTCATCGCGCGCACGATTCCGCTTGCCCTGCGGCGACTCGTGACGATGGCGCCGGCGCTGATGGTGCTGGCAATCGGCGTGAACCCGACGCGCGCGCTGGTGATCAGCCAGGTCGTGCTGTCGTTCGGCATCCCGTTCGCGCTCGTGCCGCTGATCTGGCTGACGCGCCGCCGCGACGTGATGGGCGAGCTCGTGAACCACCGCTCGACGACGGTCGTCGCCTCGCTCGTCGCGGCCGCGATCATCGCGCTGAACGTCTTCCTGCTCTACCAGACGTTCGCGGGCTGAGCGGGGTACGCTTTCGGCGATGCCGACCTCGCTCGCCGACACGTTCCAGCAGATCGTCGACTCGCTGCCGGATGACTGGACCGATCTCGAACTCGACGTGCGCCTGCACGACGAGTCGCAGTACGTCGACGCCGCCGTCTACCTCGTCACGTGCAACGCACAGCCGTACTCGAGACACGACTGGCACTGGCGGATCCTCGTCGCGCATCGCTTCGGCCATGCGGCCGCGGTGCCGGCGGTGCATGGCTCGCTGAGATTGCTCGACGACGCCGCGATCGCCGGCGACCTCGCGCTGCGCGAGGTGCGCAGCGGGCGCGTCGAGGTGACGCACGCGTGGGGTCGGCCGGAGTCGGCGATGCAGGCGTTCCGCGCGCTGCGCGCGCAGTAGGCGTCGCACGCGCGGCGCAGAGCCGGCAGACTTCGGCCGCATGATTGCGGTCGTCACCGGTGCATCGAGCGGGATCGGCGAGGCGACGGTCCGCCGGCTCGCGGCTGAGCCGGGGGCGCGGCTGGTGCTGGTCGCTCGGCGCGAGGATCGTCTGCGCGCGTTGGCGGAGGAGATCGGTGGCGCCACCGTGGTGGCAGTGGACCTGACCGACGACGACGCGCCTGCGCGCGTGCGCGAGGCCTTGGAGCGCGAGCACGGCGGCCGGCTGGACCTGCTCGTCAACAATGCCGGCGGCTCCTGGAACGCACCGTTCGCCGAAGGCGGCTGGGAGAACGTGCGGCGCACGATGGCCTTGAACTTCGACGCGCAGGTGCGCCTGACCGAGGCGCTGCTGCCGCTGCTGCGGGGGAGCGCCCCCTCATCGATCGTCAACGTCGCCTCGACGGCGGGCCGCGTCGGTCGCGCGGCCGGCGGCGCCTACTCGGCGAGCAAGTTCGCGCTCGCAGGGTGGACCGACTCGCTCCATCTGGAGGAGCAGCCGAACGGTGTGCACGTCGGGCTCGTGCTGCCCGGATTCGTCGCGACGGAGGGCTTTCCGCAGACGATGCTGGTCGAGCGCCGCGCGACCGGCTGGGCCGTCGCGAAGCCCGCAAGCGTGGCCGAGGCGATCATGGACGCCGGTCCCGGCGGGCGCGCAGAGCGTTACGTCCCGCGCCCGTACTGGCTCGCGGCGATGCTGCGGATCGGCACGCCTGGGCTCGTGCGGCGGGTCACGCAGCGCGGCGCGAATCGCCTGCTTATGCGCGGTCAGGACCGGCTGTAGCTAGGCCGCGTCGTCGCTGGCAGCGCCCGAGTCCGGCACAACCTGCGTGTCGAACAGGCGTCGGACGTCGGGCGGCGTGTCGACGATCCCGAAACGCGCCTCCCAGCGGGCCCAGCGTGCGAGCACCCGCGGGTCGAGACCGCCGATGCGACCGCCCGGGGGCGACAGTGCGGGGATCAGCACGTCGAGCTGCGTCTGCAGCTGTCTGGCGTCGAGCCCGCGCACGCGCGACTCGAGGTCGTGCAGGCTGCTCGCCGGATCGTGGACGGTGACGCCGTAGCCGCGCACGAGTGCGCGCACGGTCGCGTGGACGAGCGCGGGGTCTTCGCGCAGGCGTGCCCGCGTGGTGACCAGCACGAGCTCGGGATACGGCGGCGCGCCGTAGGCGTCGACGCGGAAGTCGTGCATGCCAGGGCGCTCGCTCTTCAGCGCGACGCCCTCCACGTTCCAGAAGGCGGTCGCGCCGGCGACTCTGCCGCCGAGCAGGGCGGGCACGGCGTTGAAGCCGATCGTGACCTTCTCGACGGCGTCGTAGTCGCCGCCGGCGCCCGTGACGATCGAGCGCAGCACCGCGTCGTCGCTCGGCAGTCCGGTCACGCCGACCTTCTGGCCCGCGAGGTCGCGCGGGCTCTTGACGTCGGGCGTCGTGAGGACGGCGGCGAGCGGACGCTGCACGATCGACATGACGGCGACGAGGTCGCGGCCTCTCGCGCCCGCGAGTGCGAGGTCGTGGATGTCCATCACCGAGAACTGCGTGCGGCCGGACAGCAGCAGCTTCACCGCGTCGGTCGAGCTGCCCGGCACACGCACCTTCAGGTGCACGCCCTCCGCGTCGTCAAAGCCGTGCGCGACGGCTGAGTAGATACCGGCGTGCGCCGCGTTGGGCGTGAAGTCGAGCATCAGCGTCGCGTCGGCGTTGGGCCGATCGTCGCTCGTGGAGCCGCCGCAGGCGGCGAGCAGCGCGGCAGTCGCGAGGAGCGCGAGGAGGGGCAGGATGCGGCGCATCGGCCCGGCAGGATAGGGAGGCGCGCGGCGGGGCGGCGCGCTGGCTGAGCCTACGCGGCGGCGGGGCTCGCCACGAGGTGCACGACGCGCGCATCCTCGACGCTCGGCTCCCCGCGCTCCTCCGCCTCGCCCTCCAGGTGAAAACGGACGGCGTCCTCGGCCCAACGACACGATGCCTCGAAATCGGCATCGTTGTCGGGGCCGCCGACGAGCCCGGGGATGTCCGACGAGGTGAACCACCAGCCGTAGACGCCCTCGTCGTGATGGGTGATGCGGATGGTGCGCATGGTCTCCTCAGAGTAGATCGAGCGCCTCGGATTCGGCAAGTCCGACCTCTCTCAGAAGGACGTGGCGCACCTCTCGCGGTCGCAACTCGCGGCTGTGGAACGCGAACGTGACCTGTGGCCGTCCCGGTGCGCGGAGCGTCCGGTGCGATCCGGTCTGGCGCACGACGCGGTAGTTGAGCGGCTCGCGCATGAGGACGGCGAGCAGGCGGCGGGCCTTCATCGACGGGAAGTCGTCCACGCGGCGGCATGCTGTGGCGGGCCGCGTTGCGTGTCTGTCGTGCTTCGCGACGAAAGCGCGCGGAGACGGCGGGGTCGGTGGCGCCCTGCTGTGCGGTGGGGCGACACGGCGCCGCGGGCCAGGGCGGCGGGCGCGACTAGACTGCGCCGGGATGCGTCGCCGGGTCACGTTCTCGCGAAATGTCACGCTCTCGCTGTCGCGAACGTGCGTGTCGCATTGCAAGTACTGCGCGTTTCGGACGCATAGACTGCACCTGCACACACCGGACGAGGTCGAGGCGCTGATCGACGGCGCAGCACGGCGTGGGGTGAAGGAGCTGCTGGTGCTGACCGGGGACGATCCGGCGCATCATCCGGGGGTCCGCGAGCGGCTTGCGGTGCTCGGCTTCGCGGACTTCGTCGCGTACGTGTCGTGGGCGTGCGAGCGGGCGCTGGAGCGAGGGCTGCTGCCGCACACGAACCTTGGCGCGCTGTCGCGGGAGGAGCTCGGGCGGTTGCGGGAGGTGACGGCCTCGCAGGGGTTGATGCTGGAGTCGACGCGCTCGGACCTGGTCGCGCATCAGGGCTCGCCGACGAAGGATCCGGCGCTGCGATTGCAGACGATCCGTGACGCAGGGGAGCTGCGGATCCCGTTCACGAGCGGGATCCTGGTCGGCATCGGCGAGACGGAGGAGGACCGCGTCGCGGCGCTCGGAGCGCTCGCGGCGGTGCATGCCGAGCACGGCCATCTGCAAGAGGTGATCCTGCAGAACTTCGTACCGCACGACCGGTATTACGGGCAGGAGCCGGCGCAGATCGCGACGGAGGCGGCGGAGCGCTATTGGCAGACTGGTTTGCACGAGGGGCCGGACGTGCCGCTGCCCGCATGGGCGCAGGGCGGCGCGGGCCCGATCTCGATCGACGGGATGAAGCGGTTGATCGCGGTCGCGCGTGAGTTGATGCCGGACGTCGGTGTGCAGGTGCCGCCGAACCTGGCGGACTGGTGGCCGGAGCTGGTGGCCGCGGGCGCGACGGATCTCGGCGGGTTGAGCGCCAACGGAGATCACATCAGCCCGGAGCATCCGTTTCCGTCGCCGCATCAGGTGCGCAAGCGGCTCGCGCAGGATGGCGTTGCGCTCACGGAGCGCCTGTGTGTCTATCCGCAGTACATCGACAGCGAGTGGATGGGGCAGGGGGTGCTCGACGTCGTGAAGGCGAAGTACTGGAGCTTTATCCCGCGGCGTGGATCGGGTCGCCAGGACGCGCCGTTTGCGATCAATCGCGATCTGGTGGGGCCGGCGGTGGAGAAGGCGCGCGACGGGCACTGGCTCTCGGGCGACGAGCTGACCGCGCTGTTCGCTGAGACGCGGCCGGAGGCGATCGAGGAGATCCGCGCGGCCGCCGACGAGCTGCGCTCCGAGCTGACGGGGGAGACGGTGACGTTCGTCGTGAACCGCAACATCAACGTCTCGAACGTCTGCACGGTCGGATGCGCGTTCTGCGGGTTCGGACAGGGCAAGCGCTCGCCGGACGCCTACGAGCACGACGAGCCGGAGTTCCGTCGGCGCGTGAGCGAGGCGATCGACTACGGCGCGAGCGAGCTGTGCATCCAGTCGGGCATCCACCCGGACTGGCAGTTGGAGGACTACCTGCATTGGCTGCGCGTAGCCAAGGACGAGGCCGCCAGCCAGGAGACTGAGCTGCATCTGCACGCCTACAGCCCGATGGAGATTGCGCACATGGTCGACATCAGCGGCCTGGCGCCTGGCGAGGTGTTCGCACGGTTGCGCGACGCCGGCCTGGATTCGACTCCCGGCACCGCCGCGGAGGTTCTGCACGACGGGGTGCGCGAGCGGATCAGCCCGAACAAGCTGCCCGTGGCGCGGTGGGTCGAGATCATCGAGGCCTCGCACAACGCCGGGCTGCGGTCGACGAGCACGGTGATGTTCGGGCACATCGAGGAGCCGTGGGAGCTGGCCGAGCACATGCGCGTGATCCGCACGCTTCAGGAGCGCACCGGTGGGATCACCGAGTTCGTGCCGCTCAGCTTCATTCCGTTCCACACGCTGCTCGGCCGCACGCACGGCGTCGAGGAGATCAGCCGCGAGGAGAACCTCAAGCACACCGCGGTGTTCCGCTTGGCGCTTGGCCGCTCGATCCGGAACGTGCAGGCGAGCTGGGTGAAGATGGGCCTCGACACCGCAACCGAGTCGCTGCGCTGGGGCGTGAACGACCTCGGCGGCACGCTGATGGAGGAGTCGATCAGTCGCCTCGCCGGCAGCTATCACGGTGTCAAGCTCGACCCGCCCGAGCTGATCGCAGCCGCGCACGCCGCAGGGCGCCCCGCTGCCGAGCGCAGCACGCTCTACAACATCCGCGCACAGCACCCGCTGACCGCAGCGGCGGCGTAACAGCACCCCCCGATCAGGGGGTAGCGCCGACGCGACAGGCCGCGGCCGCGAGGGGACGAGGCGTACGATCGAGTGCTGTGAGCACTGCGAATTCGGCGTCTCCGGCACGGGAGACGAGCCTGTTCGCGGGGGTCGAGCCGCTCGAGGTGTTCGTCGACTTGCTCTCGGAGATCGAGAGCGACACGACGTCGAGCGAGTTCTACCACCGCATCTGCGAGGCGATCTGCCGGTTGACGACGATGCGTCGCGCGGCGATCTTTCTCTACGACGTCGGACGCCAGCGCGTCCGCGCGGTCGGTTCGCACGGGATCTCCTACACGCGCCTGGCGGCGCTGCGCCCGACGCTCGACCAGGCCCCGATCGCCCAGCGCGCATTGATCGAGGACCGCGTGATCGTCGTCCATTCAGATGCGATCGAGCGCGAGGTTCCGCGCGACTACGCGGCGCTGCTCGGCATCACCTCGCTCGTCTGCACGCCGCTGGCGGCGGCCGGTCACCAGTACGGCATCATCGCCGCCGATCGCGGCGGCGGCGACTTCGAGCTGGCCGACGGCGAGCGCCACCTGATGTGGACGCTCGGCAAGACGGCCGCGCTCGCCGCAACCGCGCGTCGCGCGACGCGCCAGCAGGAGCGCACGCGTCGTCTTGGCGAGCGGATCGACCTTGCGCGCGAGATCCACGAGCGCGTCATGCAGCGGCTGTTCGGCGTCTCGCTCGTGCTGAGCGCGCAGCAGCCGATGACCGACGAGCAACGCGAGCGCTGCCGCACCGAGATGGTCGAGGCGCTCGCCGACCTGCGCTCGGCGCTGGAGCGTCCGCTCGCGCCCGTCGCCCACGAGACTGGCACGATGCTGCGCGCAGAGATCCCGCGCCTCACACAGCAGACCGGTCTGCCGGTGGAGCTCGACTGGCCGAGCGGGGTGGAGGTGCCGTCGCGGCTCGAGGGCGTCGCGCAGTCCGTGCTCGCGGAGGCGCTGCGCAACGCTGCCAAGCACGCTGAGCCGGCGCGGGTGGACGTGCTCGTGCAGCACGACGGCGACACCTTCTCGCTCGAAGTTCGCAACGACGGCGTGCGCGCCGACGGTGGAGGCGGGCCGGGCGCCGGGATGGGCCTGCGACTGGCCTCCTTCGAGGCGCTGCAGCACGGCGGCTTCGTCGAGTTCGGTCCCGAGAAGTCCAGCGATCCGCCGGGTTGGCGCGTGCGGCTCGTCGTGCCGGTGCCGGTCCCGGCGTCGTCGCTGACGACCGGTGGGGAGATCGACGGATGAGCGAGGAGCGGCGCCTGCGCGTGCTCGTGGTCGACGACCACGACGTCGTGCACTGGGGCTTTCGCCAGCTGCTCGGGGAGCAGTCGTGGGTCGAGCGCTGCCTGGCGGCGCGCAACGTGACCGAGGCGCTCGAGCTGACGAGCCGCTACCGCCCGCACGTCGCGCTCGTCGACCTGTTCCTCGGGCACGAGTCGGGTGCGGACCTGTGCGAGACGATCCGGGCGCAGTCGCCCGAGACGCGCGTGCTGCTGATCTCCGGCGCGGGACGGATCTCGCCGCAGGCCGCGAGAGCGGCCGGCGCGTCAGGCTTCGTCTCCAAGGACTGGGGTGCGCACGACGTCGCGATGGCGGTGCGGATGGTCGGGCTCGGGATGACGATGTTCCCGCCGCAGGCCGACCAGCCCTCGACGCTGCTCTCGCAGCGCGAGCAGGAGGTGCTCGCGCTGATCGCCACCGGCTCGACGAACCGCGAGATCGCCGCGGAGCTCTACCTCTCGCCGCACACGGTCAAGGAGCACACGAGCGCGCTCTACCGCAAGTTGAAGGCGCGCAACCGCGCCGAGGCCGTGCAACGCGCGCAGCGCATCGGGCTGCTGGGTTAGTAAGGGTCGGCGAACCCGCCGACCCCCACTACTCTGCGGTGCAGATGAACGTGGTGTCTACGTCGACAATACGCTGCCTCTCTCCGTCGAGCCGCTGACGGAGCAGCTCAACTCGCTCTGCGAGGCCGTCCGCTTCGAGCCCGGCACGGCCCCCATTTCGCGTCTCCAAGCTCGAGGCCTGGCTGCGCCGAAGCTGAGTCCGCGGCGCGAATCGCCCCCCTTCCGCTCCCGCGCTGACCCCCCGACCGGGGGGCGCCCGCACGATCGCGTGTAGTTGTGCGGCCGGTCGCGGCGTATCCATCGACATGGTGCCCGACACGGCAATCCTCTTCCCCGGCCAGGGAAGCCAGACCGCCGAGATGCGCGACGAGGTCGCGGCGGCGCGTCCGGACCTGCTCTCGCTCGCCTGCGAGGTCGCGGGGGACGATCCGTTTGCGCGCGTTGGCGACGGCACGCGCTTTGCGCAGCCGGCGATCTACTGCGCAAGCGTCGTCGGGTTCGAGCGGTTGCGCGACGCTGGGATCGCCGGCGTCGCCTACGCCGGTCACTCGCTCGGCGAGGTCGCGGCGTTGGTGGCGGCCGAGGCGCTCAGCGCTGAGGACGGATTGCGGCTCGTCGCGACGCGCGGGCGGCTGATGCAGGAGTCCGGCGAGCGCGCCGGCGACGGCTCGATGCTTGCGCTGCTGGGCAAGGGCGCTGCCGAGCACGCCGCTGAGATTGCCGCTGTCGCTGGCTTGACGGTGGCGAACGACAATGCGCCGAACCAGGTTGTGCTGTCCGGTGCGAAGGCCGCCTTTGGGGCGGCCGGCAAGGCGGCGCGCGAGCAGGGCCTGCGCGCGGTGCCGCTGCCTGTCACCGGTGCCTTCCACTCGCCCGCGATGGCCGGAGCGCGGCCGGAGCTGGAAGCGGCGTTGGCCGCGATCGACTTTCGCGAGCCGGACGTGACGGTCGTCAGCTCGATTACGACGGCGCCGTTCGACGACGTGCGTTCGCAGCTCGCCGACGCGCTCACGATGCCGGTCCGCTGGCGTGAGACGCTGCTCGCGTTGCGTGCGCAGCGCGTCGAACGCTTTGTCGAGACCGGCCCGGGGAAGGTCCTGACCGGGCTCGTCAAGCGCACGGTGCCGGACGTCGAGGCGCTCGCCGCCGAGCAACTGGAGGCCGTCGGTGCCTGAGGATGCGCTGCTCGCGCCGACGGCCGAGGCCGCGGCCGTGCCGAGATTCCGCGGTGTCGCGATCCTCTCGGTCGGGGCGAGCCTGCCGGCGCGCAGCGTCACGAACGACGAGGTCGCGGCGCGCATCGGCAAGACAGACGAGTGGATCTACACGCGCACCGGCATTCGCGAGCGCCGTCACGCGCAGCCTGACGAACGGCTGACGGACGTCGCCGCCGCCGCGAGCCGCGAGGCGCTCGAGCGCGCAGACGTCACCGCCGCGGAGCTCGACCTCGTCGTCGTCGGCACGCTCACGCCCGACGAGCGCATGCCGAACGCTGCGGCCGCGCTCGCGCACGAGCTCGACGCGCTCGGCGCCGGCACGATCGAGGTCAACGCCGCCTGCACCGGCTTCCTGACGGCGCTGTCGATCGGCGCCGCGCACGTCGAAGCGGGCCGCGCACAGCGCGTGCTCGTCGTCGGCGCCGACTTCATCAGCCGCATCACCGACCACGCCTCGAAGCAGACGGCGATGCTGTTCGCCGACGGCGCGGGCGCGGTCGTGCTGGCGCCGTCGGCTGGTCCGTCGCGGGTGGGGCCGATCCTGCTGCGCCACGACGCCAGCTCACCGGAGTTCTTGCACCTGGCGCGCGAGGGCGGCAGCACGATCGAGATGGACGGCCACGCGACCTTCAAGCACGCCGTCAACCGCATCGTCGAGGTCACGCAGGAGGTCGTCGAGGCCGCCGCCGTGACGCTCGCCGACGTCGACCTGTTCGTCTACCACCAGGCGAACGGCCGCATCCTCAGAGCCGTCGCCGAGCGGCTCGAGCTCGACACGACGCGGGTCGTCGACTGCATCGAGCTGACCGGCAACATGTCGGCCGCCTCCGTCCCGTACGCGCTCGCCGTGGCACACGGCGAGGGGCGCGTGCTCGACGGTGCGCGCGTGCTGTTCGCCGCATTCGGCGGCGGCTTCACGTGGGGCGGCGCGCTGATCGAATGGGGCCGCGGCGATGGCTGAGCAACGCGAAGGCTGCGCATTCGTCACGGGCGCCTCACGCGGCATCGGCGCGGCGATCGCGCGGGGACTGGCAGCCGACGGCTGGGCCGTCGGCATTGGCTACAACAGCTCCGCCGACGCCGCGAAGGCCGTCGTGGGGGAGATCGAGGCGGCCGGCGGGCGCGCGTTCGCGCTCGGCGGCGACGTGACGGACAGCCATCTGATCGACGAGCATTTCTCGGCGCTGGAAGAGCGCTTCGGGCCGGTGCTCGTGCTCGTCAACAACGCCGGCGTGCGCGCCGACGGGCTGGCACCGCAGATCCAGGACTGCGACTGGGATCTCGTGCTCGACACGAACTTGACCGCGGCGTTCCGCACGACGCGCCGCGCCGTCCGACCGATGCTGAAGGCGCGCTACGGCCGCATCGTCAACATCGCGTCTGTCGTCGGCCTGCGCGCGAACCCGGGGCAGGCGAACTACGCCGCCTCGAAGGCCGGCCTGATCGCGATGACGAAGACCGTCGCCGCCGAGGTCGCCCGCCGCGGCGTGACGGTCAACGCGGTCGCGCCCGGCCTGATCGAGACGGACATGACGGCAGGCCTCGACGGCGACCTGCTGTCGGCGATCCCGGCGCGACGCGCCGGGACGCCGGACGAGGTCGCCGCCTGCGTGCGCTTCCTCGTCTCCGACGCCGCGTCGTACGTGACCGGCAGCGTCCTGTCCGTCGACGGCGGCATGGCCGCCTAACCCGACCGATCCCACCACCCGCCCCCAACACCCAGGAGCCGACCACATGGCAGCAACAGCAACCCCCGAGGCCGTCGAAGCCCGCATCGTCGAGGCACTCGCGAGCTTCGGCCCCGACATCGAGCAGGTCACGCGCGAGGCGACGTTCGAGGAGCTCGACATCGACTCGCTCGACCTCGTCGAGCTGGCGCAGATCGTCGAGGACGACTACGGCGTCGAGCTCAAGGGCGACGACATGAAGAACCTCAAGACGGTCGGCGACGCGATCGAGCTCGTGGTGGCGCGCGCGTCGTGACCCGTCGTCGCGTCGTCATTACGGGCGTCGGTGCCGTCACCCCGCTGGGTGTCGGCGCCGACGTGCTGCTGCGACGCTGGGTCGCGGGCGAGAGCGGCATCGCCGACGGCGAGGGCGCCTGCCGTGACTTCGTCGCCAGCGACCACCTCTCCAAGAAGGAGATCCGCCGCGCCGACCGTTTCGCGCACTTCGCGATGGTTGCCGGCGACGAGGCGCTCGCTGCCGGCGGCTGGAGCGACGAGCTGCCCTACGCGGCCGAGCGCATCTCGTGCGTGCTGGCGACGGGCATCGGCGGCCTCGGCTCGCTCGAGGCGCAGCACGACCTGCTGCGCGACCAAGGCGCAAAGGCCGTCTCGCCGCTGTCGGTGCCGCTGTTCATGCCGAACGCGGGCGCCGGCACGCTGTCGATGCGCTACGGCCTGCGCGGGCAGTCGTTCTCGGTCGCCTCGGCCTGCGCCGCGGGCTCGCACGCGATCGGCGTCGCTACGCGGATGATCCAGTACGGCGACGCCGACGCGGCCCTCACGGGCGGTGGCGAGGCGACGCTGACGCCGCTCGCCCGCGCGAGCTTCGAGGCCGCGGGTGCGCTGTCGCCGAGCGGCATCTCGCGCCCGTTCGACGAGCGCCGCGACGGCTTCGTGATGGGCGAGGGCGCGGGCATCCTGCTGCTGGAGGAGCTCGAGGCGGCGCAGGCACGCGGCGCGACGATCTACGGCGAGGTGCTCGGCTACGGCTCGACCTCCGACGCCTACCACCTGACTGCGCCGGAGCCGGAGGGCAGGCACGCGGCCGAGGCGATCCGCATCGCGCTGCGCGACGCCGGGCGCGACGCGTCCCAGGTCGACTACGTCAACGCCCACGGCACCTCGACGCCGATCAACGACGCCTCCGAGACGGCCGCGATCAAGCTTGCGCTGGGTGAGGACGCAGCGCAGACGATCCCCGTCTCGTCGCTGAAGTCGTCGATCGGCCACCTGCTTGGTGCCGCCGGCGCGGTCGAGGCGATCGCGACGCTCGCAGCGCTGCGCGAGCGCACGCTGCCGCCGACGATCGGGCTCGAGCAGCCCAGCGTTGGGCTCGACCTCGACTACGTCCCGCTGACCGCCCGTCCGTTCACGCCGAGAGGCGAGCGGCCGGTCGCGCTGTCGAACTCGTTCGGGTTTGGCGGCCACAACGTCGTTCTCTGCCTCGAGGGGGTCGCATGAGCGTCACCGCAGCACGTACCGAGTCCACGCAAGCCGTCCCAGCGGCGAGCGAGCGCCTGAGCCCGCACGAGCGGCTGGAGATGCTGTGCGATGCCGGCACGTTCGAGCCGATCCGCTCCGGCGTCGTCTCGCCGAAGCTCGGCGCGCGCGCCCGCGCGGGGGATGGCGTCGTCGGCGGCCTCGGCCGCGTCGACGGGCGCCCGGTCGCCTGCTACGCGCAGGATGTCTCGTTCCTCGGCGGCTCGCTCGGCGCCGCGCACGCCGACACGATCAACCGCGTGCTGCAGCTCGCCGGCCGTTCGCGCGTGCCGGTCGTCGGCTTCATCGAGTCCGGCGGCGCGCGCATGCAGGAGGGGACGGCGGCGCTCGGCGGCTACGGGCGGATCTTCCGTCACAACGTCGCGCTGAGCGGGGTCGTGCCGCAGATCTCGATCATCGGCGGGCTGTCGGCCGGCGGCGGCTGCTACTCGCCGGCGCTGACCGACTTCGTCGTGATGACGCAGGATGCCGCGATGTTCCTGACCGGCCCCGCTGTCGTGAAGGACGTGATGGGCGAGGACGTCAGCGCTGCAGACCTCGGCGGTGCGAAGGTTCACGACCGCAACGGCGTGTGCGACCTTGTGGTGGAGGACGATCGCGCGGCGGCGGCGCTCTCGCGCTCGCTCTTGTCCTACCTGCCGCAGCACAGCGGCGCGGGCTTGCCGCGCACGCTCGCGCGCGAGCCGCAGGTGGCCGATCCGGGCGCAGCAGTGCCGGACGACCCGCGCAAGGTCTACGACGTGCGCGACGCAATCGCCGGGATCGTCGACGCCGGCTCGCTGCTGGAGATCCAGCCGCGCTGGGCGCGCTCGATCGTGACCGGCTTCGCGCGCATCGACGGGCGCCCGGTTGGCGTGATCGCGAACCAGCCGCGCTTCCTCGGCGGCGTGCTCGACGCGGAGTCCTCGCAGAAGGGCGCGAGATTCGTGGAGACGTGCGACGCGTACGGGATCCCTTTGGTGGTGCTCGTCGACACGCCCGGCTTCATGCCCGGGACGCGCCAGGAGCAGGCCGGCGTGATCCGCTTCGGCGCGACGCTCGTGCGCGCGTTCGCGGCCGCGACGGTGCCGCGCGTGACGGTGGTGCTGCGCAAGGCCTACGGCGGCGCGTACATCACGATGAACTCGAAGGACCTCGGCGCCGACATGGTGTTCGCGTGGCCGAAGGCGGAGCTGGGTGTGATGGGCGCACAGCCGACCGTCGGGATCATCCACCGCCGCGAGCTGGCGGCGGCTGAGGATCCGGTCGCGACGAGAGCGGCGCTCGCGGCCGCCTACGCCGAAGAGCACCTCGGCGCCGACGTCGCGGCAGCCGCCGGCTTCGTCGACGAAGTGATCGAGCCGCACACGACGCGACGGCGCCTGGCCTGGGCTTTCTCGACGATGGACGACCGGCGCGCCGGCGCGTTCCTCGCGTGAGCGCCGGAATGATGGACCTCGCCGGCAAGCGCGTCCTCGTCACGGGCGTCATCACGAAGGACTCGATCGCGTTCGCGACGGCCGAGCAGCTGCAGCGCTGCGGGGCGGAGATCGTGCTGACCGGCTTCGGCCGCGCGAGACGGCTGACCGAGCGCGCCGCGGCGCGGCTGCCGAGAACGCCGGAGGTGCTGGAGCTCGACGTCAACGATCCGTCGCACTACGCGCCGCTGGTGGACCAACTGCGCACGTGGTGGGGCGGGGTGGATGGCGTATTGCACGCGGTCGCGTATGCGCCGGAGGACGCGTTGGGTGGGAACTTCCTCAACACGCCGCCGTCGTCAGCGGTCACGGCGTTTCAGACAAGCGCCGTGTCGCTCAAGCAGCTCGGGGCGGCGCTGCTGCCGCTGATGGACCGCGGCGGCTCGATCGTCGGGCTCGACTTCGACGCGACCGTCGCCTGGCCGATCTACGACTGGATGGGTGTCGCGAAGGCGGCGCTGGAGTCCACGTCGCGGTACCTGGCCCGCGACCTCGGGCCGCACGGCATCCGCGTGAACCTCGTGAGTGCTGGGCCGTTGAAGACGGTCGCCGCCGGTGGCATCCCGGGCTTCGAGCGGCTCGCGGAGGCGTGGGGCCGGCAGGCGCCTTTGGGCTGGGACGTCACCGACCCGCTGCCCGTCGCCAAGACGATCTGCTTCCTCCTGTCCGACTGGTCCCGCGCGATCAGCGGCGAGATCGTCCACGTGGACGGCGGCTTCCATGCGATGGGGACGGCGCTGAGCGAGTAGCCCGGGTGGCGGCCTTTACGCTACGGTAAAGGCATGCCGCGCATCTCCAGCAAGCATCAGGTCACGCTGCCGGTCGAGAGCCTCGAGCTGGCCGGCTTGAAGCCCGGCGACGAGGTGCGGATCGAGGCGGAGGGCCTTGATCGCATCGTGGTGGAGCGGATCCCGCGAGACCCGGCGGAGGCCTTCGGAGTCTTCTCCGGACTGTACGAACCGGGCTATCTCGACCGCCTGCGCGCCGGCGAGCGCGCGTGAGCGGCTGCGTTCTCGACACCGATGTCGTGATCGCAGCGCTTGACCGGATCGACGCGCACCACAGAACGGCAGCGAGAGCGCTCTTGAAGTTGATCGATCGCGACGTGCCGTTGCTGCTGTCGACGGTCAACTACGCCGAAGCGCTCGTGCGTCCGGCGGAAGATGAGCGTGCATTGCGAGTGGCAGGCGACGCCATCGCGGTGCTCGGTGTGCGCCTGGTCGCGCCGAGTCCGCGTGTCGCCCGTGACGCGGCACGCCACCGCGGGCTCGGGATAAGCCTCGCCGACGGCTTCGCCATCGCGACGGCGCAGGCGCACGGCGCGTCGGTCGCGACCTTCGACCGGCGGGTCCGACGCGCGCTTCGCAGACTCGGCGTTGCGCTTGCGCCGGGGCTTTCCTAGGGCGTCACGGATCGCCGAACGGCTCGATCGGGATGCCGTGGTCGTGCTCGCGCATCCCGAGCTCGTAGGTGGCGCCGCCGCTGACGGTGAGCGTGCGCGGCGGCTGTTCCGGGCGCAGGACGGTGAGGGTCATGTCGGCGATCGCGCAGTGGGCGGTGTGGTGCTGCGGCCCGGTGGGGTCGCTGTAGACCCAGCCGACGACGTCGGAGCCCGGGGCGGAGACCTCGCCGCGTACGGCGATCCCATCGCCGGGCAGCGTGAAGCTCGCGCGGTTGGGCTGCTCGTCGACCTTCACCCCGCGCGTCTTGCCGAGCCCGCCGAGGCGATGGCGCACGCCGTCGAGCGAGAGGCAGCCGTTCGCGACCCACGGCGTCGTCCACGGGCCGAGCTTCAGGCGCCCGATCGTCACGTCGAGCCATGCGTCGGGCTGCTCGGCGAAGGCCGTGCCGTGCATCCAGATCCAGCGCTCGGCGTGCTCTGCGCCCCAGTTGTGGCCGACCATCCCCGGCCAGTCTTCGAACGCGACGGTGCGCCCTCTTACCGTCACGGTCCCGCTGACGCGGATCGCGGGGCGCAGGCTGAGCGCCTTCGTGCGGGGCAGCTTGGCCGTGTACATCCAGCCGCTGGGCAGATAGGGAAACGGCGCCTCGTCGCCGCTGAACGTGAGGTCCCAGCTCGCGAGATCCGGGATCGAGCCGGAGCAGCCATCGGCGCCGATCCGCCCGTCGCCGATCCGCACCCAGTCGGCGATCGCGCCGCCGCTGTGAAGCTGCTCGGGTCCGGGCGAGACCTTCGCCGCGTGCGGGCCCTGCTCGTCGAACAGCGTCGCCCACAGCGATCCCACAGGCGCCTCGCCCGGCCGCTTGTGGACGGTGTAGCGCAGCCACAGCGCCTGCCGGCTCATCGCGTCGCCGCACTTCAGGTAGAAGCTCTCGTAGTGGCCGGCCTTCGGGCCGACCGCTGGAAAGCGCGCGTCCACGGGACGCATCTCGGCGCGCGTCATCGCTCTATCAGGCCCGGAGACGTCATCGACGGCTCCTTGAGGCGCTCGAAACCGGCGCGTACGACCTCGGCGATCAGCCGGCGGCGAACGTCGAGGAACATGTCGTAGCGCAGGTTGTGCCACCCCTTTGGCAGCGCATGCCAGAAGCGCATCCGCTCCAGCTCCTCGGCGTCGAACGACGCGGCGAACGCCGGCCAGTAGGTCGCGGGCGCATCGTCGGCGATCGCCGTGTTCTTCGGCCACTCGACGAAGGCGAAGTTGGCGATCTGGTTGACCTGCGCGAGCGACTCGACCCCGATGCGTCTGAGGTAGGCACGCGGGAACAGGTGGTGGCGCTCGAGCGCGGCGCGCTTCGACCGCACCGCGGGGTCGAGCAGCTCGCTCACGCGCATGCGCGACAGCAGCACGCGCGCGTCGAGCAGGTTCAGCGCCGCGTAGTACGCGAACAGCGACGGGCTGCGAGCGGCCGACGTGGCAAGCGCGTTCGGAAGCGTGATCTGCCAATAGTCCGCCGTCAACGTGTCGTCGACGACTCCGTCGAGCGTCCGCACGAAGTCCTCGGTGACGACCGCCCCGCGCAGCCGTGCCAGGTCGCTCTCGATCTGCGACTCGGGAGAGCTGGAGTAGCGCCCGGTGAGCGCCGCCATGAAGAACCAGCGCGCGACGATCTCCCGCAGCGTCTCGATCGGCACGGCGAAGTCGCGCTTCCCGACCAGGTACAGCACGTACGCGTAGAGCACCGCGTTCTGCGAGGAGATCATCCCCTCGCTGCGGAACCCGGCCCGCACCAGCACCTTCAAGAACTCGTGCCAGTTGGTCAGATCGAGCGCGTACGCCTGCGCCGTCTGCAACAGCGCGAACTGCGCGTCGCGCTGCTCAACGTCTACTCTGCCGGTGTCGAGGTCGCGACCGCGCAGGAGCGAGTACACGGCGCGCAGCTGACCGCGGCGGAAGCCGAGCCCGACCGCGGCGCGCAGCATCTGGTCGGGGTCGGGCTGGATGAAGTGGTTGAACGATGAGGGGCCCGCGGTCGACGGCTGGCGCGCGGTGCGGCTGAACTCCTCCAGCTGCGCTCGCCCATCGTCCCACCAGACGGACATCAGCGTGAGGATGAAGTCGGCCTGGTTGAGCGCGACGCCCTTGGAGTTGATGCGGACGAAGACCTCGGCGACCTTCTCCTCGTCGATCGTGCTCGACAGCTCCAACGCCGTGAAGGGGTAGCTCTGGAGGTCGTAGAGGCGGTCGATCGCCTCGGTGAGGTCGTCCTCCTCGGCCTCCGTCAGCTCGCGGCTGTCGCCGAGCCGCTCGAGGAACTGGCGGACGAAGCGGTTGCGGCTGACCGGGCCGACCCACAGCTGGCTGATGTCGGCGATGTACTCGGGGTCGCGCTCGACCGCCGCGTCGGGGACGGCGAAATGGCGGTCGCGCGGGCGGAAGGCGATGTTGATGCGCGTCGCGGCGTAGTCGTCGTCGATCACTGGCAGGCCCTTGAGGACCGCGTAGAGCGACGTGAGACGCTGCTGCCCGTCGACGATCAGCAGCCGCGGGACGGCCTGCTTGCCGCCGGTGCCGATCTGTCTGGCGCCGTTCACCCCGGCGTTGCCCCAGAAGAGCAGGTAGCCGACGGGAAAGCCGTTGTACATCGAGTCGAACAGGTCGCGTACCTTCGCCTTCGTCCAAACGAACGGCCGCTGGATGTCGGGCAGGCCGATCTCCCCGACGTCGATGTCCTCGATCAGCTTCGACAGCGAGTAGCTGACCTCTTTGAAGAGCGTTGCCTTCACGTGTTCTCTCCCGCGTCCGTGTCGACGGGGATGCTAAGCCGCGTCCCGGTTCGGTGCGGCAGCGGCCGCCCGCTAACGGAAGAGATCTTCGCCGGCCGGGCGCAGGAGCACGGCGGCGCCCGGGCCGTCGTCGCCTGCGGAGAGGACGTGGCGGTCGAGGCCGGAGAGGACGACGACCGGCTGGCGGGAGTCCTTGCCGCGGGCGAGGTCGGCTGCGCCGGCGATCTGGTCGGCGAGGGCGATCCAGGTGGCCTGGAGCTCGCGACCGACGCTGTCGGTGCGGCCGCGCCAGTCCTCCAGCGCGGCGATGCCGGCGACGCCGATCGCGACGTCGGTCTGGCCGTGACGCCATGCGCGTCCGAAGGAGTCGGTGATCACGACGGCTGGGGCCGCCCCGGCGAGCGACCGCAGGCGCGCGCGCAGCGCGCGCGCCGAGGCGTCGGGGTCGGTGGGGAGGAGGATCAGCGTCTCCGGCTCGTCCGCTGCCGCGTTGGACGCATCGACACCCGCGTTCGCGCACACGAAGCCGTGATGGGTGACGCAGATCAGCACGCCGCGCTCCGCGCGCAGCAGCTCGCGCGTCTCGTCGAGCACGACCTGGACGTGGCGCGGGTCCTTGCGCTGCTCGGCGGCGAGCTTCTCGGCGCGCTCGCCCGGGGTGACGTCGGCGAGTCGCCGGACGCGACCTTCGGCCTTTGAGACCGCCTTGTGCGCGACGACCACGACATCGCCGTCTCCCAGCGGCGCGTCGGCCGGCACCGCTGCGGCGATCAGCGCGCCGAGGTCTGTGCCGGCATCGATCTCCGGCAGACCCTCCAGCGCACGCGCGGTCAGCATCGCGGCACGGGCGCTGAGATGGTTGATTCCGCGATCTCGCGGCGCGACGGATGCGATGGCCGGCGCCACCCGTCACGCGGTGCCTCGCCGATGCCACCGGCATCGCCTTCGACACCGCGCGCCGTCTGGCATCCGCCCCTCACATCCCTCGCATCCACGAATCTCGCGGAATCAACCATCTAGCGGCTCGGCGCGCTCGTGCGCTGCAGCTGGTGGAGCATCCCGCGCGTGTGTGCGGCCCCGCCGCGGCGCGTGGCCAGCCGCTCCTGCAGCGCTACGAGATCGTCGGGCGTGTCGACGTCGAGGCCGATCGAGGCGATCTCTGCGACCTCGGTCGGCATGCCGCTGACCTGCGCCAGCTCCAGGTGGCGCGCGAAGCTGTCGGGACCGTAGCGCGGCTCGAGCGCGTCGGGCGGAGCCAGCAGCAGCCCATTCGTGCCCGTTCCGTGACGGTCGGGGACGATCACGACGAACCGCTCGGCCGTGCGCGGCTTGCCGAGCAGCGTCTCCAGCTCGAGCGGATCGATCAGCGGGCAGTCGCCGGCGAGGCACAGCACCTGTGCGGCGCCCAGCTCGCGTGCGACGCCGGCGGCGCGCACGACCGCCTGGTCCTGCCCGCTCTCGGCCGGGTCGTCGAGCGCCCTGGCCCCGTAGCCCTCGGCGATCCGCTGCGCGCCCTGGTCGGCGCTGATGACGAGGATCTCGTCGATCGCGTCGACGCGCCGCAGCGCGGTCAGGACGTCGGTGAACATCGCCTCGGCGAGCGCGCGCCGCGCGCCGCTCGCAAGCGCGCCCTCGAGGCGTCGCTTCGCGTTCGCGAAGCGCTTCACAGGCAAGATCGCGACGGTCTGCATCGGCGCCGTACGGTATCCGCTCAGGGGTGGGCGGGTCGGGCCCGCGTGGTCAGCCGGCGAGCGCCGTCGCGAACGCGAGCGTCTCGCGCGCGAGACGCTGGCGCCCGGCGGCGTCGCTCATCAGCAGGTCGGTCTCCAGCAGCGGCAGCGCGGCTCCCTCGGGCAGCCGCTCGTCGGCGATGAGGCCATCGAGCAGGTCCCCGTACACCGCTGCGACGCCGGCGGCGGACGCCGGCTGGTCGGCCCATGCGAGGCAGGCGGCGGTCGGGCCCTTCAGCACCTCGCCGGCGACGATCGGGCTGACGGCGACGATCGGTCCCGGCGCTGCCTGAAGCGCCTCGCGCATGCCCGGCACGGCGAGGATCGGGCCGATCGAGACGACCGGGTTGGACGGGCCGATCACGATCGCCCGCGCCCGCGCGATCGCGTCGAGCACCTCGGGCGTCGGGCGCGCCGCCTCGATCCCCTCAAACGTCACGTCCTCGATCGGCCCCTCGCCTCTGCCGATGATCATGAACTCCTGGAACGGTCGCTCGACGCCCTGCGCGCGCACGCGCGTGCGGACCGGCTCGTCGCACATCGGCAGCACGCGTCCGGGCGCCTCCATTGCGCGGCCCAGCTCCTCGATCGCCTCGGTCAGCCGCGCGCCGTCGGCGAGGCGCCGCGCGCGCTCGATCCCGATCGCGAGATCGCGGTCCCCGAGGTTGAACCACACGTCGCGGCCGAGCGCGCGCAGGCCCGCCATCACCTCGAACGTGTCGCCGGCGAGGCCCCAGCCGCGCTCGTCGATGCGGTCGGCGAGCCAGAACGTCACGAGGTCCGGGTCGGGGGAGACGTGCGCGCCGTAGACCTCGACGTCGTCGGCCGTGTTGGCGATCACGACGAGCGCATCGCTGCCGGCCACGCCCGCCATCCCCGCTGCGAGCTTTGCTCCGCCGGTGCCGCCCGCGAGGACGACGACCGGTGCGCCGGCCGGTGACATCGTCGCTCAGTCTCCGAACGAGCCGGCGGCAGGAAGGCCGGTGAGTTTGATGCCGGCGGTCGCCTTGTGGCGGATGTTGATGCCGATCGTGAGCGCGGTGAGCTGCTCGACGATGCGGGAGGTCTCGAGGCGGCCGGCGTCGATCGGGCGCAGGCCGGGGATCTGGCGGACGAGTGCGGCGACGCGCTGCTTGGCGTCTCTGTCGTCGCCGGTGATCAGGACGTCCTCGTCGAGCGGGTGCTCGAGCTCCTGGAGGTGTCTGGCGGCGACGGTGTGCAGGCCGGCGACGACGGTGACGCCGTCGGGGGCGAGCTCCTGGGCCTGCTGGGCGGCTGAGCCCTGCGGGACGATCAACGTCCGCGTGGGGCGGCCGCCGATCGCGGTCGCGAGCGGGACGGTCACGTCGAGCAGCAGCGTGCCGGACTTCAAGGCGTCTCTGATCGATCTGAGCGTCGAAGCTTGGCTGGCGAACGGGACGGACAAGACGACGAGGTCCGCTGCGGCAGCGGCTTCCGGATTCGCGAGGCCGCGCACGTCGGCGCCGGGAACGGCCGCGGCCGCACGCTCGGCAGCCTCGGTCGCGCGGCCGGCGTCGCGCGAGCCGATCACGACGGGGATGCCGGCAGTGGCGAGGCGCAGCGCGAGGCCGAAGCCGAGGTCGCCGGTCGCGCCGATGATCGTTACGGGGGTGGGAGTCATGGCCCGCGAGTATATGGTTGACGATGCAACGGTCGCGGTGCGTCCGGCACCCACCGCTGCTACCGCCCCGCGAACTGCGGCAGGCGCCGCTCGGCGAGCGCCTTCGCGCCCTCGGCGAAGTCCTCCGACTGCGCGCACAGCTGCTGTGCGGCGACCTCCTGCTCGAGCGTCAGCGCGAGCGCCGGCTTCGCCGCCGCGTCCATCACGCGCTTGGCGAGCCCGACCGCGAGCGGGGCGCAGGCGAGCAGCTCGTCCACCAACTGCTGTGTCGCTGCCCCCAGCTCCTCGGCCGACGCGACGCGGGTCACGAGCCCGATCCGCTCGGCCTCCTCGGCGCCGATCAACTTGCCCGTCATGATCAGCTCCTTCGCGCGCCCGAGCCCGACGATCGCGGGCAGGCGGGAGGAGCCGCCGACGTCGGGGATCAGCCCGACGCGCGTCTCCGGCATGCCGATCAGCGCATCGGACGCCATCACGCGGAAGTCGCAGGCAAGCGCCAGCTCCATCGCGCCGCCGATGCAGCCGCCGTGGATCTCGCAGATGACCGGCTTCGTCATCTCCTCTGCGACGTTCCAGGCGTCGAGGATCTCGCGCCGGAAGACGCGCAGGTTCGCGGGCTCGTCCGCCAGCCCGCCGAGCGCCTTGAAGTCCATGCCGGAGGAGAACATCGCGCCGGCGCCGCGCAGGACGACGCAGTGGACGTCGGCGGCGGCCGAGGCCTCCTTCAACGCCATGCCGATCGCCAGCACGAGCTCGCCGTGCATCGCGTTGCGCTTCTCGGGGCGATTCAGGGTCAGGTGGCGGACCGCGCCGCGGTCCTCGGTCTCGACGAGCGCCATTGGGGCCTCCGGCCGTTAGCTGGATCGGTGCGGGCGTGCCCGAGGCTAGCGCTCGTCGCCCGGCTCGCGAGGCAGCTCTCGCGGGCGCACGCCGCCGCGGCCGAGGCGCGCTTCGTCGCGGCCGGTCCGGGCGGCGCCGGCTGGCCCCAGCTCGCTCCAAGCAGAGAAGGCGACTCGGATCGCACCGATCAGGATCAGCCACTTCGGCCAGAAGGGACCGTCGGCGCCGGTCGCGAGCCAGATCGCCGTCGCGGCAACGCTCACGAGCACCGCCACGCCGATCGCGTGCAGCAGGCGGCTGCGTGCTGCCTCGCGTTGTGCCGAGCGGGCGGGGCGCCGGGCCGAGAGCGGCCTGCCGGCCTCGGCCGGAAGGTCGTGCACGAGCGCGTCGAGCTCGCCGACGGTGCGTGCGGCGTAGGCGACGTCGAGTCGTTCGTCGAGCTCCTCGGGCGTCAGCCGCCCGGCGGCGGCGTGATCGCGCAGCAGCGTCGCGGTGCGCTCGCGCTCGGCGTCGGAGGCGCGCAGGGCGGGCGCGGTGCCGGACTCGGTGGGCTGCTCGCCGTCGACCATCGCGGCCGATGGTACGAGACCCGGCCGCGGCGGGTGGAAGGCGGCGTGTGGGGCCAGTCACGGCCGTTAGGCTGGCTCGGATGGCCGAGGCCAACGACCTGCGCACCCTCGTCGGCAGGGGTCTGACGATGCTGACGCCGCATCCGCACCGCGGCGACTTGATCGCTGCCGGCGCACTGCCGCTGGCGCTCGGGGTGCTGCTCGTCAACGTGCGGCTCGACGCGACGTGGGGGACGGGCGTCTTGCTCGTGATCGACGCGCTTGCGTGTGCGGTCGTGCTCGGCATGGGACTGCTGGCGCCCCTGGAAGGCGAGCGGCCGCGCTCCTACCAGCAGGTGCTGCTGCTCGCCGGGCAGGTGCTCGGCTTCGTGATGCTCGTGCGGCTCGCCCAGGTGTTGGGTGCCGACCGTCCGCTGAGCTCGCCCGGCTCGCGCCTGTGGATCTTCCTCGTCGTGACGATCGGCGCCGCGTGGATCGCGCGCAGGTGCCGCAGCGCGGTCTGCGCGCTGGTGGCGGCGCTGTCGGGGATCGCGGCGGTCGTCGCGTTCGTCGACTGGGCCTTCTCGCCGGAGGGTCCGGGGACGCTGCGCTGGGTCCTGCTCGCGCTTGCAGTCGCGCTGGTGCTGGCGGCGCTTGCACGGCGCGATGCAGACCACCGCGAGTCGGTCTATCTGATCGATGCGGCGGGCGTGGCGATCCTCGCGCTTGGCGTGACCTTCCTGGGCGCCGCGGTGATCGCTTTCACACCACTTCCGAGAGTTGCACTTGACTTCTTCGGGATCCCGATCGGGGTGCCCGGGGGCGGCTGGAAGCTCGTCCTGCTCGCGGCCGGCTTGGGGCTCGTGGCGTACGCGGGCGTCGACAAAGAGTCCGGGCCCGCGTACCTCGGGACGTCGATCCTGCTCGTGTTCGTCGCGCTCGTCGGGATTCCAGGCGTCAACGGGGCGAGCCTGTGGTTCTGGCCGCTTGCCTTGCTGCTCGTTGGCGGCGCGGCGGTCGGCGCGGGCCTGCGGCCTCGGCGGGAGCTGCCGCCCGAGCCGCCGGGTCCCGGTGTACGCGGCGACGATCCGCCGACCGAGCCGCTGCCGGGGCCGGGTGCGCCACGCGCCGGCGGCGGCCTGTGGGCCTCCGGCCCCACCGCACGCGACGAGTCGTAGCCGCTTAGGGCCGCAGCTCGACGAAGCCCGCGGCGCTGAAGTCGCCGTCGAACGCGAGCGCCTCGCGGATCCGACGGCGCCGCATGACCGCGAAGCTGGTCGCGTCGACGAACGAGTACTCGCGCTCGTTGCGGCGGGTTGAGCCAGCGTCAAGCGTCCTGCTCTTCTTCGGGAACCACCTGGACGACTGTGAGCGTGGGCGTCGCGCGGACGGCGCGGAGACACGAGACGGCACGTTCGTGCCCGAACCGTCGCCGAATCCACGTCCATGTCTCACCCACGACGTGGTTGCTCGTGAGCAATGGCCCGGGGCCGCTTCTCACCACTGCCTGCGCCGCTCCGTAGTGGCGGTTCTCCTCGGACAGCAACGCTATCCAGAAGGACGTATCGACAAATTTCACGCCCGGCGGTAGACGACGTCGTCGATCGAGGTGGAGTCGTCCGGGCTTCCTCCCTTGAGCATGCCCGCCATGCTCAGCAGCGCCTCTGTCCCGTCCGCGGCGGACGCGTACCGCTCTGCGACGGCCTCGCGGATCAGCGCGGCCTTCGAGGTGCCCTGCTGCGCTGCCGCAACAGCCAACGCGTCGTCGAGCTCCTCTTCGATGTGGATCTGCAAACGCTTCATTCTTCTCACCCTACATCGGCCATCTACCACATACATCTGTTTTTCTGCGCCCGTCGTATGCAACCGGTACGGTCGATGCGATGGACGATCAGCAGGCGTTGCGAGAGGCGATCGGCTTCGAGCGGGCGGCGCAGCAGGCGTTGCTGCGGGGGGACGCGGCGCGCTCTCGCACGCAGTTCCGCGCCGCCGCCGAGCGCTACCGCGCGTCGTGGGAGGCGGCCGGACCGCGCGCGTTCGGACGGCTGATCGGGCTGCTGAAGGCGTCGGTGCTGTGGGGCGAGGGCGGCCATGCCGCCAACTACGTGCGGGCGCAGCTGGAGGACGGCTGCGACTCCCCGCCGGCCTGTTACGCGCTCGCGCTCGCCGCGCTGATCCAGGGCGACGACGAGGCAGCCCTGCCGGCGATCGATGGCATGCGCGCGACCGAAGACGAGGCGTTCGCGCGCACGGCCGACGCGCTCCGCGCGCTCGCCCACGGCGACCGCGACGCCTATGAGACGGCGGTCACCGCGATCGTCGCCGACTTCGCCGCGCGCGAGGATCACCTGACAGGCGTCGCGTTCGCCGACACGGCCGTGATGCTGGAGCGTCTCGCGGCGCCGCGCGGAATGGCGGTGCGGCCGGCGTCGGCGGTGATGCCGGTACTGGGCTGACGCGGCACGCGGCCGCCCCGCCGGCCGGTACGCTGCGCCCGGCCATGGACCGCACTGATCTCGCCTTTGCCGGACTCGCCCGCCAGGCCGAGCTCGTACGCGCCGGCGAGGTCACCCCGCGCGAGCTGGTGGAGCTGTACCTGGAGCGGATGGCGCGGATCGACCCGCAGCTGAACGCGATCCGCGTCGTCTTCGCCGAGCGCGCGCTGGCGGAGGCCGACCAGGCCGCGGCGCGCCGCAGAGGCGGCGACGAGCGCCCGCTGCTCGGTGTCCCGGTCCTGATCAAGGACGACACCGACGTCGCCGGCGAGATCACGTGCAAGGGCAGCCGTGCCGAGGACCGCCCGGCGACCGCAGACGCCGAGGTCGTCGCGCGCCTGCGCGCGGCCGGCGCGATCGTGCTCGCCAAGACGCACGTGCCTGAGCTGATGCAGTGGCCCTTCACGGAGTCGGCTACGTGGGGCGTGACGCGCAACCCGTGGGACACCGGCCGC
>DATFPW010000100.1:0-48942 GCA_035264605.1 Conexibacter sp. | reverse complement strand
CGCCATGTCGCCGTAGAGCGTCGCGTAGCCGACCGACAGCTCCGACTTGTTGCCCGTGGCGAGCACGAGCCAGCCGAACTTGTTGGACAGTGCCATCACGACGTTGCCGCGGATGCGCGCCTGGATGTTCTCCTCGGCGAGGCCCGGATCGGTGCCGGAGAAGACTTCCTGCAGGGCGGCGTCGTAGGCCTTCATCGCCGGCTCGATCGGCAGCTCGAACAGCTCGACACCGAGGTGTCTGGCGAGCGCACGCGCGTCCTCCTGCGTGTCGGCGGACGAGTACGGCGAGGGCATCACGACCGCCGCGACCCCCTCCGGGCCGAGCGCGTCGGCGGCGATGCAGACGACGAGCGCAGAGTCGATCCCGCCTGAGAGGCCGAGCACGACGCGTCTGAAGCCGTTCTTGCGCACATAGTCGCGGAGGCCGGTGACGAGCGCCGCGTAGACCTCGGCGGTTGGGTCGAGCAGGGGCGCGATCGTGCCGCCGACATGGTCGTCCGCCGGGCCGCTGCCGGCGCCGCCGGGCAGTGCCAGCCGTGCCAGGGTTGGGACCGACTCGCGCGCCTCACGGGCAGGCGCGCGCTGGCGCGCGTCGCGCAGGCGCTGGGTTTGCGCCGCCTCGAGGTCGATCGTCGCAATCAGCAGCTCCTCGGTGAACTGACCGGCACGCGCAATCACCTCGCCGTGGTGGTCGAGCACGAGCGAATGGCCGTCGAAGACGAGCTCGTCCTGGCCGCCGACCATCGCGCAGAAGGCGATCGGGCAGAGGTTGTCGCGCGCCCGCTGGGCGAGCATCCGCTCGCGCTCGAGCCCCTTGCCGGCGTGGTAGGGGGAGGCCGAGACGTTGACGATCAGCGTCGCGCCGGCGCGCGCCTCGGCAGAGGCGGGCGGGCCGGGCTCCCAGATGTCCTCGCAGATCGTCAGCCCGACCTTGTGGTCGCCCAGCTCGATCAGCGCGGGGCCGGTGCCGCTCTGGAAGTAGCGCTGCTCGTCGAAGACGCCGTAGTTGGGCAGGTGGACCTTGCGGTAGACGGCCTGCACGGTGCCGTCGGACAGCACCGCGAGCGCGTTGTAGACGTCGTCCTCGCGCTCGGGGAAGCCGACGAGCGCGACGATGTCGGTTGTGGCCGCGGCGACGCGGTCGAGCGCCGCGCGGGCGTCGCGCAGGAAGTGCTCCTTCAGCAGCAGGTCCTCGGGCGGGTAACCCGTCAGCGCGAGCTCGGGGAACAGCACGAGCTGGGCGCCTGCCGCGCGGGCCTGGTGGATCGCGTCGAGGATTGCCCGCTCGTTGCCGGCGATGTCGCCCACGACGGCATTCATCTGGCTGAGCGCGATGCGCAGGGGACCGCTCGAAGGTGCCATGCCGAGATGATCGCAACCGCGCCTCCGCGATGGCGGGTGGCAGCGTGCAGATCAGCCGGCGCCGCGACCCAGCCAGTAGTCCGCGAACTCCTGGACGGCCGGATCCGCGGGGCTGGGCGCGCGCAGCACACGCCGCCATGCAAGTGCGGTGACGCCGTCCGTCCCGGGTCTGTAGCCAAGGATCACGGCAGCGCCGTTGGCCGCGAGCACCGGGTCGAACGGACCGCTGACTCGCTCCTGCAGCGCGCGCAGCGCCGGCGGCGCCGCTTTCGTCCCGTACAGGAGCACGACGTCGCCCAGCTCGAGCGCGTGCAGCAGCTGGTCCTCGCTCAGGCGTGTGCCGTCGCGGTCACTGCGGATCAGCGCCGACGCCTGTGCGCGGCGCTGGTCGGTCACGACCTGCCCAGGGACGTCGCCGCCGCTCGTGGCCTGCGGCACCTGCGAGTCGTCGCGGCCCTCGAAGAACAGCAGCACGAGTACGAAGCCGCCGAGCGCGACGACGAGCGTCACAAGCGCGAGGCCGATTCGGCGCAGACGGTTATGCGACGGTCCCGGAGAGGGGGTGGAGGACTCCATGGCTGGTCACCGTGGACGATGCCACGCCGGCCCGACGGAGCGTCAGCTCGCGGTGCTCGCCTCGACCGTCGCGCGGCCGTTCTCGCTGCGGCTGCGTCGCCGGGTACGCGCCGGACGGCGGGGCGGAAGGCCGGCGGCGACCGCCAGCTCGTCGAGTGCTTCGTCGAGCTGCGCGGCCAGCAGCTCGAGATCGGGCAGCGCGTCGAAGTCGGCGTTGAGGCCGAACGCGAGTCTGCCGTCGTAGCTCATGATCGCGATCCCGAGCGCGAGATTCTGCGCGAGCGGGACCATCGGATAGATCGCGCGCATGCGGCGCCCGAGCACGTAGAGCGGAAACTGCGGACCTGGCACGTTCGTGACGACGAGGTTGAAGTAGCGCTGGCGCGCCTGCAGCCGCGCGGCCTGCGCCATCACGGTCGGCGGGGCGAAGCCCGTCAGCTCCGTGAGCAGTCGCGCCCCGACGGCCTGATGGGATTCCTTCAGGTTCTCCATCTCGCCGCGCACGAGTGCGAGCCGCTCGACCGGATCGGTCTCGCCGACCGGCAGGCTCGCCCACACGGCCGCAACCTGGTTGCCGAGCGCGCCGCGCGCCTCCTCGCTGCGGACGGACACGGGGATCATCGCGCGCAGCACGAGGTCGATCGTCGGATGGCCATGAGCGCGCAGGTATCGCCCGAGGCCGCCGGCGACGGTCGCGAGCACGACGTCGTTGACGGTCCCGCCGAGCGCGTTCTTGATCGCCTTGATGCGCTCGAGGTCCTCGTCGGCCCAGGTGAAGCGGCGGTGCGGGCCGATCGGCACGTTGAGCGGGCTGGGCGGCGCGCTGCGGGCGCCGGGCAGCGTGAACGAGCTGACGGCTCTGACGTCGCCGAGCAGCTCCTTCGCGACGCGACGCGGGCGGCGCGCGACGGCGCGGAGTCCGCGGGCGATCTCGGCGGGCACGGTCGCGCGCTCCAGCAGCGCGTCGGCCAGCAGCTGGGCGGAGCTGGGCAGCGGACGCGGGACCCACGGCTGTTCGGGCGAGGGCGTGGGCGCAGGTTCCTCCGTGACGTCGAACAGGACCGTCGTGATGTCGACGCCGGAGATGCCGTCCACGAGCGCGTGGTGGGTCTTGCCGAGGATCGCGAAGCGGCCGCCTTCGAGCCCCTCGACGAGCCACAGCTCCCACAGCGGCTTGTTGCGGTCGAGCTGCTGCGAGAAGGCACGGCCGGCGAGGTGCTTGAGCTGCTCGTCGCTGCCGGGCCTGGGCAGCGCGTGCTGCTGGACGTGGTATCGGGTGTTGAAGTGCGGATCGTCGACCCACACGGGGCGACCTTGGCCGAACGGGACGAACGCGAGCCGCTGGCGGTAGCGCGGCACGAGGTGCAGGCGCGCCTCGACGTGCGCGACCAGCTCGTCGTGCGTCGGCGGGGGCCCGTCGAACACCATGCAGGAGGCGACGTGCATGTGCGTCGCAGCGTCGTGCTCCAGATGCAGGAACGAGCTGTCGAGCCCCGTGAGGCGGTTGCGATTGGCCACGCAGCCATTGTGGCAGGCCGGGGAAGTGTGAGATCGGACACATTCGCGGGCGTTACGACCCTGTTACCCTGCCGTGGTCATCGACTTGCCGAGTCGTTGCGGCCCGGTGCTGCGACGAGCGGGGGAACCAGTGCCGAGCGTGTGCGATGCGCTTGGCTGGGGCGAATCGGCAGCTGCTGCTGCCGTAGCGCCATCGTCACGCCCGTCTTCACTGTGAAGACGGGCGTAATCGAGACGATGCCGCGAGCCCGACAGCTAACTCCGTAGGCGCGGTCGAACTTCAAGGAGGCGACCTGTTGCGCTTGCAACCAGCGGGTCGCATCGCGCCGCGCAAAGCGGCGGTCGGTGCGCTCGCACTCGGAACGACCCTGTCCGTCACGGCGCTGACGTTCGCCCAGGCGACGCCTGCGCCGGAGTCGTCGCCGATTCTGCGCCCACCCGCGGTGCGGGACGCGACGCTGCGGCTCGGTCAGCGCGCCGACGTGCGCGGACATTTCGCAGCGTCCGACGCCGGCCGCCGGATTGCGCTGCAGTACGCCGCGCGCGGTGCGCGTTGGCGCCCGGTCGCGACCGCGACCGTCGAAGAGCGCGGTCGCTACCGCTTCCGCGTGCGTCTGAAGCGCTCGGGGGCGCTGCGGATCGCAGTGCTGCCAGAGACTGCTCCGACCGCGGGTGCAGGCACCCCCGCTCCGGGGGTCGTCGCCGCGGAAGCGGCGCCGGCCAGCTCGGCACGCCGGATCGCGGTCGCAGGACGGCTCGTCGTCGGCCATCGCGGCCATGACGTGCAGGCAGGGCAGGCGGTCCACGTGCGCGGCACGCTGCTGCCCCGCACCCGCGGGCGTCGCCTCGTCGTGGAGGCGGGCTCGCACGGCCGCTGGCGCGCCGTGGCGCGTGCGCGCACGAGGGCGAACGGCCACTTCGCGGCGCGTGTGGCGACGCATGCGCCGGGCTCGCAGCGGCTGCGCGTGCGCTTCGCGGGGGACCGCCGCAACGCCGGCACGAGAGCCGCTGCCGGGACCCTGCAGACGTACCGCGCAAGCCTCGCGTCGTGGTACGGGCTCTACGGCGGCGCGCTCGCGTGCGGCGGGACGCTCGGCTACGACACGCAGGGCGTCGCGAACAAGTACCTGCCGTGCGGCACGAAGGTGACGCTGCGCTACCACGGCCGCGAGGTCACGGTCCCCGTGATCGACCGCGGTCCGTACGTCGGCGGGCGCGAATGGGACCTGACGGGCGCGACGGCGCGTTCGCTCGGGTTCGAAGGCGTCGGCGTGGTGTGGAGCACGAAGTAGCGGATTTCGTCTGCGCGCGAACACATGTTCGTGTGATCTGACCGGCTGGCGGCGTACTCTCGGAGCTGCAGATGTCCGAGGGTACGCCGCCTTCCGCCGCGCCCAAGCGCGTCATCGCACACCTCGACTGCGATGCCTTCTACGCGTCGGTCGAGCTGCTGCGGCGCCCGGAGCTGCGCGGGAAGGCGGTGATCGTCGCCGGCTCCGGCCCGCGCGCCGTCGTCACGACCGCCTCCTATGAGGCGCGCAGATACGGCGTCGGCTCCGCGATGCCGGCCTCGCAGGCCCGCCGCCTCTGCCCGCACGCGATCGTGCTGCCGCCGGACTTCGAGGCGTACCGCGCCAAGTCGCGCGAGGTGTGGGAGATCGTCGTGGAGCGCCTCGGCCCGCTCCAGCACCTCGGCCTCGACGAGGCGTACGCCGATCTCACCGGTACCGAGAAGCCGCTGCGCGTGCTGCGCGAGCTGGTCGCCGACGTGCTGGAGCGGACGGGCATCTCGCTGTCGGCCGGGATCGCGCCGAACCGCCTGATCGCGAAGATCTGCAGCGACCTCGGCAAGCCGAGGGGCTTCGTCGCGATGGGCCGCGAGGAGGCGGCCGAGCGCTTCGCCGGGGACCCGCCGAGCCGTCTGCCGGGGATCGGGCCGAAGACGGCCGAGCGCCTGCGCGAGCACGGGATAGAGACGATCCGCGCGCTGCAGCAGATGCCGGAGGCCGAGCTTGCGGCGCGCTTCGGCGCGCGGCAGGGGCGCGAGCTCCACGCGCGCGCGTGGTTCCACGACGACTCGCCGGTGAGTACCGACCGCGTGCTGAAGTCGCGCTCGAACGAGCGGACCTTCGACGAGGACATCGCGTCGCTCGCCGAGCTGGAGGAGATCCTCCGCCGGCTCGCGCGCGAGCTGTGCGACGGTCTCGCGGCACGTGGCAAGCGCGGTCGGACGATCGGCATCAAGGTGCGCCTCGACGACTGGACCAACGTCACCCGCGCGCGCACGATCGAGGCTCCGACATGCGACGCGGACGTCGTGACCGGAATCGCGCTGGAGCTGCTGCGCGCCTACGCGCCGCCGCGACCGGTGCGGCTGCTCGGCGTGCGGATGGCGTCGTTCGCGGACGACGACGCCGCTGCGGCCTCGTCGGACGCGGCGAGCGATCAGCTCGCGCTGCCGCTCGAAGCTGCATAGCCGCGCGTCAGGGTCAGTACAGCGCCGCGGCGAGCCTCCGCCGCGCGTCGCGCGCGAGCGGGTGCTCGACGCCGAGCTCGTCGAGCACGCCGACGACGACCTTGCGGATGTCGTCCTTGGCGCCGTCGGCGCTCGGCAGTGCCGCGATCAGCAGGTCGAGTGCGCGCTCGTGCTCGCCGGCGTCGAGCGCGGCGAAGGCGTCGCCGAGATCCGGCGTGCCGGCCTGCTGCAGCTTGATGCGGGCGGTAAGGCCGGCGCCGCCGAAGTCCCCGGGAGCGCGCTCGAGCAGCGCGAGCGCCTCGTCATCCTCGCCGCGCGCGTGCAGCAGCCGGGCGAGCGGGACGAGCGCGTCGGCGCGGTTCGGCTCCAGCTCCAGCGCCTTGCGCAGCGACGCCTCGTCGCCGGCGGCGGCGAGCGTCTCGGCCTCGGAGGGGAGCAGGGCGTCGAGGAAACGGTCGACCTGCGCGCGCGGCTGGGCGCCGGTGAACTCGGAGGCGATGCGGCCGTCCTTGAACGCCTTGACCGCCGGAATCCCCTGGATCCCGAAGGCCTGCGAGATCGACGGGTTTCTGTCGGTGTCGAGCTTCGCGAGCGCGATCTTGCCGTCGCGCGCGGCGACCGCCTGCTCGAGGACCGGCGTCAATTGTCGGCACGGCCCGCACCACTCGGCCCAGAAGTCGACGACGACCGGCATCGTGCGCGAGCGCTCGACGACCTGCGCCTCGAAGTCCTGCTCGGTGACGTCAAAGACCATGTCCTGAGGGTAGTGATATGACCTCGGCCATGGCTGATCGAATCGTCGAGCGCGATGGTGCGCGCCTGGCAGTGGAAGAGATGGGCGAGGGGGCCCCGGTCGTGCTGCTGCACGGGCTCACCGCGACGCGCCGCTACGTCGTGATGGGCTCGCGCTCGCTGGAGCGCGGCGGCCATCGCGTCGTGTCGTATGACGCGCGCGGGCACGGGCAGTCGAGCCCGGCGCCGTCGCGGGACGCCTACGGGTACAACGAGTTGGCCTTGGACCTGCGCGCGGTGATGGACGCGTGCGGAGTCGAGCGCGCCGTGCTGGCGGGCGCCTCGATGGGGGCTCATACGCTGCTGCGTTTCGCGCTCGACGCGCCGGAGCGGGTGGCCGGCGTCGTCGTCGTGACGCCTGCCTTCGACCCGGAGGCTCCGCGCGACTTCGCGCGCTGGGACGCGCTGGCGGAGGGGTTGCGGTCGGGCGGGGTGGAGGGCTTCGTGGAGGCGTACCGCGTCGAGGACGAGGTGCCGGCGGGATGGCGCGACACGGTGCGGCTCGTGCTGCGCCAGCGGATGGCCCAGCACGCGGATCTGGGCGCACTCGCCGACGCGCTCCACGCGACGCCGCGCTCGCAGCCGTACGAGTCGCTCGCGCAGCTGGGCGTGCTGTCGGTGCCCGCGGTCGTCGTCGCCAGCCGCGACGAGGCCGACCCGGGACACCCACTCGCCGTCGGCGAGGCCTACGCTGCCGCGATCCCCGGCGCCCGACTGCTGACCGAGGAGCTCGGCAGATCTCCGCTTGCCTGGCAGGGCGGACAACTGTCGCGCGTGATCGCCGAGGTGGCGGCGGAGGCGGCGTGAGCAGCCCCGACTACCACGCGCTCCCGCCAGACCTGCCGGTGCCGGTCGACGACGGCGCGGCGGATCATCTGTCGGGCATGCGGCTGCCGGCGCTGGCGTTGCCATCGACGTTTGGCGGAGAGCAGGACCTGGCGGAGGCGGCTGCGCGAGCGGGCACGCTCGTGCTCTACATCTACCCGCGCACTGGCACGCCGGGCGAGCCCTCGCCGGACGGCTGGGACGCGATCCCGGGTGCGCGCGGCTGCACGCCGCAGAGCTGTGCGTTCCGCGATCATGCTGGCGAGCTGGCCGCGCTCGGGGCGCAGGTGTTGGGTCTGAGCGCGCAGCCGGCGACCGAGCAGACCGCGTTCGCCACACGCGAGCAGCTGCCGTTCGCGCTGCTGTCCGATCCGGAGCTGCGTCTCGCCACGGCGCTGAGACTCCCGACGTTCGAGGTCGCCGGTTGGCGGCTCTACAAGCGCGTCACGCTCGTCGTCCGGGACGGCGCGATCGTGAAGGCCTTCTACCCAGTGTTCCCACCGGACCGCAACGCCATTGAGGTGGCCGCGTGGCTGCGCGAGCGGGATCGACGCTGAGCGCCGCATCCGCTGCCATCATCGACGGCATGGCCGTCCATGTCGACCCATTCGCCGGCGCCATCACGGACGAGGCGCGGCTCCGAGCGTTGTACGAGCGTCCGGTGCCACAGGTGCTGCGCAAGCAGCTCGACCACGTCGATGAGACGGCTCGGCGGCTGATCGCGGTGACGCGGATCGTGCTGGTCGCCAGCCACGACGCGCAGGGACGCTGCGACGTGACCCCGCGCGGGGGCCCGCCGGGCTTCGTCAGCACGCTCGACGACCAGCACGTCGCGATCCCCGATGCGACGGGCAACAGACGACTCGACACGCTGGTGAACATCGCCGCGACCGGCCAGGCCGGCCTGATCTTCTTGATCCCGGGGCGCGACCAGACGCTCCGCCTCAACGGCCGCGCGTGCGTCACCGCCGACCCCGAGCTGCTCGAGCGGCTGACGCCCGTCGGTAAGCCGCCGCGAACAGCGATCGTCGTGCGCACCGATGAGCTGTACACGCACTGTCCGAAGGCATTCGTGCGCTCGAGACTGTGGGACCCGGCCACCTGGCCCGGTGCCGCCGAGCAGCCTTCGCCCGCCGAGGTCTCTCACGCACACCTCAGCCTCAGCGACCCAGCGCTCACCGTCGCCGACGTCGAGCGCCAGCAGGCGGAGTCGCTGAAGCACCGACTGGCCTGAGCGGGCCTTGGAGGCGTGACCGCGGCGTCGGTCGTCCGCGCACGACGCTGCGCGGCCCGCTCGACCTCATCGTCGCCCGGCCGGTCTGCTGAGCCGGACGGCCGTCGCCGAGCCGGCGCTGCGGGCGTTTAGCCATGTGCATATGCAATGCTTAGGCAGATGGCGGGTGTCAACCTCACCCTCGGCGAAGCGGCAAGCGCGCTCGGCGTCAGCCCCGACACGCTGCGCCGCTGGGACCGCGCCGGCAGACTGAGCACCGTTCGCGACGAGCGCAACCGCCGCCTCGTCCCACGCGCCGAGGTCGAGCGCCTGAGCGCGCGCCCGCGGCGCCACGCGACGGACGATCGCCTGTCCGCGCGCAACCGCTTCACCGGTGTGGTGCGCTCGGTCGAGGTCGACGGCGTGATGGCGCTCGTCGAGCTGGAGGCCGGGCCGTTCCTAGTGACCGCAGCGATTACGCGCGACTCCGTCGAGGAGCTCGGCCTCAGACCCGGCGTGGTCGCGACCGCCGCGGTGAAGGCGACCTCCGTGATGATCGATCGAAGGGACTGAACGTGACGCAGCGTTTGGCGGCCGTGCTGCTCGCGGCGATCGTGACAGTGGCGATGGCGGCGTGCGGAAGCGGCTCCGAGGACGGCGGCGGCAGCAGGACCGGCGACGACGGCGGGGACCTGATCGTGTCCGCGGCCTCGTCGCTGACGGACGCCTTTCCCGCCTACGCCAGATCGCTCGGCGGCACGGTCCGCTTCCAGTTCGCCGGTTCCGACGAGCTCGCTGCGCAGATCAGGCAGGGCGTCAAGCCGGACGTGTTCGCCGCAGCGAGCCCGAGATTTCCGGACCAGCTGCGCGCTGAGGGACTCGTCGGCAGACCGGTCGTCTTCGCCACGAACCAGCTCGTGCTCGCCGTACCGCAGGACAGCGATATCCGCTCGCTCACGGATCTGGCGAAGCCGGGGACGACGATCGCGATCGGTTCGCCAGAGGTGCCGATCGGCTCCTACACGCGCGACGTGCTCGATCGACTTGGCCCCGCGCAGTCGATGGCGATCCTCGCGAACGTCAGATCGGAGGAGCCGGACGTCAAGGGCATCGTCGGCAAGCTCGCGCAGGGTGCGGTCGACGCCGGCTTCGTCTACGTGACTGACCTCGCGGCCGCGGACGCGCAGATCAGAGGCATCACGCTGCCCGCAAGGCTGCAGCCGCAGGCCGTCTACGAGGCGGCGGTCGTGACGGGAGCTCCGCATCCGCAGGCCGCGCGCCGCTTCGTTGCCGGCCTGCTGCACGGCAGCGCGCAGACGGCGCTGAAGGAAGCCGGCTTCGGCGCGCCGCAGACCGCCGCGATGGGCTGACACGATGGCTCACGCGGCGGCGATCGCACGTCGGCGGCCCGGCTGGTTCCCGGTACTGCTGGCGCTGTCGCTCGCCGTGGCGCTGACGTTCCTCACGCTCCCGCTCGTCGCGATCTTCGTGCACAGCAGCCCGCGCGAGCTGCTCGACAGCCTCGGCGACGAGTCCTCGCGTGAGGCGCTGCGGCTGAGCCTGGAGACGACGACGATCGCAATCGTCGTGATCGTGCTCGTCGGAACCCCCGCCGCGTACCTGCTTGCGACCCGCAGCTTCCCCGGTCACGCGCTCGTCGTCACGCTGCTGGAGCTTCCGCTCGTGCTGCCCCCTGCCGTCGCCGGCATCGCGCTGCTCGCGGCGCTCGGGCCGAACGGGCTGCTCGGCGGCGCACTGGAAGACGCCGGCATCCAGCTCGTGCTGCAGACGGCCGGCGTCGTCGTCGCGCTGATCTTCGTGGCGGCACCGTTCCACGTGCGCGCCGCGCAGAGCGCCTTCGCCGCCGTCGACCCGCGCTGGAGCGAGGCGTCGCGCACGCTCGGGGCGGGGGAGGCGCGCACGTTCGCACACGTCGCGGTGCCGGCGGCGCTGCCCGGCCTCGGCGCCGGGCTTGCGCTTGCATGGGGGCGCGCGCTGGGGGAGTTCGGCGCGACCCTCATGTTCGCCGGCTCGTTCCGCGGCATTACGCAGACGGCGCCGCTCGCGATCTACGCCGACTTCGCAACCGACTTCGACGGAGCGCTCGCGCTGTCCGCGGTGCTCGTCGCCGTCTCAGCCGCGCTGCTGCTGTCGACCAAGCTGCTCGCACGCAATGCTCTCGCTCGCGCTTGAGACGCGCGTCGGCGCGGTCGAGCTCGCGCTTGCGCTGGAGGTGCCCGAAGGCGACTGCCTGGCGCTCGCCGGGCCGTCGGGTGCCGGCAAGACGAGCGTCCTGCGCGCCGTCGCGGGCCTGCTGAGGCCGGCGCAGGGGCGCGTCGCGTGTTGCGCAGAGACCTGGTTCGACGCAGCGGCCCGGATCGACGTCGCGCCCGAGCGTCGCCGCTGCGGCTACGTCTTCCAGGACTACGCGCTGTTCGGCCATCTGAGCGCCTGGCGCAACGTCGCGTATGGCCTGCCGCGTGCGCTCCCGCGCCGTGAGCGCCGCGCGGAGGCAATCGCACTGTTGGAGCGGTTCGGCGTCGCCGCGCTCGCCGACGAGCGCCCGGGACGACTGTCGGGTGGGGAGCGCCAGCGGGTCGCACTCGCGCGGGCGCTCGCGGCGCGCCCCCGTGCGCTGCTGCTCGACGAGCCGCTCGCCGCACTCGACGCGCGCTCGGCGGCGGCGGCAGGACGCGAGCTGGCGATCCTGCTGCGCGAGCTGCAGGTGCCGACGATCCTCGTTACGCACGACTTCGCGGAGGCGGCGCTGCTGGGTGACGCGGTAGCCGTGCTGGACGCCGGGCGGATCGTGCAGCGCGGCAGCGCCGCCGAGTTGGCGGCGGCGCCCGCGTCGGCGTTCGTCGCCGACCTGACCGGCGCTGTGGTCCTGCGTGGTCAGGCGCGGCGCGACGCGGAGGGACTCACGCGTGTGGTACTCGACGGCGGCGGCGAGGTTCTCGCGCTCGCGCCGGCAGTGGGGGAGGTGGCGGTGTCGGTGCACCCGTGGGAGATCTCGCTCGAGCCCGTCGGCAGCGCGTCGGCGGGGTCAGCGCGCAATCGGCTGGAGGTCGAGGTGCTGTCGGTCACTGAGATCGGTAACCGCGTGCGCGTGGGCTTGGCCGCGCCGCAGCCGCTCGTGGCCGAGTTGACGGGAGGATCGGCCACGCGGCTCGCTCTCGCTCCCGGCACGCGCGCGGTCGCCAGCTGGAAAGCCGCCGCGACGCGCGTGCTGCCGCGGTGAGACCAACTCCGACGGACCCGCGACTCTCTCGGGGCTCCGCACGCTGCCGCTAATGCGGAGCCCCGAGGCAGTCGCGGTCAGTCGTGCGTGCCGTCGCGCGCGGCGCGCACGGCGCCTTCGACCGAATGCGTGCGCACGAGCGCGTCGCGCAGCGCTTCGATCTCGGCACGCTTGAAGCGGGCGTCGCTGCTCGCCCCGGCGCTGTGCGGGAACGAGAGCTGCTGCGCCCACCGCTCGAGTGCCGCCGGAGGGACGCCGAGCAGCGCTGCGGCCTCGGAGCAAGTGAGGTCCTCAACGTCCTCCTGGCGGGCAAAGGTTGTCGCGTAGCCGCTCATCCCTGTCACCGTAAACGAGCGATGGCGTTTCTGCCAAGGGCAAACATGAATAAAAACAGCTGGAACCTCCACGAAACCTGAAAGAGTAATCGCTAAGCACCTTTTAACCGTTCAAGAGAACGGTGACGGCCACTCAAACGAGTCCATGTGACGCGAGGTGGTGACACCTTGAGGGGCACCGAATGCAGCACGCACATGCGTGCCGGCCCCCGTCGCCGGGTACTCCGCAGGCATGGACCGAACCGGGAGGAACCGATGAGCTCAGATCCGCGCTACGAGCAGAATGAGATCGACGCCGCGGCCGCAGAGGCGGCCGGAATCGGAGGCGTCGCAGGCGACGAGGACCTCGACCCGGCCCAGCGGCCGGTCGTAGAGGGCGGGGGCGGGGAAGCGGAGGGTTTCGAGGAGGCCGAGGAGGCGCTGATCGAGCATGCCTCGCATGGCGACCAGCAATCCGCCCACGCGATCCTGCACGATGCCGGCCTGCCCGAGGACGAGGCGGCGACGCGCGACGACGGCGAGGCGGACCGGGCGCGCAGCAGCGAGGTCCCGCAGGACGACTGAGCGTTCAGCCGGCTTCGACTGCGGCGAGATCGTCGACGATCTCGAGCCGCTCGTCGAGCCGCGTCATCTCGATGATCCGCTGAACGGTGTCCGAACCGCGCACGAGCACGAGGCGCCGCGCCTGCTCACGCGCGCGGCCGTCAGCGGCCAAAATCACGCGCAATCCGGTCGAATCCATGAAGGTGAGCGCGCGCAGGTCGAGCACGATCGTCGCCGGCGGTTCCTGCTCGATGCGCTCGAGCTCCCGCTCCACGCGGGAGGCGCCGGCGATGTCCAGCTCGCCAGTCAGGACGAGGCGCACCGTGGTGCCCTCAGTTTCGGTCGTCAGCTCGAGGAGCTTCATCGCGCCTCAGCCAAGATACCGATTTCGCTCACGCTGGTGCGAGATCTCCCGCCCCGCGGCGCGGACGGCGGGCCGGATCGCCCACCGCGCAGTCGGATCGCTCAAGCGAGGCCCTCGGCCTCGTACTCGCGCAGGTAGCCCTCGAACAATCGACGATGGCCCTCCTCGTCGTGGAGGATCGCAATGACCATGTCCTGCGTGACCCAGTCGATGCCGTCGGTTACCTCGATGATGAGGTTGTAGTGCTCGATCGCACCCGTCTCGGCCTCGATCACGCCACGGATCACGTGCACGATGTCGGTCTGGTGCTCGGGTGGCTGCAGATACGTCTGCTCGGCCGCGAAGTCGAGCGAGCCGGGCACGACCCCGTAGAGCTCCTTGATGCGGTTCGCGAACTGCTGCGCGTGCCCGAGCTCCTCCTGGATGTCCTTAGCGAGCGACTCGACGATCTCCTGAGCGCGCACCCCGTCCGGATTGATCGAGTTGGCCAGATAGCTCATGACGGTCTCGAGCTCCATCCAGTACGCCTTCTTGAGCAGGTCGATGATCTCATGGCGTTTCTCTGCGTTCTCGTCGGAGAGGATGCCCTGCGAGCTCGAGCGGACTGTCATCGTGTTCGCCTCCATCGGTTCGGATTCGTCGATGGCCGCATACCCGGCGCGGAGCGGCGGAAATCTCGCGTAGAGCCTTACTCAGGCGATCTGCGGCGCCGCGGTGTGGGCGCGACCGGCGGGCGGCGCAAGCGCGGCGAGACAGCGTCGGTTGCGCGCCGCTCCCACAGCTGGATGATCTCCGAGAGCGGCAGCTGCAGCCCGCGCTCGAGCTTGAGCAGGACGCGGAAGGTCGGATTGATCTCGCCGCGCTCGATCGCGCCCACATAGTTGCGGTGCAAGCCGGCGCGGAACCCCAGCTCCTCCTGAGAGAGCCCGCGACGGGCGCGTAGCTCGCGCACGGCACGGCCGAGGCGTGCGTGGTCGGGTGAATGCGTGTCGGGCTTCATGATGCCCGGCAGTTTCCAGCGGCGGCGCGGTGCGGTCTACAGCGCGGGTGACTGCAAAGGCAACCAAGTATCTTTGCCAATTGAATTATGGGCAAGACACGAATGGTGCGCGTCCCATTCGTTTGTTGCAATTTACAGCCGACGGCTCCGGTGCGCCTCCAGCGCGCATGCAGGTGGCCCGGCGGTCCGCGCCAGCGGGTACAACTTCGCCGTGGACCCGCTGACGCCCGTGCGCGCGCTCGACCGCCTCCAGCGCCGCCGCGGCGTGCTCGGGTTCCCGATCGGCGTCCTGAAGAAGTTCGCTGACGATCACGCGGGCAACCTCGCGGCGCTGATGGCCTGGTTCGGCTTCTTCGCGCTGTTCCCGCTGCTGCTGGTGCTCGTGACCGTGCTCGGCTTCGTGCTGAGCGGCAACCCGGACCTCTACCAGGACATCGTCGATTCCGCCGTCGGGCAGTTCCCTGTGATCGGCAGAGACCTGCAGGTCAACGCGCTCGGCGGCAGCACCGTCGCGCTGATCATCGGTCTCGCCGCTGCGGTGTGGGCGGGGCTCGGCATCACGCTCGCCGGCCAGCGCGCGATGGACCGAGTGTGGGACGTGCCACACCGTCTGCGGCGCAACTTCCTCACGGCGCGGCTGCGGGGACTCCTGATCCTGCTCGTGCTCGGGCTGCTCAACGTGGCCGTCACGACCGCTGTCGGCCTGCTCGTCGGCGGGCTCGGCGGCACGGAGCTGAAGATCGCCGGCTTCGCGGCGTCCGCGTTGCTCGACGTCGTTCTGTTCTGGGCGGTCTTCCGCCTTTTCACGGTCGATGCCGTGCCCACGCGGCAGCTGTGGCTCGGCATAGTGCTGGCCGCCGTCGGCTGGGCCGTGTTGCAGGCGATCGGCGGCATCTACGTCGACCGCTTCGTACGCCGCCTGAACTCGACCTACGGCTTCTTCGCGATCGTGATCGGCCTGATGTCGTGGCTCTACCTCGGTGGGCAGATGCTGCTGTACGCCGCGGAGGCGAACGTCGTGCGCGCACGACGCTTGTGGCCGCGCAGCCTGATGGAGCCCGTCACGGCCGCGGACGTGCAGGCGCTGCGTGCCGCCGCACGGGTCGAGGAGCGGCGCGAGGGCGAGCGGATCGAGGTCACCTTCGAGCCGCGCGAGTAAGAACCGCAAAACGGGAAACATCTGTGTGCAGCTACGAGGAGGCTGATCATGCAGGTGCGCGCAGGATTTTTGGGCGCGGCGATTGCCGCCGTGCTCGCGCTCGTCGTCGCCGGGTGCGGCGGCGGGGGAGACGACAGTTCCACAAGCAGCTCCGGCGCTAGCAGCGGCGGTAGCGAGGGGGGGACGGTGACCGTGCTGATGGGCACGGCGCCGGACTACCTCGACCCGCAGCTCGGCTACACGACGCAGTCGGCCGAGCCGGACTGGATCACGTACACAGGCTTGCTGACGTACCGCCATGCAACCGGTAGCGCTGGCGGCGAGTTGATCCCGGGCCTCGCGACCGCGCTGCCCGAGATCTCCAGAGACGGCCTCACCTACAGACTCAGACTGCGGGACGGATTGACGTTCTCCGACGGCAGACCGGTGAGAGCCAGCGACTTCGCGTACACGATCGAGCGTGCGATCAGAGTCAACTGGGGCGGCAAGTCCTTCTTCACGAACTACATCGACGGCGCCGCCGCCTATGACAGCGGCAGAGCCGACTCGATCTCCGGCATCCAGACCGACGACGCGACCGGTGACATCACGATCAGACTGACGGAGCCCTACGGCGCCTTCCCGAACGTGATCGCGTTCCCGTCTGCCGGCATCGTGCCGAGAGGGACGGCCATGAGAAACCTCTCGAACGACCCGCCGCCCGGCGTCGGCCCGTACATGTACACGCAGGCGTCCGTCAATCGTGGCTTCACGCTGGAGAGAAATCCGCGCTTCGCGAGATTCGCGATCCCGGACATCCCGACGGGCCACGTCGACACGATCAGAGTGACGATCGTCTCGAACACGCAGTCCGAGGCCCAGCGGGTGCTCAACAACGAGGCGGACGTGTTCGACCCCGGCGACACGCTGCCGCCGTCGCTGCTGCCGCAGATCGAGAGCCAGGCGGGCGACCGCTTCTCGCGCGAGCCGATCCCGTCGACGTTCTACTTCTTCCTGAACACGACGAAGCCGCCGTTCGACAACGAGCAGGCGCGCCAGGCGGTCAACATGGCAATCGACCGCGACGCGATGGTGCGGCTGGCGAGCGGCTTCCTGAAGCCGTCGTGCTGGTTCATCCCCGACGGGGTCGCAGGCCATCCCGGCAGCGACGCGTCCTGCCCGTACGGCGACAGACCGGACCTCGCGGGTGCGAAGAGACTCGTCCAGGAGTCCGGCACCGCAGGGACGAAGATCACCGTCTGGGGCCAGGAGCGCAGCCCACGGCGCGAGTACGTCGACTACTACACCGACCTGCTCAACAAGCTGGGCTACGACGCCCAGGAGAGAATCATCGCGGACGAGGTCTACTTCCCGACGATCGGGAGCGGTCAGACCGATCCGCAGACCGGTTTCGCCGACTGGATCCAGGACTTCCCGAACCCGTCGGACTTCTACCTGCTGATGGATGCGCGGGCGATCCAGCCGACGAACAACCAGAACTTCTCGAAGGTGAACGACCCGTTCATCCAGAGACAGCTGAACAGACTCAACCCCGTGCCGGCGACGGAGCTCGACAGCGTCGCCGACGAGTGGTCAGCGCTCGACCAGTACACCGCAAGAAGAGCCTACGTCGTGGTGTACGGCGAGGAGACGATGCCGAAGTTCTACTCCGACAAGCTGGACTTCGACGCCGCGCTGTTCCACCCGACGTACCTCAACGACTGGACGTCCCTGCAGCTGAAGTAGGGGTGCCACTTGGCGAGCGATCCGAGCATCAGCGCGAGCGCCGGCCCTGGAATCTCCTCCGGGGCCGGCGTCGGCGTGCGCTCGCGCGAGGAGGCGCAGCCCAGCCCGAGCACGGGCCTCGGCCCATACCGACTCGGGCTGCGGCGCCTGCGCCGCAACAAGGCGGCGCTCGCGTTCGGGGCGCTGTTCCTGCTGATCGTCGTGCTGTGCCTGTGCGCGCCGCTGTACGCGGAGCACGTCGCGCACACGACGCCGAACGCGAACCACGTGACGGACACGGTCACGGTCGGGGGCGTCAGAAAGGACGTCGTGTCGCCGACCGGCCAGCCGATCGGGCCGACCTGGCAGGGGAGATTCCTGCTGGGCGCCGACCAGAACGGCCGCGACATCGCGGTGCGGCTGCTCTACGGCGGGCGCAACTCGCTGGAGGTGGGGGCCGTCGCGACGCTGATCACGATGGTGCTGGCGACGCTCGTCGGCATCACTGCGGGCTTCTTCCGTGGCTTCGTCGACGGCGTGCTCGCGCGCATCCTCGACCTCATCTGGGCCTACCCGGTCGTGCTGCTGGGGATCGCGCTCGGCACGTCGCTCGCACTCGGCGGGATCACGATCGGGCCGCTGGAAATCCAGGGCAACTCGTTGATGGTGCCCGCCTTCATCATCGGGATCGTCTACATCCCGTACGTCGCCAAGCCGATCCGCGGGCAGGTGCTCGGCATGCGCGAGCAGGAGTTCGTCGACGCCGCGCGGGTGGGCGGCGCAGGGCCGCTGCGGATCATGTGGAGCGAGATCCTGCCGAACCTGTCGTCGACGATCATCGTCTTCATCCCGCTGATGATCGCCAACGCGATCCTGTTGGAGGCGGCGCTGTCCTATCTCGGCGCCGGCGTGCAGCCGCCGAATCCGTCGTGGGGGACGATGATCTCCGACGGCATCCGCCTGATCCCGAGCGCGATGCACCTGACGTTCGTGCCGGGCCTGATGCTCGTGCTGGCCGTGCTCGGCGTCAACGTCTTCGGCGACGGCGTGCGCGACGCGCTCGACCCGCGCGCGAAGGTGCGGCTCGAGGACGTGCAGGAGCGGGCAGAGGTGCAGCGATGACACGCTTCGTGATCCGCCGCTTCTTCTCGATGACGCTCGTGCTGTTCGCGATCTCCGTCCTGACGTTCCTGATCTTCCAGGCGATTCCGAACGGCGACCCGGCGCAGCGGATGGCCGGCCGCCTCTCCTCGCCGGAGACGGTCGCCGCGATCAGACGCACGTGGGGCTTCGACGACCCGCTCTGGCAGCAGTACCTGACGACGATGAAGAAGATCTTCTCGGGCGAGGTGATCTCGTACACGCAGCAGGTCAACGTGCTGGACGAGATCTGGAAGGACCTGCCGGCGACGCTGTCGCTGGCGATCGGCGCGGGGATCATCTGGCTGTTCCTCGGCGTCGTGTTCGGCGTGCTGAGTGCGATGCGCGCGGGCGGCTTCACCGACCGCGCGCTGACGGTGGCGGCGCTCGCCGGCGTCTCGACGCCGGTGTTCCTGCTCGGAGCCGTGGCGCTCTACTTCCTCGCGTTCAAGGTGCAGCTGTTCCCGAACGGGGGCTACGTCCCGCTCACGCAGGATCCGCTCGACTGGGCCTACCATCTGATCCTGCCGTGGCTGGTGCTGAGCGTGCTGTTCATCGGCATCTACTCGCGCGTGCTGCGCTCGAACCTGCTCGACACGATGAGCGAGGACTACGTGCGCACCGCGCGCGCGAAGGGGATCTCGGAGCGGCGCGTGCTGATCCGGCACGTGCTGCGCAACTCGCTGATCCCGATCGTCTCGCTGTGGGCGCTGGACTTCGCGGCGGTGATCGGGGGCGGGGCGATCCTCACCGAGTCGGTCTTCAACCTGCAGGGCGTCGGCCAGTACGCGGCCGAGTCGATCCAGCAGCTCGACGTGCCGCCGGTGATGGTGATCGTGATGCTCGGCGCGTTCTTCGTCGTCGTGCTGAGCGCGGTGACGGATGTGCTGTTCGCGCTGCTCGACCCGCGGATTCGGTTGACGGGATGAATGGTGACGTCGCCAGCAGCTCGTCGCTTGCGATGAGCGGAGGGCGAAGCCCTCTTCTCCAGGTCGACGACCTGCGCGTCGCCTTCCGCACCGAGGAGGGCCTCGTGCAGGCGGTCGACGGGGTCTCGTTCCATCTCGACGCCGGCGAGGTGCTGGCGATCGTCGGCGAGTCGGGCAGCGGCAAGTCGGTGACCGGGATGACGCTGATGGGGCTGACGCGTTCGCCGAACGCGCGCTTCGAGGGCCGCGCGACGTTCCGCGGTCGCGATCTCGTCGGCGCCTCCGACGAGGAGCTGTGTCGGCTCCGAGGGGCTGCCATCGCGATGGTCTTCCAGGACCCGATGACGGCTCTCAATCCGGTCCAGCGGATCGGGCTGCAGCTCGTCGAGCAGATCCGGGCGCACGAGGACGTCGCCAAGGACGTGGCGCTCGAGCGCGCTCGCGAGCTGCTGGAGCGGGTCGGCATTCCGCGCCCGGCCGAGCGGCTGCGCGCATATCCACACGAGCTGTCGGGCGGGATGCGCCAGCGCGTGATGATCGCGATGGCGCTCACCTGCGGGCCCGACCTGCTGATCGCCGACGAGCCGACGACTGCGCTCGATGTGACGATCCAGGCGCAGATCCTCGAGGAGGTCAGACGCCTGCGCGAGGAGACGAACGCCGGCGTCATCCTCATCACGCACGACCTCGGCGTCGTCGCCGACGTAGCCGACCGCGTCGCCGTGATGTACGCGGGCCAGATCGTCGAGCAGGGCACGCTCGACGAGCTCTTCTACGACCCGCAGCACCCGTACACGTGGGGTCTGCTCGGCTCGATCGCGCGCGTCGACCGTCCGCGTCCCTCGCGCCTGCCCGCGATCGCGGGCTCGCCCCCGTCGCTGGCCGACCCGCCGCACGGCTGCCGTTTTCGCCCGCGCTGCCCGCACGCGTTCTCGCAGTGCACTGAGCTGCCGCCGCTGGAGGCGCGAGCGGGCCACCCGGACCGCTGCTGGCTCACGCCCGAGGAGAAGCGCGAGAAGCGCGAGGTCGACGGTCGAATCGGACTGGCGAGCGAGGGGACGGTGGTCGCGTGAGCGGTGGTGACGTCGACCGCAGCTCGTCGCGTGCGATGAGCGACGGGCGAAACTCCGATGCCGTGCCCCTGCTCGAGGTCGAGCACCTCGTCGTCCACTTCCCGATCAAGCGCGGGGTGTTGTTCGACCGAACCGTCGGGCACGTGCACGCCGTCTCCGACGTCTCGCTGACGCTCGACGAGGGCGAGACGCTCGGGATCGTCGGCGAGTCGGGCTGCGGCAAGACGACGCTCGCACGCGCGATCGCGCGGCTCGTCGACGCCACTGAGGGCACGATCCGCTTCCGCGGCGAGGACATCACCACGGCAGGCCGGCGAGCGCTGCAGCCGGTGCGCCGCGAACTGCAGATGGTCTTCCAGGACCCGCAGGCGTCGCTCAACCCGCGCAAGCGCGTCGGGCAGATCGTCGGTGCGCCGTTGCGGTTGCAAGGCCGCGGGAACGGCGACGTCGGCACGCGCGTGCGCGAGCTGCTGGAGCGCGTCGGCCTGCATCCGGAGCACGTCGGCCGCTTCCCGCACGAGTTCTCGGGCGGGCAGCGCCAGCGGATCGGCATCGCGCGTGCGCTTGCCACCGACCCGCGGCTGATCCTGCTCGACGAGCCGGTCTCCGCGCTCGACGTCTCGATCCAGGCGCAGGTCGTCAACCTGCTCGACGACCTGCAAGACGACATGCACCTCAGCTACGTCTTCGTCGCGCACGACCTGTCCGTCGTGCGCCACGTCTCTGACCGCATCGCCGTCATGTACCTCGGCAAGATCGTCGAGTCCTCGCCCGCCGAGGAGCTGTACGTCAAGCCGATCCACCCGTACACCGCCGCACTGCTCGACGCGATCCCGATCCCGGATCCGAAGGAGAACCGCGCGCGCGAGCGCCACGTCGTCGGCGGCGAGCCGCCGAATCCGATCGATCCGCCGAGCGGTTGCCGCTTCCGCACGCGCTGCCCGCGTGCGAGCGAGCTGTGTGCGCGCGTCGAGCCGCCGCTGGCCGAGTACGCGGGCGGGCACCTGGCCGCCTGCCACCACCCGCTGAACGTCTCCCAACAGGAGATCGCGGCCGCGATCCGCTCGCCGCTCAGCCCCGCTGGAGCGGGGGACGAGCTGCCGGGCGACGTGCACGAGCCGGCTGGGGACGCGCCGGTCGCCGGTTAGGAAGCTCCAAGGCAGGGCACTTGGCGTCGGTGACGTGCGCTACCTTGCGCCGCTTAGTGCGTTAGGACGCACAGAGCCCGCATCACCCGACCCCACACGCGGGCTCCCGCCGTTCGGTCGCGACCTATCGCGGCAACCCAAGTCAGTCGAAGGAGACGCTTTCGTGCGCCATCGGATTCTGCTCGTCGTCGTGTCATGCCTCGCTTTGCTCGTGCCCGCCGCTGTCGCGAGCGCGAACGGCAGCCAGTTCACGACCGTCGAGGCCCCGTCTGAGCTGCTGTTCAGCGGCTCGCCTGACGTCGCGCTCGACCAGATCAGAGACCTCGGCGCCACGGCGATCCGCCTCCAGCTGGGATGGAGCTCGGTCGCACCCGACCCGAACGCGAAGAAGGCCCCTTCCTTCAACGCGACCGACCCCAACGCGTACCCGGCCGGCAGCTGGGCGCGCTACGACGCCGCGATCGACGGCGCACGGGCGCGCGGCCTGAAGGTCTATCTGACGCTCACCGGTTCGGCGCCGCGTTGGGCGACGGCCGCGAAGCAGGACGGCCTGACCCGCCCGAGTCCGGAGGCGTTCAGCAAGTTCGCGACCGCCGCCGGGCGCCGCTACGGCTCGAAGGTCTCGTGGTGGTCGATCTGGAACGAGCCGAACCTCGGCAAGCTGCTGAAGCCGATCAAGCGCCTTGAGAGCGCGACGATCTACCGTCAGCTCTATCTGCAGGGCTACACCGGCTTGCGCGGCGCCCGCGTCAGCGCGCCGATCCTGATCGGCGAGCTCGCGCCGATCGGCAACGGCATTTCGAACACCGGCACGATCCACCCGCTGACGTTCCTGCGCAGAGTGCTGTGCCTCGACGACCGCTATCGCAAGTCGCGCGGCTGCGGGAAGGTGCCGACACAGGGCTTCGCGATGCACCCTTACACAACGAAGTTCGGCCCGAACTTCCAGCCGCAGAACCAGGACGATGTGACGATCGGCGTGCTGCCGCGGCTCGTGAAGGCGCTCGACCGCGCTGCGAGCGCGGGCGCGCTGCCGCGCCGCCTGCCGATCTACGTCAGCGAGTTCGGCGTGCAGAGCTACCCCGACCGCCTCTCCGGTGTGCCGCTGCCGACGCAGTCGGACTTCCGCTCGATCGGCGAGCACATCGCGTGGGGCAACGCACGCGTGAAGTCGTTCTCGCAGTACTTGCTGCGCGACGACCGCACGATCGCGGGCGCGCACGGCGCGTTCGAGTCGGGTCTGTTCCTGTTCAAGAACGGCGCGCCCAAGCCGTCCTACTACGGCTTCCGCCTGCCGCTCGTGGTGACGAAGGGCAAGGGCTCGCGCGTGGCGTTGTGGGGCCTCGTGCGGCCCGCGCACGGCCGTGCCGGCAGCCTGGAGCTCCAGGTCAAGGACCGCAGCGGCGGCTGGAAGAAGCTCGCGACCCAGCGCTACGGCGGCAGCGGCTACTGGAAGCGCAGCGCGACGACGAAGGCCGGGCGCCAGTGGCGCGTGGTCTGGACGGATCCGTTGACCGGCACGCGGTGGGCCGGCTCGGCGACGGTCGCCCGGTAGGGAGGACCGCCCACCCGCGGCGATAACGTGCGGCGCCGATGCTCGGCGCCGCACATGACAGCCGCACGCTGAAGCTCGCCGCGATCGGTACCGCCGGCGGGCTCTTCAGCGGGCTGTTCGGCGTTGGCGGCGGCGCGGTGATGGTGCCGCTGTTGCTGCTGTGGTTGGCCTACGAGGAGCGCGCCGCGGCCGCCACGTCGCTCGGCGCGATCGCGATCGTCTCGGCATTCGCGGCAGGTGCGCAGGCGATCTACGGCAATGTCGATGTCGGCGATGCGCTGCTCGTCGGAATCCCCGCCGTCGGCGGCGTGCTCGCCGGCACGTGGCTGCAGCAGCGGGTCCCTGCCGACGCGATCGCATTCGCGTTCTCCGTCCTGCTGGTCGCCGCGGCGATCCAGCTGGTGCTGTCGTCGTGATCCTCGCGGCCTTGATCGGCGTGCTTGCCGGCATCGCGTCCGGCCTGCTCGGGGTCGGCGGCGGAATCCTGTTCGTGCCGGCGCTGACGATCCTGCTCGGGCACGGGCAGGTCGAGGCGGAGGCGACATCGCTGCTGGCGATCGTGCCGGTCGCGCTCCTCGGCAGCTGGCGCCAGCGCGCGTACGGCAACCTGCGGATCCACGACGCTGCGGTGATGGGCGTGCTGTCGATCGCGGGCGTGATCGCCGGCGTCGCACTCGCCAACACGCTGCCCGAGCGCGTCCTGCGGATCGGCTTCGCCGTGCTGCTGTTGAACATGGCGCGGCAGCTCTTGCTGCGCGGCATGGCGGGCCGCCGCAGACGTCTCGCCGCCTGAGGTCGCTCAAGATCGGCGCGCCGCTGCCGATTGACGAGGGCGTGAGAGGTTTTCTGGGTCTCCGCTGGACCGTCGGCCGCAAGCTCGGTCTCGCCTTCGGCGGGGTCGTCTGCTTCCTGCTCGGCATCTCGATCGTCGCGTTGCACGCGATCGGGACGCTCACGCGCGACCACGACCGCGCGATGGACCAGCTCCCGGCGATGCTCGACGACCGCGCCGGCAAGGTTGCCGCCGCGAACGACAGCTTCCATTCCACCGTCAGCTCGACGCGACTGCTGATCATCATCGCGACGATCGCAGGCGCGCTGCTCGCAATCGCCGTCGCGATCTGGATCACGCTTGCGCTGCGGATGCGCGTGCGGCGTGTCCTCTCGCGTCTGCAGCACTTGCGCGACGACGACGTCCGCGGCCTTGCGGACGGCATCGAGGCCGTCGCCAACGGCGACATGACCGTCGAGGTGCACACCTCGACACGGCCGATCCAGCGCATCTCCAGCGACGAGATCGGCGAGGTCTCGCTCGCCGTCAACGCGATCCACGACATCACGCTCGTCTCGCTCGACGCCTACAACCGCATGCGCGCCCGCGTCGCCTCGATCCTCGGAGAGATCGCGCACAGCTCCGCGAGCGTCGCCGCCGCCTCGCAGCAGATGGCCACCACTTCGGAGGAGACCGGCCGCGCGATCGGCGAGATCGCGACGACCGTGGGGGAGGTCGCTCAGGGCGCCGACCGCCAGGTGCGCTCCGTCAAGGAGGCGCGCGAGCTGACGGCCGAGGTCGCCGCCGCCACGCAGCAGAGCGCAGGGGACGCACAGGAGACGGCGAGCGTCGCGCAGCAAGCGCGCGCGGTCGCCGAGGAGGGCGCCGCAACGGCGACCCGCCTGACCGCCTCGATGGACGCGGCAGCCGCGAACTCCGAAGAGGCGACCGGTGCGATCCGCGGGCTGGGGGAGAAGTCCGAGCGGATCGGCGGGATCGTCGACACGATCACCGGCATCGCCGAGCAGACGAACCTGCTTGCGCTGAACGCCGCGATCGAGGCCGCCCGCGCCGGCGAGCACGGCCGCGGCTTCGCCGTCGTCGCCGAGGAGGTGCGCAAGCTGGCAGAGGAGTCCCAACAGGCCGCCGGCTCGATCTCCGCGCTGGTGCAGGAGATCCAGCGCGAGACGAACCGGGTCGTCGGCGTCGTGGAGCAGGGCGCGCGGCAGACCGAGGACGGCGTCGTCGTCGTCGAGCAGACCCGCGCGGCGTTCGAGCGCCTCGGCGGCTCCGTCGGCGACATGCACGAGCGCGTCGAGCGGATCGCGCTGTCGATCGAGGAGATCGCCGGCCGAGCCGCACGCATGCAGGAGTCGATGGCCCAGGTCGCCGCCGTCGCCGAGCAGTCCTCGGCCAGCAGCGAGCAGGTCTCTGCATCGACCCAGCAGACCTCCGCCGCCACCCAGCAGGTCGCCGCCTCCGCGCAGGAGCTGGCGAAGACGGCCGAGGAGCTCGACCAGCTCGTCGGCCAGTTCACGCTGGCTTGATCTGACGGCGTCGGCATCCCGCCAGGCTGCGTCTTCGCCGGTTCACGTGCGAATGCACGCTTCACCGGCTGCATCCTTGCCTGACGGGCGCCGGCATCCGCCAGCCCACGCCAAGGTCGCCGCACTTCGGCTGGGCTGCAGGCGGGCGGGGCTTGCGCCCCGCCCTTTGCAAAACCCGCCCGGTCATAGATCGCCACTGAACTGCAACGTCCCAGGACTTGTGTCTGATGCCTGGGCAACCTGACACTCCCGACCGCCGGGACTGGCCGCCGGCCCGAGGGCCGGCGCGTTGCCCGGCTGGACTCCGAGGAGCCCCGGCCGAGTGGGCGATCCGCCGGACTACGAAGAATACTCCGGTCATGCCAATCGGTTCAGAGGCGCAGACGCCGAGCTGGCGCGGCGGCACGAACGGCAACTTTGCCGCGGCGGTCTATGGGTCGATCTTGGCGGCCGGGGTGGTCGCCTCGCTCGACGTCGGCGACGTCTCCGACGGCAGAATGACCGTCGCGCTCGCCGGGACGATGTTCGTGTTCTGGCTCGCGCACGTCTGGTCGGAGGCGATCGGGGACCGCATGAACGACCCGCGGCCCTATACGTGGAAGCGCATGCGCGCCGTCGCGGCATGGCACTGGCCGATGGTGCAAGCGTCGCTCGGCCCGCTCGGCGCGCTCGTGCTCGCCGACCTCGGCGTGTGGTCGCTGGACACTGCCGTGACGGTTGCGCTGGTGATCAGCATCGCGCAGCTGGTGGGGTGGGGGATCACCGTTGGGCGCCGCACCTTTGACAGCTGGCCGGCGGCGTTGGTGTCAGGTGCGGTGGACGGCGCGCTGGGGCTGATGATCGTCGTGCTGAAGACGTTGGTGCACTGAGCGGTTCGCCGCTCGGAAAAGACCGCTCTCAGTAAGCGTCCGGTGGAGGCGGGGGAGCGCGCCGCAGGTCGTTGCGCGCGCTGATCCACATCGCGAGGCCGATCAGCAGCCCGACTACCCCGACGATCATCAGGATCACGCCGACGACTTGGACGTCGACGCCGGCGACATGGGCGGTAACCGCGTACTTGAGGATCGCGCCGACCGCAATCAGGAAAAGACTGGTACCGATGGTCATGGGGCGGATGCTGCCCGCACCGCAGATCCTCAATCGGCGAATGCGTTACACCGCCCGCGCCACGGGTTAGCATCCGAATGCCGAGCGGCCGAACGTCAACGCTCAAGCGGCCGCGGCTCGCTGCCGATCAGGAAAAGAGCGGATGTCCACGCAGGAGCACATGTCGAACGAAACCGACGAGCTCGCACGCAAGCGTGCCGAGCGCGATTCCGCGGCCGAGCCCGAGCTGCGCGAGCGCGTGCGCCAAGAGGCGCGCCGCACCGCCCGCCGCCTCGCCGCCGCCGAGCGCGCCCGCCGTCGCTCCGGCACACCGCTTCCGCCACCGCCGGACGGTGGCAGCGGCGGGGACGTCAGCGGCGCTGCCTGAGCCGAGCCGAGCCGATCGCCGCAGCTTTAGAAATGGAGCGGGCCCGGCGTGTCGTGCTGCTCGAGTCCTGCTTGGAGGCACGTTCGGTGTTGTGGACTGGATGCTGCTGCTGATCGGCGCGATACCGTGCTCGCTGTCCACATGGACGTGTCGGTCCGACAACTGCGCAACCACGCTGGCCGCGTCGTGTCCGCGATCGCGGCGGGGAAGCCGGTAATGCTGATCGTGCACGGTCGGCCTGTCGCGGACATCGTCCCGCGGATCCAGGCGAGCGAGGGGCGCCCGAGCGAGCTGCTGATGGCAGAGCTGGCGGAGATTAGCGCCCGCGCCATGGAGTTGGGCGTCCAGTCCGACGCCGCGGACTACGACGTCGGTCGGGCTACCGACGACGCGTTCCCGTGAGCGGCTTCCTCGCCACGGTGGGCACGCCTGCTGTTTGCCAGTGAATGGACCTCACGGGGGCGAACTCCGTGAACGCTGCGGCTCATGTGTAGGTGCTGCTGGATGCAACGACCGCACGCCTGCTCCCGGAGCATGTCGACCTGTCCGTCATTCTGACGATGGCCGGGCTGGGCGCGTTCGGCGCTACATGCATCGGCGCGTTTCTCCAATTCGGGGCGGAGCGACTCCGCCGTGTCGCCCTCTTCGGATCTATGGTTGGAGGCACGCTCGGTGTTGGATGCTGGGTGCTGCGCTGCTGCAAGCGATACCGTGAGCGATTGATGATTCGGTACGTGTTCCCATACCTGCTCGTTGCGTTTCTGGTGTCGGCGGTGGCCGGCTGGACTGTTGGCGGCGGCCAGCTGAGCGTGCTCGGGTGCTATGGAGTGTTGACGGTCGCGCTCGGGATCGCGCTCTTCGGCTACGTCCGCTGGGATCTGCGCGAGCACGGGCGTCCGTCGCGCAGACGCTGAGGACGCCGCCTCGGGGGTGGGAGCCAGTCCACGCTTACGGCCGATTTGCTTCCAACGCTCGATAATCGATCTTATGTAACCCGAGAGGGGAAACGAGACCGCGCGACCGTCGCGACGGCTACGTTCGGCCTTCATCGTCCGGATCCGCAGCTGCCTCCTGATCGGGCTCCGGCTGCGGGCTCACGACCAGCGCGACGAGTTGCTGCGCGCCGATTCGCACTCGTCTGAAGCCTGCTGGGAAGATCACCAGGACGTCGGCACCCGGCAACGCCGCGCTTGGGACGAGTAGCCCGCACACCGCAGGCCGTGGTCGCACCTCCGCGGCGATGGCGCGACAGAGATCCGTCTCCGGATCGAAGTCGTAGCCACCGATCAGCTGTTCTCGCCGGAGCCCGACATGGTCAAGGGCCAGCTCGTTGACGATGTCGACGACGGGCAGCCCCTCGACGAGCAGCTCGGACATCCGTCGTGTCGGCAATGGCGGCGGCGTCGTGAGGTCCCGCTCGAAGCCGCGGGGAAGCTCGTGCATTGCCGCGTCAGGGGTACTGCTCGCGTAGGCGGGCCACGGATCGCCGGCGGAGTGCCAGCGGGCGCTGCGCGTCGCGATCGCTGGCAGCTCGAGCGGTTGGCGCCTGGGATCCGTCTGGCGGTGGAAGGTGCCGTGCAAGTCACGCAGCGGCAGATCAGCCGAGGCGTCCGCGCATCGCGTTAGTCATAGACAGCGTGGTCTTCTCCCTGTCGCGATGGAGCTGATCGCAGCGGACGATTACGCGCGCGTCCGCGGTGCCGCGGAGGCGTTCGTCGACGGCGACCCGATGTAAGTCAGCCGCCCCAACTCGGCTCGCTGCCGTGGCGCACGAGCACGGTCGCTCTGCCGCCGCCGAACGGGATCGTCGCGACCGATTGATGCTTGGGCTCGTCGAAGTAGCCGCGTTGGACGAGCACCGCGCTGCCGTCCGCCGACAGCGCGGCCCCGATCACGCCGTCGAATCTTCCGGTCAGGTCCTGCGCGCGACCGCTGTGCACGTCGACCGTCCAGGCCTCGCTCGTGTCTTGGCCGCCGTACTCGGCCAGCAGCCGGCTGCCGTCCGCGGACCAGGCCGTCGCTGTCAGGCCCGACAGCAGTCTCGGGATCCGCAGGTGCGTGAGCTGGCGCACGCTGCTGCCGTTCGGGCGCATGACGCGCAGCTGGTAGACCGGCGCGTCGGCTCTGCGCAGGCGCTCGTGCGTGTAGGCGATCCGCGACGAACCCCACAGCGGGTACAGGCTACGGCCGTCGTGCGTGATCGCGTGTGCGCTGGAGCCATCAGCCTGCGCGACGAACACGTTCACGGGCGCGAGCAGACGCGCCGAGCGCGAGCGGGCGTACGCGACCTGGCTGCCGTCCGGCGAGAAGCTCGCACCTTGGATCTGACCACGCGCGATCGTGTGCTGCGCACCGGTCGCGACGTCGATCGCCACGAGTCGCTTCGTGTTCACGACGACGGCGAGCCGCGTGCCGTCAGGCGACCACACGAGCGGGCCGATCGAGTCGCCGGTTCTGACGAGCGTGCGCGCCGCGCCGCCGCCGCCTGCCGGACGCACGACGAGCGACGTGCCGCGGCGCGTGTACGGCGTGACGATCGCGACGCTCGCGCCATCGGGCGAGATCAGCGCATCCACGCCGGCGCCGATCCCAACCGCTCCGCTGCCGTCGGCGTTCGCGACGTGCACCTGCGGATGTGTCCCGGCGAGACCGGTCACATAGGCGAGCTTCGCCGGCGTCGCCGCCGACGCCGCGCCTGAGGCTGCGAACAGCGTTAGCAATGCTGCCGACAGCACCGACCGCATCGCCCCACGCCGATGTCCCGCACGCCGCATCTGTCTGCCTCCGCGTCGATCAGTCGAACCAGCTCGCGCGCACACTCAAGCACGCCGCTCGGCCGGTCCTACCCGCGATTCGGCAGGTATCACAGCTACCCTCGACACATGACCGATGCGAACTGCCCCAGCGGCGTCTGCGGCGCCGACGTGCCCCCGCTGGTCGGTAGCGTGCTGACCGGCACCGGCCTCACGCTCGCACAGGCCGCAGCCGCGCTCGAGCGCGGCGAGACGCTCTCACTGACCGATGTGCAGCGCCGCATCGTCGAGGAGTGGGTGCACGATCCGCAGCGGCTCGCCCGGTCGATCTGAGCGAGCCATTAGGCTGGCGCGATGGCGAGAGCTCGCGGCGGGATCGACCTCGGCGGCACGAAGATCCAGACGGTCGTCGTCGACGCCGACAGCAGCGTGCTCGGCCAGGCGCGCCATCCGACGCCGACGAGCGGCGGACCCGCCGACGTCGCCGCGGCGATGGCCTCGGCGCTGCGCGAGGCGGCCGAGGCGGCGGGGATCGAGCCGTCGGCGCTCAACGGCGTCGGCGTCGGCTCCCCCGGCGCGATCGACGCGGATGCCGGCACGGTCAGCGGGGCGCGCAACCTGCCCGGCTGGGCCGGCAGCTTCGCGCTCGCCGAGGTACTCGGCGACCAGCTCGGGACGCCGGTCGAACTCGGGAACGACGTGCAGGTCGCGACCGATGCGGAGGTCGCGCTCGGGGCCGGGCGCGGCTATCGCTCGCTGCTCGGCGTCTTTTGGGGCACGGGTGTCGGCGGCGGGCTCGTGCTCGACGGCAAGCCGTGGCTCGGGCGGGGGGCCGCCGGCGAGGTCGGCCACATCGTCGTCAAGCGCGACGGCCGCAGATGCCCGTGCGGGCGCCGCGGCTGCCTCGAGGCATACGCCGGCCGGGCTGCGATGGAGGCGCGTGCCCGCGAGAAGCACGCCGAGGGCCAGAAGACCGACCTCTTCAAGCTGATGGAGCATCACGATCGCACGCGCCTCACGAGCGGCATCTGGGCGCGCGCGCTCGAGCACGAGGACAAGCTCGCGACCGAGCTGATCGACGAGGCGATCGAGGCGCTCGGCGCCGGGATCGCCTCTGCCGTCAACCTGCTCGACTGCGAGGCGGTCGTGATCGGCGGTGGGCTCGGCGTGCGCTTCGGCGAGCCGTACGTGGAGCGCATCCGCACGGCGATGCAGCCGCACCTGTTCGTCGACGATCGCCCCCCTGCCGTGATGCTCGCCGCGCTCGGCGACCTCGGCGGCGCGATCGGCGCCGCCCTGCTGGCACGCTGAAGCGAGCGGAGCGGCTGCTCAGCCGACGACGTGCGGCGCGCGCGCCTCGGCGATCGCGTCCTGGAAGGTCCGCTCCCACACGTCGACGTGCGCTTCGATCGTCTCGCCGGCGGCCCATCTCATCGCCCGCTGGGAGAGCACACGACGCCTGTCCGGATCGTTCATCAGCGTCTCGATCGCACCGAACCAGTCGTCGTCCGCCACGAGACGGCCTCCCTCCTGCTCCCCCAGACCGGCGTACGCGCCTATCGGCGACGCGAGCCACGGCACGCCGGCAGCCGCGTACTCCTTCAGCTTGACGTCCGAGCGCGCCTGGTTCACGGCGTTGTCGGCAAGTGGCGCCAGTGCGAAGTCGAAGTGCGCAAGGTTTTCCGCCATCGCTCCGTACGGGATGCCCGCCACGTGCACATAGCGGCGGCTCCTCAGTCTGAGGTCGAGCCCGACGCCCGTGATGTTGAGGTGGGCGTGACGCGCTAGCAGGTGTTCGAGCGTCTCTCTCATGCCGAGCGCTTCGAAGCTCGGCGCATGCGGCGGCATCGCGAGCCAGCCGATGTGGATGCCCTCGTGCGGCATCAGCCGCTCCGGGCGCCTGAACGTCGGCGGCAGCAGGTTCGGCAGGATTTGCACCTCGCGGCGGCTGTCACGGGCGTGGAGCCGCGCGAGCGACTCGCTCGGCGTCGTGACCGCGTCCGCGAGTCTCGCCATCGCGCGCATCGAGGTGAAGAAGCGCTGGGCGGCGATCCCGTCCTGCCCCGGCGCTCTTGCGGCTTCCTCGAGCAGGGCGACGCGCTGGTCGTCGTTATCCCACACGATGGCGATGCCCCGCCGCTGCAGCTGTCTCGCCATCCGCACCATCAGCGGATGGGATATCCGCATGATGTGGATGGCGTCGTAATCCAGCAGCGCTGAGGGGTCGCGTATCTCGTTGCGCTCCTCGACGTGCACGGTGTGCCCGCGATGCGCCAGCGCCTGCATCGGCACGATCGATCGGTAGATCGACTCGATGGTCCGCTCCGGCACCAATGACGCTATCCGCATGTGTTCGAGCATCTCAGCCCCTGGGGCGGCATTGCAACCTCCTGCTGTCGAGGGCGGTCGAACGGGCTCCCCTGCGGGTAGAGTCGGTTCATGCGGATCCTCGTCGTCGGCGCGGGCGGTGTGGGGTCCGCCGTTCCGGCGATCGCGCAGCGGCGGCACTTCTTCGAGCACATGACCGTCGCGGATGTCGCGCTCGAACGTGCACAGGCAGCTGTCGAGCGGATCGGCGAGCGAGATCGCTTCGCGGCCGCCCAGGTCGACGCCTCCGAGGAGGCGGCCCTCGTCGCGCTGATTCGCGACGTGCGCGCGGACGCAGTCCTCAACGCCTGCGATCCGCGCTTCAACGAGCCGATCTTCGCGGCTTGCCACGCCGCGCGCGTGACGTACCTCGATATGGCGATGACGCTCTCGCAGCGCCACCCGACGAATCCATACGGTCAGACGGGCGTGATGCTGGGTGACCTGCAACTCGCCGAGGCGGAGGCGTGGGAGCGCGCCGGCCAGCTCGCGCTTGTCGGGATCGGCGTGGAGCCCGGCCTGTCCGACGTGTTCGCCCGCTACGCCGCCGACCACCTGTTCTCGGCGATCGACGAGGTCGGCGTGCGCGATGGGGCTGACCTGCGCGTTGAGGGGTATGACTTCGCCCCCACCTTCTCGATCTGGACGACGATCGAGGAGTGCCTCAATCCGCCGCTCGTATGGGAGCGCGCGCGGGGGTGGTTCACGACCGAGCCATTCTCCGAGCCGGAGGTCTTCGTCTTCCCGGAGGGGATCGGCGAGATCGAGTGCGTCAACGTCGAGCACGAGGAGGTCGTCCTGATTCCGCGCTGGGTCGACTGCGAGCGCGTGACGTTCAAGTATGGCCTCGGGCAGGAGTTCATCGACGTGCTGAAGACACTCCACAAGCTGGGACTCGACACCACAGAGCCGGTGCGCATTCGCGGCGGTGTCGAGGTCGCGCCGCGCGACGTGGTCGCGGCCGTGCTGCCGGATCCCGCCACGCTCGGCGAGCGGATGACGGGCCGAACGTGCGCCGGGACGTACGTCACGGGCACCGGCGTCGACGGCAGACCGCGACGCACGTACCTCTACCACGTGGTCGACAACGAGTGGACGATGCGCGAGTACGGCTCGCAGGCGGTCGTGTGGCAGACCGCGCTCAACCCCGTCGTCGCGCTCGAGCTGCTCGCGAACGGGACCTGGAGAGGCGTCGGCGTCCTCGGCCCCGAGGCGTTCGACGCGGCGCCGTTCCTGGCGCTGCTCGCCGAGTACGGCTCACCGCACGGCGTCGAAGAGCGCTGAGGGCGAAGGAGGCGGCCGGCGCCGCCCCGTTCGCCCACGCATCAACCGGCGGTCACGCGACTTCGATTAGTAGCGAGTACGTGATCGGAGGTTCGTTGGTGAAGCTGCCGTTGATCACCATGATGGGCGGGCAGCCGAAGCCTTCCGCCAACGGAAGCGCGCTCCCGTACCTTAGGACTCTGCCGTCCGTGGTCAGCGTCCCTAGCAGCGTGCCGCGGTATAGGCATCCGGCCGTGCCCGGCAGCACCATGCGCACCTGGAAGTCTAGGATCCCGAAGTTCAGTTCGCCGGTGGCTAGGTTCGACGATAGGAACGAGACGTCCCAGCTTTCCGGCAACGGTCCGGGCATGCCATCTCCTAGTTGCAGCGGCAGGTTTAGGAACGCCGTGTTGTAGGGGCATCCCACGGCGAGCCTGCCCGCGCGCATCTTGCCGAGTCTCGTTAGCGGCGTCCTGACGGGTATTAGCTGGCCGGTGATCAATCTCTTCAACATCGTTGAATTGCACGCGAACACCAGACCCGTGCCGGTGTTGAATATCCAGGTGCCTCTCTGCACGACTAGCTGCGGATTCTGGATCAGTATTTCCCTTGTCGTCGCGGACGCGCCTCCGCTGAGGGCGAGCACGAGCAGCAGTGCCGTGAGCACAGCCGCGCCTGCGCGGTGAATTCGCATCGGTTGTTCCCCCTTTTCGGCGCCGGTCCCAGCGGCACCGTCGAGCGATTGGTCAAGCGGCCGAGTCGCCGGCCTCCGAAACCGCAGAAAGAAGCGTACCGTGCGGGTCGAGCGCGCTCAGAGCGCGATCACGCTGCGGATCCCGTCCTGCGCCTCCATCAGCTCGAAGCCGCGGTTGACCTCGTCGAGCGAGATGCGGTGGGAGATGAACGGCTCGACGTCGAGCTCGCCGGCCATCCAGCGGTCGATCAGCGCCGGCACGTCCTCACGGCCCTTCAGGCCGCCGAACGAGGAGCCCGCGACGCGCCGGCCCTGGATCAGCCAGCGGGGGATCACGTCGAGCGTCTCCCCCTTGCCGGCGACGCCGGCCATCGTCGCGAGGCCCCAGCCCATGCGCGCGGCCTCGACGGCCTGTCTCATCACGCCCACGTTGCCGGTCGCCTCGAACGTGTAGTCGGCGCCGAAGCCGCCGGTCATCTCGAGCACCTGGGCCACCGCGTCCGGGCCACCGAGGAACGTGTCAGTCGCGCCCTGGCCGGTGGCGAGCGCGAGACGCTCCTCGGAGAGGTCGACGCACACGATCCGCTCAGCGCCCGCCAGCCGGCAGCCGGCCACCGCGCCGAGGCCGACCATCCCGGCGCCGAAGACGACGCACGTCGAGCCCGACTCGACCTTGGCGGTCTTCAAGGCGGCCCCGAGCCCCGTCGAGAGGCCGCAGGCGAACAGCGCGGCGCCGTCGAGTGGCGCCTCGGGGTCGATCTTCGCGAGCGCGATCTGCGGCATCACCGTGTACTCGGCGAACGTCGAGGTGCCCATGAAGTGGCGCAGCGGCTCACCGCTGCGCGCCAGCCGCGTCGTGCCATCCGGCAGGTAGCCCTTGTTCTGCTGCTCGCGGATCGCCAGGCACAGGTTCGTCTTCGGGCTGCGACAGTGGACGCACTCGCCGCACTGCGGCGAGAACAGCGTCACGACATGGTCGCCGGGCGCGACGAGCGTCACGTCCTCCCCCACCCGCTCCACGACCCCGGCGCCCTCGTGCCCGAGCACGCAGGGCGCGTAACCGGACGGATCGACGCCGCTCGCGGTGTAGAGGTCGGTGTGGCAGACCCCGCACGCGACCAGCCGTACGAGCACCTCGCCCGGCCCGGGCTCCGCCAGCTCGACCTCCTGCACGACGAGCGGGGCCCCGAACTCCTCCAGCACGGCCGCACGCATCAGCATGCGGCGGATCCTACGTGGCGGGCGGACGGCGGTCGAGCGACGCGGCCTGCAGGCGCCCGGGATCCCCCGGTCCGGGCGCCTGCCTGGCCTGCCCTCACGCGCGGCTACCGCCGGCGGGAGCCTTCTGCCGCAGCGAGAAGAGCTCCTCGTCGGAGGCGGCCACCTGCTCCACGTCGCGCTCCGCGGCGGCGCGAACGGCCTCGAACTGTCCCCCCCCGAGGACGTCCAAGGGACGCTGGTGGTCGAGTGCCGCATTGCGTGACCGCAGCCACGCGACGATCCCCTCCTCGTCGTACGTGGCGTTGGCGAGGAGGAATCCGACCGTCGCGCAGAGGTCGTCGATCGGCTCCCAGCGCTGGGCGGCGCGCGTCGTCGGCGGCCCCTCCGTCCGCCAGCGTCGCACCGAGCGCGCCCCCGCGCCGGGCACCGCCTTCGCGATGTCGTGATCGCTCAGGCCGAAGGACACGAGCAGCCGGAGCCGCTCCCCGAGGCCGCGTGCGGCCACGAACCGCTCCTGCCACTCGGCGAGTCGCATGAGCCGCGCCTTCAGCTCTGGCGTGACGTCTTTCCCCGGCGCGCGGCCTTGCTCCCCGCCTCCCTCCGCCCGACGCTCCTCCTGCGTCGGCTCCTGCTCGGCGACGTGCTCCTGGTTGTAGATGTCGTCGCCCATGGCTACCCCCTTGCTCGCCGTCAACGATCCCTGCGTGGTAGGTCGAGGCGCCGGCGCGGCGCGCCTCCGGGTGCTTCTCCCATAAGCGGCTCCTTCCGTTTGGTCAGCCATCCCAAAACACACCCTAAGAGGGTACCTCAGAAGGTGTCAAGCCCATGACCAATCTTTTCGCATTCCTGGCTCATCAGCATCACCAGCAGTTGCAGCAATAACGGGGGTTTTCGATTCTAGATGTCCAAAACTGTGTCCAAAAATGCGTCAAAGCAACTCGAATACTTGCATGTGAACGTGCACCTGCGTAGGCTGCACCGCATTCCGGAAAAGCAGCTGCGTGGGGACGGTCGCAGGGCAGGTCGCAAGGGGACTGTTCGAAGGAGAGGAGAGACCCAGCATGTGCAAGACGTTGAGGCGGCTCGCGCGAGACACAGTCGCGAGCTGCTGGACTTCCGGGGGCCGGTCGCGCGGCGCAGGCCGCCGCCAGGCGGTCGGAGGCGATCCGCCGCCTCGGGAGCGCAGCGGACTGGAGCAGGTCGTCGAGCAGGCCACGTACATGAGCGGTCGCATGTCGCTCCACCTCGCGCCGCGCTTCGACAGCGACCACGACCCGCTTCCGTTCGCCAAGCGCCGCGACGGCGTCCCGTGCGGCGTCGCGGACTGCGCATACGCGTTCGTACTGGCCGTGCCGCTGCGCAGCCGCGAGAGCGCGGAGCGGGAGGCGCGGCGCCAGTTGCAGCCGCGCGCGATGCGCTGGTTCGTCGACCTGCAGCTCGCCAACGCGTGCGTCATGTCGTGCGAGCACCTCGCGCAGATCAACGAAGCGAAGCTGCGCGTCGCCGAGCCGACCGCGACGGCGACCCTGCGCCTGCTGCGCGCGGCCGGCGCCGACGTCCTGCTGATACGCGGCAGCCGCAGCAGCCGCACGGCAGTCGTCTTCAAGCAGGCGATCGGCGAGCAGGTGCAGGTGCTCGACGAGGGCGCCGCGACGCTCGCCCGCGACGGTAGATGGGTGCGCAACCATGCCATGCCCGCGAGACTCCGCGATGGCTGGCGCGTGCTGGCGCGCACGCCCATGTGCCCGAGCACGCGGTCGCGGCCCGGGCGGATGGGATGGGAGCTGACGGTCGCGCTCGTGTGCTTCCTGCTGGCGCCGCCGCTCGCAAGCGTCGCCGGCACGACGCTGACCGTCCCGGTGTGGGCGGAGCTGCTGCTGGGCGCGGCCGCCGCGGCGGCCGCGATGGTGACGACCTGGCGCACGCTGGTGCCGGCACGCGCCGACGTCGCGTGCGCGCCCGCGCAGCTCGACTGGGCCGACCGGCTCGTCGAGGACAGCGCCGGGGAGCTGCGGCGCGAGCTCCTGGACGCCTTCGGCGGCGACGGCCGCGGCGGCTGACATCGTTCCGGCGTGGGCGGGCTGTGTCATCGTCCCGCGGTGCCGCAACCCCGACGCTCAAGTCCGTGTTCCAGCGACCGATGCTTCCCTCAGTGACGCGCATCCGCCTTCTCACAGCCTTCGCCTGCACCCTGCTCGCCTGTGCCCTCCCCGCGGCGGTGGGCGCCAAGCCGATCAAGAGATCCCGCTGGCTCCCCGGCGTGACGGTCACGGAGTACTACCCCGTGCCCGAGGCATGGTTCGTCGGCAGGAAGGTCGCAACGCCCGGCCTGTCCGGCAAGCACCGGATCGACTGGCTCTACTCCGCCTTCGGCGTCTCGATGGAGGGCGACGGGCTCGGCCTCGACGGTCGCCAGTACCACATCGACGCACTCGGCTCGGGCGGCTGGGTGACCGACAAGGGCAAGCCGAGCGTCCCTGGCCACGACGGCTGGAAGGGCGGCCCCCCGGTCTGGCGCGCCGGCGCGTACTGGCTCACGAGAACGCACCGGCTGACGTTTCCGCTCGACGGCGGCGGCTGGTCGAACGGGACCGGCAAGCGCTACGTGCCGCTCCCGGGCGTGAGCTTCGCCGCCGGGCCGTCGCTGCCGCTCAGCTTCTACAAGAGCCTGGCGGTCGACCCTGACCTGATCCCGCTGGGCTCACGGGTGTACATCGCCGCGTACCGCCGCACTGCCGGCGGCGGCTGGTTCACCGCCCAGGACACCGGCGGCGCGATCATCGGTCGCCACGTCGACGTGTACCGCAGCCCGCCGGCGAGCGCCGACATCGGCGGCAACTACTACGAGGATCAGCGGATCTACGTGATCCCGCCCGGTCGTTCGCCGGGCCCTGACGCGCCGTCGGCCGCCGGCTCCTCCCAGACCGCGCCCGGCCCCTCCGCCGGCGGCGGCGCGGGCGCGCCGTAGCAACTAGACTCATCGCCCTATGGCGAAGCAGCAGAAGGCGCGCACGGTGCGCCAGGTACAGGGCGGCGGTCTGGCCGCGATGGAGCAGCTCGAGTCGCGCAGCGACGAGGAGCTCGAGGCGGAGACCCGCTTCAAGTCCGCCGCGTACGCGATCCTGGGCGCTCGCGCGGCCGAACGCTACGACGGCAGAGCCACCCGCGCCTATTACCAAAGAGCGCTCGCGGCAGCTCGTCCCCAGGAGCGGATGCAGCTGCGCCGCATGGCCGACGCCTCGATCGCGCTGGCCGAGCGCCGCGCCGGCGACCTCAAGGACGCCGTCACGCGACTCGGGCAGACGCCGCCGAGCGATCGTCAGCTGCTGATGCTGCGCCTGATGGGACTCGTCGCACCGCCCCCGGGCTCCAGCGTCCTGCTGCGCCTGCGCGGCTACGCGCTGATTCTCGCGATCGTCGTCGGCCTGCTCTTGATCGGGCTCGGGCTTGCAGAGCTCGTCGCGCTGCCGTTCGGCGGTATCTCGTTGATCGGCGGGATCCTGCTTGGCCTCCTGATCATCGTCGCCGTGCTCGGCGTGCTTGCGTTGCTCGGCAGGCGCCGGCAAGCACGCGCGAAAGCGGCTGCCGGCCGCGGCTGACCGCACGGCGCCGCTGCTTGCGCGATGTGCGGTCGCTACACGCTCGCCTCCACGACGCCGGCACAGCTGCGTGCGCGCTTCCCGCTGGCGAGTCGGTCGCGATCGCGCAGCGCTTCAACGTCGCTCCCGGCGACGAGGTCCTGTCGGTCGTGATGCGCGAGGGCGGCCCGACGGGCGCGCTGTTGCGCTGGGGGCTCGTGCCGCCGTGGGCCGACGATCCGAAGGTCGGTTTCAGAATGATCAATGCGCGCGCGGAGACGGTCGCGGACAAGCCGGCCTACCGCGGACCGTTCCAGCGCGGACGCTGCCTGATCATCGCGGACGGTTTCTACGAGTGGCAGCGCGATGGGGGCGCGCGTCTGCCCTTTCACATCACACGTGGCAGCGGTGAGCCGTTCGCGTTCGCCGGCCTGCGAACTGCCTGGCGAGACCCGAGCGATCCGGACGGCGAGCTGCTGCGCAGCTGCGCGATCGTCACGACGGCCGCCAACCCGGTCGTCGCGCACATCCATCCGCGCATGCCCGTGATCCTCGATCCGGCCGACGAGGAGGAGTGGTTGGACCCTGGCACGCCGCCGCAGCGGCTGCACGCGATGCTGCATGCGCTGCCGGACGAGCAGACGCACGCACGTGCGGTCTCAAAGGCCGTCAACGACGCGCGCTACGACGGGCCGGAGTGCCTTGCTCCGGCCGAGCCGGAGCCCGCGCCCCCGCAGGGTGAGCTGTTCTGAGCGCAGACGGTGCTGGGGCTCAGTGCGAGCTGAGCTTGGCCGACTCGATCACGACCGGCTCGGCCGGCGGACCGTCTGTGGAGCTGGGATCCTGGAGGGGCACCGTGGCGATCGTGTCGGCCACTTCGAGGCCCTCCACGACTCTGCCGAGCAGTGCGTACTGCGTCGGCAGCTGCGCGTCCTGGGCGGTGACGATGAAGAACTGGCTGCCCGAGGCGCCATCCGGCTCGGTCGCGTTCTTCGCCATCGCGACGACCCCGTGCCAGTACTTCAGGTCGCTCGGCGGCTTCTCGACGACTGTGTAGCCGGGGCCACCCGAGCCTGCGCCCTGCGGGTCGCCGCCCTGAACCACGAAGCCCGGAGCGATGCGGTGGAACGTGAGGTCCTCGTAGAAGCCCTGCTTCGTCAGCGAGGCGAACGAAGCGGCCGTCTTCGGCGCTCGCGCGACGTCGAGTCGGATCGTGAACGAGCCGCAGTTGGTCACCATTCTCACGTCCCACGTCTTGCTGGGATCGAGCACGAGCGTCGGCTTTCTGAGGTGCTGCTCGGGCTTCGGCGTCGGCGCGTCGACCGCCTTGCAGGGGCCGCTGTCCGCAGCTGTGGTCGTCGTCTGCGCCTGCGTGTCCCCGCCGTCGTCCGAGCTGCCGCAGCCGGTCAGCAGGACGAGCGCGAACGCGCCGAGCAGGGCGAGCAGCGCAAGCGATGATCGGCGTCCGGACACGGTGGCGAAGCATAACGATCGGTCGGCCCGGGACCCCGCACATCAAACGCGACGGCCCGGCCACCGCGACGCAGGGCGGTTCCACGGCAGCCGTCAGTACCGTTCCCGGGATGGAGCGCGACGTCGTCCTGATCGTCAACCCGTCGGCCGGCGGCGGCCGTGCGCTGCGGGCACTTCCTGACGCCGAGCGGGCGCTGCGCGATGCCGGGCTGCAGGTGCGCTTGGAGCACACGCGCGACATCGACCATGCGCGCGAGCTGGGTCGCGCCGCGGGTGCGGCCGGCGAGGTGGCTGCGGCGCTCGGCGGCGATGGCCTTGTCGGCGCCGTCGCAGATGGGCTGCGCGAGACGGCTTCTGCGGCTGGCGGCCTGTTGGCGATCCTGCCGGGCGGGCGCGGCAACGACTTCGCGCGCACGCTCGGGATTCCGCGCGACTCCGTTGGCGCGGCAGCACTGATCGCAAACGGCCGCGAGCGCGCGATCGACCTCGGCGTCTGCGGCGAGCGAGCGTTCGTCGGGATCGCCAGCTGCGGCTTCGACTCCGACGCGAATCGCATCGCCAACGACACGCGTGTCCCAGGCGATGCCGCCTACCTCTACGGCGCGCTGCGGGCGCTCGCGAGCTGGCAGCCGGCGCGCTTCGAGCTGGAGCTCGACGGCGAGTCACTGACGCACGTCGGCTACAGCGTCGCGGCGGCGAACGGACGCCAGTACGGCGGCGGGATGGTGCTCGCGCCGGACTCCTCGCTCGACGACGGCATGTTCGACGTCGTGACGGTCTCCGACGTGCCGAAGCGGCGCTTCCTGCGCGGGCTGCCGAGAGTCTTCAGCGGCAAGCACGTGCTCAACGACGAGGTCGACGTGCGCCATGCCCGGGAGCTGCGGATCGCCGCCGACCGCGCGTTCACGCTCTACGCCGACGGCGACCCGATCGCCGAGCTGCCCGCGACGGTCCGCACGCTGCCCGCCGCCGTGCGGGTGATCGTCCCGTGAGCGCGCTGCGGCCGAAGCTGACCGTCGCCCGCGCGGTCGGCGGACTCGCGCGCGCCGCCGGCCGTGGCGGCGGGACCTCCCTGCCCGGCAAGGTGTTGATGCGGCTCGACCCGCAGGCGATCCGCTCGCTTGCCGCCCGGCTGCCGCAGGGCTCCGTCGCGATCTCGGCGACCAACGGCAAGACGACGACGGCCGCGATGGTCGCCGCGATCCTCGAGCGGCGCGGAACGCAGCTTGTGCACAACCGCGCCGGCGCGAACATGGCCGGCGGGATCGCCTCGACGCTGCTGGAGGCGGCCCGCGGCGCCGACGGGATCGACGGCGAGCTCGGCCTGTTCGAGATCGACGAGTTCTGGCTCCCCCAGCTCGCCGAGGAGCTGCGGCCACGTGCGCTGCTGCTGAGCAATCTGTTCCGCGACCAGCTCGACCGCTACGGCGAGCTGGAGACGATCGCGGACCGCTGGGCCGAGGTTGTCGCGGGCCTCCCGGAGACGACGCAGCTCGTGCTGAACGCCGACGATCCGCTCGTCGCCGATCTCGGCCGCGGACGGGCGCACGTGACGACGTTCGGCGTCGAGGACGACGCGATGGCGCTGCCGCAGATGCAGCACGCGGCCGACTCGAAGCACTGCCGCAGATGCGGCCACGCGTACGAGTACGAGGCGATCTACCTCGGGCATCTCGGCCGCTACCGCTGCCCCCAGTGCGGTCAGCACCGCCCCGAGCCCGACGTCCTCGCCGAGCAGGTGCGGCTCAACGGGACGCGCGACGCGTCCTTCACGCTGCGGATCGGCGGGGACAGCGCGACGGTCGCCCTCCCCCTGCCCGGCCTCTACAACGTCTACAACGCGCTCGGCGCGGCCGCGCTCTGCCACACGCTCGGCGTTCCGCTGGAGCAGATCGTCGCCGGCCTCGGCGCTGTCGAAGCGGCGTTCGGCCGCGCCGAGACGATCGAGCTCGACGGGCGATCGCTGTCGATCCTGCTGATCAAGAACCCTGCGGGCGCGAATGAGGTGCTGCGCACGCTCGCGCTCGAGAACGGCGAGATCGACCTGCTCGCGGTGCTGAACGACAACATCGCCGACGGGCGCGACATCTCCTGGGTGTGGGACGCCGACTTCGAGTTCCTCGCCGGCCGCGTGCGACGGGTCGTCTGCGCCGGCACGCGCGCGGGCGAGCTGGCCGTGCGGCTCAAGTACGCGGGCGTCGAGCGGCAGCGGCTCGTCGTCGTCCCCGAGCTTGCGGATGCACTTGACGCGGCGCACGCGGATGGTTCAGGCCCGCTCTACGCACTGCCCACCTACACGGCGCTGCTCGCGCTGCGCGATCTGCTTGCGCGCCGCGGCGTCGCGCCGGAGTACTGGCGATGAGCGAGCCCGCCCCTCGTGCCGACGCGCCGGTCTCCTCGGCTCAGCCGCTCTCGCCCGAGCAGCTCCACGTGCTGTGGCACGAGCTCGAGTGTGGTCGCTACGCGCAGGACCTGCCGCTGTGGCGCGAGCTGGCGGCCGAGGTCGGCGACCCGATCCTGGACCTCGGCGCCGGCAGCGGCCGTGTCAGCCTCGATCTCGCCCGCGCCGGCTACGAGGTCGTCGCGCTCGACGTCGATCCCGTGCTGCTCTCTGCGCTTGGCGAACACGCCCGCGCTGCCGGGCTGTCCGTCGAGACCGTACTCGCCGACGCACGCAATTTCGCATCTGTGCTCGCCCCACGCGACTTCGCGCTCGTGCTCGCACCGATGCAGACGATTCAGCTGCTCGGCGGCCCGGACGGCCGCACTGGCCTGCTGCGCAACGCGCTCGACCGTCTACGTCCCGGCTGCCTGCTCGCCTGCGCGCTCGCCGACGCGTTCGAGGGCTTCGACGCCGAGCACACCGAGCCGCCGCTGCCCGACCTGCTCGAGCAGGACGGCTGGGTCTATGCGAGCCACCCGGTCGCCGTCCGCCCCGGCGCCGACGCCACGACGATCGAGCGGATCCGCCAGACCGTCGCGCCAGACGGAGCGCGCACCGCCGAGGGCGACGTCGTGCGGCTCGACAAGCTCGACGGGGACACGCTCGAGGCGGAGGGCGTCGCGGTCGGCTTCATGGCCGCCGGCCGGCGCTTCATCGAGATGACGGACGAGCACGTCGGCAGCGAGGTCGTGCTGCTGGCCGCGCCGCCCCGCGAGGCTGACCGTGCCTGACACGCTGCGCGTCTGCGCGCTCTATCCGCAGCTGATGAACATCTATGCCGACCGCGGCAACCTGCTGCTGCTGCAGCGCCGCTGCGAGTGGCGCGGGATCGGCTTCGAGCTGACGGCGAGCAACCTGGGCGAGCCGCTCGATCCCAACGCTGCCGACCTCTTCTACATCGGCGGCGGCCAGGATCGCGACCAGCGTCTCTGCGCGCTTGACCTCGCCGAGGTCAAGCGCGATGGGCTCCACGCGGCGGCCGAGCGCGGCGCTTCCATGCTCGCCGTCTGCGGCGGCTACCAGCTGCTCGGGCACTCCTACGAGCTGGGCGACGAGACGTTGCCGGGCGTCGGCTTGGTCGACCTGCGAACCGTGCGCAATGACGGTCCGCGGCTGATCGGCAACGTTGCGATCGAGGTCGAGCTGGACGGCGAGCAGCGAATCCTCGCCGGCTTCGAGAACCACGGCGGCCGTACACGCCTGGGTCCTGGCGCCCAGCCGCTCGGGAAGGTGCTGCGCGGTCATGGCAATGACGGTAAGAGCGGCTATGAGGGCATCCGCCGGGGCAACGTGATCGGCACCTACTTGCACGGTCCGCTGCTGCCGAAGAACGTGTGGCTCGCCGACTGGCTGATCGCCCGTGCGCTGGGCCATGACGGACCGCTGGCGCTGCTCGACGACGCGCTCGAGGCGGCCGCGCACGCCGAGGCTCGGCGCGCAGCCGGCATCTGATCCGCGTCGCGGTGGTTGACGCCGGTCGTCCGGAGGCAGACTAGGATCGAAGGTTCCCCCTGGTACCGGGATCTCCCTCCCCAGCCGCCTCAGTGAACAGCGACAACACCGCCCAGACCGAGGGGCCGACCGCCTACCCGCGCGCGGCGTCGCTGGAGCTGCGCAACGTGAGCAAGCAGTACCCGGGCGCGTCCCGCCCGGCGATCGAGGACCTCACGTTGACGGTGCCGGCCGGGGAGGTCTGCGTCCTCGTCGGCCCGTCGGGCTGTGGCAAGACGACGGCGATGCGGCTCGTGAACCGCATGATCGTCCTGACAAGCGGCAAAATCCTCCTCGACGGCGCGAGCGTGATGGAGCGCAAGCCGCCCGAGCTGCGGCGCGAGATCGGCTACGTGATCCAGCAGATCGGCCTCTTCCCGCACCTGACGATCGCCGACAACATCGCGACGGTCCCGCGCCTGCTCGGCTGGGAGAAGGACCGCGTCGCGGCGCGCGTGCAGGAGCTGCTCGCGCTCGTGCAGCTGCCGCCGGAGCTGGCTGACCGCTACCCGGCTCAGCTGTCGGGCGGGCAGCGCCAGCGCGTCGGTGTTGCGCGAGCGCTCGCGGCCGATCCGCCGCTGCTGCTGATGGACGAGCCGTTTGGCGCGATCGACCCGATCGCCCGCGCGCGCCTGCAGGACGAGCTGCTGCAGCTCCAGCAGCGAGTCAAGAAGACGATCGTCTTCGTCACGCACGACATCGACGAGGCGATCAAGCTCGGCGACCGCATCGCGATCCTGCGCGAGGGCGGCGTCCTGGCGCAGTACGCGCCGCCCGACGAGCTGCTCGCCGCCCCGGCCGACGACTTCGTCGCGCAGTTCGTGGGCGTAGACCGGGGGCTCAAGCGGCTCGCGCTCAGTCGGCTGGTGGACGTCGAGCTGCTGCCGCTCAACGGGGATCACGCCGCGGGCACGGTCGACGTCCAGACCTCGCTGCGCGATGCCGCCTCGCTGATGCTGGCCGACGGCAACCGGCCGCTCACGGTCGTCGACGGCGACGGCAAGCCGCTCGGGCAGGTCACGCTCGAGCTGATCAGCGCCGCGCTCGACCGCCATCCGCCCGCCCCGGATCCCTCCGCTCCATGACCGGCCCGCTCCCGCTCGCGGCCGCGCAGCCGGTCATCCCCGACTTCGGCAGAGGCAGCACGTGCGTGCGCGACAACGGCGCCTTCTGCTGGGACTGGGTCAGCGACCACTGGGGCGACACGCTGCGCCCGGCGCTCATGCAGCACCTGCAGCTGACGGCGATCGCGATCGTGCTCGGCTTCGCGATCGCCTTCGTGCTCGCGCTCGCCGCGCACCGCCGCGGTCGGCTGACGACGCCGGTCGTGCTCGTGACGGGGCTGCTCTACACGATCCCGTCGCTCGCGCTGTTCCAGCTGCTCGTCCCCTTCACCGGCCTTTCGCGCACGACGGCTGAGGTCGCGCTCGTCTCCTACACGCTGCTGATCCTCTTCCGCAACACGCTTGCCGGCCTGGCAGGCGTGCCGGAGGAGGTGCGCGACGCCGCGCGCGGCATGGGCCTGACGCAGCGTCAGTTGCTGTGGAGCGTCGAGCTGCCGCTTGCGCTCCCCGCGATCGTCGCCGGCCTGCGGATCGCGACGGTGACCGTCATCAGCCTCGCAACCGTCGCCGTGTTCGTCGTGAACGAGGGCCTCGGCGCGCCGATCTACGCCGGCTTGCAGCAGACGTTCAAGACAGAGCTGATCGCCGCCGGCGCGCTGTGCGTCGCACTCGCGCTGATCGCCGACGGACTGCTCGTGCTGCTGCAGCGCGTGCTCACGCCGTGGACCCGGGTGGCGCGGAGCCGATGAACGACTTCACTGACGCGTTCCGCTTCATCGCCGACAACACGGCGCTGCTGTGGACGCTCACGCTCGACCATCTCGCGCTCAGCGGCGCCGCCGTCGGGATCGCGCTCGCGCTGGCGCTCCCGCTCGGGGTCACGCTCGGGCACGTGCACCGGGGATCGTTCGTCTCGATCAACGTCTCGAACGTCGGCCGCGCGCTCCCCTCGCTCGCGCTGATCTCGATCGGCGTCGCCGTGCTCGGGATCGGCTTCGTCAACGTGATGGTCGCGCTCGTCGTACTGGCGTTCCCGATCATGCTGACGAACGCCTACGTAGCGGTCGAGAGCGTCGACCAGGACGCCGTCGAGGCCGCGCGCGGCATGGGCATGAAGCCGCACGAGGTGCTGTGGAAGGTCGAGCTGCCGCTGGCGCTGCCGCTGATCTTCGCCGGCATCCGGACTGCCGTCGTGTACGTGATCGCAACGGCGACGCTGGCGGCCGTCGCCGGGGCCCACAGCCTTGGAGACATCATCGTCGACCAGGCGACGTACCGCCTGCCCGGAGTACTGGGCGCGGCGATCTGCGTCGCCGTCCTCGCGCTGCTCGCGGAGTTGCTGTTCGCGGGCTTGCAACGAGCTGTGACACCGCGCGCGCTGCGGTCGGAGGAACGCGGCGCACCGACGGTGCTGTTGGGGGAACCCAATCCAGAAAGGACCGCACGAACGTGAAGCAGGGTACGTTGCGCACCATTCTCGCCCTCGTCGCCGCGCTTGCGCTGACAACTGGGGTCGCCGCCTGCGGCGATGACGACGACAACAGCAGCGGCGGAGGCGGCAGCACGCAGGCCGCTGCCGCGCAGCCGGGCAAAGGCAAGCCGTCCGTCACGCTCGGGACGAAGAACTTCACCGAGCAGTTCGTGCTTGGCCAGCTCTACAAGCAGGCGCTTGAGGCGAAGGGCTACAAGGTCGCGCTCAAGCAGAACATCGGCTCGACCGAGATCGCCGACAAGGCGCTCCGCAGCGGGCAGATCGATCTCTACCCCGAGTACATCGGGATCTTCAACACGGCCGTCGCGGGCGACGCGAAGGCCTACCCGGACGTCGACGCAGCATTCGCTGCCGGGCAGGCGTATGCCGAGAGACATGGCTTCACGCTGCTGCCGCTGACGCCCTTTACGGACGTCGATGCGCTCGCGGTGACGCCCGACTACGCGAGAGAACACAACCTCTCAAGCGTCGCCGACCTCGCGGCGATCAGAGGGCTCAAGCTCGGCGCACCGCCGGAGTTCCGCCAGCGCGAGACGGGCCTCGTCGGCCTGGAGCGCGTCTACGGGATCAGAGACGTCGACTTCTCGCCGCTGACGATCGGGCTGCAGTACCAGGCGCTCGACGACGGCAAGATCGACACGGCCGACGTCTTCACGACCGATGGCCAGCTGCAGAGCGGCAGATACGTCGTGCTGGACGATCCGAAGAACGTCTTCGGCTTCCAGAACGTGACGCCGATCGTCTCGACGAAGGTGCTCAGAGCTGAGGGGCAGGCGTTCGAGGAGACGCTGAATGCGGTCAGCAGAGCGCTGACGACGAGAGCGATGCAGCAGATGAACGCCGCGGTGGATATCGACAAGCAGAGCCCCGCCGACGTGGCCAAGCAGTACTTGCAGGCGAACGGGTTGGTGTAGGCCGAGTGCGTCACGCCGGGTAGGTCACCGGCGTGGCGCACCCCGTCCGCATCGGCTGCTCCGGCTGGGTCTACAAGTCGTGGGCCCAGTCGTTCTATCCACCGAGAACGCCGGGTGCGCGCTGGTTGGCGCACTACGCGTCGGTCTTCGACACCGTCGAGCTCAATTCGACCTTCTACCGGCTCGCCCGGCCCGGCGCCGCGGCGAGATGGGTCGAGCAGACGCCGCCGGGCTTCGTCTTCGCGGCGAAAGCGAGCCGCTACCTCACGCACATGAAGCGGCTGACCGACCTGGAGCGCGGCGTCGAGCGCTACTACGCCTCGATCGCGCCGCTGGTGGAGAGCGGGAAGCTCGGCCCCGTGATTTGGCAGCTGCCGGAGAACTTCAAGCGCGACGACGCGCGCCTCGCCGCCGCGCTTGAGCGTGTGGCGACGCTCCCGCCCGGTCGCCACGGCTTCGAGTTCCGCCATCCGTCGTGGTTCGTCCCCCAGGTCGAACAGCTGCTGCGGGCGCACCGCGTCGCGCTCGTGATCGGCGACCGACCCGAGCGCCCGTTCCAGGCGCACTGGCTCACGACCGACTGGACGCTGGTGCGCTTCCACCACGGCTGGAGAGGTCGGCGCGGCAACTACTCCGAGGCGGAGCTGCGGGCATGGGCCGAGCGGATCCGCGCGTGGTCGGAGCGGGTCGACGTCTACGCGTACTTCAACAACGACTGGGAGGTCTTTGCGCCGCGCAACGCGCTGCGCCTGCGTGCGCTGCTCGACGCGTGAGCCGGAGTGCACCGGGGCCGATGCGCCTGACCGCACCGGCCCCGGCGTTCCCCTCCGCGCGGCGTCCCCCGACGCCGCACTTCCCAGCCGTTCCCCCTTGCGACCAGGCTTCGCGTATCACGGTAGCGAGCCGCGCTCGTCAGTCGAGTGACGAGGTCGTGAAAAAGACGCGGACGTTCGTGAAGCTGGCGCGTGTGCGCCAAGCTCAGCTGCCGCTGGACCCGAATCCCCCGGCGCCGCGTTCGCTTGCCGGCAGCTCGTCGACTTCGATCGTCGCCGGCAGTTCGAGTCGCACCAGCACGAGCTGCGCGATGCGGTCCCCGACGGCGATCTCGCACGGCGCCTCGCGGTCGGTGTTGAGCAGCAGCACGCGGACCTCGCCGCGATAGCCGGCGTCGATCAGGCCCGGAGCGTTCACCAGCGCGATTCCGCTGCGCGCGGCGAGCCCGGAGCGCGGCAGCACGAGGCCGCCTTGGCCCTCGGGGATCGCGACGGCGATGCCGGTCCCCACCGACGCGCGCGCGCCCGGCTGCAAGGTGAGCGTCTCCGTGGCGTGGAGGTCGAGGCCGGCGTCGCCGGCGTACGCGCGTCTCGGGAGCACGGCTTGGGGGTGGAGGCGCTTGACTGCCAGAGGAGCGTGGGCGGTCTCGCCCGCGCTTGTCGTCTCCGC
>DATFPW010000099.1:0-2114 GCA_035264605.1 Conexibacter sp. | reverse complement strand
GACGCAGATGAGCCGCTTCCAGATCCACGACGACCTCACCGCACCCGAGGCGTCGCTGCCGGTGCTGAAGGGGGCGATGGCGTCCGGCGGCCAGCTGCCCAACTTCCTCGGCGTCCTGGCCGGCTCCCCGGCCGCGCTGCGCGCGTACGCGCGGTTCCGTACCGAGCTCCGCCACGGCAGCCTGACGCGGCCGACGCTCGAAAGGATCGCGCTCGCCGTCGCGGAGCACTACCGCTCGCAGCCGGGCCTGGCGATCCACACGCGCACGGCGCGCCAGGCCGGCATCGGCATCGACGAGGTCGCCAAGGCGCGCGACTGGGAGTCCTCGGACCCGCGCCAGGCGGCGCTGCTACGCTACCTGCGAGCGCTCGTCGAGCAGCGTGGCCACGCCCCGATGCACCTGCACGAGGAGGCGCGCGAGGCCGGCTGGACCGACGAGCAGCTGCTCGAGGCGATCGCCTACGTCTCGCTCGAGTCGCTCACCGCGATCGTCAACGTCGCGGGCGAGGTCCCGGTCGACGGCTCGGTCGAGGACACGCGCGTCCTGCGAGCGGCGTAGGCTTCGTGACGATGAGCACGCACGTGCGCCGTCGTATCGCCGTCGCGACGCTCGACCCGCCCGAGGCTCACTGCTGTCCCTACCTGCACGAGGCCGTCGAGCTGATCGGCAAGCGCTGGACGGGCGCGATCATCGTCGTCCTCATCGAGGGCGGCCCGATGCGCTTCTCCGAGATCGCGCAGGCGATCCCGCAGCTCTCCGACCGGCTGCTGTCCGAGCGCATGAAGGAGCTCGAGGCGCGCGGGATCGTGGAGCGGCGCGTGCAGCCCGAGTCGCCGGCGCGCGTCGAGTACGCGCTGACCGAGATGGGGCACGAGCTGGCGCCGACGCTGCAGCAGCTGAAGGCCTGGTCGCACCGCTGGCTGACCTGAGCCGCGGGCGGTTGTACCGGCGGTCCAGTGCCGCAGGCCCGCGGCTCCACTAGGCTGCCGCGCACCATGGACTCGCCCCGCACGCCAGACGACGTCAAGGCGCTCACCGACGAGCGCGGGATCCGCTTCATCCGGCTCTGGTTCACGGACATCCTGGGCCAGCTCAAGTCCTTCTCGATCAACGCCGCCGAGCTGGACGACGCGTTCGAGGGCGGGATGGGCTTCGACGGCTCCTCGATCACCGGCTTCAACGCGATCGAGGAGTCCGACATGATCGCGATGCCCGACCCGAGCACGTATGCCGTGCTGCCGTGGCGGCCGGAGGACGAGGGCGGCGGCGTCGCGCGCATGTTCGCCGACATCCGCACGCCCGAGGGCGACCCGTACGAGGGCGATCCGCGCCACATCCTGCGGCGCGCCGAGCAGCGCATGCGCGACATGGGCTTCGACGCGTTCAACGTCGGCCCCGAGCTCGAGTACTTCCTGTTCAGGGACTCGCGCTCGACCGAGGTGCTCGACGAGGGCGGCTACTTCGATCTCACGACGCTCGACGCCGGCTCGGACGTGCGCCGGGCCACCGTGCTGGCACTCGAGAAGCTCGGCATCGAGGTCGAGTACTCGCACCACGAGGTCGGCCCGAGCCAGCACGAGATCGACATCCGCTACGGCAACGCGCTCAAGATCGCCGACGACTGCATGACCTACCGGATCACGGTCAAGGAGTACGCGCTCGCCAACGGCTGGCACGCGACGTTCATGCCGAAGCCGCTGTTCGGCGAGAACGGCTCCGGCATGCACACGCACCAGTCGCTGTTCCGGGGCGACGGCAACGCGTTCTACGACGCCGACGACAAGTACTTCCTGTCCGACACCGGCAAGGCGTTCATCGCCGGGCAGCTGCGCCACGCGCGCGAGATCTGCGCGCTGTTCGCCCAGTGGGTGAACTCGTACAAGCGGCTCGTGCCGGGTTACGAGGCGCCGGTCTACGTGGCGTGGAGCCGGCGCAACCGGTCGGCGCTCGTACGCGTCCCGCTCTACCACCCGGGCAAGGAGAAGGCGACGCGGATGGAGCTGCGCTGTCCGGACCCGGCGTGCAACCCGTATCTCACGTTCGCGGCGCTGCTGCAGGCCGGCCTGGAGGGGATCGAGAAGGGCTACGAGCTGCCAGAGCCGATGGAGAAGAA
>DATFPW010000098.1:0-56678 GCA_035264605.1 Conexibacter sp. | reverse complement strand
TCCGCGTCGCCCAGGTCGGGCCGTACGGGTGGATCGTCCAGCCGTTGACGAGGTCGGCGAGGTTCGGGACCGCCTTCAACAGGTTCGTCATCCAGGAGCTCTGGTTGACGGCGTTGTCGCCGATTGCCAGCAGGCCGACGTTTCTGTTGGCCGCGGTGATCGCGACGGCGGCGTCCTTCGCGCGCTGCGCGTAGCTCTGCGCGCGGGCGGCGTAGGTGCCCATCGAGTTGTCCGAGAACTGGTAGCTGTAGCTCGTCTCGTTGCCGAACTCGATCTCCGTCGGCATCACGCTGGTCGGGTAGTTCTTGCCCACCCAGAACGTGCCGCCGGGGCCGTAGGCGGCGGCCCACGTCGCGAGGTTCAGCGCCTCGGTCGTCGAGGGGATGCGGCCGTAGAAGGTCGCGAGCAGCACGGGCCGGATGCCGGCCTTCGCGTACGCCTCGATGTCGGACGCCATGTTCGCTGCCGGCTTGTTGATGTCGAAGTCGAGCCGCGCGGTGCGCGCGCCCATCGCCTTCAGGTAGCTGATCTCGTACTGGTGGGCCGTGCCGGCGGTGAGGCCCATCTGGAAGCTGCCGTCGACCGGGGCGGGCGCCGGGGCGGGCGCCGGTGCAGGGGCCGGAGCCGGAGCGTCCGGGTAGGTGATCGACACTTCGGAAGACCAAGCGCTGCCGTCGATCGCCGTGCGCACGCTGTAGCGCACCGTCTGGCCTGCCACGGCGGCGGGCGTGGTCGAGGTGCCGGCCACGACCGTGTACTGGTCGGCCTGCCCGGAGATCCTGCGCACGAGCACGTAGGTCGTGACGTCGCCGACTTGGCTCCACGCGAGCGAGCTGCCCGAGGCGGTGAGGGCCGGGGCGGCGAGCAGGTCGACGCTCGGCGTGGGGGCGGGGGCGGGGGCGGGCTCAGAGGTTGCCGGCGCCGGCGTGACCTCGACGGCCGGGTACGTGATCGAGACCTCCTGCGCCCAGGCGCTGCCCGAGGCGTCGGCGCGCACGCTGTAGCGCACGGTCTGACCCGGGACGGCCGGCGGCGTGGTGGACGTGCCCTTGACGACCGAGTACTGGTCCGCCTGGCCCGGCACCTTGCGCACGAACACGTAGCGGTTGACGTTGCTGACGGCGTTCCAGCTGAGCTTCTGGCCGCTCACCGTGATCGTCGGAGCGCTCACGGTCGCGCCCGTCCGCGCCCGGCGGGCCTGACGGCGGGCGACGCGGTTGAGGCGGCGCTGCGCGCGGTGCAGACGGACACCCGCGCTCTGGACCGCGCGACGCTGCGCCTTGCAGGCGCCGGCGTGGCGGCGCTGGCAGTTCTTGAGGACGCGCGCCTTGACGACGAGACGGTGGTCGGCGGCGCGCTGGACGTGCGAGGCGTGGTTCAGCCGGGCGACGGCGGCGCGAGCCTTGGCGGCCTTGGCCTTGGGAGACGCGGACGCCCCACCCGGAGCCACGGCGAGCATGCTCAGGACGGCGAGGAGCAGTGCGGTGACAAGCCAACGCGAGGGCTGGCGCAGGGGGAAGGCGTGCATCGGGTCTCCTTCGGTGGCCGGGCTGTCTCGGGGAGACCCCTGGCTTTGCGGACCCACCTCGCGGTGGGGGTGCCGTTTGTCGGGAAAAGCGAGCCCGTGTCGCGCCGCGGTGTCCAATCCATTGGACGAGGCGGGCAACCGTGCCCAGGCTCAAGTTCGGCGGCTGGCGGTCGAGGCGCGAATCGATCGCCTGGGTCTGGACGGATGTCCAGACGAGCGCCGGCGCGCCAAAAGGCGCGCCGGCAGGTCGAACGCGGCCGAGGCGGCTGCCTGCTGCTGGCGCAACCGCCCTCGCATGCCGCGTTTCGCTCTAGGCTGTGCCGCCATGACCGCACTCGTGACCGGCGGCGCCGGCTTCATCGGCTCGAACCTCGTCGACGCGCTGCGCGCGCGCGGCGAGCGCGTCGTCGTGGTCGACGACCTCTCGACCGGCCGGCGACAGAACCTCGACGACGCGCTCGAGCATGGAGCGGAGCTCCACGAGCTCGACATCTGCGACGCCGACGCGCTGCGCGCGCTGTTCGAGCGCGAGCGCCCCGAGCTCGTCTTCCACCTCGCCGCGCAGATCGACGTGCGCCGCTCGGTCGCGGACCCCGCGGCGGACGCGCGCGTGAACGTCGAGGGCACGATCAACGTGCTCGCCGCCGCGCAGGCGGCTGGTGCACGGCGCGTCGTCTACTCGGCAACCGGCGGTGCCGTCTACGGCGAGGCCGAGCAGGTGCCGACGCCCGAGGACGCGCCGGCGCAGCCGCTCGCACCGTACGGACAGGCCAAGCTCTCCGGCGAGGGGTACCTCGCGCTCTTCACGCGCCTGCACGGGCTCTCCACCGTCTCGCTGCGCTACGCGAACGTCTACGGACCGCGCCAGGACCCGCTCGGCGAGGGCGGCGTGATCGCGATCTTCTGCGGCTGCTTCGCCGAGGGCCGCACGCCGACGATCTACGGCAACGGCGAGCAGACGCGCGACTACGTCTATGTCGGCGACGTCGTGGCGGCGAACCTGCGCGCGGCCGAGCTGGACGTCGGCGGCTCGATCAACATCGGCACGGGCGTCGAGACGTCCGTGCTGCACCTCGCAGGCGCGTTCCGCGCGCTGGAGGGCGGCGCCGACTTCGCGCCGGTGCACGCGCCCGCGCGCGCCGGCGAGGTGCTGCGCAGCTGCCTCGACGCGTCACGCGCGCACGAGCTGCTCGGGTGGGAGCCGCAGGTGCCGCTGGCCGACGGGCTCGCGCTGACGCTCGCGACGATCAGCGCGCCACGAGCTTCGTGAGCGCCTCGATCGAGTAGCGCTCCACGGCGAGCGCGCGTCCGCGCTCCCCCAGTCCGGGCGCGCCGTCGCGCAGCACGCGCGCGAGCGCGTTTGCATAGGCGTCGGCGCCCTCCGCCAGCAGGCACTGCTCGCCGTCGCGCACCGCCAGTCCTGCCGCAGCGCGAGGCGTCGCGACGACGGGAAGTCCATACGCGAGCCCCTCGACGAACTTCAGCGGCGTGCCGCCGCCTTGCAGCAGCGGCACGACGACCGCAGAGACGTCCGCGTAGGCGTCAGCGAGGTCGTCGACGAAGCCGACTGCCTCGACTCGCGGATCGTCCGACGGCGGCTCGTCGAGCCCCGCGCCGACCAGCCGCAGGCGCGCGTCGGGGAGCTCCTCCCACACGCGCGGAAAGATCTCCTCGAGCAGGAAGCGCAGGCCGTTGCGGTTCGGTTCGTAGGAGAAGTTGCCGACGAACAGCGCGCGCCGTGCGCCGACGTCGGGCGCTACGGGGGCGATCGCCGCCACGTCGACGACGTTCGGCACCAACCGCAGACGCGCATCCGGGCACAGCTCGCGTGCGGCCGCGGCGTCCGCCTCGCTCACCATCCACGACTCCGAGGAGCGCGCGAGCACGCCGCGCTCGAAGCGCCGCAGCTGCTCCGGGCTGCCGAGGCCCTTGCTCGCCTCCAGCTCGTGTCGATAGGCCGACTCGAGGTTGTGCGCGTTGTAGATCACCGGCCGGCGGCGCGCGAGGCCCGCGAGCGCGGCCGCCTCGGTGGGGCCGTCGGCGATCACGCGCGTCGCGTCGCTCGGCGCGAGGCGCCGCACCGTCGCGACCAGCTCGGGCGAGACGCCGCGCGCGAAGTCGTCTGGCACGCCCTTGAGGCGGGCGGCGCCGTAGGCGAACAGGCGGCGCACTCCGCGCGAAGGCTCGACCGCCTCGAACGAGGCGCCGGGAATCGCGCGGTACGCCGCATCCGGTCCCTCACCGCCGAAGCGCACGTAGACGATCGTCACGCCGCCGCCAGCCGCCGCGAGCGCCCGCGCGACGCCATACGTGCGCACCGCGCGGCCCGAGCGCAGGATTGGCGCATGCACGGAGACGAGGACGTCGTGGCCGGACGGCACGGCTTCGCTGCCGCTCACACGCCGCTCCCCAGCGGCGGCGCGGGCGCCGCGTCGAGCGCCGCGATCGCGGTCGCGATCTCTTTCATCCGCGCGTCCCACGAATGCGCCTCGGCCGCACGCGAGCGCTCCGTGCGGCGGGCGGCGTCGTCGTGCGCGAGCGCATCGTCCAGCAGCGCCGCGAGGCCGGCTGCATCGCGCGCCGTCGCGACCTCGCGCACGCCGGCGATCGACGGCAGTTCGGTCGCGACGACCGGCAGGCCGGCCGCAAGGTACTCATACACCTTCATCGGGAAGATCCCGTCGGTCAGCTCGTTGCGGGCGTAGGGGATCAGGCCGGCGTCGGCACCGCGCAGCACGTCGGGCAACTCTGTGTAGGCGCGCCGGCCGAGCAGGTGGAGGTTCGGCTCAGTGGCGAGCGCGGAGACGTCGGTGCGCGGATCGCCCACCCCGACCGGACCGACGAGCGCGAACGACCAGTGCGGCCGGGCGCGCGCCAGCTCGGTCAGCAGCGGCACGTCGAGCTTCGTCGCGACGACCGCGCCGGTGAAGACGACGCGCGGATGTGGCAGCGCGTCGAGTGCTGCGTCGACCGGGCCGTCCTCCAGCGCCCGCGCGAAGAGGGCGGTGTCGGCGACGTTGGGCGCGTCGAGCACGTTGTCGTTGAACGTGCGCATGCGTCTCGTCAGCGAGGGCGCGCTCGCCAGCACGAGGTCGGCGCGCCGTGCATAGCGGCTCTCGGCCGCGCGAAAGGATGCACCATCGATCCCCGGCTGGGCGGCGATGTCGTCGACGCAGTGATAGACGACGAGCGAGGGATCGAGTGCGTCGAGCAACGCCTCGGCCTGCGGGACGTACGCCCACAGGATCGGCCGGCGCAGGCCGAGCCGGCGCGCGGCGCGGCGCACGAGCCGCGGCAGCAGCCGTCTGTTGAGCGCGCGCACGGCCGCGAAGCGGTGCAGCGGGATCACGAGCGGCGACAGCACGTGCAGACCATCGGCCGGGCGTGGTGGCGCGACGCCGCGCCGGAGCCGCCGCAGGATCCGCTTGACGTCGCGGCCGGCGAGCTGCGGCTGGCGCAAGCCGAGTGACTCGACGAACAGCACATTGTTATCCCGTGCGAGACGCGACATCAGGTGGTGCTGGTTGGTCCACAGGTCCGTGTCCCAGTCGGCGAAGCCGACGCAGACGATGTCGCGCCCTTGCAGGCGGGGGGATTCCTGCGGCATCGCCGGGATCATCGCAAGTCCACCCCCGGACTCTGCGCATCCGGTGCCGGCGTGTGACGCAAAATGACCAGAGTTCCCGAACGGCACCGCGCCGCACGCCCTTGTAGCCTCGCGGCGGTGAGCGCCACCGATGTCCCCGACCTCGACGCCGCCCGTGGCGCTCGCCTCCTGTTCGACGCCGAGATCGTGGCAGGGGTGGTCGATGCCAACGCGGTCGCGGCCCCAGCCGCCCTCGATGCGATCCGTGCGCGCCCGGTCCCATCGGCGATCGGACGGCTCGCCCAGGACGTCTCGCGCAAGCTCGGCCGGCTCGACCACGAGCGCGCGGTCGACGGGCCGCTGGTGGCAGCGCGGCGGGCGGTGCTGGGCGAGCGGGCCGCTGCGCCGCCGCGGTTCCTCGTGCGCGTGGACGAGTTCCCGCACTACCAGGCGTGGGACGACCCTGAGCGGTTCGGGTCGGCAGGCTTCGCCCGCTTTCACGAGATCCTGCAGACGGCCGGCGTGCCGTACCTCGTCGCCGCGCTGCCGCGCGTGAGCAGAGCGCCGCTCGATCCGACCGGCACCGAGTCGCGTGTCCTGACAGACGAAGAGGCGGCGCTGCTGCGCCACGCCGCGGGCTCCGCGGGCGTCGCGATCGCGCTGCATGGCCGAGACCACCGCACGCGCTTCGCCTCCCCCCGTCGCCATTCCGAGCTGTGCGGCCTCGATGCGGACGCCACGGCGGCCCTGCTCGACGAGGCGCTCGCCGAGCTCGACCGCCACGGCATCTACCCGGATGTCTTCGTCGCTCCCTACAACCGCTTCGACGCCAGCCAATGGCCTGCGCTCGCGGCGCGCTTCCCGATCGTCTGCGGCGGACCGGAGTCGATCCGGCGGATCGGCTTCCAGCGCACGCCCGTGTGGCGCGAGGGCGCCGTCTATCTGCCCGCGTACGCGCCGTACTACGGCCACGCGCGTGAGGTACTGCCAGCGGCCGAGCGGGCGATCGAAGCGCAGACCGGCCTGTGGACCCCGCTCGTACTGCACTGGGGCTGGGAGTCCGACGCCGGCTGGCGCGAGCTGGAGGCGTTGTGTGCCCGGATCGCGCCCTACGCCTCTGAGTGGACCGACTTCCGCGCGGCCGTGGAGCGCAGCCGGTGAGCCCGCTCCCTTCCCCGCCCGTCCCCGCCGATGCGCGTGCTCTCATTGACGACCTGCGCGCGCGCTTCCCGCGCGTCGCCGTCGTGCACGACTGGCTGACGATCCCCGGCGGCTCCGAGGACGTCGTGCTGGAGCTGCTGGAGCTGTTCCCGCACGCGGAGTTGTTCACATCGGTCTACGACCCGAGACCGTGGCCGCCGCAGATCACCGAGCGACCGGTGCACGCGTCGTTCCTGAACCGCGTTCCGGGGGCGGTATCGAACTACCCGAAGCTGCTGCCGCTGATGAACCGCGCGTTCGAGTCGTTCGACCTTTCCGGCTTCGACCTCGTCCTGTCGAGCAGCCACGCGAACGCGAAGAACGTCCACACTCCGCCCAGCACGCTGCACGTCTGTTATTGCCACACGCCGATGCGCTACGCGTGGGAACCGGAGTTCCTCGCCGGCGAGGAGATCGGCCGCGCGACGCGGCTGATGCTGCCGCCGCTGCTCGGCTACCTGCGCCGCAAGGACCTCGCGGGCGCCTCGCGTCCGGACGTGTTCGTCGCCAACTCGGCCTACGTCGCGGCGCGCATCAGACGTTTCTATGGGCGCGAGGCGCACGTCGTGCACGCGCCGGTCGACGTCGACCACTACCTCCAGATCGAGCGTCGGGCGGGCGGGGCGGGTGACGACGACGGCTTCTACCTCGTGTTCGGGCGCGTCGTGCCGTACAAGCGCGTGGATCTGGCGATCGCGGGCGGCGCCCTCGCGGGCCGCGCGGTGAAGGTCGCCGGCGGCGGCCGCGGGCTCGAGGCGGTGCGGGCGCAAGCGGGGCCGAACGCCGAGCTGCTCGGGCGGGTCTCCGACGACGAGCGTGACGCGCTGCTCGGCAGCGCCCGCGCGCTGTTGTTCCCCGGCGAGGAGGACTTCGGGATCGTGCCGGTCGAGGCGCAGGCGGCCGGGCTGCCGGTGATCGCCTACGGCGTCGGCGGAGCGCGCGAGACGGTGCGCGACGGCGTCACCGGCGTCCTGTTCGACGCGCAGACGCCGGAGGCCGTGGCGGCGGCGATCGCACGCTTCGAAGCGCTGTCGCTCGACCCGACGGCACCGCGCGAGAATGCCCGTGGCTTTGGGCGCGGGCGCTTCCGGGCCGAGATGGCGGCGGTGATCGCACAGGCTGGCGGGGTCCCAGCGAGCTGACGCAGGGCAGCGGCACCGCCGCGCCCGCCGCGCGCCGCTATGCTCCCCCGCGGACCGTGCTAGGCGGGGAGGTAGCGGTGCCCTGTACCTGCAATCCGCTCTAGCGGGGCCGAATTCCCTCTCGAGGGGTGCGGCTCCGGGGGTCAGCTCGTCGCTCGCAGGCGTCGATGGCCAGGTCCCGCGCGATGGCGACCCGTGAACCAGGTCAGGTCCGGAAGGAAGCAGCCTTAAGCGGCCTCCGTCATGCGTTGCGGGAGTGCCTGGCCGGAGCCGGCGGATGACGTCAGCGCCCCGGAACCGGCTTCGACGGAGGGTGCACGGTCCACTTTTGCCGCGCCCGCTCAGCGGGCGAGGCTTGGGCGTTTCGCCCTCCGGTCACCGCAAGCGGCGACCTGCGGGCGACGTCACTACTCGACGTCGTGGCGCCCGAGCAGCGCCGGGACCGTCATCAAGATGATCTTCAGGTCGAGCCAGAGCGACCAGTTCTCGATGTAGTAGTTGTCCCACTCGACGCGGTCGTCGAGCGAGGTCTGGCCGCGCAGCCCCTGCACCTGCGACCAGCCGGTCAGGCCGGACTTGACGCGGTGGCGGTCGCCGTAGCGGTAGACGTGCTCCTCGAAGGAGCGGACGAAGTTCGTGCGCTCGGGGCGCGGCCCGACGATCGCCATGTCGCCGCGCAGGATGTTGAACAGCTGCGGCAGCTCGTCGAGCGACAGGCGGCGCATGATCTCGCCGACGCGTGTGCGGCGATCGTCGCCCTCCACGCCGCCAGGGGCCTGGCCCTCGAGCGGCACGAACTCGGACTCGGAAGCCGACGCGACCCGCATCGAGCGGAACTTGAGCATGTCGAACTCGCGGCCGTCGAGGCCCACGCGGCGCTGGCGGAAGAAGATCGGGCCCGGGGAGCTGAAGCGCACCGCGAGCGCGAGCACGCCCAGCGGCAGCGCGAGGAACAGCAGCGTCACGGCCGCGACGAGGCGGTCGATCGTGTACTTGATCCCGAACTGCCAGCCGCGCGGGTCCACCGTCGCTGCGCGCAGCAGCGGGACGCCGCCAAGGTGCTCGACCTCGACGCGGTTCGAGACCTCCTCGAACAGACGCGGGACGACGACGACCTCGACGCCGAGCTCGCGACAGCGGCGGATCATGCCGAGCAGCACCGCGTGCGGCGCGGTCGAGAAGGTCACGACGACCTGCTCGACGTCGTAGCGCTGCACGACCTGCTCGAGGTCCCAGCTGGCGCCGAGCACGCGCAGGCCGTCCTCGTCCTCGCCCTCGATCATCGGGTCCTTGTCGAGGAAGCCGATCGGGCGCAAGCCGAACTCGGGCCGCTCGCGCAGGCGTCTGGCGATCAGGTGCCCGACGCTGCCGGCGCCGATGATCAGCGTGTTGAAGCCGGTCTCGCCGCGCCGCAGCGCGCGACGGCGGTCGAGCGTGATGCCGACGCGCCCGGCGCCGAGGAAGACGAGCGCGAACGCCCACAGGCGCACGGTCTGCGCGGTCAGCGTCCCGTCGTCGCTGATCAGAGCACGGGCGAAGGTGAGCGTCATCGCCGCGATCGAGGTCGCGGCGAAGATGCGCGCGACAGCGTCGACGGGCGTGTCCTGCAGGCGGAAGCCATAGAAGCCGCGCGCCTCGAGGATCACGAGCGTCAGCCCGGCGTAGGCGATCGCCCAGGCGAAGTTCGCCAGCGTGCTGGGCACGGGAGCGGCGACGATCGCCGTGACGGCGGCCCCCAGCAGCATCGCGGCATCGGCGGTGCGGTACGTGACGCGGGCCCGGCGAGAGCGACGGACCCGCCGCTCGCGTGCTGCATTTACGTCGGCAGTCAGGCGGGCACTGGAGTCGCTGGTGAAATGCTCGGTAAGGGCTGAGGCCACGTCGCTCTGGACACCTCTTCGGCAGTTCTCCGCCGGAGGTTGAGCGAGTGGTGCGGACTGCGGATTCGGGGTGTCACCGCTCCGACCGGGAGGCGAGGGCGCGAGGCGATCGGCTTTGCTCGTGTCTGAGCCGATCGCCACCGCAACCTCATCTTCCGCGCGTCCGGGCGGTGCCCATCTGTCGTGCGCTCAGGTCTAGCTGAGCGGCCGCGCAAACCGACGCAGGCCAACGCCCACGCCGACGAGCGCAACGCCACCAAGCGCAAGCAGGCCGATGTCCAGACCGGTGAACGGCAGCGAGCCGTTGTCACTGGTGTTGGCAGCCTGAACCTGCTGCGGCGCCGACGCGGACGGTCCATTGCCGCTATCGACGGTGCCGACGATCCCACCGCCCTTTCCGGCGTAAGTGTCGCTCGTCGCGGTCTGTGCATACGCCGGAACGGCGACCACAAGCGCGAGGGCGACCACGACCATGAGCAAGGCGAGTCGCTTCATTCGAACCAATCCCTTCCCATCCTTGTATTGGTTGGCACGAAGCGCGCCAGGGCGCTTCAAACCTACTTTTTCATGCGTTTTTGGCGAATTGCGCCTCAAAGTAGCAGCAACTTGCCACGCCCACAACCACGAAAGGCTCTATTCAGACCGTCGGATCCGCCCTGCGGGAACGGCCGATGCTGCCTGAGAGGCGTTGGACGTCGCGGCGCAAACTACCGAACGCCTCCTGAGCGGTGAGCGGGTTCCGTCTTCCGACGCGGGAAAGCGCCTCGCGCACGAGCTGCTCAGCCGGGTCAAACGAACGGGCTCGTTCATATTGGAGACGCGCCCGGGCGCGCTCGCCGAGGGCCGACAGGGCGAGGCCGCGACCGAAGTACGCAAACCAGTCCCCCCCATCGCGCTCGAGCGCTGCCGAGAAGTGCTGCTCGGCAACCCGAGAACGGCCCAGTTCCAGCGCAATCACGCCTGCGACGAGCTCTGGCCGCGAGCTGAGCGGATTCAGGTCGGCTGCGCGATCGAGTCGCTCGAACGCCCGTGCCGGGTCGCTCGGCCAGCCGCTGCTGGCAGCCGCGACCTCGCGCTCGGCGAGGTACGGCAGCGCGATCGCAGCAGCCGCCAGCAGTGCGAGTGCACCGAGGCCGACGGCCACTGCGAGACGACCGCGGCCGGCGCGCGCGGCGGCCCCTGCCCGCATCCGCTCCGCCGCGGGCACCATCGACTCCGCCGCCTCCGCGCCCTCGGTCGACGATGCGGGGGCCTCAAAGACTGGGGTGGTGGAAGGCCGGAGCTGGCGCATCGACGCTCCTGCGAGCGCGAGGAACGCGAACGCCGGACCGCTGAGCGCCGGGATCTCCCAGAACCAGTCGACCGAGCCGTGCACGAGCCAGACCACGCCCGGCAGCAACGCGACGGCGGCGACGGCCGCAGCCGTCCGCCCAGCGCGCCGGCGGCCTGCCAGCGCCGCCGTCAACGCCGAGACGAGGAAGCCGACGAATAGCAGGAAGCCGACGATGCCCGTGTGCGCGAGCAGGCGCAGCTCGAAGCTGTGGGTCCAGCGCGGTTGCTCGTTGCTGCGGCGCTCGCGCAGGTAGTAGGCACCCCAGTTGTCCTGACCGAGGCCGCCGAGCGGGTGGTCCGCGAACGCCTTCAGCGACGCGCGCCAGAAGTCGGGCCGGTTGCTGCCGACGGCGGCGAAGCGGGAGCTGCCCGGGGCGGTCGCCTGATAGCCGTTCGAGCGGTTCCAGTAGTCCGCGATCCGCTGGTCCGGGCGGCCGTCGGTCAGCACAAGCCCGGCGGCGATCGCCGCCAGCACGGCGACGAGCGCAACCCCCGCCCCGATGCGGTTCGCGCCGCGCGCGACGCGGGGCGACACGGTCGTACGGCGATCGAGCGCCGCAAGCGCCAACCCGACCGCGAGCACGCCCGTGCAGACCAACAGGGCGACGTCGGCTGCATGGTCCGAGGTACGCACCAGTGCCTGCAGCGTCGCTGCCGCAGTCGGTGCCTCGTCGGCCTGCGTGAAGACGTCGAGCAGTGCCGGGAGCGCCAGCGCGCTGCCGGCGAACGGGACGAGCGCCCACAGCGCGAAGCGCAGGCGATCGGAGCCCGGGATGAGGATCAGCGACAGCACGAGCACGATCGGCAGCGCGAACAGCCACCCGCGGCTCTCGCACAGCACCGACAGCTGCAGCGCCGCGGCGGCGAGCGCCAGCAGCAGACCGCGCAGCAGGACCGGCAGCTCGCGGCGCGCGGCCAGCGCGATCGAGACCAGCGCGGCGATCAGCAGCAGCGCCGCTGAGCCGTTCACATAGCCGACCGGCGCGTCGAGCCGTGTGCCGTTGAAGAGCGACGGGATCTGGTCCGCGCTGCCGAGCCGCGCGAGCGTGACGATGGCGATCGTGCCGATCCCCAGCGCGAAGGCGCTGAGCGTGACGAGCGCCGTCCAGGTGCGCCACGGCAGCAGCGCGAAGAGCGCGAACAGCAGCAGGAACAGCAGCGCGCGGTTGCTGCCGTCGAGCGCCTCCCCCGGCGCCGGCGCCCACGCGATCGACAGGTAGGAGAAGCCGACATAGGCCGTCAGCAGCGCGAGCGCGACGAGCAGCGGACGCGACGCGCGCAGGCCACCGAGCCCGAGGCCCGCCGCGCTCGCGACGAGCAGGCCGAGCACGAACAGCGCGGAGGGCTCCCACGTGGTCGTCTCGTAGCCGCCTCCGTGCGCGCCCCAGTAGACGAACAGGCCGACCGCGAGGAGAGCCGGGACGAGGACCACGCCCTCCGATCGCAGGCGCTCGGGCACGGCGGCAGCATAGGCCGCGGGGCGGTCGCGGGCGGGCTCGTGCGGTCCAGCTCGACGCGTACCCGCGGGTCCGGTCCGCGCCGTGGGCGTGAGTAGACTGGATCGTCCCGTGTCCGCCGGCCCGTCGCTCTATCGCCGCCATCGTCCCCGCACGTTCGACGAGGTGGTGGGGCAGACGCACGTCGTGCGCACCCTGCGCAACGCGGTCGAGCGGGGCAAGGTCCACCACGCGTACCTGTTCGTCGGCTCGCGCGGGACCGGCAAGACGAGCATGGCGAAGATCCTCGCCGCCTGCCTGAACTGCGAGCACGGCCCGACGGTGACGCCGTGCGGCGTCTGCGACTCGTGCGTCTCGATCGCGTCCGCCACGTCGCTCGACGTGATCGAGATGGACGCGGCCTCGAACAACTCGGTCGACGACATCCGCGACCTGCGCGACAGAGTCGGCTACGCGCCCGTCTCTGGTCGCAACAAGATCTACATCCTCGACGAGGCGCACATGCTCTCCCCGCAGGCGTGGAACGCCTTCCTCAAGACGCTCGAGGAGCCGCCGCCGCACACGATCTTCGTACTCGCGACGACCGAGGCGAACAAGGTGTTGCCGACGGTGGTCGACCGCTGTCACCGCTTCGACTTCCAGCGCCCGACGGTCGAGGAGATCGGCGGCGTGCTGCGACGGGTGGCTGACCAGGAGCAGATCGGGATCCCGGACGCGGCGCTGGCGCTGGTGGCGCGCCACGCAACGGGCTCGTTCCGCGACGCGCTCGGGACGCTCGAGCAGCTGACGACGTATGGCGGCGTGGACGGTGGCGAGATCACCGTTGAAGAGGTCCTCGCGGTGCTCGGCGTCGCAGATGCGGAGGCGCTGTTCGGCGCGGTCGACGCCGTCGTTGCGCACGACGCGCGCGCGGCGCTGCTGGCGGTTGCCCGACTCGCCGAGTCGGGCCGCGACGCGGGGCAGCTCGTGCGGGAGCTCGAGGCGCACGCGCGCGAGCTGCTGGCTGTGCAGGTGCTCGGCGAGGTGCCGGCGGAGCTGCGCCTGACGCCCGAGCGCGACGCACGGCTCGCCGCTCAGGCGACGGCACTCGGCCGCCAGGACGTCGTGCGGCTGCTCGATCTGCTGTCGGACGCGCTGGAGGCGCTCGCGAGCGGCGCGCAGGCGCGCATCCAACTCGAGCTGGCGCTCGTGAAGGCAGCCGCGCCAGAGATCGACCCTTCAGCACGCGCGCTGCTGGCTCGTATCGACCGCTTGGAGATGCAGCTCGCCGATGGCGCGTCCGCCGCCCCGGCGACGGTCTCCGCGCCCGCGGCTGCTCCGGCGCAGGCGCCGCCCACACCGGCGGCCCAGCCCTCGCCTGACGCGCCGTCGCCATCCGCTGCCGACCCGATCTTGCACGCCGAGCCTGCCTCGGCACTCCCGCCGACACCTGCCGCGGGGCCGGAGCCTCCCGCTCCCGCCGCGCCAGCCGGGGGCGCGGAGACCGCACCCTCCCCACCGCCGGTCGCGAACGGCGCGGCGAGCGGCCTGGCTCCCATGACGGCTGCCGCGGTCGCAGCCGCCGCTCCACCCGAGCCGGCCCCAGCCGAGCCCGCCCCAGCCGCGGCCCTGGTACCAGCCACACCGCCGGTCCCGAGCGGCGAGCTGGACCTCGCCGCGCTGCGCGAGCTGTGGCCTGCAGTTGTCGACGCGGTGCGTGCGGAGAACGGCCTGCTCGGCGCGGCGCTCGAGAAGGCCCAGCCGGTTGAGGTCGACGGCGGCGAGGCGACGTTCGCGTTCGCGCGCGAAGAGTCGTTCTTCAAGGGCACGGCGGAGCGCGACGAGCACCGCCAGCGGGTCGCGGAGACGGTGCGCGCGATCGCCGGCACGGCGCTGCGGCCGCGCTACGAGCTGCGCGAGGTCGCCGCCGCCGAGCCGACCGGCGCTCCGGTGCTCACAACGCCGACGGACGACGATCTGGTCGACCGCTTCGTGGCAGAGTTCGATGCTGAGGAGCTGATCGACGACGAGGGAGGGGCCTGATGCCGCAGCCGAACATGCAGCAGATGCTCAAGCAGGTCCAGAAGATGCAGGCTGAGATGGTCGCTGCGCAGGAGGCGCTGAAGGACGAGGTCGTCGAAGCCTCCGCCGGCGGCGGCATGGTGACCGTGAAGGTCAGCGGCGATCTCGACGTCAAGTCGATCGCGATCGATCCCGAGGCGGTCGATCCCGAGGACGTCGAGCTGCTGCAGGACATGGTGCTCGCGGCCGTCAACGAGGGGCTGCGCGCGGCGCAGGAGCTGGCCTCGAAGAAGCTCGGCGGGATCACCGGCGGCCTCGGCGGGCCGGGCGGCGGGCTCGGGCTGCCGGGATTCTGATCCCACCCACCCGCGGCGCATGTCGAGCTTCTCCCCACCCGTCCAGCGGCTCGTCACCGAGCTCGGCAAGCTGCCGGGCATCGGCGGGCGCACCGCGCAGCGGCTCGCGTTTTACCTGCTGCGCGCCTCCGAGGAGGACGCCCTCGCGCTCGCCGACGCGATCCGCGAGGTGAAGGAGCGAATCGGGCTGTGCGAGATCTGCTTCAACCTTGCCGACGGTCCGCGCTGCCGCATCTGCTCAGACGAGCGTCGCGACCCCGCGATCGTGTGCGTCGTCGAGGAGCCGTCCGACATCATCCCGGTCGAGCGCACGCACGAGTTTCATGGGCGCTACCACGTGCTCGGCGGAGCGCTGTCGCCGATCGACGGCGTCGATCCGGAGGACCTGCGGATCGCGGAGCTGTTTGCCCGAGTGGCCGGGACGCACGAGCCCGCGAACGCCGACGGCCGAATCGAGGGCATCCGCGAGGTCGTGCTCGCGACCAATCCGACGACCACCGGCGAGGCGACCGCGCTGCACATCGCCGAGCAGTTGCACGAGCGCTCGCCGGACGTGACCGTCACGCGCCTCGCGAGCGGCCTGCCGGTCGGCGCGGACCTGGAGTACGCCGACGAGCTGACGTTGGGGCGGGCGTTTGCGGGTCGGCGGCGGTTGGGCTGAGCCCCGGCGGGGTGGGCTGGGCGGAGCGCACTAAACGATCAGGCCGGGACGGCAGCGGCCTCCGGCGCCAGCACATCGAGTACCGGCACCCCCGGCAGCTCGGCCGCGATCCGCGCCCGCAGCTCCCCCGCATCGAAGCGATGGCGCAGCGGCGCGACCGGGTTCGTCGTCACCGCCAGCAGCGGGATCGGCTGCAGCACCGCCAGCATCACCCCGCGGGAGCGATGGCGCGCGCACGTGCCGCGGCCGAGGAAGACTCTCGTCGCGTCGTCGGCGATGACCGTCAACGGCGCACCGCGCCGCGCGCGGCCGATCTGCTCCAGCAGCGGCTCGCACAGCGCCCCTCTGACGACGACCGCGCGCACGTCCGTGCGCCCCCGCAGCAGCGGGACGATTCCTTCGACGCGATCGTGCACGATCGAGGTGTCCAGCGGAACCGACTCGTCGTCGAGCAGCAGCGCGCTCGCGGCCAGCGCCTCAGCGCGCTCCCGCAGCTCGGCATCCTCGACCGCCGCGAGCGTCAGCAGGTCGACCGCGGCCTTCGTGCGGCGGACCAGTTGGTCGAGGTCGGCGCTCAGCACAGCGCCGGTCGACATGACGACCCCGTCCGCGAGGTGCGGCGAGGCACCGGCGCGGCGGTCGATCGAGCCGTCCACCATAACCCGCCCGGCGCCGAGCCTGCGCATCGTCTCGACGACCTCGCCGACGTCCTGCGCCGCAACCGGCCCGGCCACCTCGACCGTTCCGCGCTCCAGCAGCCGCGCGACGACGACGCGGCCGAGGGGCGTGCGGTGCTCGGTGCGGACCGGTACCTCCGCGCGCACGTCGCTGCGCTCGAGCAGCTTGTCCGTCGTCGCCACGAGCGCCATCGGCGGGAGACTGATCGGCGGCTTCGCTATCGCATCATCGAGCACGTCGGAGGACTCGCCGTCGCGGCCGAGCGACGTGACGCCGAACGTCTCGCCGCGCGCCTCCAGCTCGCCGAGGATCGCGCCGAGCGCGACCGTCTTGCCGCTGTTCTTCGCCAGGCCGACGAGCGCCACGCGCGCGGCCGGCTCGATCGCGTCCGAGATCCGCATGCGCCAGCCCTACGCGGCTGCGGAGGCGTCGGCCGAGCGCCCTTCGCGCGCCGCGACCTCCTGTGCGATGAAGGCGGCGACGTCGTTCGGGTAGGTGCCCTTCGAGAAGCCGGCGTCGAAGCCGAGCTCCTTCGCCAGCTCGTCCGAGATGCGCGGGCCGCCGCAGATCAGCAGCACGTCGCGCCGTCTGCCTTCGGCCTCGACCAGCTCGACGAGCTCGGTGAGGTTGTGCAGGTGCAGTCCCTGCTGCGTGACCGTCTGCGAGACGAGGATCGCGTCCGCTCTCAGCTCGAAGGCCTTTGCCAGCAGCGCGGTGTTCGGCACCTGGCTGCCGAGGTTGTGCGCGCGGAACCAGTGGTAGGCCTCGAGGCCGTGGCGTCCGTCGAAGCCCTTCAGGTTCAGGATCGAGTCGATCCCGACGCTGTGGGTGTCGGTGCCAGTGCTGGCCCCGATCACGACGAGCGGGCGATCGATGTGCTCGGCAACGTACGCGTCGACCTGCTCCTCGCTCATCGCCCTCGTGGACGAGCTGGTGGCCCGGAGCTGACTGCAGTCGACCGTGTGATTGCACTGGGCGAAGACGACGAAGTACGTGTAGCCCTTCGTCAGCGGCTTCGCGTGCACGATCTCCGGGCGCACGAGCCCCATCTGCGTAACGAGCGCCAGCGCCGCCTCGCGTGCGAGCGGGCCGTGGTCGACCGGCAGCGTGAAGCTCATCTGGACGAGGCCGTCGTCGAGGTGGTCCCCGTACGGCCGGACCGCTTCGAGCGAGGCGCGACCGGCGACGCTAGACACCGGCGGGCGCCTCCACCGCGCCATGCAGCGGGTTGAGGTAGCCCTCGGCGACCTCGACGATCCCCTCGCCGCCGCGGCCGGTGTCGCGAGAACGCGAGACGTCGCCGAACATGCCGCGCTCGAGCGCCGCGAACAGGCCGATCTCGACGATCTCCTCCAGCATCGCGTGCGCGTCCCTCAGGACCTCGGCAGCGCGGCTTTGAATGAAGCCGCCGGGCTTGAACTCGATCTCGTCGCCGAGGTCGCGCGCGGCCGTGAAGACGTAGTTGGAGCCCTCCATGCCGAGCACGCGGTCGTGGATGTGCGGCGTGAAGATCCCCTCGGTCGGGATGCCGATCGTCTGGATCTCCTGGTCGGTCGCGACCGTGATGAGGTTGAAGAGCGTGTCGCAGGCGTGCGTCATGAAGAGGTTGCCGTCCATGTGCCGCGTCGGCGGCATGTACTTGACGGGGCAGTCGGGAAAGAGCTCGCGCGTGAGCTGGGCATGCGCCCACTCGTACAGCAGCCCGTTCTCGATCGACGGACCGATCTCGAACGAGTTGCCGAGCGCGATCTGCTCGTCCGGCACGCCGCAGTCGCGCGCGAGGAAGTAGTTGATGAACTGCGAGGCGACCACCGAGGGCGCCGCCTCAAGCGCGTCGGCCGTGCGCAGGTAGTTGTCCTCGCCGGTGTTGATGACGATCCCGAAGCTGCCGTTGACCGCCCGCGAGACGCGCTGATCGATCATCGTGCGCAGGATGTTGAGGTCGCGGTAGAGGATCCCGTAGAGCGCGTCATTGACCATGTTGTCGAGCCCCTCGGCCGCGCCCATCGCGGCGATCTCCGGCATGCAGAGGCCCGAGCAGAAGCTGGACAGGCGCACGTAGCGCCCGTTCGCCCGCGACCACTCGTCGAGCGCGTCGCGCATGATGCGGAAGTTCGCCTGCGTCGCGAACGTGCCGCCATAGCCCTCGGTCGTCGGGCCGTAGGGCACGTAGTCGAGCAGGCTCTGCGCGGTAGAGCGGATGACGGCGATGATGTCGCCGCCCGCCTCCGCGACGGCGAGCGCATGGTCGCGATCCTCGTAGACGTTGCCGGTCGCCGTCAGCACGTAGCGGTGCGGCCGCGGCTGCTCGCCGAGCTGCTCACGCAGCGCGTCGCGCTCAGCACAGCGCGCCCTCATCGCCGCGAGTGTCTTCTCGTGCGCGTCGGCGACCGCGCGCTCGACGGCCTCGCGCTCGGCCCACGGCAGCTCTCCCAGCGCGAGCGAACCGTCGCCGACCGCAGCGGCCACCTCGGGCGCCGAGCGGTCCGTCTGCACCATCGCGTTGCCGACCCACGCTGCGACGCCGCGCGGGATCCCGTCGAAGTCGGCGACGTGGTCGACGAGTGCGTTCGGGAGCGGGACGTCGTGCGGGTCGACGCCGTCGACGCCGAGCATCCGCGCGACGGTGCGCTCGACGGCGACGGTGGTCCTGCCAGCAGTGGCCTCGGCTACCTGTGCAGCGACCCTCGCCGCGGCGGCGCGGCAGGAACGCACGAGACCGGCGTCGAGTCCGAGCTTGGACCGCATCACTTCCCCCTCATCGCGATGTCACGAGACGTCGGTCACGCCCTGTGCGGCGGCCTTGCTCGCTCCCCCAAAAGGTGCATCAGACGTCGATGCACCCGACGCGATCGAGACTACCGGCTCACTTGTCCGATCGCAAAGGGTCAGGAGCCAATCCGAGCGAGCGCATCCCGATCTCCAGCAAGCCGCGCATCGCCCGTGCGACGCTCGGCGAGGGATCCTCCTGCGCAAGGAACCACTCGGCCGCGTGCACGTGCAGCCCGAGCACCTGGCGGACGTCGAGCGAGCGCAGCGAGCGCTCGGCGAGACGGCGGTGCAGCTGCGAGCGCAGCACGAGCGAGCGGTAGTCCGGGTCGTCGGGCGCGGGGCTCGGATCGCCGTCGAAGCGCGACTGCCACGCGAGCGCCCAAGCGCGCGCCAGCGTCCAGCCGGCGTTGGCCTTCGGGTCCAGCAGCATCTCCGGGTCGAGCGGCAGCGCCTTGCGCGGGTGTATGTCGATGCAGATGCCGAGCGCGGCGATCGCCGCGAGCCGCTCCGCGGTGACGCGCTCGTGCGCGAGCGCTTGCAGCCGGGGGTCCTGCACGAGGTCGTCGAGCAGGTCGTCGACCAGCCACGGCGCGCCGCCGCTCGACTTGATCGCGCGCGTGCCGCTCGTGACCATGCCGTGCACGACCCAGTGGGTCGGGTGGATCTCGCCGCCGGCGGCGAGTCCCTCCAGCACAGCCGGGCCTTGCTGCACAAGCGGCTCCCACTCGTCGCCGACGAGCGCCAGCGAGGTCGAGCCGGCCAGCAACTCGCGGCCGGTCAGGTGCCACATTCCCATGCAGCGCATGTGCGTCGTCGGGAAGCCGTCCGGTCGATGCAGCAGCAGGTGGCCGTCGTCGCGCTCGTGCGAGATCACGGCGCCGTCGTCCGAGCGCCGCACGATCCCCTCGTCGAGCGCTCTCGCGGTGAGCGCATGCGTGTCATCGAGGAAGTCCACCTCGTAGATGACGCGGTCGAAGATCACGCCGAGCCGCGCGAGCGTCGCATCGTGGCCCTCGAGTGCCCAGCCACGCATGCGGAGCCAGAGCTCCGTCACCTCGGGGTCGCCGTCGCCGAGGCGCACCAGCAGCTGCTCGGCGAGGTCGTCGTAGGAGCCGTCCTCGCGCGACAGCGCCGGGTCGCTCTCGCCGCCGCCGCCGACCTCGGCCGGTGCCAGCTGCTGCACGTAGCGGCTGTAGCAGCGGCCGACGAAGCGGTCGCTCTTGAGGCCGGCGCTCTCCGGCGTCTCGCCGTTGTAGAAGGTCAGGTAGCCCGCCATCGCCTCGCCCATCTGGCGGCCGACGTCGCCGATCTGCGTCTGGTGCACGACGTCGGCGCCACAGGAGGCGGCGAGGCAGCCGAGTGCGTGCCCGAGCGCGACCGTCCGCAAGTGGCCGACGTGGAGCGCCTTCGTCGCGTTCGGGTCGCAGTAGTCGACGACGAAGCGCTCGCTCGTCGCGAGGTCGCGGCCGAGGAACGCATCGACCTGCGCGAGCTCGAGCGCCGCGCCGAGTGCGGCGACGCGCTCATCGTCGAGCCGCAGCAGCAAGCGGTTGCGTCCTGGGTCGAGCTCGGCCTCGCGCACGACCGGGTGCGCGGTCAGCGCGCCGCCGACGGCCGGGCCGGCCTCAGCCGCCCATCCGCTTCTGCGCCCGGCGAGGAAGACGTCGCAGCCGGGCACGTTGTGGGGGACGACGAGCGAGGCGAGCGGACCGCCGTCATCCACGCGCGCGAGCGCCCGATCGAGCTCGTCGAGCAGGTTCGGCGCGGCCGCGACGGCGGCCTCGGTGGCGTCGGTGCGCGTGGTCATCTGAGCGTGTGGGCGCGCGGCGATCTGGCGATCCCCCTCGCCGCGACGTCCGGCTCAGCATAGCCGGGTCAATCAAGTCCGGTGGCGGATTCCTACCGTTTGACAGCCCTCTTCGTTCCTGGTTACAGTGGGCGAAGGAGGGGAACGCTGCGGCGCCGGGGGGACAGAGCCGACGCCGCTGCTGACAATGCTCGATTAATCGAGCGCGGGCGCGAGCACCAGTACCTCAACTGGCTAGAGGGGCCGCCTCCTAAGCGGAACGTTGCGGGTTCGAGTCCCGTCTGGTGCGCCTCGACGGCGAGCGGCTCTTCAGCCGCTCGCCGCCGACCGCCCCTGCCGACCATCCTGCCGGACGCCGCTCCCCGGCCGGCCTCACTACCCTGTGCACCCATGTCCGGAACGGTCGTGATGAAGTTCGGTGGGACGTCCGTCGCCGATGCCGAGCGCCTCAAGCGCGCGGCCCGGCGGATCGTCGCCGCACGCGAGCAGGGCAACCGCGTCGTCGCGGTGCTGTCCGCGCGCGGGAAGACGACCGACGAGCTGATCGCTGCCGCCGACGAGATCTCCTCGACCCCGGATCCGCGCGAGATGGACATGCTGCTGTCGACCGGCGAGCGCATCTCGTGCGCGCTGTGCGCGATGGCGATCAACGACCTCGGCCACCGCGCGATCTCGCTGACCGGCTCGCAGGCCGGCATCGTGACCGACACGTCGCACACGAAGGCGCGCATCCTCGACGTGAGAGCGGAACGCATCGAGGCGGCGCTCGAGGAGGACATGATCGTGCTCGTCGCCGGCTTCCAGGGGATGTCGACGAACCGCGACGTGACGACGCTCGGCCGCGGCGGCTCGGACACGACCGCCGTAGCGCTGGCCGCCGCCGTCGGCGCGGACGTGTGCGAGATCTACACCGACGTGTCCGGCGTCTACAGCGCCGACCCGCGCATCGTCCCGGACGCGCGCAAGCTCGGGATGGTGTCGTTCGAGGAGATGCTGGAGATGGCGGCCTCGGGCGCGAAGGTGCTGCAGCTGCGCTCGGTCGAGTACGCGCGCAACCACGGGGTCCGCATCCACTGCCGTTCCAGCTTCGAGGACGGTCCCGGTACATTCGTCGTCGGAGAGCAGGAGACCATGGAGCACGCCCTCATCACTGCCGTCACGCACTCGAACGACGAGGCGCGCGTCACGCTGCAACGCGTCCCGGACGAGCCGGGCGCAGCCGCGCGGATCTTCGAGGCGCTCGCCGAGGCCAATTGCAACGTCGACATGATCATCCAGAACGAGCCACTCGGCGAGGGGCGCGAAGGCGCCGAGCTGTCGTTCACCGTCCCGCGCGAGGACCTTCGCATCGCACGGGAAGCGCTCGAGCCGATCGTCGTCGAGCTCGGCATCGGCGGCCTCGACAGCGAGCCGGAGATGGGCAAGGTCTCGATCGTCGGCGCCGGCATGAAGTCGCACCCGGGCGTCGCCGCGAAGGTGTTCGCGGTGCTGGCGGGCGAAGGGATCAACATCGAGATGATCTCGACCTCGCCGATCAAGATCTCGTGCGTGATCCGCAGCGATCGCGTCGCTGACGCGGTGCGCGCGCTGCACGGCGCGTTCGAGCTGGGCGAGGACGGCATCCAGGCCGAGCGGCCGATCGGGGAGCGGGCGCGGTGAGCGCGGCGGAGTCCGACTCCCGCCCGCCCGCCCCCCAGACCGCCGCGGGCTACCGCGTCGCGGTCGTCGGCGCGACCGGCCAGGTCGGTGGCGTGATGCTCCAACTGCTGCGCGAGCGCGGCTTCCCGGCGCGCGAGATCGTGCCGTTCGCCTCCGCGCGCTCGGCCGGCTCCACGATCGAGGGCGTCGGCGTTGTGCAGCCGCTGACCGACGAGACGATCCAGGGCTTCGACCTCGCGATCTTCTCCGCCGGCGGCTCGACGTCAGGCGAGTGGGCGCCGCGCTTCGCCGATGCGGGCGCGATCGTCGTCGACAACTCGTCGAAGTGGCGGATGGACGACGACGTGCCGCTCGTCGTCTCCGAGGTCAACCCGGACGCGCTGTCCGAGGTGCGCAAGGGGATCGTCGCCAACCCGAACTGCTCGACGATGCAGCTGATGGTCGCGCTGAAACCGCTGCACGACGCGGCCGGCATCGAGCGGCTCGTCGTCTCGACCTACCAGGCGGTGTCGGGGACCGGCAAGAAGGGCGTCGACGAGCTGCTCGAGCAGACGCACGCGGTGTTCCACGGAGCCGAGGCGCCGGTGGAGGTCTACGCGCACCAGATCGCGTTCAACGCGTTGCCACACGCCGGCTCGTTCGCTCCCGGCGACGACCACACCGACGAGGAGCGCAAGCTCATCAACGAGACGCGCAAGATCCTCGGCGACGAGTCGATCCGTATCAGCGCGACGTGCGTGCGGGTGCCGGTCGTGAACGGCCACTCGGAGGCGGTCAACGTCGAGACGCGCTCACCGCTCTCGCCCGAGCAGGCGCGTTCGTTGCTGAGCGCCGCGCCCGGCGTGACCGTGCTCGACGACCCTGGCGCCGGCATCTACCCGATGGCGATCGAGGCGGACGGCAAGGACGACGTGTTCGTCGGGCGCATTCGTCGCGACCCGGGGAACGAGCGGGCTTTGGACCTGTGGGTCGTCTCGGACAACCTGCGCAAGGGCGCTGCGACGAACGCCGTTCAGATCGCTGAGCTGCTGCACGAGCGCGGGCTGCTGCGCGCCGCGGCGCGCGCGTAGCTCACTCCCGCAACGCCAGGCCGGCCGCTGGCGCTGCATTCGCGCTCTCGCTGTGTGTTAGCTTGTGGCCATGCGTTTGCACATCAGCCTCGAAGACGACCTCGTCGCGCAGCTCGATCGGCGCATCGGGCGGCGCCGGCGCAGCGCGTTCATCTCCGAGACGCTCCGCCGCGCGCTCGACGACGAGACGCGCTGGGACGACATCGAGACAGGGATCGCCACCCTCGCGGGCCAGGAGCACGAGTGGGACGCCGATCCCGCCCGGTGGGTGCACGACCAGCGCTTCGCCGACGCCCGGCGCGTCGGCTGACGCGTGCGGCTGCTGCTCGACACGAGCGTGCTGATCGACACGCTGCGCGGCGGTGGCGCGGGCACGCGACTGCGCGACCTTCGCGCGAGCGGAGCACCGGTGCCGTGGATCTGCGCGATCAACGTCGAAGAGCTCTACCGCGGTGTGCGCGAGCCGGAGGAGGCGGCCCTGGGTCGCTTTCTCGGGGGACTGCGACTGGCGCCGCTCGGCGTCGAGGAAGCCGAGCTCGCCGGGCGCTGGCGGCGTGACTTCGCACGCCGAGGCGTCACCCTCGGGCAGGCCGACTGTCTCATCGCAGCCGCTGCCGTCGGCATCGGCGCTCGGCTGGCGACCGGTAACCCGAGACACTTTCCGATGGACGGGGTGGTCGTGGACCACTGGCCCGCCGGCTCCTAGCGAACCGTCGCAGGACCGGCCGCCAGTGCTGCCGCCTCGTTCGCGAGCGCGCGGCGGTCGACCTTGCCGTTCGGGGTCGTCGGGAGCTGGTCTCGCAGCTCGACGCGCGCCGGCACCATGTAGTCCTCCAGGCAGGCGGCGCAGTGGCGACGCAGCGCGGCCGACGTGAGGGTCGCGCCATCGTGCGGGACCACGAATGCGACGATGGCGTGGCCGAGCATGCGGTCGGGGGCACCGACGACGGCCGCCGTGCGTACGCCGTCGGCCTGGTGCAGGACCGTCTCGACCTCGCGCGGCGCGACCTTCTCGCCGCGCGACTTGAGGATGTCGTCGCGGCGCGCGACGAAGTACAAGAAGCCCTCGTCGTCCTGGCGAAACAGGTCCCCTGTCGCAAGCACGCGCTCCCACGGCCAGCGACCCGGCCTCAGCCGCTCTGCGGTCGCGGCCGGATCGTTCCAATAGCCCTGCATCACGTGCGCGCCGCGCACGACGAGCTCGCCGACCTCGCCGGGCGGCAGTCTCGCGCCGGCGTCGTCCTCGATCCAGGCTTCGGTGCCGGGGATCGGGATCCCCACCGACTCCGGCCGCACGTCGACCTGCTCGGGCGGCAGGTAGGACACACGCTTGCACTCGGTCAAGCCGTACATCGAGTAGAGGCGGGCTTGCGGGAAGGCGGCGCGCAGCGCGTCGATCGTCGCGGGCGCGAGCGCCGCGGCCGTGTTGGTGATGAAGCGCAGCTCGGGCAGGTCGTGCGCGACGGCCCCCGCGCCGGCGGACGTCAGCACCTGGAAGATCGTTGGCACGCCCGGCAGTCCTGTGATCTCCTCGCGCACGAGCAGCTCGAGCACGCGGCCGGGGAAGGCGAAACCGCGCTCGAGGACGAGCGTTGCACGCGTGCGCACGCACATCAGGAGCTGGTAGAGGCCGTAGTCGAACGACAGCGGGACGACGCACAGGACGCGGTCGTGGGCGCGCATGCCGAGGTACGCGACGATCGAGCCGGCGGCGAACGCCATGTTGGCGTGCGTAAGCGTGACGCCCTTCGGGCGGCCGGTCGAGCCGGAGGTGTAGACGATTGCGGCGAGGTCGACGCTGATCGGCGCCGTGGTGGGCGCGGGTCGCGATCTTGCCCCGCCTGGCCATGAAACACTGGCCGCGGGACAAGATCGCGTCCCGCGCGCATCCGCAGCCTCCTCGGCGCGCAGCGTGTGGCGTACGCCCGGGGCCTCGTTGCTTGCCTGCTGGGCGAGCGAGCTGAGGGTGTCGTCGGTGACGATCGCCGTCGCCTCGCAGTCGCGCAGGACGTAGGCGAGCTTGTCGGCCTTGATCGTCGGGTTGAGCGGGACGAAGGCAGCGCCGGCGCGCAGCGTGCCGTAGATCGCGATGGCGGCCTCGATGGCGTTCGGCAGCAGGATGGCGACACGATCGCCGCGCTCGACGCCGAGGGCTTGGAGGCGGACGGCGAGCGCGCCTGCGGCGGCGTCGAGCTCGGCGAACGTCAGGCGCCGGTCGCCGGCGACGAGTGCCTCCTCGCCCGGCGCGGTCGCCGCGGCGCGACGCAGATCCTCGTCGAGGGTCGTCATCGCCGCCGCTCGACGAACGCGACGAGCGCGTCGAGCGAGCCGAAGTTCTCCTCGGTGATCTCGAGCGCGTCGACGGCGATCCCGTAGCGCGTCTGCACCTCCTCGACGAGCTCGACGAAGCCGAGCGAGTCGATCACGCCGAGCGTGAGGAACTCGTCTTCGTCGGCCAGCTCGACGTCAGGGTGCAGGTAGAGGAACGCCTCCTCGATGTAGGCGCGCAGCTCCGCGCGCAGCGCTGTGCCGACCTCCGTCTCCCCCATCGATTCCCCCTACTGGCTCGTGATCCCCTCGGCGGCGTCGAGCTGCACCCGCGGCTCCGTCGGCTCGGCGGGCCAATCGGCCCCAGCCCCGGTGCCAACGCCGCAGAAGCGCTCGTGCCACACCTGCGTGGACAGTATGCCGACGAGCGCCATCCCCTCGCGGAACCCACTCGCCTTTCCGGTGCGACAGCGGCGCAGCAGACCGGCGACGCGCGCCGGATCGAACAGGCCGACGTCGTCGAGCGCTCGCGCTTCGAGCCGCTCCTCGACCCAGCCCGGGGCCTGCTCGCCGAAGAACGGGGCGACCTCGGGCGCGCGGTAGGGCTGCTTCGTGCGCTCGGCGACCTCCGCCGGCAGGAGCCTCGCAGCGAGCAAGCGCAGCTCCGCCTTCTCGCGCAGGCCAGGTCCGAGCTTGCGCTCGGGCGGAAGGCGGACGGAGTGCTCGAAGACACGGTGGTCGAGGAACGGAAAGCGCCCCTCGACGCCGTGCGCCATCGCGACGCGATCGCCCTGCGCAGCGAGCAGGTTCGGCGCGAGCAGCGTCGTCAGCTCCAGGTAGGCGGCGCGCTCGAGCGCGCTCCAGCGGCCGAAGGCAGCCGGCAGGTCGGCGCGCAGGCGCGCGAGCGGATCGCCGCCATTGCTCGCGAGCGCGTGCGCGACCTCCAGGCGGTAAAACGCCCTCACGATCCCGGTCGCGGCGATGCGCGGCTGGTGCGAGAAGAGCGGATCGCCGGCCGGGCCGGCGCCGAAGAAGGAGCGCGCCCACGCCGGTCCGCGGCGCTCGGCCGGCACGTCGAGGTAGGGGTAGAGCCGGTCGAGCAGTGCGGTCGCCCGCTCGGGATCGCGGGCGTGCAGCTCGCGCACGGCGGTCTCCTTGAAGAGGTCGTAGCCCCAGAACAGCTCGTCGGCGCCCTCGCCGGTCGCCACGACCGTGATGCCGTGCTCGCGCGTCGCACGGGCGAGCAACATGAGCGGGATCGGCGCCGTGCGGATCAGCGGCGTCTCGGCGTGCGCGACCGCATCCAGGAAGCCGTCCGCGATCTCGCGCGGCCCGATCTCGACGACGTGGTGGCGCGTGCCGAGCGCCTGCGCGACCTGCTCCTGGAAGACGCGCTCGTCGTAGCGCGCGTCGTGGAACGCGACGGAGAACGTGCGCAGCTCGTGATCGCTCGCCTGCTGCGCGAGCGCGGTGATGAGCGAGGAGTCGAGCCCGCCGGAGAGATACGTGCCGACCGGCACGTCCGCGCGCAGGCGCAGACGGACGGCGTCGGCGAGCAGCTCAGGCAGCTCCTCGGGGTCGGGGACGCCGGCGGCGTGCGCAGCGCCGGCGGCGGGGTCGTAGTCCGGCTCCCACCATGTGCGCCGCGCGACGATCTCGCCGGCCTCCCAGACGAGCAGGCCCCCGGGCGGCACCTGCGCGACGCCGCGGAACGCGCTGCGCGGCGCACGCGCCCCCCACGTCGTGAAGACCTCGTCGATCCCCGCGAGGTCCGGCTCGGCCGCGACCTCGCCGCTCGCGAACAGCGCCTTCGCCTCCGACGCGAAGGCGATCCCGCCATCTGGGAGCGTGGCCCAGTGCAGCGGGCGCACGCCGAAGCGGTCGCGCACGAGCGTCAGCCGGCGCGCCTCCGGCTCCCACCAGGCGAACGCGAACTGGCCGTTGAGACGCTCGAGCGCCGCGAGCCCCTCGCGCTCCAGCAGCCGCAGCACGACCTCCGTGTCCGAGGTGGTCGCGAACTCGCCGCCGAGCTGCGCCCGCAGCTCCGGATGGTTGTAGACCTCGCCGTTGTACACCAGCAGCGTGCCGCGCTCCCCGCGCATCGGCTGCCACCCGCCCGGCACGTCGAAGATCGCAAGGCGCGTGGAGACAAGTCCCGCCCCCGCTTCGCGCGCAAGCCCCCACCCATCCGGCCCACGATGACGCAGCGCTCCCGCCATCCGCCGCAGCGTCTCCTCCGCGACGGGCGCGGCCGGGTCGCTGCGGACGATGCCGGCGACGCCACACATGTCAGTCGCACGTGACCGGCGACGCGTGCAGATAGTGCGTCGCGACGCGGCGGCGGTCGATCTCCCAGTAGGCAGCCTCGACGTCAGCCTCCGGCAACGAGACGAGCGGCGCCAACTCCTCCGCCGACACCCCGCCGTCGCGGCCCCATACGAGCAGATCCATCCGCTCGTACGGATGGCCGAAGTAGAACTCCTCCTGCGTCTGCGGGAGCGAGAAGGTCTCGGTCGTCGGTGCACGCGAGGCGATCACGTCGGGCAGCCCGAGCGCCCGGGCGAGCGCGTAGACCTGCGTCTTGTAGAGGTGCGCGATCGGCTTGACGTCGGCGAGCCCGTCACCGCCCTTGACGAAAAAGCCCTGGTCGAACTCGAGCAGGTTCGGCGTGCCGATCACCGCGTAGCCGAGCTGGTCGGCCCACGTGTACTCGATCAGCTTGCGTACGCGCTGCTTCATGTTCGTCGCAGCGATCAGCGCGCGGTAGGCGGCGGACGGCATAACGCGCGTCTCCGGCGAGCCGTCCGGCCGCTCGACGACGAGCGAGAAGACGATGATCCCGCCGCTCGGTGCGGAACGCACGAGCTTGTGGCGCCAGCTCGGCTCGTAGTCGGGGAAGACAATGCGGATCGCCGCATCGCGACGGCGGTAGCAGCCGAGCCCCTCGAGCGCCGCGGTGATCGACTCCTCCTCGCTCGGCGCGCCGAGCGCGCGCGCCAGCTCGAGGCCGAGGTCGGACGCCTCGCCGCCGATGTCCCGCTCGGGCAGCCGCAGCAGCAGCACGTGCCTGGGCCCGAGCGCTCGCACCGCGAGCGCCGCGGCCACACCCGAGTCGACGCCGCCCGAGACGGCCACGACCGCGCCGCGCCGGCCCAGCTCGCGCACCGCGTCGCGCATGCGCTCCGCGAGCTGCGCGATCGTCGCGTTCACGTCGAGCGCCAGCGGATCCCCCGATCCGTATTCCCCCATGTTTCTGACCATAGCGGGCGGGGCGCCCGCCGTGGCGCTCAGCGAATCAGCACGACCTCGACGTCCAGGTCGATCTTGCGCCAGGCGCGATCGGCCGTGTAGGCGGGCAGCCCGAGACGGCCGGCGAGCGCGAGACATGCGCGGTCGGCGAGCGAGAGGCCGGCGGAGCGCGTCGGCTCCCACAGCTCGGCGACCGCTTCCGCGTCCTCGTCCGTGAAGGCCTCGATCGTGACCCCCAGCGCCACGACGTCGTCGCGCTTGCCGGTTGTGTCGACGCCGTGCGCCCGGTAGCGCTGGAGCACTTCCGCCCAGTTGACGACGGAGATGACCGCGCGGCCGAGCAGGCGCTCAACCACCTCGGCACCTGGCTCGTCCCGCAGCAGGGCGATCAGCGCCGAGGCGTCGAGGGCAGCGTCAGGCACGCTCGTGCTCGGCCGCCTCTCGGCGAGCCTCACGACGGCGCTCGGCGAGGAGCTCGTCGACCATGCTCGTTCCGAGTGGCGTCGCTTCACGCAGCTCAGAGCGCAGGCGGGAGAGGATCTCGCCCCTGCGCTCAAGCACAAGACGGCCCGACTCGACGTGCGCGATCAGCGTCTCACCGGGCTCGATCCCCAGCTCCCGCCGGATCTCGGCTGGGATCACCACGCGCCCCTGAGGACCGATGCGAAGCGGGACTGCTTGAGCGGGACGTGCCATATAGCAACACTGTGGCACGTCGTGGCGGTTGTGGCAAATTTCTACGTCCGCGCCAGCTCTCGCCGCGAGCGGACGCCGAGCTTGCGGTAGATGCTGCGCGCGTGGGTGCGAACGGTCTCGACGCCGATGTGGAGCTGGGCGGCGATTTCGCCGTTCGAGCGGCCGGTCTGCAGAAGTTCGAGGACGGCGGCCTCGCGCGGGGTCAGCAGCTCGGGCCCGGTCTGGGGCGGGGCGTCGGCGGCGGCGCTCGGCGCGGTTCGTCGCAGCACCTGCAGGCCGCGGGAGGCGAGATGGATCGCGCTCAGCACGTCGCGTGCCTGCGTCTCCTTCGAGAGGCAGGCCGTTGCGCCGAACGCGAGCATCTGGTTGCACTCGGCGGGCGACGGGCGGTTGGCGAGCACGATCAGGTGCGTGCCCGGGTGCGTCGCGACCAGCTCGCGCACTTCGAGCGGCGTGCGCAGCGAGCCGTAGTTGAGCAGCGCGACCTGCGGTCGGTGCGCCGCGATCGCCGCCGGCAACCGCTCGTGCGCGACGCCGCGGGCCTGCAGCTCGATGTGCTCGTCCTCATCGATCAGCGCCTGGAGGCCACGGTCGACGAGGTCTTCGAAGCGAGCGACGACGACGCCGACCTGCGAGCTGGAGACAGTCACGCGCCCGATCCTAGCGGCCGACGGGTGAGCCGCGCCTCACCCATACCTCCCCCGAGCGGTCCCCCGAAGATCACCCGCCGCAGGGGACGACAGCGCGCGCTGCAGCGGAGAGGATGCCGACACGGCGGGCAGGGAAGCTACCGACCGCCGTGGAACCGCCCCGGGTGAGGTTGGTCCCCCCTCCCACCCCCGGGGCGCGTCGCCCGGGCTCGGCCGACTCTCCCCCCGGCCGGGCCCGGGCCCCCCACCCAACCGGTGGCGAGGCCTCGGGCGGCGGGCGGCCGGCCCGCGCCGAGGCCTCGCCCCGGCGCGCGCAGAAGGCTTGGCTCAGGCGGGGACCGGCGCGCCGACGACGGCGGCCGACCAGTCGATCACCGAGGTCGGCTTCACGACGTGCTTGTTCATGCCGAGCTGCTTCGGCTCGAGGCCGAGCGCGAGGCCGACGAGCTGCGGCAGGTGCAGGACCGGCATCGCGAGGTCGTCGCGCCCGACGGCCTTCTTCGCGACCGGCTGCTGCAGGTCGAGGTTGAGGTGGCACAGCGGGCACGGCACGACGAGGCAATCGGCCTCGGCGTCCTGTGCGTCGGCGAGGTGCGTGCCGGCCTGCTTGAGCGAGGCCTGCTTGTTCATCGTGACGATCGGGAAGCCGCAGCACTTGTGGATTCCGGCATAGTCGATCACGGTGCCGCCGAGCGCCTCGATCACCCAATGCAGGTAGGCGTCGCGCGGGTGCTCGTCGTCGATCCCGAGCCGATCGGTCGGGCGCACGATGTAGCAGCCGTAGAAGGGGCCGACCTTGAGGTTCGTCAGCGGGCGCTTGACCTTCTTCTTGAGGTTCTCCAGGCCGATCTCCTCGACCAGCAGCCACAGGAAGTTCTTGTTCGTGAGGCCCTTCTCATACGAGAGGCCCTCGGCGGCGAGCGTGCCGTTGACGTGGTCGCGGTACTCGGTGTTCGCGTCGAGGCGCTCCTGCGACTCGCCGTGCGCGCCCTGGCACGTCGAGCAGATGTTCATCATCAGGTCGGCACCCTGCACTGCCTGCGCGAGCGCGAACGTCCGCGCGTTGAGCGTGTCGGCGAGCTCCTGGCTGTGCTCGGCGATCACGCCGGCGCCGGAGCAACAGGCGCGGTCGAGCTCGACCAGCTCGATGTCCAGCAGCGGCGCGACCGCCGCCATCGAGCCGTGCAACTCGGGGGTGAAGCCGCGGCTCACGCAGCCGGGCCAGTACGCGACCTTCATGCGGACTCGCTTTCGCTCGCGGAGGTGGGCTGGTGCGGGTCGGGACCGGGCGCGGACGGCATGCCGTCATCGCCGGCCGCCACGGCCGCCGGCACGCCGACGTCTTCGTCGCCGTCCTCGTAGCCGGTGATGTAGAGGTTCAGCTCGTAGCGTCTGTCCTTCGACTCCACCGTCTCGAAGATCGCCTGGACGGCCTTCAGGTCTCTGCTCGGGATTCTGTGGCCGAGCAGTGCGAGCTTCGGCGACATCTTGCCGCGCATCAAGCCCTTCACGACCACCGGCAGCGAGCTGAGCAGCTCCTGCCCGGCGGCCGGGTGGAACTTGCCGAACCACGAGTCGCCGCCGTAGGAGCGCGGCAGCAGCTCGGCCTCGTGCAGCAGGCCGTAGCCGCGGATCAGCGACGTGAACGCGCGCTCGTGGCGCTCGCCGTTGTTGCGATCGACGATGTGGTGGTCGTTCGTCGTGATGCGGCGCAAGCGCATGATCTGGCTCATCGGCGCGACGCCCTTCGGGCACGCGTCGATGCACGTGAAGCAGTGCGTGCAGTCGAAGATGCCGTGCGGGTCCTCGGCCAGGTCCTTGAGCCGCTCGAACTGCTCCGCGTCGCGCGGGTCGCCGACGAAGCGGTACGCCTTCGCAGACGCGGCCGGGCCGACGAACAGCGGATCGACCTCCATCGAGAGGCAATCCGAGACGCATGCGCCGCACTGGATGCACGCCATCGACTGCGTGACGTCGACCATGTTCTCGTGCGGGACGATGTACTCCCGCTCGGGGACCGGCTCCTTGTTGATGAGCCACGGCGTGACGCGCTGGATCTTCTTCCAGTGGACCGCGTCCATGTCGACGATCAGGTCCTTGATGACGGGCATGTTGCCCATCGGCTCGACGAGGATCGTCGTGCCGTCGGAGTTGACGCCCGTGTTCGCGGCCTTGTCGAGGTGCGTGTGGCAGGCGAGGCCCGGTCTGCCGTTGATTCTCACCCCGCAGGAGCCGCAGATCGCGGCGCGGCAGGAGCAGCGGATGCCGACCGACCCGTCCTGCTCGTTCTTGACCATGAGGATCGCCTCGAGCACCGAGCGGTGCGGCTCCAGGTCGACTCTGTACTCCTCGTAATAGGGCGCCTCGCCCGACTGGGGGTCGTAGCGCCGGAGCTTGAGCGTGTACTCGGCCATGTTCTGATCGACTCCTAGTAGGTCCGCGCCTGAGGCTGCCACTTGGTGATCGTCACCGGCGCGGTGCCGAGCGCCGGGCCGTCGCCGTTGAGCGAGACGGTGATGTGGTGCAGCCAGTCCTCATCGTTGCGCTCGGGGAAGTCGGTGCGGAATTGCGCCCCGCGCGACTCTCTGCGCTCCTGCGCCGCCATCACGATCGACTCGGCCACGTCCAACATGTACCCGAGCTCGATCGCCGCCAGCACGTCCTGGTTGAAGACGGTGCCCTTGTCGTCGATCGCCGCGCTGGGCGCCTCCGCCTTGAGGCGCTGGACGATCTCGCGCGCCGTCGCGAGGCCCGCCTCGTCGCGGTAGACGGCAACGTATCTGTTCATCGTCTCGCCGAGCTCGTTCTTGATCTCGGAGACGCGGCGCCCTGGGCGGGCGGGGTCGGTTCCCCGGTTGAGGATCTCGTCGATCTCGCCCTGCGCGTCGGCGAGCACGCTCGTCGGCGCCTTCGGCATCGCGACGCCGCGCGCGCGCTGAGCAGCGTGCTCGCCGGAGCGGCGGCCGAAGATCAGCGTGTCGAGCAGCGAGTTCGCGCCGAGGCGGTTGCCGCCGTGGACCGAGACGCAGGCGACCTCGCCGGCGGCGTAGAGGCCGGGGATCGGCGTCTGGCCGTCGAAGTCGGTCTTGACTCCGCCCATGATGTAGTGCATCCCGGGCTTGATGTGGATCGGCTCGCGCGTGATGTCGACGCCGGCGAAGTCCTTGCCGATGTTGACGATCTCGCGCAGCGCCTCGAGCGTGCGCTTGCGGGGGACTCTCGTGATGTCGAGCGCGATCGTCCCGTCGGGGAAGCCGCGGCCCTCGTTGATCTCCGTCTGCTCGGCGCGCGAGACGACGTCGCGCGAGGCGAGCTCCAGCTTGTTCGGCGCGTACTTCTCCATGAAGCGCTCGCCCTGCGCGTTGTAGAGATGCGCACCCTCGCCGCGCGCGCCCTCGGTGATCAGGAAGCCGTTCTCCGCGAGCGTCGTCGGGTGGTACTGGATCATCTCCATGTCCATCAGCGGCGCGCCGATGCGATAGGCCTGCGCGATCCCGTCGCCGGTGCAGATGAGCGCGTTCGTCGTCGGCTTGAACGCCTGGCCGGCGCCGCCAGAGGCGAGGATCACGCTCTTGGCGTTGAAGACCTCGAGCGTGCCGGTGCGGATGTCGCGCGCGACGCAGCCGATGCAGTTGCCGTCCTCGTCCTGCAGCAGCGTGGTCGTGAACCACTCCTCGTAGCGGTCGACCCGCTCGTGGTGCTTCATCAGCTGCTCGTAGAGCACGTGCAGGATCGCCTGGCCGGTGATGTCGGCGACGTAGTAGGTGCGCGCAGCGGAGGCGCCGCCGAACGCGCGCGTGCCGAGGTGGCCCGTGTCGCTGCGGTGGAAGGTGACGCCGGCGTGCTCGAGCCAGAGGATCTCGTCAGGCGCCGCGCGGCACATGATCTCGATCGCATCCTGGTCGCCGAGGTAGTCGGAGCCCTTGACCGTGTCGTACGCGTGCGACTCCCACGAGTCCTCGGGATTGAGGGCGGCGTTGATGCCGCCCGCGGCGGCGACCGAGTGGGAACGGACCGGATGGACCTTGCTGAGGATCGCGACCGACGCCCCGGCGTCGGCGGCCGCAAGAGCGGCGCGCTGGCCGGCGAGGCCCGCGCCGATGATGAGGACGTCGTGAGCTGGCATGGCTCGCGATCCTAGCGCCGCGTCATTTGCCTTGATCTCCGAGTGGGGCGGAGGGAATTCGCCGTCGGTAAAGTGGTGCGTCGGGAGTCGAACCACGACGCCATGGGGGAGGGTGCGGGGGCGCCCGCGCGATCGATGAGTCGAACGCGGCTGCAGACGGACGACCGAGAGGCGGAGAAGCCGGCGCGGCCGCTGGCAAGGCGTGCACTCGACCGCCGTGCACTGGCCTGCCTCGCGGTCGGCCTGCTGCTGCTCGCCGGCGGCCTCGTCGCCGCGCTCTCGCACAGCGCGCAGCGGCGCACGGGGACCAACGGGGTCTGGCCGCAGTTCGCAGCGGGCGAACTGGCGCTCGGGCAGCGCGCATGCCAGGACGGCGAGCTGCTGCCGGCGGGCACCGCCGAGGCGCAGCTGGTGGTGCAGCCGCTGCAGGCCGTCGGCCCACGCGTGACCGTGACCCTCAGCGGCCAGGGGCGCGTGCTCCAGCGTGCGTCCGCTCTCGTCGCAGCGCGCAATGGCACGACCCTCCGAGTGCCGCTGGAGCCGGTCACGCGAGATCTCGACAACGTGACGGTCTGCCTCACGCCGGCGACGAGAGGACGGATGGCACTCATCGGCGGCCCGACTCCGCCCGCAGCCGGGTCGTTGACGATCGCGGACCAGCAGACCGGCGCGTCGCTGGCGATCAGCTACATGGCGGCCGGTACGAGCTCGTGGTGGGCCCACGCGTCGACGGTCGCCGACCGCATCGCGCTCGGACGCGGTGACTGGGGCGGCCGCTGGCTCGTGTGGGCTGCGGGCGCGCTGCTGCTCGCCTCGCTCGCGCTGGTCGGCGGCGTGCTCGTGCGCGGGGTGATCGTCGCCGCGCCGGCGTCGGAGCTGCGCGGCGAAGGGGCGGACGCCGGCGGGGACTGGCGCGCCCGCTTGCGCAGCATCCCGGCGCTCGCGTGGGCGATTGTGGCCGTCGCGGTCTGCAACGCGGCTGCCTGGTCGCTGCTCACGCCCGCCTTCCAGGTCCCCGACGAGCAGACACACGTCGCCTACGCGCAGCAGATCGCCGAGGCCGGCCGCCCGCCGATCGCCAGGCGCGGCGACGAACGGCTCGCGCCCGAGCTGCTCGCGGCGATGGCGCTCACGCGCTTCGGCACGCTGGACGCGCGCACCTTCGCGACGGCCGTCTGGTCGCCGCTGCAGCAGCGCGTGCTCGATGCCGAACTGCACACCGGGCTCGTGCGCCACAGCGAGAACAACACGGCCGGACCGGCCGCGCCCGAGCCGCCCACCTATTACGCACTGGAGGCGATCCCGTACCGCGTCGCGAGCGGCGCGACGCTGCTCGACCGGATCGCGCTGATGCGGCTGCTGTCGGCTTTGATGGCCGGCGTCACGGCGCTGTTCGTGTTCCTGTTCGTGCGCGAGTGTCTGCCGAGCCGGCCGTGGGCGTGGACCGTCGGCGCGCTCGGGGCCGCGCTGCACCCGGTGCTCGGCTTCGTCTCCGGCGGCGTCAACCCGGACGCGTTGCTGTTCCCGATCTGCGCGGCGCTGTTCTACGCGCTCGCGGTCGCCTTCCGGCGCGGGCTGACGACGCGCCGCGCCGCCTGGATCGGCGCGATCCTCGCCGTAGGTCTGATCGGGAAGATCAACTTCTACGGCCTTGTGCCGGGCGCGCTGTTGGCCCTCGCGCTGGCGGCGCGCGCAAGCACGGGCGGCCTCAACATGCGGGCGGTGCGCCTCGTCGGCGTGTCGGTCGGGATCGCGATCGCGCCCTTCCTGCTGCTGACCGCCCTTGACGCGCTCGCGTGGGACCGCGCGTTCGTGCTCGCGCGCACGCCGGCCGAACGGCCGGAGGACCACGGGAACCTCGGCGGCCAGCTGAGCTACCTGTGGCAGGTCTTCCTGCCGCGACTGCCGGCCCAGTCGACCGCGTTCCCCGAGTTCTACCCGGGCTACCAGCTGTGGCTGAAGGGCTTCGTCGGCAAGTTCGGCTGGACGGTGGTCGGCTTCGCCGAGTGGGCCTACAGGGTGGGCGCAGTGCTGCTCGGCGTCGTCGTCGCGCTGGCCGTGCGCACCTTCGTGCGGGAGCGCAGGACGCTGCCGGCGCGCCGCTGGGAGCTGCTCGGATACGCGGCGATGACCGGCGGCCTGCTGCTGCTGATAGGGCTCGTGGCGCTGCGCGGCTTCGCGCCCGGCATCTCCGGCGCCATCCAAGGCCGCTACTTGGTGCCACTGCTGGCGCTGTTCGCCCCTCTGCTGGCGCTGGCGGCGCGCGGGGCGGGCGAGCGCTGGGGCAGGACGGTCGGCGTCGCGATCGTGCTGGTGTGCGTCGGCTGGAGCCTGTTCGGCCAGCTGCTGACGATCGCCTGGTTCTACGGCTGAGCTCGCAGCTCGCGCAGCGGCGGCCGCTCCTCGACAGCAACGTCGGCGAGCGTCAGCGCGCCCTCCGTCGTCGGTCGCGCGAGCGGACCGGGCGCGACCGCACCGTGGATGCGCCGCTCGGCCGCGACGAGCACGGCGTACGCCATCGCGCTGAGCGCGTGCAGCGGCTGATGCGCGTTGTGGCGGGTGCCGAGGTCGACCTGCGCGAGTGCGTCCAGGCCCGCCTGACGCAGCGCGTCGATCAGCAGCGCGATCTCGACGCCGTAGCCGACCGGGAACGGCAGCTGCTCGAGCAGCGTGCGCCGCGCCGCCATCTCGCCGGCGAGCGGCTGGACGATCCCCGCCAGCTCGGGCACGTGCAGGTTCAGCAGCGGGCGCGCGAGCAGCTCGGTGACGCGGCCGCCGCCCTCCGGCACGGTCTCGGCGCCGACCGTCAGCGGGCGGCGGTAGGCGCCCTTCACGAACGCGACGTCGTCGTCGGTGAGCAGCGGGCCGAGCAGGCCGAGCACGAAGCATGGGTCGAAGTCGGCGCTGTCGGCGTCGACGAACGCGACGACGTCCCCGCGCGTGGCGTGCACGGCGCGCCACAGCGCATCGCCCTTCCCGCGCGCGGGGCCGTGCGCGGGAAGGATCTGCGACTCCTGCACGACCGTCGCACCCGCACGCTCGGCTATCGCGGCAGTGCCGTCGGCGGAGGCGGCGTCGATCACGAGCAGCTCGTCGAGCAAGCCCGCGTCGCGCAGCGGCACGAGCTGGGCGACGGTCGGGCCGATCGTGTCCGCGACCTCGCGCGCGGGCAGCACGACGCTGACGATCGTCGCGCCCTTGGCCGCGAGCAGGCGGTCGAGCGGGAAGGCGTCGGCGGCGTAGGTGCGGCGTGCGAGCCAGTCGGCGACGCTCGTCTGCGCTTCGACGGTCACGCCGGGCAGGATCGCAGACGCGCTGCACCGCACCCGCCTGCCCGCCGCGCGCCGGCCAGGTACCCTTCGCCCCGCGTCATACACGCACTCGGAGAGGTGCCGGAGCGGCTGAACGGGCGCGACTGGAAATCGCGTAACGGGGGTGACCTCGTTCGGGGGTTCGAATCCCCCCCTCTCCGTTCCGGTGGCCAGCGGTCGCGCGTCGCCCTCGGCGTTATACTCGTCAAGTATGACTGGTCGGATCGGTGCGAAGGGACAGATCGTGATCCCGAAAGCGGTACGCGATCGTGCGCACCTGCACCCCGGTGACGAGGTGGAGTTCGAGCTCGACGACGATCGGATCACGCTCGTCGTGCGCCGGCAGCCGGCTCGGCTCGGCGGCCGCTTCGCGGGCAGCGGGATGGCTGCGCGCCTGCTCGAGGATCGCGCGCTCGAGCCGCGGTGAGCGTCTGCCTCGACTCCTGGGCGATCCTCGCGTGGCTTGACGGCGAGGAGCCCGCGTTCTCCCGCGTCGAAGCGCTGATCGGCGAGCGCCCCGTGGCAAGCTGGATGAACCTCGTCGAGGTCTACTACCGCGTCGAGCGCGACCACGGACGAATCGCCGCTGACGACACGCTGACGCAGCTGCGCGGCGCGCTCTCGCTCGACCTTCCCGGGACTGCCCGCATGGTCGAGGCAGCGCGGCTCAAGGCCCGCGCGGCCATCGCGCTGGGCGACTGCTTCGCGGTCGCGACCGCCGCCGCCCATGACGCTGTGCTTCTGACCGGCGACCCGGAGATCATCGAGCTCACGAAATCGCCGTGCGCGACTGAGGACCTGCGTCCGTAGCCGCCGCGCTGGCGCGACGCCGCTCAGGGCACTACCACCGACCCGGTAAAGCCTTGGCAAAGCACGATGTTCGAGCCCGAACATCGCGTTCGATAGCATGCGGCGCTGCCTCCGGGTGGCACGGCGCGTGTGCTGCAGGAGCGCTCTCCTCCCTCAGCATGAACGTCCGAGTCAACGAAATCGCCGTCGCCAACCCTGCGTCTTCGTACACGCAGGCGGAGATGCTGGAGCTGCTCGGGCTCGCGGGGGACGACTTCGCGCGGATGATCTTCGACAGATGCGGCGTCGAGCGGCGGCACTTCGAGCTGACGCCGGACATCCTCGGCACGACGCTGCAGGAGCGCACCGTGCAGACGGAGGAGCAGCTGCTGCGGCTCGCGACGGAGGCGATCGACCGGCTCGAGATCGAGCCCGAAGAGATCGGCACCGTCATCACCGCGACCTACTACTCGCTCGGCGGTCCGACGCTCGCGCACAAGCTGCTCGCGCACTACGGGATGGACCCGTCGACCGACAAGTACCACGTCGTCGGCGTCGGCTGCGCGAGCGCCGTGCCGCTCTTCAAGATCGCCTCGCAGTCGATGCGCGACCACCCCGGCAAGCACGCGCTCGTGGTCGCCGCCGAGTCGATCACCGGCTTCCTGACGACGGTCGGCGAGGACGACGAGCAGGTCAAGACGATCGGCTCCTCGCTGTTCGGGGACGGCTGCGCCGCCGCCGTGCTGACGAACGGCGCGAGCACGGACGGGCCGGCGATCCTCGCCGCCCGCCAGCACCAGATCGCGGACACGCTCGGAACTGTCCACTTCCGCCTCGACGGCGACGACAGCTTCATGCAGATCGGCCGCGAGCTGCCGAAGCTCGCGAGACGCCGCCTGCTCGAGCTCGTGCAGGACTTCCTCGCGGAGGCCGGCACCGAGCTTGACGCGATCGACCACTGGGTCGTCCATCCGGGCGGTCGCGGGATTATCGACGGCGTGCAGAGAGGCCTCGGGCTGAGCGACGAGGACGTGGCGATCAGTCGCGACGTGCTCGCGCGCTTCGGCAACATGGGCACCCCCAGCAGCTTCTACGTGCTGCGCGAGACGATCGCGCGCCGCGCGCCGCAACCCGGCGAGCGCGGGTTGGTTGTGACGATCGGGCCCGGCGTGACCGTCGGCCTGATGCTGCTCAGCTGGTAACTACGCGGCGCGGCGTAGCCGTTCTGAACCGACGAAGGGAGACGCAGTGGCAGACGTGCAAGTCATCGGCGCAGGCTTCGGCCGCACCGGGACGTGGTCGCTCAAGGCCGCGCTCGAGCAGATCGGCTTCGGTCCCGCCTTCCACATGATCGACCTGATGCCCCACCCCGACCGCGCGCCGATGTTCCTGGCGGCGCTGAACGGCGAGGACGTCGACTGGAACGAGGTCTTCGACGGCTACCGCGCAACGGTCGACTGGCCCGGCTGCACCTTCTACGACCGCATCCTCGCGGCGTACCCGAGCGCGAAGGTGATCCTCTCCGTGCGCGACCCCGAGAAGTGGTACGCAAGTGCCGAGAGAACGATCTATGCACTCAAGGAGGCCGCCTTGCGCGGCGCTCTGGAGACGGACGGCCCGGCCGCCCCGCCGGAAGTGCTCGGGATGATCAAGTCGCTCATCTGGGACACGACGTTCGAGGACCGCTTCGCCGACAAGGACTTCGCGATCGAGGTCTTCGAGCGGCACAACGAGCAGGTCAAGCAGACCGTGCCCGCCGACCAGCTGCTCGTCTACGAGATCCAGCAGGGCTGGGCGCCGATCTGCGAGTTCCTCGGGGTCGAGGCGCCCGAGGGCGACTTCCCGCATCTGAACGATGCGGACTCGTTCCGCAGAATGTTCGGCGTTCCGGCGAACGCCTGAGCGCCTCAGGTCTGCGTCTCGGCGCGACGCCGCTCCGGCGCCGTGCCGAAGACGTGGTCCCAGAAAGGGGCACTGACGCCGTAGCCGGCGTCGTGGTCCTGGAAGTGGTGGCGCATGTGCAACTCGTGCAGCACGCGCGGCAGCCACGCGCTCGGCTTGCGTCCACCCGGCAGGTGGTGGACGTAGTAGTGGAGCATGTCGTAGGCGAGGTAGCCGGCCCAGAAGCCAGCCGCGAACGGCAGCGCGCGGGTGGTGCCGAGCACGAGCACGAACAGTCCGTAGAAGGCGGCGGAGAGCGGGATGCTGACCGACGGCGGCATCACGAGCCGCAGCGGGTCGTTCGGATGGTCGTGGTGGACCCCGTGGATGATCCAGTGCAGCCGCGCGCCGAGTCCCTCGTCAGGCTCGAAGTGGAACACGATGCGGTGCAGCCAGTACTCGGTCAGCGTCCAGAAGACGTAGCCGCCGAGCGCCCACAGCACCACCTCGCCGAGGCTCATACGGCCGAGCGCGTTGCCGAGCGCAAGCGCGATCCCAGGCAGGAAGATGAACAGCGGCACGCTCCAATGCACGCGCGAGAGCTTGTCGAGGAGGTTCGACTCGAACATGCGCGGAGAGGCCCGCAGCACCTCGGACCGCTTCATCTCTGCCAGCTCAGCGCGCCGGGGGTAGCTCGCCATGGCGTCTACGATACCCGGCCGTTCACGATCCTCAAGGCCCAGCGCGGCGCAGGCGCCCGCAGGCGTTCAGGAGGCGGCGGCGCCCTGGTCGTCGGCGCTCGTCGCGAAGACGATGTGGCGCCGCCCCAGCGCGACGTAGCCGTGGTGCGTGTGCGGGCGAGAGGGATCGTGGAGCGAGGCGATCTCAACGTCGGTCAAAGCAAGGAACTCGCGCTCGCCCGCATCGAGGTAATCGGTGAGCCGGCTGCGGTACCCCTCGGCGGGCAGGCGCACCGTGCCCGTGAAGCGGTAGTGCTCGGTCTCGACGACGATCCGCTCTTCGCGCTGCTCCATGCGGCGCGACCTTAGCGGACGCCGCCATCAACATTCCGGGTAGAGTCGTGAACGTGGGCGTTTATCGCACTGCCGCCGTCGCGCTTGTCGCGCTCGCCCTGCTGGCGGGGAGCGCCGGCGCGAAGACGCTCGTCGACATCAGCGGAACTGCGACGCCACCGATAAGCGCATTCACGCTCAAGCCGCAGACGCTCAGTCTCACGATCGATACGAGATTCGCGAGCGACGTCGCCGGCGAACTGCCGGGCACTGTCTCGAAGGCGGTCATCTACTTCCCGCATGGCCCGCGCGTGAACGGTCGCTTCTTCCCATCGTGCGACCCACAGCGGCTCAGAAGACTCCGCGGCGCTCCGCGCGCGTGCCCGCGCGGAGCGCGGCTCGGGGGCGGGACCGCGCTCGGCGCCTCGCCGCAGTTCGGCATCGGCGTGCGCGAGCGTCTTACGGTCGACCTCTACAACGGAAAGGGCGGGCGCAGCATCATCTTCTTCCTGCGCGGCCTGAACCCCGTGCTGGTCTCCGGCATGATCGTCGCGCCGTTCGCCGCCCTGCACGGCGGCAGATGGGGCTACCGGCTGACGCTGAACGTGCCACAGGGCCTGCAGGAGATCGCTCCCGACATCTTCGCCTCGCTGCTCGACTTCAAGGTCACGGCGGGTGGCAGCGTGACGGTGCACGGGCATCGCTACGGCTACATCGAGTCGCTTGCCTGCCCGCCTGGCGCGCTCGTGCCGGTGCGCGGCGTGTTCTCGTTCCGCGGGGGCGACTCGACGACGACCGACTCGTACATCGCCTGCGGACACAGATAGGCTCGCACGCAGCAGCGCAGGCAAGCCGAAGGGGATCGGCGATGACGAGCACGGGGGACGAGATCGACGGGTGGATCGCGCGGCTGCGCGCGATCCCCGATGCGGAGCGGGACTTCGCGGTGGCGCGCGAGCAGGCCGAGCGCGAGTTCGGCTTCGACGCGCAGGCGGCGGACGAGCTGATCGCACGCGGGCTCCCGCACGCGACCGGAGGCGACGGACCGCTGCTGTGGGCGACGGACCTCCAGTACCTCAGCCTGCGGCTCGACCGGGGGCGTGTCTACCAGGGTGTGCTGAACCGCTGGGCGAGCGCGTTGACGTCGTTGTCGGCGCGCGCGGAGACGCCGGTCGCGATCCGCTGCCGCGCCTACGCGCCGCCCGGGACCGCCGTCGAGCTGCTCGCGCCTGGCGGCGGGCGTGTGCGTGGGGAGGCAGGCGGCACCGCGTCGCTCGGCTTCGAGACGACAATGCGCGGCAGGCTGGCCCCGCTGCCGGACGGCCTGGCGCGCGCGCTCGGCGACCTGCTCACCGACCTCGCGTCGTATGACTTCTGCTGGCTGAGACCGCCGCTGGAGGCCGACCTCGCGTTCGTGCGGCGCACGCGGCTGGCGAACTGCCGCTCGACCGCCGGCCTGCTCGTGGAGGAGGCGCCGCGACTGGGCGTCGAGGCACGGCTCGCGCACGGGCTGCTGCTGGCGCCGCCGTACTCGACCCCGCACAACTGGGCCGAGGTGCGTACGGACGACGGCTGGGTGGCGCTCGACCCGCTGCTGCTCGGATTGCTCGCGCGCTTCGCCGGCCTCGACTCCTCAGCGTGGCCGCCGGCGCGCTCGCCGGGCGCGATCCTGCTGCGGCTGACCGAGCCCGGCGCGCCGCTCGTGACTGCGGCAGGCACCGGCACACCGCTTGAGGCAACCTTCCTGACGAGGCCGCTCGTGGCTTGACGCTTGTTTTTGGCTGATTAATAGACCGTACACTGGTAGGCTGCCTCCAACGGTGGGGACTGCCCTTGGGGGAAGCGGTGACGGTTGGTTCCGCGGCCGTCGACCCTGCGCTGCGCGCCATCTGGGCCGAAGTGCTGAGAGTCGACGCGCCCGACGTCGATGACGACTTCTTCGCGCTCGGAGGCAACTCCCTGCTCGCGACGCAGATCACCGCGCGCGTGGCCGACGTGCTGGGGCTCGAGGTCCCGCTCGATGCGCTGTTCGAGGCGCCCACGCTGGGCGAGTACGCCCAGCAGGTACGCGCTTCCGGACCGGCTGTGGCGCCGGAGCGCAACGGTGCCCCACACGCGGGCGAGCGCAAGCGCGGCGGCAACGGCCGAGGCGGTTTGCGCGGGCTGCTGCGCGGCCGGCGCGACGGCGACTGGACGGAACAGCCTGCTGGTGCGCGTGGGGGCGGTAAGGCGGCGCCGGACGCACTCTCCGTAACGGAGGCCTCGGCGTGGTCGGTCCAGCACTACCAACCGAACACGCATCCGCACGTCGGCCAGGTCTTCTCGCTGCAGGGAGCGGTCGACATCGCCGCACTCGAGCGAGCCTTCACGGCGCTCGTCGCGCGGCACGAGCTGCTGCGCACGAGCTATCCGCGCGACGGCTTCCGCCCGCGGGCGCACGTGCACCCGGCCGAGCCGGTACGGATCGAGCTGATCGGCGGCGGCAGACGGATGCGCGAGCAGGAGGTGCGTCGACACGTCGACGCGGCGTGGAACGAGTCGTTCGACTACATGACGAGACCGCCGCTGCGCGTGCAACTGATCCGCACCGGCAAGAGCACCGCCGTGCTCGTCTTCCTCGTGCACGAGGTCGTCTGCGACGGGCAGTCCTACGACTTGCTCGTGCGCGAGCTCGGGCTGCTGTACTCGGCCGAGCTGGCGGGCGAGCCGTCTCCGCTCGCCGAGCCGGCGCAGCAGTATCGCGACGTCGTGCGTGCGCTCGGCCCGCACCTGAGCGAGCGCGACGCGGAGGCCAGCCGGGGGCACTGGCGCGAGACGCTCGCGGGCGCGCCACTGGCGCTGCCGCTGCCGCATGAAGCACTCGGCGTCGAAGACGCTGGCCCCTCGTACGCGCGGAGAGCGGTTCAGCTCCCAGGCCCGCTCGTAGCGCAACTGCAGGGCCTCGCGCGGGAGGAGGCTGCGACCTCTTTCATGCTCTACCTCGCCGCGCTCTACGCGCTGCTGCACCGCTGCAGCGGCGAGACCGACCTGCTCGTCAAGTCCGCGGCCGCGAACCGGCAGCGGATCGAGTGGGAGCAGATCGCCGGCTTCTTCTCGATGGTCCTGCCGCTGCGGGTCCGCGTGGACGACGACCCGAGCTTCCGCACGCTGCTGCGGCGCACGCGCGACTGCGCCCTCGGCGCCTTCCGCCACGCGAGCCACACGCCCGAGGACAATGCCCTGCGAGAGCTCTCCGGCCTGCACGGCCTGGGCGGCTGGTCCGTGCTGTTCCGCCTGTGGGACCCGACGACGGAGCAGCCGCTCGAGCTCGCATCCGTACGTGCCAAGCCCTACCGCGACGACGGCGAGGGCGGCAAGCTCGTGCTCGTCGTGACCGAGCGCTCCGACGGCCGCACCGTCGCGCAGCTCAGCTCCTCCTCCGCGGATCTCGACGCGCGTGCTGTCGGTGAGCTGCTGCGCCACTACGAGCGCCTGCTCGAGCAGGTCGCCGAGGACCCCGAACGGCGAATCGGCAGCCAAGTCGAGCTGCTGTCGCCAGCCGATCGCGACCAGTTGAGCGGCCGCGGGCCGACGCGCGCTGGTGCGGAGGCCGGCGGCGGCCTGCATGGGCTCGTGGAGGCGACGGCCATGCGCGCAGCGGATGCCGTCGCGTTCGACCCGGGAGGCGGAGCGCCGAGGATCTCCTATCGCGAGCTCGACGCACGTGCCGAACGAATCGCGGCGCTCCTGAAACGACGCGGGGTCGCTGCCGGCGAGCTCGTCGGACTGGCGCTTGCGCCGTCCGGCGACCTGCTTGCAGCGATGCTCGGCGTGTTGAAGGCGGATGCCGTGGCCGTGCCGCTCGTGGAGCCCGGGTTGGACGACGCGCAGGCCGGGCTGCCGCCGCTCGCTACGGTCCTCGATCCGGAGGCGCTTGCGACAGTGCCGCTTGCGGGGGGTGACGTCGGCGGGCGAAACCGGCCTCCGGCCGAGCGCGACGTCGACCCACAGCAGGTGGCGATGATCCTCCGCACGACGGGCGTGACGGACGGACCACGCGCCGTCGAGCTCACGCACGGCGCGCTCTGCCGCGCGGCGCTGCGCCAGCGCGACGCGCAGCGGCTGACGGCGGCCGACCGCGTCGCACACGTGCCCGGTCGCGGCGCCTGGTCGTGGACGCTCGCGCCGTGGGCAGCACTGGCGGCCGGCGCGACCGTGGTCGGGCCCGAGCATGCGCCGCAGCTCCGCAGCGCGACGCCGCCGACGGGCTGGCTGGAGGCGAACGCGATCACTGTCGCCGCGATGGATCCATGGCTTGCGAACGCCGCGCTGGAGCGGGCCGCAGCACTGCCGGCCGCGCTGCGGCTGCTGTGCGTGCAGGGCGCGGGCGCGGGCGCGGGCGCGCTGACGGTGCCGCCGGAGGCGGGCGGCCGCGGACGGCTGGTCGTGCAGCGGTGGTACGGGCTGACCGAGGCGGGCGGGCTCGTGCTGGCGGCGCGGGCGCAGAGCGGATCGAGCGCCGCCGATGCGCCGCTCGCCGGCGAGCCGAGCAGCCTGCGCGCGCGGGTGCTCGACCGCTACGGCCACCTCGCCCCGGCGGGCGTGATCGGCGAGCTGGTGCTCGACGACGGCGTGCGGCGGGACGACACCGTTGAGGAGATACGCACCGGCGACCTCGCGCGCCGGCGCGCGGACGGAACGCTCGAGCTGGTGGGCCGCGCCGACGACGAACTGCGCTGGCGCGGCGTGCGACTGCGGCCGATCCTGCTCGAGCTCGAGGCGGCGCTCGCCGGCCATCCGGGCGTGCAGGCGGCGGCCGCCTGCTGGGAGCCGGAGCGCGAGGCACTCGTCGCCTGTGTCGTTCCGCGCCGGGCGGAGCTGCCGGACCGCACGCAGCTCGACGAGTGGCTCCAGAGCACGACGGCCGACTGGATCCTGCCGGCGGCGTTCGTGCGGGTCGACGCGATCCCGCTGCGGCCGGACGGCCTGCCGGACCGACGCGCGCTCGCCGCGCTGCCGGCCGTGACGCGCGCGCTGGACGACGAGGCCGGCGCCGAGCCGCGCAGCGCGACTGAGCGCAGGCTGGCAGCCGTGTGGAGGCAGGTGCTCGGCGTCCGGCAACCCCGCGCGCACGACAACTTCTTCGCCGCAGGGGGCAATCTGATCCTCGGCCTCGAGCTCGTCGAGCGGGCGCGCGAGGCAGGGGTTCCGATCGAGCCGGGCGACGTGATGTACCGCCCGACGATTGCCGCGCTGGCCGCCGCCGCAGACGGCCGCTGACGCATCCCGCGGAGACGGCTCCACCGTTTGGCCGGTCCTCGCCGGGGTATCAATCCGACCCATGGCTGGCAGCATCGCGGTCCTCGTTCTCTTCATCGTCCTGCTCGTCGTGGGCGGGATCGGGCTTGCCGTCTACGGCATCGGCGGACTGGACCGTTGGCGCGGCGGCAGCATGGAGCGCCGGGGCTGAGGCGTGAGGCCGAGCCGGCCGGCGCCGAGACCGCCCCCAGCACAGCCAGAGGAGTGGAAGCCCGCGGGATCGGGAACCTTCACCGCAGTGGCACACACGTCCGTCCGCCCGCTCGCCGCAGAGCCGCTGGGACGCCGTGTCGGAGGGGAGGACCTCTTGGCGCTCTACCACCGCACGGGTGACGCGCGTGCGCGCGACCGTGCGATCGAGTGCTACCTGCCGCTCGCACGGCGACTCGCAGGGCGCTACCACCACCGTCAGGAGTCGTTCGAGGATCTCATGCAGGTTGCGAGCCTCGGGCTGGTGAAGGCGGTCGAGCGCTGGGACCCGGCGCGCGGCACGCGCTTCACGTCGTTCGCCGTGCCGACGATCACGGGCGAGCTGCGCCGCCATTTCCGCGGGACCTCCTGGACCCTGCACGTGCCGCGCGGCGTGCAGGAGGACGCGCTGAGAGTCCGCGATGCGGCGAGCGCGCTGACGCACCGGCTCGGCCGCGCACCCCGCATCAGCGAGTTGGCGACCGAGACGGGACTCGACGCGGAGGCGATCAGCGAGGCGCTGCACGCGCGCGCGGTGCAGGCGACCGCCTCGCTCGACCAGCCGACGGGCGGATCCACCGAGGACCGCGACGCGACGCTCGGCGAGCTGATCGGCGGCGAGGACGACCGCTTCGAGCTCGTCGAGCAGCAGGCAGACGTGGCGCCGCTGCTGCGCGCGCTGCCGCGGCGCGAGCGCGAGGTGCTGTTCCTGCGCTTCGCCCAGGACATGACGCAGAGCGAGATCGCCGAGCGGGTCGGCTGCTCGCAGATGCAGGTCTCCCGCATCCTGCGGCGCACGATCGCTCAGCTCGGCGAGCGGGCAGGACGCGGCGACAGATCGTCCCAATTTCTGGTTTAGCTGCTCGCAGGCGGGGAACATTCCCGCGCGGCGAACTCGATCCCCCCGATCGGGCCCCCAACGATCGCGGGATCGCTCTTTTCCCCGGCCCTTCGGTTCCCTTCGCCGAAGGGCCGGGGGAACCCCCTGCTCGCCACCCGCATCGGAGTACTCTCATGCGGCCAGCGATGACGGAGGACTAAGGGCATGAGCGAGCCGCAGAGCTTCCCGGCCGGGGAGCTGTTCGGGATGACCGAGCGCCACAGCGGGGAGAGAACCGTGCTCGCGCTCAGCGGCGAGCTCGACTTCGGCACCGTCGGCCAGGTGCAGGCGCGCCTCGCCGAGCTGCGCGACCAGGGCACGGGCACGCTGCTCGACCTCGACGGCCTCACGTTCATGGACTCGACCGGGATCCGGCTTGTGCTGACGGCCTGCGAGGACGCCCAGCGGGATGGATGGAGCTTCCGCGTCACGCGCGGCTCTGAGCGGGTGCGGCGCGTGCTCGAGGCGGCGCAGGTGATCGACCGCCTCCCCTACGACGACCACGCGGCGGGGTGAGCTCGCCCGCCTCGGTTCGCCGCCGCACGCTGCCGCGCGATCCAAGCGCCGCGGCGCTCGCGCGGCGCGCGGTCGAGGCGGACGCGGACGGGCTCGACGAGGAACAGCTGCACGTCGCGCGCCTGCTCGTCTCGGAGCTGGTGACGAACGCGGTGCGGCACGGTGCCGGCGAGGAGGTCGTGCTGTCGATGCGGATGGACGGCTGCTGCGCGCGCTTCGAGGTCCACGACGCCGGCGAGCAGGAGCCGGCGCGAGCTGAGCCGCGCGGCGCGGCGGGTGGCTACGGGCTCAACCTGGTCGCCTCGCTCGCGAGCCGCTGGGGCGCCGACGCGGGCACCGGCGTGTGGTTCGAGCTCGACCGCGCTCCTGCGCCGACCCCCGCACGCACGTCCGCGATCGACGACGCGGTCGCCGGCCAGCTCGGCACGATCCTCGACGGGCTCGCCGAGGCGGTCACGGTCTCGGACGCGCACGGCCGCACCGTCTACGCGAACGAGGCCGCGGTGCGGCTGCTGCGCCTGACGCCGGCCGAGCAGGTCGACGGCGCCGCAGGCGCCGAGCTGATGAACCGCTTCGACGTCTACGACGAGGCGGGGAGCCCCGTCCGGCTCGAGGACCTGCCCGGCTCGCGGGTGCGCGCCGGCGAGCTGCACCCCGCTCCGATGCTCGTGCGCAACGTCGTGAGGGCGACCGGCGAGGAGCGCTGGCTGCTGAACAAGACGACCGCGGTCCAGGACGCTGACGGGCGGGTGACCGGCGTCGTGAACGTGATCGAGGACGTCACGCAGGCCAAGCGGGCCGAGCTGGCGCAGCGGATGCTGGCCGCGGCGAGCGACGCGCTCGCCTCCTCGCTCGACTACGAGAGCACGCTGCAGCGGATCGCGGAAGTCGCCGTGCCCGGCTTCGCCGACTGGTGCGGCGTCGACGTCCCGGGGTCGGGCGGGCTCGCCCAGCTCGTCGCGATTGTCCACAGCGATCCCGAGAAGGTCGCGCTCGCGAGACGGATGCGCGCCCGCTATCCGGTGCCGCTGGATCGCACGGGGGGCATCGCGGCCGTGATGGGCGGCGAGCCGAACTTCGTGCGCGGCGAGATCGGCGACGAGGAGCTGCGCGCGTACGCACAGGACGAGCAGCACTACGAGATGCTGCGCGGGCTGGGGATGGCGTCCGTCGTCGTCGTGCCGCTCGCGGCGGGTGGGCAGAAGCTCGGGACGCTCATCCTCGCGCGCTCGACCCGCGGGCGCGCGTTCGACGCGACGGACGTGACGCTCGCGGAGGAGCTCGGCCGGCGCGCCGGGACCGCGATGTTGAACGCCCACACATACACCGAGCGCGCCGCGATCGCGGCGACGCTGCAGCGCGGCCTGCGCCCGCCCGAGCTGCTCGCGCCGCCGGGCTTCGCGGTCGCGACGCATTACGACGCGGCGGGCGCGTTCAACGAGGTCGGCGGCGACTTCTACGACGCCTTCACGACCGCGGAGGGCTGGATGCTCGTCGTCGGCGACGTCGCCGGGCATGGCGCCGAGGCGGCCGCGCTGACGGCGCTCGCGCGCTACACGCTGCGCAGCGCCGGCCAGCTGACGCGCGACCCGGCCCGCGCCGCGCAGCAGCTCAACGACACCCTGCGGGACCTGCCGCAGCTGTCGCTCTGCACGAGCGTCTGCGCCCACGTCCGCACAGGCGCTGCCGGTGCCGAGGTGACGGTGACGCTCGCCAACTGCGGTCATCCGAGGCCGCTGCTCGTGCGCGACGGCCACGTCGAGGAGGTCGGCTGCGTCGGCCCGATGGCGGGCGCGTTCGACGACGGCTCCTGGGACTGCACCGAGGTCACGCTGCAACCCGACGACACGCTGCTGCTCTACACCGACGGCGTGCTCGACACGGTCGGTGAGGCGGACCGCTTCGGGGTGGAACGGCTGCGCGCCGCACTCGAGGCGGCCGAGACGACGGAGCCGGGCGTACTCGTCTCGCGGCTGGCGGAAGCGCTCGAGCGCTTCCGCCAGGGACCGCAGCGGGACGACACTGCGATCGTGGCGGTGCGCTTCACCGGGGCGCCACCGGGCGCGTAGGAGGCAACGCAAGCGGGAACGTTCAGCGCGTGCCGCGCACGCGCCGCAGCGACTGCTCAGGTCCCGGGATCGCCCGCCGGCGGCACGGCCGCGGCTTCGCCTATGTCGATGCGCACGGCGACCGCGTGGAGGACGAGCCGACGATCGACCGCATCCGCGCGCTCGCGATCCCGCCCGCCTGGCGCGAGGTGTGGATCTGCGCAGACCCGCGTGGTCACATCCAGGCGACGGGGATCGATGCGGCCGGGCGCAAGCAGTACCGCTACCACGACGACTGGCGCAGACGGCGCGACCAGGCGAAGTTCGACGCGATGATCGCGTTCGCCCGAGCGTTGCCGACGCTGCGGCGGCGGGTGGCGCAGGACTTGGCCGCGAGCGGTGACGGCGCCGGTACCGACGCCCTCGGCGAGGCGCGTGTGCTGGCGTGCGCCGTTCGGCTGCTCGACGTCGGCCTCTTCCGCATCGGCGGCGAGGACTACGCGGCCGAGAACGAGACGTACGGGCTGACGACGCTGCTCAAGTCACACGTGCACGTGGAGCGCGATGGGCTGCTGTTCGACTTCCCCGCCAAGCACGGCGTGCGACGCGTGCAGCGCGTCTGCGATGCGGACGTGCGGCCGGTGATCGCGGCGTTGAAGCGACGGCGCGGCGGCGGCGCGGAGCTGTTGGCGTGGAAGCGCGATCGCAGATGGATCGACGTGAAGGCCGACGACGTGAACGCGTACCTGAAGGAGGCCGCCGGCGGCGACTTCAGCGCGAAGGACTTCCGCACCTGGAACGCGACCGCGCTGTGCGCCGTCGCACTGGCGGTGCGGGCGCAGGAGGCGAGCTCGAGGACGTCGCGCAGACGGCTCGTGAAGGCCGCGATCGACGAGGTCGCGGTGTTCCTCGGCAACACGCCAGCCGTCGCGCGTGGGTCCTACATCGACCCGCGCGTGATCGATCGTTTCGGCGAGGGACTGACCGTGGCCGCAGCGCTGGCAGCTGACCATGAAGGGCTCGAGCAGGACGAGCCGGTGCCAGAGCATTCGGTGAGCGAACGCGTGCGCCGCGCGGTGCTCGACCTGATCGCCGGCAACGAGGAGGCGCCGGGGGTGGACGAGGTCGAGGCGCTCGCGGCGTAGATCGTGGTCGGCTTGGCGGCTCGGCCGCCCGCCTCGCTCAGTGAATTCCGGCTCCGGCATGGTCCGGCAGCTCGAAGACGTGAAAGTCGCGGCCGAGGACATGGATCGAGACGTTGCGCACGGGCACGGTCCCGATCGAGGCGGCGAACGTGCCGGCGTGCGCGTGGCCGTGGAGCACGAGCGTCGGCTCGTGCTCGGCGATCGGCGCGGCGAGGCGGTCGGTGCCGAGGAAGGCTTGGATCCCGGGCGCCTCGCCGGCGAGCGTCGCGTCGGTCGGCGCGTAGTGCATCAGCACGATCCGCACGGGACACAGGGCGATCGCGCGCAGGCCGTGCTCGAGCGCCTCGACGTCGCGCGAGGTCTCGGCGTAGACCTCGCGCAGCAGCGGCTCGCCGAAGTCCGGCAGGTGCGACCCGGGGAAGCCGCCGACGAAGCCCTTGATGCCGACGATGCCGAGCTCGATTCCGGTCGCCTCGCAGGTGCGCCAGTCGCGGTCGAGCACGACGACGTCGCCGCCGGCCTCGATCGCCGAGACGAGCTCGTTGCGGCGGTTCGCGTGCCAGTCGTGGTTGCCGAGGACGGCGAACACGGGCATGCCGATGTCGCGGCATGCCTCCGCCAGCACGGCGCCCTCCTCCGGCTCCCCGGTCGTCGTGAGGTCGCCGGCGAGCAGCAGCACGTCCGCCTCCCCGCGCAGGCGCGCGAAGCTCTCGACGACCGCTGCGCGATGGTCGACGCGGCAGTGCACGTCGCCGGCGGCGGCCACCCGCACGACTTCCTGCGCGCGCCCGCGGTCGATCGCGGCGCGTTCGGCTGTCGCGGGCCTGTCCACCCTCGTGTCCCTACCCGCGATCACCCCGCGGCTAGCGTGCAAGCGAGCCGGGTACGGCTGCGGCATGGGCAGCGGCAGCAACGAGAGCTTCGACGGAATCGTGCAGGCACTGCGCGCGGCGGTCCCTGCGCTGCGGGCAGCGGAGATCCCGTTCATGCTCGGCGGCAGCATGGCGGTGTGGGCATACGGCGGCCCCGAGCCGACGAACGACCTCGACCTGATGCTGCGCGAGCAGGACGCCGAGCGTGCGCTGCACGCGCTCGAGCAAGCTGGCATGCGCCCCGAGCACCCGCCCGAGGAGTGGCTTGTGAAGGCGTGGCACGGCGACGTGCTGATCGACCTGATCTACGGCCCGCGCGGGCTGCCGATCACCGACGAGGTGCTCGCGCGCAGCGTGGTGCGCAACCTCAGCGCGCTGCGCGTGCAGGTGATGACACTCGAGGACGTGCTCACGACGAAGCTGCTCGCGCTCGACGAGCACCAGCTCGACCTCTCGTGGCTGCTGCAGATCTCGCGCGCGGTGCGCGAGCAGGTCGACTGGGCGTCCCTGCGAGCGCGGACCGACGGGTCGCCGTACGCGGCCGCCTTCTTCACGCTTGTCGAGCGCCTGGAGATCGTCTCCGAGGAGCGGGTCCCGCAGCAGCTGTAGCGGGTGGCGACGGGGGCGCAGTTGCCGCTGCTTGCCCCCGCCCCCGTGTGGTCGCCTCCCTGGCGCAGATCCTGCAGTGCACCCTGCCCCGCGGTAGGCCGTGCAAACGCCCACGTCGATCCGGATCGGGCTGGGCGGGGCGCTCCCGGCGGGCCGGAGCGCCCCGCCCATCCCTGCCGCGGGCCTAACCCGCCGACGTCACGGCCGAGCTGCCGATCACGTAGCCGCGCGCGTTGAGCGCCACGACCTGGACCCGTGCGAATCCGGCCGGGATCGCGATCGGCGTGTCGAGGCCGTTCCACGGCGCCTGCGCGATCGGCCGCAGGCCCTTTCCGCGACGGCGTTGACCCGCCGCGTGCACCCGCCGGGAACGGTGCTTCCGGCGGGCGTCGCGGCCGCGCGGATCGCGATCGCCGAGCACGACCCACCGGCGCACCTGCGTCGCGCCGTTCCAGATCGCGTGGACCGTGCCGCCGCCCCCCACCACGCTCGCGGTCGGTCGCGTCGTCGGGGTCCCGACCCAGCGGGCGCGGTAGGCGCGGTAGGTGTCGAAGCCGGGCGGAAGCTGCGCGTCGAACGACAGGCCGCCCTGCGCGTCGAGCTCGGAGATGCGCCCGAGCTGGCCCCAGCCGACGAAGGTCCGGCCGCCCCCGAGGTCTTGCGCGTTCCCCTGCGAGGGTGATGACAGGCCCGCCGGCTGGACCTGTGCGCGCTCCAGCGTCGCCGTTCTGCGGCGCTGGTCGAGACGCACCCAGATCACGCGCGAAGCCGGCAGCACCGGAGTCCCGTTCGAGGCGTTGTCGAAGATGCGGATCGTGTCGCGACCGGCGGGCAATGGGTTGTGCTGCCAGCTGAACTGCACGCCCTCGCCGAGCGCGAAGTCGCTGTGCTTGCCGCCGAGGCGCCAACGCACCGCGCCGCTGCTGCGGTCGAGGTCGTAGACGGTCCACGTGTGGCGCGCCGAGATCAGCAGGCCACCGTTCCCGTCGGGATTGACGGCGTTGATGTGGAAGTAGTCGTACGGCGTGCCGGCGCTTCTCGGCACCGGTTGGTAGCTGTCGGTCAGCGGGACGTGATCGAGGCTGTGCCACTCGAACAGGACTCTGCCGCTGGCGACGTCGATCTCCTGCACGACCGCGTCGTAGACCTTGCCGTCGGTCGGACCGCCGAGCGGCGAGAGGTCGTACGGGACCGTGTGGTAGATGGTGATGAGCGCCGTTCCTCGTGCGGTCAGACGGAACTCGTGCGAGTCGGCGTCGAGCCCGTTGCCGGCGGCGACTCTCGCGATGATCCGATACGAGCTGTCGGCGATGTAGTCGAAGCCCTGGCCGTGTCCGGGGCCCTCGTGGCTGTTGCCCTGCCACCACGTGAGCACGGGGCGACCGCGGTAGGTCTGCACGCGGAAGTCGGTCGCTTGCTCGTCCTCGGAGACGACTGGGTTGAACCACACCGGCCGGCCCTGGCCGTCGGCGATCTCGGGCCCCTGTGGACCTCTCGCAGTCGGCCCGACGAGCTTGGGAGCGATGAACACGTAGCCGCCGCCGGCGGCATCCGGCTGCAAGATGGAAAGCGGCGGGGGTGCGGGCACGGGGCCATCGGCGCGCGCCGGACCCGTCAGCAGGACGGCGGTGAGGGCGAGGGCCGCGAGCAGCACTCGCGCGACGAGCAGGAGTGCGCGCGACTGCGCGGAGGAGGCGGGACGGACGGTGGGTGGGAGCATTGCGATGTCTTTCTCGACAAAGTCGATAGGAAATACAGGAATAAGCCTAAGATGGCATGCGGGCGTCGTTACCGCAACCCCGGCGCGCGGCGCTCTCGTCGATGACGCCCGGCGCGATCGAGGTCGTGCCGAAGCCGTGTCGCCGAACGCATAAGCTGCCGCGGATGACGATCCCCCACCCCTCCGGCGAGCAGTTCGAGCTGGCCTGCGGCGAGCAGCGCGCGGTCGTCGTGGAAGTCGGAGGCGGACTGCGGCGGTACGTCGTCGGCGAGTGGGAGGTGGTCGACGGCTACCGCGCGGACGAGCACATCAGCGCGGGGCGCGGACAGGCGCTGATTCCGTGGCCGAACCGGCTGCGCGATGGGCGCTACGAGTGGGACGGTGCGACACAGCAGCTGGCGCTCACGGAGCCGACGCAGAGCAACGCCATCCACGGGCTCATGCGCTGGCTGCCGTGGCGCGGGGTGGAGCGGGCGGCGGACCGTGTGACGATGGCCTGTCGCCTGCACTCACAGCCGGGCTGGCCGTTCGTCCTCGACGTCGAGATCGCATACGCACTCGACGCGGACGGGCTGAGCGTGCGCACGCGCGCGACGAACGCCGGAGGGCGGCCGTGCCCGTTCGGCGCCGGCGCGCACCCTTATGTGTCGGTCGGCACGGCGCGGGTGGACGAGACGCTCGTGCAGGCCCCCGGCGCCGTGCGACTGCTCGCCGACGAGCGACAGATCCCGACCGGCGAGCAGGAGCCGGTCGAGGGGACGCCGTACGACTTCCGTGCGCCGCGGCCGCTCGACGACTTGCAGATCGACGACGCCTTCACCGCCCTCGCACGCGACCACGACGGCCGCGCGCGGGTGCGTCTCACCGGGCTGGACAACGCGCGCACGATCGAGCTGTGGATGGACGAGGCCTACGGCTGGCTGATGCTGTTCAGCGGCGACACGCTCGCGCCCGACGCGCGCCGCCGCTCGCTCGGCGTGGAGCCGATGACGTGCGCGCCGAACGCCTTTCAGAGCGGCGACGGCCTGCGCACCCTCCAGCCCGGCGAGACGTTCGCGGGCGCGTGGGGGATCCGGGCGACCGCCCGCGCCCGACGCTCTTCCTGATTTCGGTCGATCTCGACCGCCGGTTCAGGCATGATCGCGCTTGTGTGGGCGGTCGTCGGCGAGCGGGATCGCATCGCCGAGGAGACGGTGGTCGCCGCTTCACCGCCAACGACCACGTACCAACGATGGGAGGCGCAATGAACGAGCACCGCAGTGGTTGGCTGCTGTTTGCCGGCATCATGATCTTGATCGCCGGCGTGCTGAACACGATCTACGGGATCGCCGCGATCGACGATTCGAAGTTCTTCGTGGACGACACGAAGTACGTCATCAGCAACCTCAACACCTGGGGATGGATCACGCTGATCGTCGGCGTCCTGCAGCTGGTCGCGGCCGTCTCGATTTGGCGCGGTGGCGGCTTCGGGATGGTGATCGGGATGGGTGTGGCGATGATCAGCGCGATTGTCGCGTTGCTGTCGATCGCCTCGTACCCGCTGCTGTCGCTCGCGATCTTCGCGGTCGACGTGCTGATCATCTACGGCCTCGCGACGTACGGCGGGCAGCGCAACACGACGGGCATCACTGCGTAGTGCCTGAGCGGCGGCGGGCCCGTGTCCGCCGCCGCGCGCAGGCGGAGCTCTCGCTGTGTTCGACTGACCGGCGCCGGTTTCGCATGGCAGGCGCTGGGTAGCGCGAGAAGGGACAGGACGATAGATGGCGCGGTGCCGCTCGCGACTTGCATGCGGTACGGATCAGCGGGGTATCTACATGATGCAGAGAGACCAGCGGATGAGGTCGCGTGCGCACCAGGGGGAAGGTCGACGCCGGCGCGCGGCAGGTTCGCCGAACACACAGGCTTCAGGCATGCCGAGCATCGCCCACTCCCACGCGCAGGGCTTTCGCCACGAGGCGATGCTCTACGCAGGCGAGCAGGGCTTTGTCAAAGGCGCACTGCGCTTCCTGCGGGAGGGCGTGGCGCGAAGAGAGCCGGCGCTGGTGATCGTCTCCGCGCGCAAGATCGCGCTGCTGCGCGACGCGCTCGGCGCCGACGCAGCCCACGTGCGCTTCGACGACATTGCGGACGTCGGCGCCAACCCGGCGCGCATCATCCCGACATGGACCGCGTTCGTGCGCGAGGCGGACGCCGAGGGCCGGCCGCTGCGCGGGATCGGCGAGCCGATCTCGGCCGAGCGCTCCCCTGCGGAGCTGTTCGAGTGTCACCGGCACGAGTCGCTGCTGAACC
>DATFPW010000097.1:0-14424 GCA_035264605.1 Conexibacter sp. | reverse complement strand
TCGAAGAGGACCGCGCCCGGCTGCTCGCCCGCGCCGGCGCGCTCCTGAACACGACCCCGCAAGCGGTCATGCTCTCCCAGCTGACTGCGCTGATGACACCAGCCGACGCCGCGCTCGCAACCGGCCGCAGCGCCGAGCTGCAGGGCCTGCTCGCCGAGCTCACCCGCGAGCACGCGTGCAACCAGGCGCTGATGCGCCAGGAGCTGTCGTTCCTCGACCACCTGCTGCGGCTCGTCGACCCGTCCGCGCCCGGCGACACAGGCGCATACACGGCCGGCGGGATGCGCTCCGCGCCCGGCGCCCACGGCGGCGGCATCACGACGACCGACACGCGCTCGCTGCGCGCACTCGACCTCCAGGCCTGACGCCGAGCCCGAGCCCATGACCTCCTCCTTCTTCGGCCTCCAGACCTCGCTCCGCGGACTGCTCACGCAGCAGCAGGCGATCGACGTCACCGGCCACAACATCGCGAACGCGAACACCAGCGGCTACTCGCGCCAGGAGGCGGTGTTGGAGCCCACGCGGCCCTACATCATCCCCGCGAACAGCGTCAACAACGGCAGCGGCGCGCAGCTCGGCAGCGGCGTCGACATCGCCGCGATCCGCCGCGTGCGCGACCAGTTCCTCGACCTCCAGTACCGCGCCCAGCAGATGAGCCTCGGCGACGCGAGCGCCCGCACGACGTCGCTCGACAAGGTCGAGGGAGCATTCGCGGAGCCCACCGACGACGGCCTCGCTGCGCAGCTGTCGAGATTCTGGGACGCCTGGAGCGACGTCGCCAACTCGCCCGAGAACGCCGGCGCGCGCTCCGCGCTCGTGACGACCGCGCAGACGCTGACCGCGTCGTTCAGAACGATCTCCGACCAGCTCACGACGGTCGCGCAGCAGGCGCAGGACGAGTACGACGCGATCACCGGTCCCAGCGGCGACATCGCGAACATGGCGAGCGAGCTGGCCGGGCTCAACAGAGCGATCGGCGACGCGGTCTTCCGCGGCATGCAGCCGAACGACCTGATGGACCGACGCGACCAGCTGATCGACAGACTCAGCCAGCTCGCGCAGGTGTCCGTCACCGACACCGGCAACAGTCGCTTCAGAATCGACTTCGGCGGCGTCACGCTCGTCGACCCGAGCACGCCGGCCGGCTTCACCTGGCCGCAGACGCTCAGCAGAACCCCAGGCGGCAAGCTCGGCGCACTCGCCGACCTCGCGTCCGCGACCGGCCCCGCGCTGACGTACCGCTCGCAGCTCGATGCCGTCGCCGCCGACCTCGTGGCCAGCGTCAACGCGCTGCACACGAGCACGCCCTTCTTCGACCCGGCGGGCAGAACCGCCGCCACGATCGCCGTCCTCGCCACGACCGCGACGGTGCAGACCGGCAGCGGCAGAGCCTCCGGCGAGAACGACGTCGCGCAGGCGATCGCGAGACTGCGCGGCGGCACGACCGACCAGATGTACCAGGCGCTCGTTGCTCGCATTGGCACGGAGGCGCAAGCCGCCGTCCGCGCCGAGTCGACCTCGCAGTCGCTCGTCGACTCGATCGAGGACCGCCGCCAGAGCGTCGCCGGCGTCTCGCTCGACGAGGAGATGACGAACCTGATCCGCTTCCAGCGCGGCTACCAGGCGTCGGCCCGCACGATGACGACGATGGACGAGATGCTCGAGACACTGATCACGCGCACCGGCCGGGTGGGGCTCTAGCGATGTCGATGCGCGTCACCACCCTGATGAGCTCCCGCGCCACGCTGCGCGACCTCAACGACGGCCTCTCCCGCCTCACGAGACTGCAGAACCAGCTGTCCTCGGGCAAGCAGATCTCAAGACCCTCGGACGACCCGTACGGCACGAGCCGTGCGCTCGCGCTGCGCGGCGAGCTCGGCGGGCTCGACCAGTTCCAGCGCAACGTCGACGACGGCATCGGCTGGCTCAACACGTCCGACACGGCGCTCGGACAGATGTCCGACGTGCTCGCGCGCGTGCGTGAGCTGCTCGTCAACGGAGGCAACGACACCACCGGTCCCTCCTCGCGCGCCGCGCTGGCGGACGAGATCGACCAGTTGGCCGAGAGCGTCAAGCAGGAGGCCGACGTGCAGTACGGCGGCCGCTCCGTCTTCTCCGGCACCGCGACCGACACGCCGCCCTACGCGCTCGGCGGCGCGGATACCTATGCGGGCGACGCCGGCACGATCACGCGCGCGATCGGCCCCGGTGTCGAGATCCCGATCAACACCGACATCCGTGCGCTGCTCGGCGACGGGCAGGCGGCGAGAGACGACAAGCTGCTGAACGCACTGCGCGACATCTCCGACCACCTGCGCGGCGGCACGGCAGCCGACGCGGACGCACTGCGCGGCGCCGACCTGCAGCGGCTCGACGCGAACCTCGACGTGCTCAACGGCATCCGCGCCGACGTCGGCGCGCGCACGAACCGCCTCGAGATCGCCAGCTCGCGCCTGTCCGGGTTGGCGCTCAACTCGACCAAGCTGCTGTCGGACGTCGAGGACGCCGACATGGCGCAGACGATCACCCAGTACACGACGCAGCAGGCCGCCTACAGCGCAGCGCTGAAGGCGGGGGCGAACATCGTCCAGACCTCGCTGCTCGACTTCCTTCACTAGCCCCGCCACCCACCCCCGCCAAGGAGAAGCCCCGTGTCAACGACGATCGACAGCACCCGCTTCGGCCGCATCGAGGTCGCGTCGGACAGCGCGATCGCGTTCCCCCACGGCCTCACCGGCCTCGACAGCCGCCGCTTCACGCTCGTCGCGCGCGCCGAGGACGACGCGTTCATGTGGCTGCACTCGCTGGAGGACCCGGCGCTCGCGCTGCCGCTCGCCGACCCGCGCCGCTTCTTCGCCGACTTCGTGTTCGAGCCCGCCGAGGGCGAGCTGGAGCGGCTGGGGATCGACCGCAGCGCGCTCGCTGCCGAGGACACCGCCGTCTACGTGACTGTGCGCGCGAGCGAGCGGCTGGAGGACTTCACCGCCAACCTGCGCGCCCCGATCGCGATCGTGGGCGGGGCGGGCTACCAGCTGCTCAACCAGGCGCCAGCCGCCGAGCTGCGCGCGCCGCTGTTCGCGGAGCTGGCCGCGGCGGCGGAGCAAGCCGCCTGAGACCCGCCCGTACGCGCGCGACGCCTGCGGCTGTGACACCCTCCTACGCGGCCACCCGGTTCCAAGGAGGACGGACGCGATGCTGATCATCACCCGCCGGCCCGGCGAGAGAATCGTGCTCGGCGACGACATCGTCGTCACCGTGATGGAGATCAGCGGCCAGACCGCCCGCATCGGGATCGCCGCGCCGAGAGAGCTGCCGGTCTACCGCGAAGAGATCTGGGAAGCCGTAAAGGCCGAGAATCAGGCCGCCGCGTCGGTCGACCCCAGCGCGCTCCCGCCGGTGCCGCCGGCGACGCCGGGCCAGTAGCGGCGCGCCCACCCACACGACTCACCGAACGCGACCTGCAACCGGCGTAGGCTGGGCTCTAGCGCCCAAGACAAAGGACACGCGGGATCGGTGCAGTAGGACGCATCGATATGGGCGCGCGCGGTACAGAGACGTGAGGATGAGACGCATCACGTGAGCACGCTGCTCGGCACCACCTTGAACGGCCGCTATCGGCTCGAGGCCCGCATCGGCACGGGCGGGATGTCGTCCGTCTACCGCGCGCTCGACGAGACGCTCGAGCGGCCCGTCGCGATCAAGCTGATGAACCGCGAGATCGCGACCGACTCGGATCAGCTCGAGCGCTTCAGACGCGAGGCGCGCGCAGTCGCCCAGCTGTCGCATCCGCACCTCGTCGGCGTGATCGACTATGGCGAGGACCAGGGCCGCCCGTACATCGTCCTGGAGTACGTCGAAGGCGAGACGCTGAAGGAGCGGATCCGCCGCAACGGCGAGCTCGACGTCTCGGAGGCGGTCGCCTACGCGATCGAGATCGCGCGCGCGCTCGGGGCCGCGCACGCGAGACACATCGTGCATCGCGACGTGAAGCCGCAGAACGTGCTGATCGACGAGGAGGGCAGCGCGAAGGTCACCGACTTCGGGATCGCCCGCTCGCTCGACGACGACGGCCTCACCGCCGACGGACGGGTGCTCGGGACGACCGATTACGTTTCTCCAGAGCAGGCGCTCGGCCACGACGTCACCGGCCAGTCCGATCTCTACTCGCTCGGGATCGTGCTGTACGAGATGCTGACCGGCAGCGTCCCCTTCAGAGGCGAGAACCAGGTGGCGGTCGCCATGAAGCACGTGCGTGAGGAGCTGCCCGACGTGCACACGCTGCGACCTGAGGTGTCCGCCTCGCTGGCGGCCGTGATCGACCGCGCGACCGCGAAGGACCTGCACGAGCGCTACCGCAGCGACGAGGAACTGATCGCCGATCTCGAGGACGTGCTCGCGCTGGAGGCGGCGCGCTCCGGGAGCGCGACCGGCGAGGCGACGACGGTGCTTCGGACGCTGCCGAGCCGCACCCGTCGACGCGTGCCGTTGCGCGTGCGCTCGAGGCCGGCGTGGATCGCCGTCGCTGCGCTGCTGATCGTCGTCGCGCTCGTCGGCGGCATCGTGCTGCTCGGCGACCGCACGCACCGCGGCACGGGCACCGAGCGGACTGCGGGCGGCGGCGGGGCGGCGACGCAGGTCGGACTCAACTCCGACGCGGCGAGGGACTACGACCCGCTCGGCGACAGCGCCGAGCACGCCGACCAGACCGCCTTCGCGATCGACGGCAACCCCGCGACCGTCTGGACGACCGAGTCGTATACGACCGGCGAGCTGCAGAAGGACGGCGTCGGCCTCGCGCTCGACGCCACGCCCGGCGCGGTCTTCCGCGAGCTGCGCGTGCGCACGCCGACGCCCGGCTTCGCCGCCGACGTCTACGTCGCCGGCGGCGACGCGCTCCCGTCGACGGTCCCCGGCTCCGGCTGGAAGCTCGTCGCCAGCGTCCCGTCGGTCTCCTCCAAGCAGACGATCGACCTCGACACCGCCGGCCAGAGAGCGCGCTGGGTCCTCCTCTGGATCACGGGGCTGCCGCCCGACGGCGACAAGGTCGAGATCAGCGAGCTGTCGCTGTACCGCTGAGGAGCGGCGCCGAGGCCCTCTCTGGCGCGGCTCTCGCCGCGGCTCGGCCGCCCGTCAATTCGCTTCGATCAGGTACAGGCGATCGTGTTAACCGGCGAGTAGGTGCCGCTCCCGCCTAGGATCTGGCCGCTGTTGCTGAGCGACGATCTTAGGATCGAGATCGACCCTCTGCCGCTACTCACTAGCGTCCCGATGTTGCCGCTGCTCGACACGAATCCATCTATCGAGAAGCCGGCTGCCACGACGCCTAGAAGGCCCGTGCTCGTGGACGGGCATCTTAGGGCGGTCTGGCCGGTGAGCGTCCATGGCAGGCCCGTCGGCGTGACGGTGTGGCCGCCGGAGCACGAGGTTATTCTCGCGCTCGAGATGCTGCCGCCCCTTCCGGGCAGCACTATCGGCCCGGTCGAGACCGTTCCGCTGAGTTCGGTGTCGCAGGTGAATAGCCCGATCAGGAACCCGCTGAAGCCGAGCCCTCTTATCGTGGCCGATATCGCGCCGCCCGGGCTTGCCGTGACGGTGGCCGCATTGGCCACCGTCGCCGAGGCAGCGATCAGTGCCGTCGCGATCAACAGCGACGTGAGCATCTTACGCATAATTCCCCCTAGTTCTGCGTTGGTCTGGACGCAGGCGTCGACGCAAGCGACCTTATTTTAGATGAACGAGGTCGTTCAGGTCAATCTAAATTTAGAATTGATACGCCCGCTCGCGCACGTGGCGCTCGAGCGCGAGCTCGACCAAGCGCGTGAGCAGCTCCTCGTACGGCACCCCGGAGGCGGCGAAGAGCTTGCCGTAGACGGACGTCTCGGTGAAGCCGGGCATCGTGTTGAGCTCGTTGACCAACACCGCTCCGGTGTCGACGTCGACGAAGAAGTCGGCGCGGGCAAGGCCGGCGCAGCCGAGTGCGGTGAACGACTCGGCGGCGAGCGAGCGGACCAGTGCGACGAGCGCGTCGGGGATCCGCGCCGGCACGACCAGCTCCATCCCGCCGGGCGTGTACTTCGCCTCGTAGTCGTACCAGCCGCCGTCGGCAGCAGCCGCGCCGACGAGCACGATCTCGCCGGGTGTCGAGGCGAGGGGGTCGTCGTTGCCGAGCACGGCGCACTCGATCTCCAGCCCGCCGGCCGCCGCCTCGACGATCACGAGCGGGTCGTGGGCGAAGGCGGCCTCCAGCGCATCGGCCATCTCGTCCGCCGCGGCCACCCGCACGATCCCGACCGAGGAGCCGAGGCGCGCGGGCTTGACGAAGACCGGGAGCCCAAGCGCCGCGAGCGAGGCGAGCGCCTCGGCGGGAGCGGCCACATACGCCGCATGCCGCACCGCCCGGTACTCCACCTGCGGCAGCCCGGCCCGCGCCAGCAGCTCCTTCGCGACGACCTTGTCCATGCAGGCCGCCGAGGCGAGCACGCCCGAGCCGACGTACGGCACGTCGAGGCACTCCAGCAGCCCCTGCACCGTGCCGTCCTCGCCGAACGGTCCGTGCAGGACCGGGAAGACGACGTCGGCGCCGAGCAGGCCGCCGCCCGGCGTGAGCGCCACCGGCGCGCCGTCGCACGACCACTCGCCGGAGCGAGCGACGTCGACCGCGACGACGTCGTGGCCCGCCCGCTCCAGCCCCGCGCGAACCGACGCGGCCGAGGCCAGCGAGACGTCGTGCTCGGACGAGCGCCCGCCGCCGAGGACCGCGACGCGACGCGGCGTCATTCGCCCGCCCCCCCGGGCGTCGTCGGCGTGGTCGTCGGTGGCGTCGTCGTCGACGTCGTCAGGCGTCCGACGAAGATCCGCACCGGCGCGCCCTCGTTGACCTCCGTACCGGACGGCGGGTTCTGGTCGAGCACGATCCCGTCCTCGTCGGGGTCGACGGTGTCGCGGAACGACGTACGCGGCTCCAACCCCCCGGCGGTGAGCGTGTCGCTCGCCTCCTGCGCGCCCTGCCCGAGCAGGTCCGGCACGACGACCGTCGGGATCGCTCTCGCGATGACAATCGCCACGGTTGAGCCGGGCGCCGCCTTCTCGCCCGCGGTCGGGGTCTGGCTCAGCACCGTCCCCGGATCGACGGTGTCTGACCCCTCTTCGGTCGAGGTGAATTGGAAGCCCTGATTGCCGAGCGTCTGCTGCGCGTCCGACTTCGTGAGACCCACTACGTCGGGCACTGCCACCTGCTTCGGCCCGGACGAGACGACGAGCGTCACGTTCGAGCCGCGGTCCACCGACGTGCCGGCCGCCGGCGACGTGCGGATCGTGCGTCCCTCCGACACCGTGTCGTTGGCCTGCCGCACGACGCGGTCGACGACGAGGCCGGCGTCGATCAACGTGGCCGACGCCTTCTGCTCACCGAGGCCGACGACCGAGGGGACCGGCACCTGGCCGGGCCCGCTCGACACCGTCAGCGTGACGGTCGAGCCGTCCTGCGCCTGATCGCCGCCGCTGGGATCCTGGGCGAGCACCTCGTCGACGGCTCTGCTGCTGGCGACGCGATCGACGCTTGCTTTCAGCCCGGCCGAGCGCAGCTCGGACGTCGCCGACGCAACGTCCTGCCCGACCACGCGCGGCACCGTCACGTCGCCCGGTCGCGTCAGCAGCACGATGCCGAGCACGATCGCGGCCAGCGCGAGCGCGGCGAGCAGCCATGCCCACCACGGCGGTCGGCGGCCGTCGTCGGGGTCCGCCAGCAAGTGCTCCTCCGTGTAGTACCGCGGCGGCGGGTCTGCAGCGGAGCTGGCCGCCGCGCCGAACGCAGCAGCCGTCAGCGCCTCCTCGGCAAACGGGTCGGGCGGGATCGCGGCGGGCGCAAACATCGCCGTGCGTTGGCCAGGCGCTTCGTTGGCTATCACGGCGTCGCGCGCGTCCTCGAGCGCGAGGATGAACGCGTCAGCGTCGGCCGGACGCGCCGCAGGATCCTTCTCCAGCGCCCACAGCGTCACCGCCTCCAGCGCCGGCGGCACCGACGGGTCGAACATGCTCGGCGCCGGCGGCGCCTCGGAGACGTGCTTCAGGGCGATCGACACGGCCGACTCGGCGTCGAACGGCACGTGGGCGGTCAGCAGCTCGAACAGGATCACGCCGATCGAGTACAGGTCGGACGACTGGCTGACCGCGTGCCCCTGCGCCTGCTCGGGCGACAAGTATTGAGCGGTGCCCATGATCGAGCCGGTCTCCGTCATGTCGGAGGCGCCCGCCCGCGCGATGCCGAAGTCGGTCACCTTCACGCGGTCCTCGTCGTCCATCATCACGTTGTGCGGCTTGAGGTCGCGGTGGACGATCCCCTTGCGGTGCGCGAAGCGGGCCGCCTTGAGGATCTGCACGGTGATGTCGATCGCGCGGACCGGGTCGAGCGGCGCCTCCTGGCGGATCGCGTCCTTCAGCGAGCGACCGGGCAGGTACTCCATCGCGATGTAGTAGGTGCCGTCCCACTCGCCGCGGTCGTAGACGCTGACGACGTTCGGGTGCTGGAGCCCGGCGGCGCTCGACGCCTCGCGGCGGAAGCGCTCGACGAACTCGGCGTCCTCGGCGAAGCGGCGGTGCAGCAGCTTCAGCGCGACCTTGCGGCCGAGCTGCTGGTCCTCGGCGCAATAGACGTCGGCCATGCCGCCGGAGCCGAGCCGGGTGAGGACCTTGTAGCGGCCGTCGATGAGCGCGTCGGGGGGGATCTCGGACATCGGTCGCCTAGTTGAGGAGGGATTCGAGCACGGCGCGCGCGATCGGGGCGGCAACGGTACCGCCGAAGCCGCCCTGGGAGCGCTCCACCGTCACGGCGATCGCGATCCGCGGGTCGTCAGCCGGGGCGAAGGCGACGAACGACGGCTGCGTGAGATTCGCGCCGACCTCGCCTATCTCGGCCGTGCCGGTCTTACCGGCGACCTGGATCCCCGGCAGCTGGACGGCGGTGCCGGTGCCGGACTCGACGACGGTGCGCATCATCTGGTTGACCTCCTCGGCCGTCTGCGGCGAGATCGGCGTGCCCGCGACCGTCGGCTCGATGCGCTTCACCACGCGCCCGTCCGGATCGACGATGCGGTCCGCGAGATGCGGCGCCATCAGCTTGCCACCGTTCGCGACCGCGGAGACGACCATCGCCATCTGCATCGGCGTCACCGCCAGCTTGTCCTGCCCGATCGCCATGCGCCCGACGTCGACCGGGTCGCTCGTGACCGGCAGCAGCTTGCCGTTCAGCCGCTCCCCGCTCGCGAGCATCTCGTCGGCCGGGTAGTCGAGCGGCGGCCGGTGGTAGAAGCCGAATCTGCGCATGTAGTCGGCCATCGTCTGCTTGCCGAGCGACTCGCCGATCTGGCCGAAGACGGTGTTGACGGAGTTCGTCATCGCCGTCGTGAGCGAGATGTCGCCGTAGCTCTCGTTCAGGTCGTTGGCCATCGGCACGCCCGAGATGACCTTCGGCGAGTCGCCGTTGATGACAGAGTCCGGCGTGTACTTGCCGCTGTCGATCGCGGCGGCGGCGGTGAGCACCTTGAACGTCGAGCCGGGCGCGTACGACGACTGCGTCGAGCGGTCGAGCAGCGGCGCGCCCGAGTCGGCGCTGTTGAGCGCTCTGAAGACGCCCGGTCTGTTCAGCGAGTTCGGGTCGTAGCCGGGCGTGCTCGCCATCACGAGCACCGCGCCCGTGCGCGGATCGAGCGCGACGACCGCGCCCGGGCTGCCCGTCGCGTCGAGCTGGTCGGTCGCGATCTGCTGCGCAGCCGGGTCGAGCGTCGTGACGACCGCATCGCCCTGCTGGCGCTTGCCCTGCAGCTGGTCGGCGAGCGAGCCGAGCTCGTCGCCCTGGCCCGAGAGCTCGTCGTTGCGGTAGCGCTCGATTCCGGCGAGCTGGTTCAGCGCCACGATCGCGTAGCCGACCGGATGGCCGAACAGCGAGCCGGCCGGGTACGTGCGGCCGTAGGTGCCGCCCTCCCGGCGCACGCTGCGCGCGAGCACGGTCCCGTCGCCCGCCTTGATCGCGCCCCGCTTGACGTGCAGCTGCGCGAGCAGCGGCCGCTTGTTGAGCGCGTTGTCGCGCAGGTCCTTCGCGTCGAGGACCGACCATCTCGACGTCCAGAAGACGAGGATCGCGAACAGCACGACGATCGTGCCGAACAGGCGCATGATCGGCTGGCTCACGCGGGCCTCCGCGCGCGGTCGGAGACGAGCAGCAGCAGCGCCAGCAGCACGAAGTTCGCCAGCAGCGACGAGCCGCCGTAGGAGATGAACGGCAGCGTGACGCCGGTCAGCGGGATCACGTTCGTGACGCCGCCGACGATCACGAACACCTGCAGCGCGAAGACCGCACTCAGGCCCACGGCCAGCAGCGTCGAGAACGAGTCGCGCGCGAGCAGCGCGATCTTGAAGCCCCGCTGCACGAACAGCAGGTACGTCGTCAAGACCGCAAGCGCTCCCACGAGCCCCAGCTCGTTGACGATCACCGCGTAGATCAGGTCGGTCTGCGGCGCCGGCAGCAGCGGCCCGCCGCCCGGGAGCACGAGGAACGCCTCGCCGAAGCCGCGGCCCAGCAATCCTCCGTCGGCCTGCGCGAACAGCGAGTTGGCGATCTGGTAGCCGACGTTCGGATAGCGACCCGCATTGAACGGGTCGAGCCACACGTCCACGCGGTCCGTCACATGGGGCACGTGCGTGCCCAGAAACCACGCGCCGACACCGAACAGCGCGAGCCCGACGACCACGAACGAGACGCGGCTCGTCGCGACGTAGAGCACCGCCAGGAACGCGCCGAAGAACATCAGCGAGCTGCCGAGGTCGCGGATCACGATCAGCAGCAGCATCGCGACGCCCCAGATCACCAGCAGCGGCCCGAAGTGCTTCAGCGGCGGCAGCGTGACCCCCGCCACCCGCCGCGCGCCCGCGACGAGCAGCTGCCGCGTGTCGCGCAGGTACGACGCGAGGAAGATGACGATCCCGATCTTCGCGAACTCCGTCGGCTGGAAGACGAACACGCCGGGGACCCGCACGCCGAGATACGCGCCGTTGACCTGCGCGCCGATCCCCGGCAGGCGCGGCAGCACCAGCAGCGCGAGCGAGCCGGCAGCGATCAGGTAGCGGTACTGCTCCAGCTTGCGGTAGTCGCGCACGAACACGATCGTCGCGACGAACAGCAGCAGCCCCGCGACGAACCACTGCGCCTGCTGGCGCGCGAGCGTGTCGTCGATCCGGTAGATCACGACGAGGCCGAAGCTCGCGAGCACCGCCGTGAGCGGAAACAGATACGGGTCCGCGTACGGCAGCGCGATCCGCAGGAACACGTGCGCGGCGACGCACAGCCCGAGGAAGATCGCCCCGTACGTCAGCGAAAGGTTGGAGAGCTGCTCCGAGCCCTGCTGGATGAAGACCGCCGCGAACCCCGCGGTGACGAGCAGCGAGGCGGGGATCAGGCCGAGCAGCTCGCGGTTGCGGGCGCTCATCTATCCAACTGTCCGAGCTCCAGCTCGGAGATCAGGCTGCGCACGTCGTCGCGCGAGCGCAAGCGGTGATCGAGCAGCCGGTCCCGCTCGCCGGCGGTCATCGCGCTCGCCGGCACGCCGGAGACGTAGTAATTCTCGTACAGGTGGATCCCGGCCGGCAGGTCCCACGGGAGGCCGCGGTAGACGGTCACCATGCCGCTGTCGTTCGTGCTGACGAAGAAGACGGCACGGGAGGCGAGCCAGCCGGCGATGCCGAGCGCGCCCACCACGATCACCACGGCCGCCGTCGCCGCGAAGACCTTCACTCGCCGCGGCAGCGGCCCCTCCACCCGCTCGCGCGACCCGCGCGGCGGCACGACCCGAGGCGAAGCCACGGCAGCTGCCGGAGGCGCGGGCGGGCGATCTTCCGCTGCAGCGAGTGTTCCGTCGCGAGCAGGGGAAGATCGTCCGCCCGCGCCTGCCGCCACCTCTTCGAGCCGGAACAGGACCACCGTGATGTTGTCGCGGCCGCCCGCTTCGTTCGCGGCCTGGACGAGCGTGCGGCCGGCGTCGCCGAGGCTTGCCGCGCCGCCCAGGATCGCCTGGACGTCGTCCTCGCTGATCATGCCCGTGAGCCCGTCGCTGCACAGCAGCAGCAGGTCGCCGGCCTGCATGCGGTGGGTGTGGAGGTCGATGTCGATGTCGGGTTCGGGGCCGAGCGCGCGGGTGATGATCGAGCGCTGGGGGTGCTCGGCGGCCTCCTGCTCGGTCAGCTCGCCGCGGCGGACGAGCTCGTCGACGAGCGTGTGGTCGCGGGTGAGGCGCGTCAGCTCGCCGTCGCGCAGCAGGTAGGCGCGGCTGTCGCCGACGTGCGCGAGCGACAGCTCGTCGCCGTCGAGGTAGGCGGCGGTGAGGGTCGTGCCCATGCCGTTGAGCGCGCGGTCCTCTTGCGAGACCTCGTGGATGCGCGTGTTCGCGTCGCGTACACGCACTTCCAGCCGCTGCTCGGGCGTGCCAGCGTCAGGCAGGCCGTCGGCGAACGTCTCGGCCGCGAGCCGCGAGGCGACCTCGCCCGCCTGTGCGCCGCCCATCCCGTCGGCGACGACGAACAGCGGCGCGCGCACGTAGAAGCTGTCCTCGTTCGCCCGGCGCTGACGGCCGGTGTCGGACTTCTCGAAGTGCTCTGCGACGCGCAACATGGGAGACGTCAATCTTGAAGGTACGTCAGCTCGGAGTCCCCGATGCGGATGCGATCGCCGTGGTGCAGCGGCTGCGGACCGGTCAACGGCTCCTCGTTGAGCAGGGTGCCGTTGGTGGAGCCGAGATCCTCGATGACGACGACGGAGCCCTGGCGCTCGATGCGCACGTGGCGCGTGGAGGCGAACGGGTCCTCAAGGCGGATCTCGACGTCGCCACGGCCGAGCGTCGCGCCGTGCTCGAGCGAGTAGGCGATCCCGTCCGGGTGCCCGGCGGCGTGCTCGACCACCAGGCGCGGCTCGCCATCCGAGGCGCCACCGTGCCCGAGGACGGGCTCGCCGGCGCGGTGCAGGCCGGTCGCGTCGACGTCGGTCGCCTTCGGCCCGGCCGCGTGCACGACGCCGCCGGGAGCGACGCCTGCGCCAAGACCGGCGTCGCGCGTGTTGCGCAAGTCCTTCCACGCGCTGCGCACGACCCACAGCAGGAACAGGTAGAGGACCGCCAGGAAGGCGAGCTTCAGCGCCACGGAGGCCGGCTCCAACGTCGTCATCGCGTGCGGGTGGGCGGGGTCGTCATTCCAGCTCGAACGTGAGGACGGTCGTGCCGAGCTCGATGCGGTCGCCCGGTCGCAGCGCATGCGCCTGCTCGATCCGCGTGCCGTTGACCGAGACGCCGTTCGTCGAGCCGAGGTCCGCGACGAACCAGCCGCCGCCGCGCGGGCGCACCTCCGCGTGCTGGCGCGAGACGTTCGCGTCGTCGAGCACGACGTCGCACGAGCGGCTGCGGCCGAGCGTCGCTCCGCTCGCGCCGACGACAAGTCGCTTGCCGTGCATCACGAGCAGCGCGCGCGCATCGCGCGCCTTCGCGCGCTGCTCCAGCGGCTCCTGCAGCCGCTCGGCGGCGCTGTAGATCATCGTGTGCCCGGCGCCCCCCTGCGACGGCGCGGCCGCCGGATCCTCGGAGGGCTCCACCAGCCGCGCCTGGATGCCGAACTCGCCCAGCCGCAGCCGCTCGTCGGTGCGGAACTCGATCGACGGCTTCGACATCAGCGCAAAGCGCTCGCGGCGCGCATGCTCCAGCAGGTAGCCGGCCAGCTCGTCGCGCAGCTCGCGCTCGAAACCCTCGAAGCGCTCGCGGTCCTCCGGCGAGAGGTAGACGGCGTACTCGTTCGGCACGTACACGCGCGAGACCGAGTGCGACTGGTGCTCCTCCATCTCCCGCGCCAGCTTGCGCGCGATCTCGACCGGACGCACCTCCGAGCGGAAGGCGCGGCTGAAGGTCCCCTCGACGAGGCCCGCGATCTTGCTCTCGAGGCTGCGGAATACGCTCATACGCTGGGCGGGGGTGCCGGGTGCGTGCGGCGACCAGGCCGGATGGCGCCGATCTGCGGCGCCGCTCACACCTCATGCTACGGGAGCACCGGCGGATCCGATTCGCGCGCAACGCGCCGCCCACCCGCGTCCGCACCGCGGACCGCCCGTACCGCGACGGCGATCAGCACCCCCGCGGCGGCCGCGAGCGCGGTACCGCGCGGGTCCGGCTGCGGCACGACGCCCGGTCCGAGCGCGCGCCCGATCGCGCCCGCACCGGCGGCCAGCCCTGCCGCCCACAGCGTCGCGGCCACGAGGTCGAGCGCCGCCGAGCGCCCGCGCACGAGCCACGGCAGGATCGCCGCAGCGCCTGCCCACAGCGCGGCGCAGGCGAGCACGCCGCTGTTCAGCAGCGGCGCGATCACGTGGGTCGCGGCGTCGTGGAGCGAGCCCTCCCA
>DATFPW010000096.1:0-56224 GCA_035264605.1 Conexibacter sp. | reverse complement strand
TCGATCTTGCCGCCGAGATGGATCTGGAACGTGCGATCGACGGTGTCGAGCACGCGTACGCCGTCGAGCGCCTCGAGCGCAGCGGTGATCGCGCCCCACGTCGCCTGCTCGGCGCACAGGGCGGTGATGTCGCGCACGGTTCTGCCGCCGTCGATCGCGACGAGGTCGACGGCGCCGATCGTGCCGCCGGCGTCGCCGATGGCGCTGGCTACGCGACCGAGCATCCCGGGACGGTCCACGATCTCGAGGCGGATCGTGAGGCTGAACTGAGCGCTCGGGGTGGTGGCCATGGCGGGATGCGTTCCTTCGTCGCGTGTCAACGGTGCGTCCGGATTATATTGCCACGAGGCGGTTTATGCTTTCCGCATCGTGGAACGCCGAGACGGCTTCCGGGACGACCTGAGGCAGCGCCGCCAAGGGCCCTAGAGTTCCACGCCGTGAGCAGAGACGGCGCCGGTCATGACGAGCTGTTCCTGATCGACGGGAACTCGCTCGCCTATCGCGCCTTCTTCGCGTTGCCGGAGTCGATCGCGACCTCGACGGGCTTCCCGACGAACGCGATCTTCGGCTTCGCCTCGATGCTCGTGAAGATCCTCACCGAGTACGGGCCGAAGGCGACGATCGTCGTGTGGGACCGCGGCCACTCCGGGCGCAGAGAGGTCTACGCCGACTATAAGGCGCAGCGCTCGTCGCGGCCTGACCTGTTCAAGCAGCAGTGGCCGCACCTCGAACCGCTCGTGGAGGCGTTCGGCTACGGCAACGTGGCCGTCGAGGGCTACGAGGCCGATGACGTGATCGCCTCGATCGCAGAGAAGGCGAAGGCGGTAGGCGTGCCGGTGATCGTCGTGACGGGCGATCGCGACTCGTTCCAGCTCGTCGACGACGGCGTCTCGATCATGGCGACCGCGCGTGGCATCACCGAGACGAAGCTGTACGACCGCCAGGGCGTGCTCGACCGTTACGGAATCCCGCCCGAGCTCGTGCCCGACTTCATCGGGCTCAAGGGCGACACGTCCGACAACATCCCCGGCGTCCCCGGCATCGGCGACAAGACGGCCGCGCAGCTGCTGCAGGAGTACGGCGACTTGGAGGGGGTCCTGGAGCACGCGCCCGAGATCAGAGCGACGAGACGGCGCGAGAACCTGATCGCCCACGCCGAGGACGCGCGCATCTCGAAGCAGCTCGCGACGATGGTGCGCGACATCCCGGTCGACGTCGACCCCGTCGCGTTCGTCAGCGCCGAGCCAGATCGCTCGCGCCTGCGCGAGGTCTTCCGCGAGTTCGAGCTGCGCGACCCGCTGCGGCGGCTGGAGGAGGCGCTCGGCGGCAACGGCGACGGGGAGGAGGCCGCGCCGCGGCCGCAGGCCGACCAGACGCTGCGGGTTCGCGTGCGGACGGCGGCGCTCGATGCGCTCGCGGCGCTGGGCGAGGGCTCCTCGGAAGTGGCGCTCGCTGTGCGGGCGCCCGAGCAGCCCGAAGGCGAGCTCTTCCCCTTGAGCGAGTCGTGGCGCTTCGGCGCCTACGCCGGCGGCGACGAGGCGCTCGCCGGCGAGTGCGGCGCGCCCGACGAGCTGGCGGCGGCGCTGGGGGAGCGCCCGGCGCTCGCGCACGATGCGAAGGCGCTCGGCACCGTCCCGGCGCGGCTCGTGCACGACACGCTCGTCGCCGCCTACCTGCTCGACCCGGCGCGGCGCTCCTACCCGCTCGACGAGCTGTGCGAGGAGCGCGGGATCGGGGCGGAGGTCGAGGACGCCACCGCGCGCGAGGCGGTGCTCGTGCAGGCGCTCGCCGCCGCGCAGCGCCCGCAGATCGAGGAGCGCGGACTGGGGGAGCTGCTGCACGACGTCGAGCTGCCGCTGGTGCGCGTGTTGCGCGAGATGGAGCGGATCGGCCTCAAGCTCGACCGGGAGCGCCTCGCCGCGATCCGCGCCCGCGTGGGCGACGAGGTCGCGACGCTCGAACGCGAGATCTGGGACCTGTGCGGCACCGAGTTCATGATCGGCTCGCCGCAGCAGCTCGCCGAGGTGCTGTTCGTCAAGCTCGAGCTGTCGAGAAAGAGACGCGGCAAGACCGGCTACTCCACCGACGCGCGCGTGCTGCAGGCGATCCGCCACGAGCACCCGGTGATCGAGAGAATCGAGCGCTGGCGCGAGCTGACGAAGCTGGAGTCGACCTACCTCGCAGCGTTGCCCACGTACGCCGACGAGCGCGACCGCATCCACACGACGTTCAGCCAGGTCGTCGCCGCGACGGGCCGCCTCTCCTCGAACGATCCGAATCTGCAGAACATCCCGATCCGCACGTCGCTCGGGCGCGAGATCCGCGCCTGCTTCATCGCCGAGCCGGGCAACTCATTGCTGGCGATCGACTACTCGCAGGTCGAGCTGCGGATCCTCGCGCACATCGCCGGCGAGGAGGTGCTGAAGGACATCTTCCGCCGCGGCGAGGACGTCCACACCGCCACGGCCGCGACGATTCTCAGAGTCCCGCCCGAGCAGCTCGACGCGGGCTCGCGCTCGAAAGCGAAGATGGTCAACTACGGGATCGTCTACGGCCTCTCGGCCTTCGGGCTCGCCGATCGGCTGCAGATCTCGCGCGAGGAGGCGCAGGAGTTCATCGACCGCTACCTCGAAGGTTTCCCGGCCGTGCAGGCGTTCATCGCCACGACGATCGAGCAGGCGACCGAGAACGGGTATGTGACCACCCTCATGGGCCGACGCCGTCAGATCCCGGAGCTGCGCGCGCGCAACCGGCAGGTGAGCCAGCTCGGCGAGCGACTTGCCGTCAACACGGTCATCCAGGGCACCGCGGCTGACGTGATCAAGGTCGCGATGGTGCGCACCGAGGCTGCACTGCGCGACTCCGGGCTCGCGACGAGACTCGTGCTGCAGATCCACGACGAGCTGCTGTTCGAGGGGCCGACCGAAGAGGCCGAGCGCGCCCGCGACCTCGTCGTGCCGCAGATGGTCGGCGCACTCGAGCTCGACCCGCCGCTCACCGTCGACGCCGGCATCGGCCCGAACTGGCTGGCGGCGAAGTGAGCGCCGCGGCGCACGAGCCCGACGCGCTGCCGGTCCAGGTGCCCACACGCCCGGAACCGGCGCCGCGCACGGTGCTCCGCGTCGTGATGATCGTGCTGCTCGTCGTCGCCGCGCTCTACGTGCTCTTCCTGCTGCGCAAGCCGATCGGCTGGCTCGTGCTGGCGACCTTCATCGCGGTCGCGCTGTCAGGCCCGGTCAACCTGCTCAGCCGGCACATGCGGCGCGGCGTGGCGATCGCGATCGCCTACCTCGGGCTCGTGCTGATCCCCATCGGGATCGGCGCGATCGTCGTGCCGCCGCTCGTGCGCGAGGTGACCGACCTCGCGCAGAACGCGCCGCAATACGTGCAGGACGCGCAGGACTGGGTCAACAAGAGCGACACGCTGCGCAAGCTGGACCGCGAGTACAACATCGGCGACCAGCTCCAGAGAAAGGCCGAGGAGCTGCCGACGCATCTCGACGACGCGGCCTCGGTCCTCTCCAGCGTCGGGGGGACGATCGTCAGCTCGCTGTTCGCCGCGATCAACATTCTGATCCTGAGCATCTTCATGGTCGCGAGCGGGCGACGATGGATCGACTGGGGCGTGGCGCAGGCGCGGCCCGAGCACGCGCCGCGGATCAGCCGCGCGCTCGACCGCATCGGCGTGGCGGTCGGCAACTACGTCGGCGGGGCGCTGCTGCAGGCGACGATTGCCGGGCTCACGACGTTCGTGGTGCTGACGATCCTCGGCGTGCCGTTCGCCGCGCCGCTCGCCGTCGTGGTCGGGATCTTCGACTTGATCCCACTCGTCGGCGCGACGATCGCGGCGGTGCTCGTGGGGCTCGTCACCGTCTTCCACAACTTCCCGATCGCGACGATCGTGTGGGCGATCTGGGCGGTCGTCTACCAGCAGGTCGAGAACACGGTCATCCAGCCGCAGATCCAGAAGCGCGCGGTCGAGACGCACGCCTTCGCCGTGCTCGTCTCGGTGCTGTTCGGCGCGACCCTGTTCGGGATCGTCGGCGCGCTGCTGGCGATCCCGTTCGCCGCGTCGATCCAGATCGCCCTGCGCGAGTGGTGGGACTACCGCCAGGCCGTGCGCGTGGAGATGCCGCCGGGGGTCGACCTGCCCCCGCCGCACCCGAGACCGGACGAGCCGCCGGCGCGGCTGGACCTGCCGCCGGGGGTCGAGCTGCCGGAGGAGCGAGCCGAGAACTGAGCAGCGCTATTCAGCGCCAGCGGTCCGCGGCCGCGAGCGCTCGGGCGATGGTGGCGTTGGTGTCGCGTGCTGCATGCGCGGCGCCCTCGCGGATCGCCTCGAGTGCCGGCTCGCCCTCTCGCGTCCGCCACCCGCCAGCGATGCTGCGAGAGGCAGCGGCGACGGCGCCCAACCCGTCCGAGTCGAGGAAGCCGGCGAAGTCCTCCGGCCGGCCGCCCTGCGCGCCCAGGCCCGGCACGAGCAGGATCGCCCGTGGCATCAGCGCGCGCAGCGCCGGCGCCTGCTCCGGGTAGGTGAGGCCCGTGACGGCACCGACGTCCGCGTAGCCGCGCTCGCCGAGGCCGTCCGCGCCAAGCGCGTCGACCATTCGCGCGACGCGCTCGTAGACGCCGTCCTGCACCTCCCCCGAGGCCGGGTTGCTCGTGCGCACGAGCACGAACAGTCCTTTTCCGAAGCGCCGCGCGACTTCGATCATCGGCTCCAGCGATTCCGGGCCGAGGTAGGGGCTGACGGTGACCGCGTCCGCGTCGTGGACCGGGAGCTCGATGTCCTCGCGGATCCGCACGCGTCCGAGCGCCGCCGCAGCGTAGGCGGCCATCGTGTTGCCGATGTCGCCGCGCTTCGCGTCCTCGATCACGAGCAGCCCGGCCGCGCGGGCATGCGCCTCGACGCGCTCCAGCGCCGCGACGCCGGCCGAGCCGAGCGCCTCGAAGAACGCCGACTGCGGCTTGACGGCCGGCACCAGCTCGGCGACGCCGTCGATCACCGCCGTCGCGAACGCCTCGACCGCCATCGCAGCGCCCGCGAGGTCGGTCACGCCGTCGAGCAGCTCCGGCGGCAGCTCGCGCAGGTCCGGGTCGAGGCCGACGACGAGATGGCTGCGCGTCGCCTCGACGCGGTCGATCAGGCGGTCGGCGAAGTGGGAGGTGGGAGGCATGCGGCGGCGAGTCTAGTGGCCGCTCCGCCGCGATCGGGTTCGCCGGCCGCCGTCGCGTTCTACGATCCGCGCGTGACGAGCGGGACGCAGCCCGGGCTGGCGAGCGCGCGTGAGCGGGTCGCGCTCGTCGCGGACGCGGGCAGCTTCGAGGAGTGGGACGCGGATGTCGTCTCCGACGACCCGCTGTCGTTCGCGGACACAAAGCCCTATCGCGAGCGGTTGGCCGCCGCCCAGCAGGCGACCAGATTGGGCGAGGCAGTGCTCACCGGCCATGCGCTGCTCGACGGTCGCCCATTCGTCGTCATCGCCGGCGAGTTCGGCTTCCTCGGCGGCTCGATCGGCGTCGCCACCGCGGAGCGGATCGCGCGCGCGTTCGAAGGCGCCGTCGATCAGCGGCTGCCCGTGGTGGCGTTGACGGCCTCCGGCGGCTCCCGCATGCAGGAGGGGACGCTGGCGGTCATGGGGATGGCGAAGTTGGCGGCGGCTGCCGGGCGCTTGCGCGCCACCGGATTGCCTTACGTCGTCTGCCTGATGCACCCGACGACCGGCGGCGTCCTCGCCTCCTGGGGCTCGCTCGGGACGGTCACCTTCGCGCTGCCGGATGCGTTGGTCGGCTTCGCTGGTCCACGGGTCGTGGAGTTGCTGACGGGGCGGCCGCTGTCTCCCCGCGTACAGCGCTCGGAGACACTGTTGGCACAGGGGCTGATCGACGGGGTGGTGTCGCCGGATGGGCTCCGTTCCCGCGTGGCTGCGGTCCTGGCCGTTACAGCGGGCAACGAGGGAGAGGGAACACCTGCGTCCGCGCGCTCGGCTCCCACGTCGCCAGTTCCGGCCGCTGCCGGCTCCTCAGCCGACGCCGGTTCCCTCTCTCTCGATGCCCGTCCGGTTGTGTCGGCGCCCGCCGCCACCGGTGGCGCGGAACGCCGCGACGCCTGGGCCTCACTCCAGCACGTGCGCGACAGACGCCGTCCGGGCGCCGGCGCGGTGCTCGACGCGCTCGGTACCGACGTCACCGTCTTGTGCGGCGCCCGCGACGGTCACCCCGACGACCCCGCTTGCTTCGCGGCTCTGGCTCGACTCGGCGGCTTCCCCGCCGTCGTGGTCGCGCAGCGCCGCCGCGGCGACGGGACGCCTGCCGTCATGAACCCCGCCGGCTACCGCAAGGCCCGTCGCGCGATGGCGCTTGCGACCGAGCTGGGCCTGCCGCTCGTGACGCTCGTCGACACCCCGGGGGCCGAGCTGAGCGAGGACGCCGAGCGCGGCGGCCTCGCGGGGCAGATCGCCGGCTGCCTCGCGGACATGGCCGCGCTGCCGGTCCCGACGCTTGCGGTGCTGCTCGGCGAAGGCGGCAGCGGCGGCGCGCTCGCCCTGCTCGCCGCCGACTGCGTCCTGGCCGCCGAGCACGCCTCCCTCGGCGTCATCGCCCCCGAAGGCGCCTCCGCGATCCTCTACCGCGACGTCGACCACGCCGCCGAGCTGGCCGCCGGGCAGGGCGGCGCCTCCTGGCAGCTCCAGGCCGCCGGCATCGCCGACGTCCTCATCCCCGAGCCGCACCCGGCCCACGAGGAGCCCGAGGCGTTCGTGGCGCGGGTCGGCGCCGCACTCTCCGCGGAGCTGGCGTCGCTGGCCGCCGCCGATCCCTCGGCGCGCCTGGCCGAGCGCCACCGCCGCTGGCGCAACATTGGCCGCTCCCGCTGAGAATCGGCACATTCCGCATCCCACAGTCCGCGGGTTGCCTGTCAGCGTCAGCCGTCGATGACGACGCTCGAAGAGATCGCCTACGACGCCGGCCGCCACGCGCTGGCCGATCAGGAGTTGTTCGTCAGCGGCGTTCGTCAGCGTACGGGCACCCTGCTCGCGGCGCATGCGCTCGTCGCTTCGTTTCTCGGCGCCGCGGCCATCCGTACCGGCGGACTGCATGGCTGGAGCTGGGTCGCGCTCTTCTCACTTGTCGCGGGGCTCGTGGTAGCCGCCGTGCTGCTCGGACCGTGGAAGCTCATCTTCGCTGTCGATCCGAACGAGCTCTACATGCAGCTGTACGAACAGGCACGTCGCACCACCGATGCCGACGGCGCGGAATGGCTCGTGGCTGCGGCACTCGGCTATCAGCTTCTGCGTGATCAAAACGCCCGGCGTGTCCGGGTCATGTCTGCACTCTCGGCGGCTCTCGCAGTGCTCATGGTCCTCCAGACGCTGGCCTGGATCGCGGAGCTCCTGAGGTAGGCTTGACCCATGACCTATCGCCCGACACCTCCGAGCGAGATCAGACCGCCTGATGTGTCGATCGGGATCTACCAGTTGCGTGGTGGGTCGTCGCCCAAAGACCACCCTCGGCCTTCCACATCGGCGGACGGCGAGCGAGCTCACCGCAACGTTCTAAGCCGCTGCGCCGACCGGCTGCGCGCCGTTGTGCGACGCGGTCCCGCTGCTCGCTGACGCGAACCGCCCGCCATGCGGGCCGTCCAGCGCGAAGTCCGGGTGGGCGATCCCGAGGTAGTGGCCGAACGACCAGTCGACAAACCGCTGGGCGGTCATGCCCCGCAATCCGACGGCGAGCGCGCGCGGCCAGATCTTCGGGATCAGTCTCTGCACGCGCAGCATCGAGTCGAACGGGAACTCGTGGCTCGCCGAGAAGCTGTGGTACTTCGCCAAAGCCTGTTCGCGCGTCTGCCGGCCTTCGACGACCGCGCGCAGCTCGCGGCCGCACGCCAGTCCGAAGTACAAAGCGGTCCGGATGCCCTCGGCTGTCAACGGCAGGCAGTGCCCGGCCGAGTCGCCGACCATGAAGACGCCGTCATCGGTCGCGGGCCGCAGCTTGTGGGGGATCCAGTTGCCCTGGAATCTCACCGGGTCGCGATTCAGATCCTCCGCGAGCCGCACCGTCGGCTCCTTGACGTGGAAGCGAGGCTCGAACGAGCCGATGCCGACGCGCACCTCGCCGTCGGCTGGGAACGACCAGCCGTAGCCAGCCGGGACGTACCCGCGGTCGATCCAGATCTCCAGGTCCGGTCCGCCACCGCCCGGGTGGACCTCCAGCCCGCGCGAGAGCAGCGCGTCGGGCGGCTGCACGTTCTCACCGCGGCCGAGGATCCGCCGCCAGCCGAGCCCGTCGACGATCAGCGGCGCGGTCAGGTCGCCGCGGTCGGTGTGGACGACGTCGCCGGTGCGCCCCTCGACCTTCGCGATGTCGAACTCGGCCTCTGAGCCCTGCTCGCGCAACAGCCCGCACAGCGTGCGGTAGTCGAACGTCGAGAAGGTCCACGGCAGCTGGTAGCGGACGGTCGTGTGGGGGGTGTGCATCACCAGCTCGTCGAACGTCTGCTGGTGGGCCTCCATCAGGCCCATGTTCTCCAGCCATCCCGTTGGGATCCCGCACGCGGAGGTCTGCTTCTCGCCGATCTCGTAGCGGTCGACCATCAGCACGCGGGCTCCGCTTCCCGTGAGCTCGCGCGCGACCGCGAGCCCGGCGAACGAGGCTCCGCAGATCAGGACGTCTGCGTCGCGGTTGAGCGGGGTTCGCTCCGCGCCGCGCTTGGTTGCACGCTTCGGCATGGGGAGGGCGGATTGTACGGCGGCGCACCGATCCCGGCGGCGGGGGCGGGTGGGCGGGGTAGCGGGGGTGGGTGGGCGGGATCCGCATCCCATACTCCGCTAACCTCTTTCGGCTTCCTTCCCATTCCCTACCGGTACCCAAATGTCAATCTCCACGACCGACGACCCCACGACCGACGCCAAGATCGTAGAGGGCAGCGATGGCCTCCTGCTCGAGATCGACGGCAAGATCGTCCCCAACTACGACGCGACAATCACGCCGTTCGAAGAGGGCGACGTCGTCACCGGCAATGTGGTCCGCATCGACAAGGACGAGGTCCTCGTCGACATCGGCTACAAGTCCGAGGGCGTCATCCCCGCGAACGAGCTGTCGATCCGCAAGTCCGTCGACCCGAAGGACGAGGTCGAGATGGGGGAGGAGGTCGACGCCCTCGTCCTCACGAAGGAGGACCAGGACGGTCGCCTGATCCTGTCGAAGAAGCGTGCGCGCTTCGAGAAGGCATGGCGCCGCATCGAAGCGGCCGCCGAGTCGGGTGAGCCGGTCGACGGGACGGTCATCGAGGTCGTCAAGGGCGGCCTGATCATCGACCTTGGGGTGCGCGGCTTCCTGCCCGCCTCGCTGGTCGATATCCGCCGCGTGCCGAACCTCGACGAGTACCTGAGCCAGACGATCGAGTGCAGAGTTATCGAGCTCAACCGCTCGCGCAACAACGTCGTGCTCTCGCGCCGCGCGGTGCTCGAGGAGCAGCGCAGAGAGGATCGCGAGCGGATCCTCGACCGCCTGCAGCCGGGCATGGTCGTCGACGGCACGATCTCGAACATCGTCGACTTCGGCGCGTTCGTCGACCTCGACGGGATCGACGGCCTGATCCACATCTCCGAGCTGTCGTGGTCGCACGTCAACCACCCGAGCGAGATCCTCTCGATCGGCGACACGGTCAACGTGAAGGTGCTCGACATCGATAGGGATCGCCAGCGGATCTCCCTTGGTCTCAAGCAGACCCAGGAGGACCCGTGGCAGCGCGTCGTCGACACCTACAACGTGGGCGACGAGCTCGAGGGCAAGGTGACGAAGGTCGTCACGTTCGGCGCGTTCGTCGAGATCCTCGACGGCGTCGAGGGCCTCGTGCACATCTCCGAGTTGGCCCAGCACCACGTCGAGAACCCGCGCGAGATCATCCAGCCGGGCGACGAGGTGAAGGTCAAGATCCTCGAGATCGACTCCGAGCGGCGTCGCCTGTCGCTGTCGATCAAGCGCGTTGAGGGCCAGATCCTGCCGCTGCGCCAGATCGAGCCGGAGCCCGGCGCCGAGGGCGAGACGAATTTCGACGACGTGCCGGAGCTGGGCCTGTCGGAGGACGTCTTCGCCGGCGAGGCGAGCGCGCCGGCGGAGGAGCCGGTCGCGGAGGCGGAGCCCGCCGTCGCCGAGCCGGAGGCCGAGGCTGCGCCGGAGCCCGAGGTCGCGCCCGAGCCGGAGGTCGAGGCCGCTGAGGCCGCGCCCGAGCCGGAGACCGCTGCTGAGGCTGCGCCCGAGCCGGAGGCGGCTGCGCCGGCCGAGGTGGCCGACGAGGCGCCCGCGGCGGCCGAGCCGGCCGTCGAGGAGCAGGCTGCTCCGGCGGAGGAGCCGGTCGCCGAGGTCGCGTCTGCTGACGGCGACGCGCCGGCGGCACCGGCCGAGGAGGCTGCGGAGGAGCCCGCGGCCGACGAGGACCCGACGCCGCAGGCCTGATCGTCTGAGCCGCGAGGCCCGCGTTCCGTTCGTTGGACTGACCGGCGGCATCGCCGCCGGCAAGTCCACGGCGCTCGCAGCGCTGGAGCGGCTCGGCGCGGCGACGCTGTCGACCGACGCGGTCGTCCACGAGCTGTACGCGAGCGACGAGGTCCGCGACCTCGTCGTCGCACGCTGGGGCGAGGACGTCGCGCCGGGCGGCGTCGTCGACCGCGCGGCCGTCGCGGCGCACGCCTTTGCGTCACCCGAGGAGCGGCAGTGGCTGGAGGGCGTGCTGTGGCCACGCGTCGGCGCGCGCGTCCTCGCTTTCCGCGAGCAGGCGAGCGCTCAGGAGCCGCCGCCGCCCGCTGCTGTCGTCGAGACGCCGCTGCTGTTCGAGGCGGGCATGGAGGCGGTCTACGACGCGACGATCGCGATCGTCGCGCCCGAGCAGCTGCGCGAGCAGCGGGCCGGCGCGCGCGGGCACGCCGCCGTCGCGGAGCGGACCTCGCGCCAGCTGTCCCAAGAGCAGAAGGCCGCCCGCGCGACGTACGCCGTAGTCAACGACGGCAGCGTCGAGCAGCTCGAGGCGCGGCTGTCTGAGGTGCTTGCAAAGCTGAGTCGATGAGCTCGCGCAGCGCTCAGGTTCAGGTCGCGCGCAAGCGCGCCCGGCGCGCTCGCGCCGCCCGTCGCCGCCGGCAGCTCGGAGGCGTGCTCGCCTTCGCCGCGATTGTCGCGCTCTGCGCGCTGCTGCTGCGTCCGCTGTTCACGCATGCGGTCCACGACCTCACGACGCTGCCGCTGCGCCACCAGGACGCGATCCGTCGGCAGGCGCACGAGAAGCGGCTGGACCCATCGCTCATCGCCGGCGTCATCTACGCCGAGTCGAAGTTCAGCGACTCGACCTCATCGGCGGGTGCGCTCGGGCTGATGCAGCTGCTGCCGTCCACCGCGCACTTCATCGCCGGCAGATCCGGCGGCACCGCCTTCACGACCGAGGACCTCTCAACGCCTGAGGTCAACATCGCCTACGGCAGCTGGTACCTGCGTTACCTGCTCGACCGCTACGACGGTGACGAAGTGCTCGCGCTGGCCGCTTACAACGGCGGCATGGGCAACGTCGACCGCTGGGTCGCGGAAGCTCGGGCGCGCGGCGAGCGGCTCGATGTGGCAGATATCCCGTTCCCCGAGACGCGCGCCTATGTCGGGCGCGTGCTCGACGCGCGGCGCGACTACCGCAGAACGTATCCCGAGGAATTGGGTCTGCGGTAGTCGCGAGCGCAGCGCTACGGCGTGGCGATCGGCATCGGGTCCGGCGCGCCGAGCTGCGAGCCGGTCGGCGGCTCGTAGAGGGCCCCGGGCTTTGCGCCAAGCACAAGCACGCGGATGCCGTCGGGGCCGGGGAGGACCTTGCGGTCGGTGCCGGCGGCCACGCGGACAGCGTGATCGGCGTCGAGCGGATGGCGCTCGCCCGCGATATCGATCTCGCCGCCGCCACGCAGCGTCAGGAAGACCTCCTCCTGCCCGTCTCTCGCGTGGTCGTGCGTCGGGTAGTGCTCGAAGTTTGGCGGCATGTCGATGATCGCCATCCCGAACGAGCTGACGCCGAGCTCCGCGCGCGCCCGCTTGAACGCTCCGCCGTACGCGCCCTCCATGTCGTCGATGCGCTTGACCGTGAAGTCCGCCATTGCTGCCTCCCGCCGGAGTGTGTGAGTGATCGCTCCAACATACAGAGTGTATGTGGAGCTGGTCGCACTACCTGTGAATAGGCTTGGAAAGGGCTATAGCAATGGTCTTAGGCAATCGAATAGGTGCCTTATGTCGTTCGTTTCTCTGGCAGCTGGCGGGCTGTCTTACGGACTGGCTTGGTAATAGCCTTCAGCGGAGGTTTCCTATTAGCCGGTCTCATGGCTTAGAAAGAAAAGGAACGGAGTAAGCGCCACTTAGAAAGAATATGGCGATATTCTTTCTAATCATGGATGCGGCAAGGTTTACCGCTCAGGCGTGGGGCGCCGTTACCGCGGCGCCGGAGGGATATCCGGCATTCGTTCCTAAGCCGGCCCCCCGGCAACTTGAGCTCTCCCAACGCACCTGGGAGCAACTCGACGAGGCAGCTCATCATCTCGGCATCTTGACTGGGATCGGCCGGCGGCTGCCCAATCCGTTGCTCCTGATCACGCCCTACCTGCGCCGCGAGGCGGTGCTCAGCTCTCGCATTGAGGGGACTCAGGCGACGATGTCCGACTTGTACGCATCAGAACTTGGTCAGACCGATCTGGTGCGCGCGCCCGACGTTGAGGAGGTCCGCAACTACATAACCGCACACGAGCACGGGCTTGAAAGCTCGCTCCCGCTGAGCCTGAGGCTCATCCGCGATCTGCATCGCATCTTGATGCAGGAGGTTCGCGGGCATGAGCGCCACCCGGGCGAGTTCCGCCGCTATCAGAACTTCATCGGCGGAGCGAACGGCTGGGACGCGACATATGTCGGTCCCCCGGTGCCGCAGATGCGCGAACTGCTCGACGATCTTGAGCGCTTCCTGCACGAGGACAGCTTGCGTCCACTCGTGCAGGCGGCCGTCTTGCATTACGCCTTCGAGGCAATCCATCCTTTCGGTGACGGCAACGGCCGCGTCGGGCGCTTGCTGCTGCCGTTGTTCCTCAGGGACCGCAAGCTGCTTCCGCAGCCTCTGCTCTACCTGTCCGCGTACTTCGAGCGCAACCGCGTTGACTACTACGACGGCCTCATGCGTGTGAGCACGCATGGCGACTGGGACGGTTGGGTTCGCTTCTTTCTCAATGGAGTGCGCGAGCAGGCGATCGAGGCAGCCGACCTCGCAGAGGCGCTGCTGGCGCTCCAGGTGCGCTACCGCGACGAGTTGCAGGCGGCGCATGTCACGGCCAACGTGCTCGCGCTGGTGGACAACCTCTTCATCAACCCGCTGATCTACACGAGCCGGGCCCAGAGCCTGCTGGACGTCAGCGCTCCCACCGCGCGGGCGGCGATCCGCGCACTCGAACAGCACGGGATCGTGCGTGAGGTCACCGGCCGCAATTGGGGCAAGCTGTTTCAGGCCGACGAGATCTACGAACTGCTGCGGGGGGACTGAGCGCGGATCGCGGCCACGAGGCGGCCGCGATCGCCGCTACCCTCGACCGGACCGATGCGCCGCTTCCAGCTCGACGCCACCTACGCGCCCACCGCCGACCAGCCGAAGGCGATCGCCTCGCTCGCGGAGGGGATCGAAGCGGGCGAGCGCGCGATGACGCTGCTCGGCGCAACCGGCACCGGCAAGACGATGACGATGGCAGCGACGATCGAGGCGGTGCAGCGGCCGTCGCTGATCATGGCCCACAACAAGACGCTCGCCGCGCAGCTGTGCAACGAGTTCCGCACGTACTTCCCGACCAACGCGGTCGAGTATTTCGTCTCCTACTACGACTACTACCAGCCCGAGGCGTACGTCCCGAGCCGCGACCTCTACATCGAGAAGGACTCGGCGATCAACCAGGAGATCGAGCGCCTGCGCCACGCCGCCACCGCCGCGCTGCTGGGCCGGCGCGACGTGATCGTGGTCGCGTCCGTCTCCAGCATCTACGGCCTCGGCTCGCCCGAGACGTACGACCGCAACATGCTGCTGCTCAGACGCGGCGAGATGGTCGACCGCGACGAGATCCTCAAGAAGCTCGTCTCGATCCAGTACACGCGCAACGACATTCTCCAGCGCGGCACGTTCCGCGTGCGCGGGGAGACGCTCGAGGTCTTCCCGCAGTACGCCGAGTCGGCTTACCGCGCGACGCTGTTCGGCGACGAGGTCGAGGAGCTGCAGCACTTCGACCCGATGACCGGCGAGGTGCTGGAGGAGGAGATGGAGCACATCGCCGTGTGGCCTGCCTCGCACTACAACGTCGAGGAGGGGCGGATCGAGAACGCCGTCGCCGAGATCGGCCGCGAGCTGAACGAGCGCTGCGCCCAGTTGGAGAGAGAGGGCAAGCTGCTGGAGTCGCATCGGCTGCGCCAGCGCACGCAGTACGACATGGAGATGCTGCGCGAGATGGGCTTCTGCTCGGGGGTCGAGAACTACTCGCAGATCCTCGACGGGCGCAAAGACGGCGAGCGGCCCTACTGCCTGATCGACTACTTCCCCGACGACTTCGTCTGCTTCCTCGACGAGTCGCACCAGACCGTGCCGCAGATCGGCGGCATGTACGAGGGCGACCGCTCGCGCAAGCAGACGCTGATCGACTACGGCTTCCGCCTGCCGAGCGCGCTCGGCAACCGCCCGCAGAGATTTGAGGAGTTTCTCTCGATCACGCCGCGGATCGTGTTCGTGAGCGCGACGCCCGGCGAGTACGAGCGCACGCACTCGCCCCGGATCGTCGAGCAGATCGTCCGTCCGACCGGGGTCGTCGATCCGCAGATCGACGTGCGCGAGACGAGAAACCAGATCGACGACCTGATGAACGAGATCCGCGGACGCGTCGACAGAGACGAGCGCACGCTCGTGACGACGTTGACGAAGAAGATGTCGGAGGACCTCACCGGTTACCTGCTCGAGTACGGCTTCAAGGTCCGCTACCTGCACTCCGAGGTCGACACGCTCGAGCGGATCCAGATCATCCGCGAGCTGCGGCTGGGCGACTACGACGTTTTGGTGGGCGTGAACCTGCTGCGCGAGGGGCTCGACTTGCCGGAGGTCTCGCTCGTGGCGATCCTCGACGCCGACAAGGAGGGCTTCCTGCGCGGGGAGACGTCGCTGATCCAGACGATCGGCCGCGCGGCGCGCAACGTCGACGGCAAGGTGCTGATGTACGCCGACAAGGAGACGCGGGCGATGCGAGCCGCGATCGAGGAGACCGATCGCCGCCGCGCGATCCAGGTCGCCTACAACAAGGAGCACGGCATCACGCCGGAGTCGATCGTCAAGGGCATCTCCGACATCGCGGAGTTCCTGCAGGCCGAGTCGAAGGTCCCGAAGGGACGGAGACGCCGCACGAAGCTCGACGCCGGCAGAACGATGGCGCCGGCCGAGATCGAGAAGGCGATCGTGGAATGCGAGGAGGAGATGCTCGCGGCGGCCGAGGAGCTGCGGTTCGAGTACGCGGCGAAGCTGCGCGACGAGATCAAGTCGCTGCGGCGGGAGTTTGACATCGCCGTGGCGGAGGCGAACCGGGGGACGGTTCCGGTGCCGCCGGCGTCGTGAGGGTCTGACGGAGCTGCGGGCGGGTCCTGTCCGCTCCGGGTGCGCGCACACCGCCCTGCGGGCGGCGCACGTGCATCCTCACGGCCACCCGCCCGATCGGCGTGTACGGTGCTCCGCTGTGGCGCATCCGGACGCTGAGGCGATCCTTCGGTGGTACTTCGCCGTGCGGCGGGATCTGCCGTGGCGGCGGACGACGGACCCGTATCGGATCCTCGTCTCGGAGGTGATGCTGCAGCAGACGCAGGTGGTGCGGGTGGTGCCGTACTACGAGGTCTGGCTGGAGCGGTTTCCGACGGAGGCGGCCCTGGCTGCGGCGCCGGCGGCGGACGTGCTGCGGCTGTGGAGCGGGCTCGGGTACAACCGGCGGGCGCTGGCGCTGCAGGCGGCCGCGGCCGTGGTGGCGCGGGATGGCTGGCCGCGCACAGCCGAGGGGCTGATGGCGCTGCCGGGCGTGGGGCCGTACACGGCGGCGGCGGTGGCGTCGTTCGCGTTCGGCGTGCAGGCGGCGGCGGTCGACACGAACGTGCGGCGGGTGATCGAGCGGCTCGACCGGCGGCGGCGTCGTGCGCCCGAGCTGGCGCGACGGGCGCAGGCGCTTGTGCCCGATGGCCGTGCGGCCGACTGGAACCAGGCGATGATGGAGCTGGGCGCGACGGTGTGCGCAGGGCGGACACCTGCGTGCGACGCGTGTCCGGCGGCATCGTGCCGCTCGCGCGGGCGACCGGACGTCGCTCCCACCGCCCGACGGACGGGGGAGCGCGCGCGCTTCGAAGACACGGACCGCTACGTTCGCGGGCGTGTCGTCGCAGCGCTGGTGGCGGGCGAGCCACTACCGGACGGATTCGAGCCGGAGCGGCTCGAACGGGCGCTTGCCGGCCTTGCACGCGACGGGCTCGTCGTGCGCGACGGCGACGCGGTGCGGCTGCCATAGCGGCCTTGCCCGCGTGCGCCGCGCGCTAAGCTCGCCGCGAATGTCGCTCGACCGTCGCAGCATCGAGAAGCGCGACTTCCCCGCCCGCCTGCGCGGCTACGACCGTGCGGCCGTCGACGCACACCTGCGCGCGATCGCCGACGAGCTGGAGACGCGCGTCGCGACGACCGCGGACGCCGCGGCCGAGCAGGTTCGCGCGGTGCTTGTCGCGGCCGAGCAGAGCGCGGCGCAGATCGTCGCGCAGGCAGAGGCCGAGGCACAGCGGATCGGCAGCGCTGCCGATCGCGCAGGCGACGAGACGACCGAGCGCGTGACCGCGGCTGCGAGTGGTGCGCTGGAGCGGATCGAGGCGTTGCGCGGCGAGCTGTCCACGCTGCTCGAGGCGCTTGGGAGCCGACCGGCGGTCGCCGCGCTGCCTGCAGAACCCGTGGCGGCCGCTGACGACGCCGGCGCGCGCCTCGTTGCGCTCGAGCTCGCGCTCAACGGGACTCCGCGCGAGCAGGCGGAGGCGGTCCTCGCGGAGCAGTTCACGCTCGCTGATCGGCGCGAGCTGCTCGACGACGTCTACGCCGCCGCCGGGCGCGCGTAGCCCGCCCACGGGCGCTGCGCCCGCCGCGAGCGCTACCCTGCCGCGCCAGCGTGTCGACCACAGCGCGAGAGCCCGATGCGCCGACGCCCGCCCGCGGGGGCGCCTCCGTCACGCCGTGGCTCGCACTCGGCGCGATCGTCGTCCTCGCTGCGGTGCTGCGCTTCGCGACGCTGCGCACGCAGAGCATCTGGTTCGACGAGGCCGCGACGTGGGACCTCGTGCGGCGGCCGTTCGGCGAGATGCTGGGGCGGATCCCCGACGGGGAGAGCAACCCGCCCCTCTTCTACGTCTTGGAGTGGGGGTGGACGCGGGTCTTCGGCGACGGCGAGGCGGGGCTGCGCTCGCTGTCGGCGCTCGCCGGGCTCTTGATGGTCCCCGTCGCATACGCGATCGCGCGGCGCGCCGCCTCGGGCGTTGCACGTGCGGGGTTGGCGGCTGCAGCACTTGTCGCCGTCAACCCGCTGCTCGTGTGGTTTTCACAGGAGGCGCGTAGCTACGCGCTCGCGACGCTGCTGGCCGCCGTCGCGCTGCTGCTGTCCCTCCACGCGTTGGACGACCGGCGCGGCCGCTGGCTGGCCGGCTGGGCGGTCGTCGCCGCGCTCGCGCTCGCAACGCACTACTTCACCGCGTTCGTGCTGGCGCCGCAGGCGCTGTGGCTGCTTTGGAGACATCCGCACCGCCGCGGCGCGACCGCCGCCGTCGCGGCCCTGACTGCGGCGGGGCTCGCGCTGCTGCCGCTCCTGCTCGCGCAGGCGGGCAACCCATACGACATCGCCGGCACGTCGATCGCGCTGCGGCTCGTGCAGGTCCCCAAGCAGTTCCTGCTCGGCTATCGCGGCCCGCTCGCGCTGCCGCTCGGCCTGCTCGAGGCGCTGCTCGTGGCGGGCGGCGGGTGGCTGCTGCTGCGCCGCACGCCGCGCGACGCCCGAGACCGCGCGCTGCTGCTCGCCGGGATCGGTGCCGTCGGCGTCGCGCTGCCGCTGCTGGCGGCGCTCGTGGGCGCCGACTACGTCAACACGCGCAACCTGTTGCCGGCGCTGATCCCGCTGCTGGCGGCGCTCGCAGTCGGCTACGGCGCGAGCAGTGTCCCGCGCACCGGGGCTGGGCTGCTCGTGGCGCTGTGCGGGCTCTCGCTCGCGATCGTCGTCGCGGTCGCGAGCGACTCGCAGTACCAGCGCCAGGACTGGAAGGGGCTGGCGCATGCGCTCGACCGGACCGACGCCACCCGCGCGCTCGTCGTCTCGCCGGCGAACGGCGAGCTGGCGCTGCGCTACTACCTGCCCGGCATCCGCACGATGGGTCCCGAGGGGGCCGCGGTGGGGGAGGTCGACGTGGTCGCCGTCGCCGGCTCGCGCGATCCCGGCAAGGCGCCGGAGCTGCCCGAGCTGGTCGGCAGCGCGCTCGCCGCGGACGGCTTCGGGTCGGCGCTGGAGACGAGGACCTCTACGTACGCCATCCTGCGCTTCCTGGCCGTGGGCAGCACGGCCGTGCCGGTGGTGCCCACGCCGCTCGGCGTATTGCGCTTCGGTCAGCCGTTTCCGTCGGTCGACGTGTTGCCCGCCGGGCGCTGACGAGAAGCTCAGGGCTGTCAGCGGGGACGGCAAGCACCGGCTGGTGCTGAGTCGTTGGCGGATCTGCGGGACTGAGGCGCGGGCGAGCATGGCAACGGAGCCGGCGCCTTTCGGCGCCGGTGATGGCCGGATTCCACGAGCCCGTCTAGGGCATCCGCTCGCTTCAACGGAGCCGGCGCTCCATGACGCCGGTGACGGCCGCAATCGCCGAGATCACGGTGGCCGAACCGCATGCTTCAACGGAGCCGGCGCCTGACGGCGCCGGTGACACGGAACGCGTAGCGCGTCGATGTCGTCGTGCGGGTGCTTCAACGGAGCCGACGCCTGACGGCGCCGGGTTTCGCGACGACAATGCACCTGCTTGTCGTCGCGTAGTTGCTCTAGGCGGAACCGGCGCCTGACGGCGCCAGTGACGCGGCTCAAGCGCCCTCACACGACCCGGCTCCGGATCGCTTCAACGGAGGCGGCGCCTCGCGGCGCCGGTGACTCCTCCTGATGGTCCTCGCGTCGGCTCTGTTCGTGCTTCAACGGAGCCGGCGCCTTCCAGCACCGGTGACACCGGCCGGGCCGGTTGGGAATGCTTAGGATGCCGCTTCAACGGAGCCGGAGCCTTCCGGCGCCGGTGACACGCGACCCACGGCGCGCGCTGATCCTCGTCGACCCGCTTCAACGAAGCCGGCGCCTGACGGTGCCGGTGACCTGCTCGCGCAGCGCCGGGACGCTCAGGATGTTCTTGGCCCAGCTTCAACGAAGCCGGCGCCTGACGGCGCCGGTGACCTCGACCATCGAGCTGAACACCACTGCGTGCTGTTCGCGGCTTCAACGGAGCCGGCGCCTTCCGGCGCCGGTGACGATCGAGCGACGCGTGGACGACGCTCCAGCTGGTCATGCTTCAACGGAGCCGGCGCCTTCCGGCGCCGGTGACGCTCTGGCGGTGTCGGCCGTCAGCGCGACGTAGTTGCTTCAACGAAGCCGGCGCCTGACGGCGCCGCGCCGCGCGCGGCTCCAAGCCCCTCGTCGCGGTCGCGCTTCAACGGAGCCGGCGCCTGACGGCGCCGGCGACACCACTCCACGCCCTAGACCCGCAACCACCACCGGCTTCAACGGAGCCCGTGCCTGACGGTGCCGGTGACACGCCGACAACAATCAGCCCGCGCTCGCCGGCGCCACGCTTCAACGATGCCGGCGCCCGACGGCGCCGGCGACCACGGGTCATAGACGGCGAAGACCTTGCGGCGCTTACTTCAACAGAGCCGGACCCGATGGCGCCAGTGACCGGGAACACTGCGTCACGTCGCACGTTCTCGGCCTCGCTGCAACGGAGCCGGCGTCTGACGGCGCCGGTGACGGGAACAGCTCGTGGAGGCACTCGCGCAGCCACAGGCTTCAACGGGGGTCGGCGTCTGATGACGCCGGTTGACTCGACGTCGCGGGCGTGGCGCGCTGCCTCGCGGTGCTTCAACGAAGTCGGCGCCTCAGGCGCCGGTGACCGCCATCGGAGCTGGGTCGTCAAGGGCCGGCTGACGCTTCAACGGAGTCCGGCGCCTGTACAGGCGCTGGACAGCAACGCATATCAAGTTGTCAACGAACGTGAGCGCTCTGCGCGCCCGCAAGACCGACCGGCTACGCCCCGACCGCCTCAAACAGCCCAAGCCCGAAATGGCTCAGCGCACCCAGCGCGATCGGGCCGCGGACGGGCTGCGCAAACTGCAGCTCGGCACCGACCAGCATCGGCGCTCCGAGCCGTGCGACCCCAGGGCGTGTCCGGCGGAAGGTGTGCCAGTCGCCCGGGACGAGGCGCACGCTGGTGAGCTCGGGTCCGTCAGGACGCCGCCGGCTCCACTCGCGCGCGATCTGCTCCTCGGGAGCGTCGACGACGCGGCCGCCCCGCTGCTTCGGATGCCGGGGGAGCGCAAAGGGGGTCAGCGAGCGCCAGTGCGCGCTCTCCCCGAGCAGCGACGCGAGTCCGAGCTCGTCCTCGGTCCCGAGCGCCGTCAACGCGACGCGCAGCTCCGACTCGAACGACCAGTGATGCACGACGCCCAGTGTCGCGAGCGCCTCGACCTCGCTGGAAGAGAACCCCTCCGGCGCCCACACGACGATGTGGTCGGCGCGTCGCCCCTCGGCGTCGGGAGTTACGAGATAGTGCGCGTGAAGATGCTGGTCCGATCGGGGCGCGCCGCCGTTGCGCCCGCTGAAGCACGGCGACTGGGCTCTTCCGTTGCGCCGGCCGTACCGGCTCTGGAGCGCGGTCCGCATCGCGTCGGCGAGCGCCACCGCCTCGCGGAAGCTCGGGCGTCTGCTGTCGGCGACCCGGAAGCGGGCGATCGTCGGCCCATCCCGCGCGGGCTCTCTGGCCTCGCGCTCCCAGTCCGACGGCGACACCGCATAGCGCACGAACAGGGTCCCGACCGGTTGGCGCAGCCGCTTGCGCCGCATGGTCGTGACATCCACCCCCAAGACGTCGAGTGGGGCCTCTGCCGTCACGCACAGCAGCTCGGTCGTCGCATCCGCGACGCCCGAGGAGCGCTCTGCGGCGTCCGGCACGACGTTGAGCGCCTCGCACGGCTCGCGCTCGTCGAGCAGTCGCATCGTGCAGAGCGACTCGGAGCGGCCGAGATAGGGCACGGCGCGAACCGCGGCGCTCAGCGCGTCGCGCAACTCGTCGTCGAGCGTCACGTCCCACCAGACCTGCAGCTCGTCCTCAGGCGAGATCGCCAGGAAGGCATCGAGCACGCGGTCCGTCTCGCCCGGCCGAGACGGCGAGTGCTGACGGCTCGGCAGGTAGTGACGCGTGTGACTCGGTGTCGACGGAGGAACCCGGTATGACGGCGGCCCGGCGCACGCAAGCGTCTCTACGGCCGCGTCGATCGCAGCCCGGCGAGGGTGCAGCTGTACGTTCGTGCGCGTGACGGCGTACAGCGCCCGGCACATGCGGAACTGGCTCGGGGCGAGCTCGACGTCGTCGTCGTTGACGTGCGCCCCCCAGGGAGTCGCATGGATGCGACCGAGCAAGTAGGTGATCCCGATTCCGAGCATCGGCGCTACGCGGCCTTCCGCTTCGGCTCCCACACGACGCGCTGCGCTCCGCGACGCTCGAACGCTCTGGATGCGAGCTTCTCGATCGCAGCGCCGAGCTGTCTGGGGGCGGGCAGTCTGAAGCCTCTCGTGGGCTTGCGGATCGTGACCTTCTGGACCTCGAGATCGCATGCCGTGCGGAGTCGCAGCGATCCGGACAACAGCGTTGACAGCTCCCACAGCGCGACAAGCGTCAGCAACTCGGTCGCGCGTGCGTCCAACCCGTAGCCGCGGATCTGCTCGAGGTCGACGACTGCCGTCAGGAGGATCTCGCCGGCGACGTACTCGGTGCGTCCGAACGGGATGAAGCCGTAGCCCTCGTCTGCGCTCATACCCTCGCTCGACTTAATCTGGACGTCGTCGCGCTTGAGCCCGCCGGAGATCGCGGGGGAGACGTCGTGCGCCTCGATCACCGCCGTCAGCGCACGCCGAATGCGCGGCGTCCCGTGCCAGCGTCTGTCGGAGAAGAACACGCCATGGACGAGGCACAGTGGGTCGAGCGCGTAGATCGCCTGGTAGATGGCGCGCCAGTCGAGTGGCTTTCCGGGCGTTGTGCCGAGCTGGCCGGCGATCCACTCGGCGCCGCCCTGGCCGTCGATCGCTCCGTTGCGGACATACGCCGCCGCGAGCCGGTGCGGCTCCAGCCGTGAGGAGGTCAGAAAGCTTCCACTGCTGTCGGTCACCTCGACGTAGGGCAAGTCCGCGAGCAGCTCGATCGGCTGTTGTTGCGGGCTGTCCCAGCCGAGCGACTCGAAGTGGTTCGCCATCGATTGGACCGACTCGACGAGCAGACTGGCCGGACCCCCGGGCCGCTGGAACGTCGCGGCGCCGAGGTCGGGAAATCCGGTCGGCTGGAAGATCGACCCGGCGAGGGGTGTGAGCTGGGCGTCGACGACCAGTCGTGGCGCGTCGGCCAGTGGTGCGAGCATCAGGCGGCTCCTTGGAGGGATTCGACAACGGTGGGTTCGCAGAGTCGTGACGCGATCCAGCGCCGATCGGACTCCGACAGACGCAGCAGCAGTGCCGCTGCGAGTCGCGGCGCGGCCGTGGCGGGGACGGTCAGGTCCTCGGCGCGGGGGATCGGGGACAGCCGCGCCATTCGCAGGCGCAGCAATGCGTCATGCAGCACTGGGTCGGCTTTGCCCGCGGCAAGCTTCGCCGCCCATCCGGCGCGGGGCGCGAGCACGACGCGTGGGACCTTGCCGGCGTCGCGCGCCTCGTCGACCCGCTCGCGATTGGACGTCCCGGCCCACGCGAGTGCGAGCAGTTCGAACGCCGGGTACGCAGTCGCAGGGCCCGACCAACTGGGCCGCCATCTGCCGGCGTCCTGAAAGTCGAGCAGGCAAAGCCCGGCGAGCAGGCGCCCGATCCGCGCGTCGTCGAGCATGCCGCCCGCAGCAAACGCGACGGCGAGCGGCAACGGGCAGGAAAGGCCGAACGCGTAGCTCTGCGTCGACGAGCGTCCTGCTCGTTGCGCGTCGATCTGCCGCCGCCGATGCAGTTGCGCCAGCCGCGTGACGGCGTCCGCCCGACGCTGCAAGCCGCCGCTCAGGCGAGTCAGATACACACGTCGGCCGCGTGCATCCCGGCCGGTGCCATGCAGGTAGTCGCGCATGCCGGGCAGGGCGCCCGCCGAGCGGCGGTCTTGCAGCGACGCGAGCGCAGCCGCCACGGCGAGCTCGCCGCTGCCGTCGTCGCATGCCTCCAGCCACGGCAGAGCCGGAGCTCGATCGAGTGGACGCAGCCCGGCCAGCGCGGCGGGCAACGCGCTCATAGCAAGCAGGGACTCGACGCTCCCAAGCGCCTCGATCACGGCGCACGCATCCGTGGGACGTCCGTGCTGGGCGAGTCCGAACACTGCACGCTCGAGGATGCGGATCGCCTGCGCGTGCGCGCGCGGGCAATCCCCGGCTCCGTAGCCGAGCACACGGCTCAGCGACGGCTCGAGCGTCTCGATGGCGCCGGCGGCCGGACGCTCGCGCACCTCGAACCGCCCGGCGAAGACGGCCAGGGTGGATTGGCCGGCGCGCTCGAGCAGCGCGTAGCGCGCGAACGCGGCGATGCCGCGATCCACGCCGAGCTGCGCTGCAGCGCGGGCGAAGTCGAGGCCGGTGCGGGCCGCACGCCGGCCGACCTGCGCACGGCCCTCGCGCATCAGCGTCTCCAACTCGGCCACGCCCATCCAGCGGGACCACAGCGGCATCCACAGCTCGGCTCGTCCCCGCTCGCCCGCCACGGCGGTGCCGTACCCGGCGGCGGTGGCGCGTGCGGTGAACGGCGCGGACATCGTCGTCTCCGCGATCAGGCCGTGCCGCCGGGCCGCGCCGGCGATGAGCATGAGCGTGCCCTCGATCGCGAGCACGAGATCCCACGGGTTGCTGAGGCCGGACGCGTCGCCTGAGGGGGAGCTCACCGGGGAGGCATCCCGCATGAAGTGGGCCATGCTCTGGGCAGTCAGGGGGACGATGTCGCGGTCGAGCGCGGCCCGCAGCAGCGCGGCAGACTGCTCGCGCGCTGCGGGATCGAGGACCGTGACAACGGCCTGCGCGTAGTTGTTGGCGATGTCGAACCGCCCATCGTTGCCGCCCGACCCGAGCAGCGGAGGAAACCCGACCTCGTCTGCGCCCGTCAGCACGACCGCGGCCTCCAGCCAGTCGAGCGCTTCGTCGGGCAGAGTGGCCTGCAGGATGCGCAAAATCGTGAGCTTCTGATCGCGATCAGCTGGCTTCTCGACGATGCCGAGATCGTGGAGCGTGCTGCGAGCGACGACCATGGCTGCTTTGAACGGCTGAAGTCGCACGTCGTCGCTCGCGTCGATTGCATCGAACGCCTGCGTGTTGTCCTTCGGGAAGAACCCGCTGCCGCCGTTCCACGGCGAGATCACCGGCGTCGGCACGTACCGCTCGAGCAGGAACCGCTTCAACTCGTCTGCGTCGAGCATGGTCGTCAGCTCGAGCGCGTCGTTCGTCCAACGTGCCTGAAGCTGCCGATCCGCCTGACGTCCGAGGCTGCGCACGAGCCCGAGCGCCTTCAGGTAGCCGGCGAGGGGCTGCGGGCGGCAGCCTGCGAGACGCAGCTCAGGCACTGGCCCGCCAATCGGCGATGCGCACGAGCGCCTCGAGGAACGCGAGCCGGAACGGGCCGAGCGCCGGGTCGTCGCGCAGCGCGCAGGCGCGCGCGGTCCACGACGGTCGTGCATCGAGGACGTCGAGCTCGAGCGTGGTGGCGGGCAGAGGACCGTATGGGGTGTCGAGCGCCGGCAGCGCCTCGCCGTCGACGATGCCGAGGACCACGCGCGCTCCGGCCGGGGCGTCCGCTGGAGGCGCTTCCTCCGGGGCTGGCCGGACGACGAGGCGGACCTTGCCGTGGTGGGCGGCGACCAGGTAGCACGTCAGGTCCGCGATACCGTCCGAGAGCGGCAGCGATCCGTTGAGCCGGAGCAGTGCGACGGCGGACGCGAGCTCGTGGCGGAAGCGCCGGTCGTCCGGCAGCCGGCCGGCACGTCTTGCGCTCTTGGCCCATATCTCTCTCGTCTGCGGCTTGCGATCGCTTCCGGCGGTCGCGAGCAGTCGCTCCTGAAAGATCGGGTGTGCCTTGCCGATGTCGTGCAGCGCGGCGGCTGCGACGACCGCCTCCGTCGCGGATCGAGGCAGACCGAGCGCTCGGAGCTCGGCGACGAGAGCGCGCGCCGATCGCTCCGTGTCGGCGAGGTGGTCGCCAAGCGCGATCCAGCGTCCCACGACGCTGTCGGGGTCTGCGACCGTCGCGTCGGCGGGCGTGGGGCCGAGCGGTCCGAGCGGCGTGACCGGCGCTCTGTCTGCCGGCAGCCAGCCGAGGCGGTCGTCGTAGCCGCCGTCACCGGCATCGAGCATGACCGTGGCGCCGGGGCGAATCGCTCGTCCGCGTGCGCGGATCGTGAAGCCGTCGACGTGATCGTGGATCCATGCTCGGCGCTGGCCGAGCGAGGCGATCGGCACGGCGAGGAGCTCTTGTCGCTCCGCCCGAGACGCATCGATGCCCGGCTCTGCGCGGAAGAACACCGACACGGTGCGTTCGTCGTCGGGGCGGATGAAGCGCGACACGTCGACGTCGAGCCCTGACAGGTCAGGCGAGGTGTCGAACAGATCGATCAGATGGCGTCTGCGCAGGACCGACCAGGCTTCGCGCTGCTCGGGAACCTCGAGTGCGTCGAGCGCCGCCGGCGAGACTGATCTCTCGACGAGGCTCAGCAGCGCTTCCCGTGCGGCGAGCAGGTCGATGGGGTCGTAGGGAGCCGCCTGCTTGACATCCAGCTCGCCGCGGTCGAGCCACAGCACGGTCGCGCCGGTGGGGCATTCCCCAGACCGGTTGCAGCGCCCAAGCCGTTGGACGATCGATGAGAACGGGGCGGTCTCGGTGGCCAGCAGCGCGGACGAGACGTCGACTCCGGCCTCGATCACCTGGGTCGCGACGACGATCCTGCCCGGCCCGGGCCCGACGTCTGCCAGTGCCTCGTCCATCTGTCGCCGGCGTTCGGGTGGGCGGAAGCGCGAGTGGAGCAGGACGACCTCGGGGCTGGCGGGACCGGCGAGGAGCCAATTGAGCTCCAGCGCCACGCGCTGTGCGAGCTCGACGCGATTGAGCACGACGATCGATCGCGTGCCGGACCGATGTGCCGCAGCGACGGCAGTGGCGATGTCGCGTCCGAGATGCGCCGGTCTCGTTGCGGTCAGGTCGACCCGCTCGAGGCGCTTCTCTGCTCGGAGACGCTTGGCGAGGCGGCCGCGGCGGTCGGCCGCAGAGAGCGTGAGCACCTCTCCCAGATCGGGCCGGTCGAAGCTGAGGAGGCTCTCGCGATCGAGCGTCGCCGACGCCCAGGTCGTCTCGCAGGGGAGCGCCGTTCCCAGCTTTGAGCGCAGGCCGTCGAGCTGCGTCGACGTCACCCGCGCCGGTCCCATCAGCTGGACCTCGTCGTAGACCCAGCGGCAATCGCTGTTGAGAAGACCGAAGGAGACGGGCCACATGAAGCGGCTCTCGGCATACCCGCGGTTGAGGGCTCGCGAGAGCAGCATGTCGATGGTGCCGACAAGGATCTGGTCCGCCTCCGGGAAGCGCCGCCAGTCGTCTTCTCTGTCGGGCGGCTCGCCGCCCATCAGCACGTGGATGCGCAGCTCGTGTTCGGGGATGCCCAGCGACCTGCGGATGTCGCGCGCGGTGGCTGCGGTCTGCTCCACGAGCGACCGCATGGGGAGCGCGTACACGAGCCGCCGTGGGCCGCGCTTCAGCTCACGCCGACCGAAGAGCCAGGAGAGGATCAGCGCATGCGTCTTGCCACTGCCGGTTGGCACGGCGAGGACGGAAGGAGGCTCGCTCGCCGCTGCCAGCGCGCGCTGGTACTCATACGGCCGTCGGCCGGTCGCAACCTCGAAGAACGCCGCGAAGCTCTGCACGCCCCCTTCGTATCAAGTGATCTTGTAAGCTGTAAAACGACAGTCCCGAATATGGGAGAAAAAGATCCGGTGAACGTGCCGGGCTCCGTTGCGGCGTATCGAGTGCGCTTGTGTCTGCGCGCAAGGCATCCACCGAGGGAGATCCCTCGGCTCTGTTGAAGCGCTGCCGGGCTGCGCTCAGCCCGGCAGCTTCGCGACCGCAGCCGCCAGCTTCGCCGGGTCGCGCAGCGGCGGCCCGTGGCCGAAGCAGACAAGCGCCGGCTCCAGCGCGGCGATGCGCCGTGCCGACTCGCGATTGAGCACCGGGTCGGGGCTGAAGTTCACGAACGGCTCGCGGATCGGTCCGCGCAGCAGGAAGGGGTTGAAGCCCCACATCACGTCGCCGCAGATCAGCGTACGGTCCGACTCGCGCCAGTAGGAGACGTGGCCGGGGGAGTGGCCCGGCGTCTCCAGCACCGTGAAGCCGGCGACCTCGTCGCCCCCGCGCAGGCGCCGTGCGACCGGATGTGCCGCCGGTCCCGGGAGCATGCGGCTGCCCTTCCAGACCATCTTGCCGTGCTCGACTGCCTCCGCGTCGTCGGCGCCGCACCACAGCGGGATGTTGAGGTGCTCGCAAATGGCGTGGCTCGCGCCGTAGTGGTCTGGGTGCGCGTGCGTGAGCGCGTGAGTGTTGACTCTCCAGCCGTCGACCTGCTTGAGGATCCGGGCGCGGTCGAGTCGCATGCCCGCGTCGATCAGCACATCACCGACGAGGTAGACATTGATCCCGTTCGCCGGGAAGCCAGAGAGCTGCCACACGTCGTCGGCGAGTTGGTGCACGCGCGGCAGCCTATTCCCCGCAGTTTGCGGGATGCGCCGGTCACCGCAAGGGTGTGAGACCGCCATCGCTGATGGGAACGTCTGTTCGGTCGCCTATCATCAGATGCAGATGCCGCCCTCTGATCAGCTCGTCGTCTCCGGGGCACGCGAGCACAACCTCAAGGACGTCACGGTCGCGATGCCGCGCAATGCGCTCGTGGTCATCACCGGGCTGTCCGGCTCGGGCAAGTCGTCGCTCGCCTTCGACACGATCTACGCCGAGGGGCAGCGCCGCTACGTCGAGTCGCTGTCAGCGTACGCGCGTCAGTTCCTCGGGCAGATGGACAAGCCCGACGTCGACTCGATCGAGGGGCTCTCGCCGGCGATCTCGATCGACCAGAAGACGACCTCGCGCAACCCCCGCTCGACGGTCGGCACGGTCACCGAGATCTACGACTACCTGCGCCTGCTGTGGGCGCGCGTCGGCCATCCGCACTGCCCGAGATGCGGCAGAGCGATCGCCGGCCAGTCGGCGGAGCAGATCATCGACCAGGTGATGGACCTCGCCGACGGCACGCGCTTCATGGTGGTGGCGCCGATCGTGCGCGGGCGCAAGGGCGAGTACGGCAGACAGCTGGAGGAGCTGCGCGCGGAGGGCTTCTCGCGGGTGAGAGTCGACGGCGAGCTGCGCAGACTCGACGAGGAGATCGTGCTCGACAAGAAGTACAGACACGACATCGGCGTGGTCGTCGACCGGCTCGTGATGCGCTCGGAGCTGCGCAAGCGCCTTGCCGACTCGATCGAGACGGCGGTGTCGCTGGCGGACGGGATCGTCGAGATCGAGCTCGTGGACGAGGAGCGGGTGCTGACCTTCTCCGAGAAGTTCGCTTGCCTCGAGTGCGGCATCTCGTTCCCGGAGCTGGAGCCGCGGATCTTCTCCTTCAACGCGCCGCACGGCGCCTGCCCGCGCTGCACCGGCCTTGGCTCGCAGATGGTGATCGACCCCGACCTCGTCGTGCCGGACCCGTCGCTGTCGATCGGCGAGGGCGCGATCGCGCCTTGGTCGGCGAGCGCGTCGAACTATTACGAGCAGCTCACGTCGGCGATCACGGAGAGATACGACGTCGATCCTGACACGCCCTGGCAGGACCTGCCGCAAGAGCAGCGCGACTTCTTCCTCTACGGCACCAACGGCGACAAGGTCACGGTCCAGTACCGCAACCGCTTCGGGCGCAAGCGCACGTACACGACCGGCTTCGAAGGGATCGTCACGAACCTCGAGCGGCGCTACAAGGAGACCGACTCCGACTGGGCGCGCGAGAGAATCGAGGAGTACATGTCGGTCGTGCCGTGCCCCGACTGCGAGGGTGCGCGGCTGCGGCCGGAGTCGCGCGCGGTATTGGTCGGCGGGCTCGGGATCCACGAGTACGTGGCGATGCCGACCCGGCGCGCGCTCGCGTGGATCCGCGACCTGGAGCTGAGCGAGCAGGAGCGGCGGATCGCACGGCTCGTGCTGCGCGAGATCGAGGAGCGGCTCGCGTTCCTGGAGAACGTCGGCGTCGGCTACCTGTCGATGAGCCGCGCAGCCGCGACGCTGTCGGGCGGCGAGGCGCAGCGGATCCGGCTCGCGACGCAGATCGGCTCGTCGCTCGTCGGCGTGCTGTACATCCTCGACGAGCCGTCGATCGGCCTGCACCAGCGCGACAACGAGAAGCTGATCGGGACGCTGGAGCGTCTGCGCGACCTCGGCAACACGGTGCTGGTGGTGGAGCACGACGAGGGCACGATGCGCGCCGCCGACCACCTCATTGACATGGGGCCGGGCGCGGGTGAGCACGGCGGCTACGTGGTGGCCGCGGGCACGGCCGCGGAGGTCGAGCAGGTGGCCGACTCGGCGACCGGCCAGTTCCTCGCCGGCACGCGGCGGATCGAGGTGCCGGCCAGACGTCGCAGACCGTCTGGCTACGTCGGCATCGAGGGCGCGACGCAGCACAACCTCAAGGACGTCGACGTGAAGATCCCGCTCGGCACGTTCTCTTGCGTGACGGGGGTTTCGGGCTCCGGCAAGTCGACCCTCGTCAACGAGGTGCTCTACAAGTCGGTCGCGAACCGGCTGCACCGCGCGAAGCAGCGGCCGGGCGTGCACCGCCGCATCACCGGACTCGACCAGCTCGACAAGATCATCGCCGTCGACCAGTCGCCGATCGGGCGCACGCCGCGCTCGAACCCGGCCACGTACATCGGCCTTTTCGACCAGATCCGCGATCTCTTCTCCAAGACGCCGGAGGCGAAGGCGCGCGGCTACAAGGCCGGCCGCTTCTCCTTCAACGTCAAGGGCGGGCGCTGCGAGGTCTGCCGCGGCGACGGGCAGATCAAGATCGAGATGCACTTCCTGCCCGACGTTTACGTGCCGTGCGAGCAGTGCCACGGCAAGCGCTACAACCGCGAGACGCTCGAGGTCCGCTTCAAGGGCAAGAACATCGCCGAGGTGCTGGAGATGCCGATCGAGGAGGCGCTGACCTTCTTCGAGCACATCCCGAAGATCCGCCGGCGCATCCAGACGCTGCACGACGTCGGGCTCGACTACATGCGGCTCGGCCAGCCGGCGACGACGCTCTCCGGCGGCGAGGCGCAGCGCGTGAAGCTCGCGTCCGAGCTGTGCAAGGTCGCGACCGGAAGAACGCTCTACATCCTGGACGAGCCGACGACCGGCCTGCACTTCGCCGACATCCAGAGACTGCTCGAAGTGCTGCAGACGCTGGTGGAGCAGGGCAATTCGGTCGTCGTGATCGAGCACAACCTCGACGTCATCAAGACCGCCGACCGGCTCGTTGACATGGGCCCGGAGGGCGGCGACGAGGGCGGCTACGTGATGGGCACGGGCACGCCGGAGGAGATCGCTGCCACGCCGGGGTCGGTCACGGGCGACTTCCTCCGCCCGCTGTTGCCAGAGGCGGCTGTGCCGAGACGCGGGCGCAGACCGCGCAAGGTCGCCGCGGCGGCGTAGCGCACGGCGTCTAGAGCTGCACGTGCACGACGGGGATCGCCAGCTCAGCGTCCGCGCGCCGCAGCGCCCGCTGCTCGAGCCGGGTGCGGTCGTCGGCGTCCGTGACGAACAGCACCGCCTCCGCGCCTGAGCGACGCAACGCGTCGGCCGTGGCGGTCTCGGGATCGTCGCTGCCGATCGTGCCGGTCGCCGTGAAGCCGTGCTCGCGCGCCCACGCGAGCGAGGCGTCGAGCCGCCGCTGCGCCTCGGCGATCTCGGCGTCGCGGTCGGACATCGCGAATCTGACCTGCGAGACGAGCACCGGCGCGATCACGTCGAGCTGGGGATCCTCGCCGGCGGTCTCGCGGATCCGCTGAGCGGCCTCCTCGCCCGCGAGCGGCACGTCGGCCACGACCAGCACGCGCATCCGGCCGACGCGCTGGCTCGCCGGGATCGTGTCGGTCGCCGCGTCGCGCAGCTGACCCTCCGGTCGAATCGCGATGTGGACGATCAGCAGCACGAGCCCTATCGCCAACAGCAGCCCACCGGCGAGCGGGTTGACGAAGATCCCCAGCGCGATCACCGCAAGCAGCAGTACGGCAACGCCGATCGCCGTGGCGACGAACGGGCTGCGCGACGGGCGTGTCGCGGGGACGTGTCGGGCTGGCTCGGACATGGACATGCCGTCCCTATGCCCGCGCACGCACACCGCCATGCAGCGACTCCCGATACGGTGTCGCCCGATGAACGAGCTCGTGCGCCAGGCGCGCCTGTGGGCGCAGAAGTGGCGTTGGTACGAGCGCAACGCGTTGCCGTGGAACCGCGCGCGCATCCACTGGGAGTTCCTGCAGCGCGAGGCGTTCGTGCGCTGGCCGATCGAGGGGAACGTGCTGGAGGCGTTCGCCGACGGGCGGCTGGAGATCGGTTCGCACGCGCTGCTCGAGCCGGGCGTGTGGCTCACGGCCCCCGCGCCGGCGCGGATCCGCATCGGCAGTGGGACGTTCCTCAACCGCGGCGTGATGGTCGCCGCCGTCGAGCTCGTCGAGATCGGCGAGCACTGCATGTTCGCCAACGGCTGCTTCGTGACGGATGGCAGCCACCGCTTCGACGACCCCGACCTGCCGGTGCCGTGGCAGGGCTTCACGGCCAAGGGGCCCACGCGCATCGGCGACAACGTCTGGTGCGGCGCGAACGTCGTCGTCACGAGCGGGGTGACGATCGGCGAGCGCGCCGTGATCGGCGCCAACAGCGTCGTCACGAGCGATATTCCCCCGCACACGATCGCGGCGGGCACGCCCGCTCGCGTCCTGCGAGCGATCGACTACGACCCGAAGGGCTGACCCTGTGTCCAAGCGCCTCGTCCTGATCGTGCTCGCCGCCTCGCAGTTCCTGATGGTGCTCGACGCGGCCGTCATGAACGTTTCGATCTCGCAGCTCGTCGCCGACTTCGACACGACCGTGACGACGATCCAGGGCGTCATCACGCTCTACGCGCTCGTGATGGCCGCGCTGTTCATGACGGGCGGCAAGCTCGGCGACATCCTCGGGCGCCGCCGCGCATTCGTGATCGGCCACGTGATCTACGGCGTCGGTTCGCTGTTGACGGCGCTGGCGTGGTCGGTCGCCTCGCTTACGCTCGGTTGGTCGATCATCGAGGGGATCGGCGCCGCGATCGTGCTGCCGGCGCTCGCCGCGCTCGTGGCGGGGAACTTCGACGGCAAGGAGCGCGCGGCCGCCTACGGCGTGCTGGGCGGGGTCTCTGGTGCGGCGATCGCCGTCGGCCCGATCCTCGGCGGCTGGTTGACGACCGAGTTGACGTGGCGGCTCGTGTTCGCCGGCGAGGTTGTGATCGCGACCGCGATCGTGCTGGCGACGCCTCGGCTCGTGCGCGACGCGCCGCGCGAGGGTCCCACTCCGCGGCTCGACTGGGTCGGCTCGATCCTCAGCGCGCTCGGCCTCGGGCTGATCGTCTTGGGCGTGCTGAACGCGAGCAGATGGGGCTGGATCGCGCCGCGCAACTCGCCGGTCGAGCCGTTCGGCTTCTCGATCGCCCCGTTTGTCGTCGCCGCCGGCGGCGTGCTGTTGGCGGCGTTTCGGGCCTGGGAGCGGCGCGAGGAGGAGCACGAGCGCAGTCCGCTGATGCACTTCGCGCTGCTCGCGCGCCCAGTGCTGCGCAGCGGGCTCGTCATGTTCCTCGGCCAGAACCTCGTGCTGATGGGCATCTTCTTCGCGGTGCCGCTCTACCTGCAGGTCGTGCAGGGCTACGACGCGCTGCAGACGGGCGTTCGCATGCTGCCGACGTCCGTCGCGCTGCTCGTGATGGCGGTCGTCGGCGCGCGCCTCGCGACGCGCTTCTCACCGCGCACGATCGTACGCGCTGGCTTCGTCTTCCTGCTCGCCGCGGTCGCCTTCCTGCTCGGGACGATCGAGCCGGAGATCGACACAGCCGACTTCAACGTCGCGATGGCCGTGCTCGGCGTCGGCATGGGCCTCGTCGTCTCGCAGCTTGGCAACGTCGTGCAGTCAGCCGTGGAGGAGAGCGACCGCAGCGAGGCAGGCGGATTGCAGTACACGGCGCAGCAGCTCGGCTCCTCGCTCGGAACGGCGCTGATCGGCGCGATCGTGATCACGGGACTTGCGGCTGCGTTCACCGCCAACGTGACCGACGACCCGCGCATCTCGCAGGCGACGCAGGACCAAATCTCCGTGCAGCTGGAGGGCGACCTGTCGTTCGTCGGAGCTGCGAGTGTGCAAAAGGCGGCCGAGGAGGCGGGCGTCCCGCCCGCCGAGACAACCGCGATCGTCGAGGGCTATTCCGACGCGCAGCTGCAGGCCCTGAAGGTCGGTCTGCTCGCCTGCGGCTTCGTCGCACTGGCCTCATTGCTCGCGACCCGCAACCTGCCGCGGCGGCGGCTGGGGGAGCAGGACGAGGAGGACGCCGCGGCGGGGGAGCCACTCGCCGAGCCGCCGCCGGCTGTCGCCTGACCGGCATCGCCGTTCGGCGTTGAGTTTCGGGTACGCAGCGTTCTATATTCCCTCGGTGTACTCACGACTTCTGGTGTGTCCCAGGGCGTTTCGACGGCACACGCCGGCCGTCGTCGCGGTCCTCGTGGGCGGCCTGCTGGGGCTCGGTGCGACGCAGGCGCCGGCCTCGGGCGTGCTCTCGAGCTTCACGCTCACGCCGGTCTCGACCCAGGCCGGCGCCAATCCGGACGTCACCGCCGACCTCACGTTCGACTACGGCGCGAGCACGACGGACAGCGTAAGAACCGTCACGATCGACCTCGCGCCCGGGCTGATCGCCTCGATCCTCAACGTCCCTGCGACCTGCACGCAGGCCGAGTTGACCGCGAACGCCTGCCCGGCGGGTTCGCAGATCGGCAGCGGCACCGCCACCGTCAACGGCGCGTCCTACGACACCGGCCTGTACCTGATGCCGCCACCCACGCCCGCCGACGGCGCGGGCTTCGGCACGGTGGTGAGAGCGGGCGGCAACGCCTACACCGGACTCGGGACGCTCGACGTCGTCAGCGGCGCCGGCGGCCAGCCCGTCGGCGAGGTGAAGCTCGGCGTGCCGGTGGTGAACAACGAGCAGGTCGACGAGCTGAGAGCCACGATGCACGGCTCGACCGCCGACGGCCGGCCGTTCACGCGCCTGCCGACGAGCTGCGCGCTCGCGAGCACGGACGTCAGCGTCGCGACAGCGGAAGGGGACAGCGGATCCGGCAGCGACAGCTTCGTCCCGACCGGCTGCCCGTCGCTCGGCTATGGCCCCGCCCTCGCCGCCGTCCAGGCGATCAAGGACTCGGGTGACGACGGCGTGGAGCTGATCGCCTCGCTCTCCCAGCCGAATGCGATGACCGAATCCGCGACCAAGGCGCTCGCGCTCCACTGGCCGTCGAGCTTGGTTCCGAACGCGGCGGCCGTCGGCACGTGCTTCTCGGGCAGGCCCTGCACGATCGGGACGGCCGCGGGGACCTCACCGCTGGCGCCACCGTCATACCTGAACGGCGGAGTCGTGACGCTCGGGGGAACTGCACAGGCGCCGACGATGACCGTCACCTTCCCGGCGCCGATCCCGCTCTCGCTGACTGGCGCGATCGACCTCGTGAACCGCACGGTCACGTTCTCGGCGTTGCCCGACCTCCCGCTGAGCAGGCTGACGGTCGACATCGCCGGGCCCGCGGGCGCCAAAGTGCTTAGCACGACCTGCGCGTCCGGCGACCTCGTCGCGACGTTCACGCCACAGAGCGGCGGCGCGGCCGTCACGAGCACGCAGCCGATCGCCTATCAGGGCTGTCCGCCGCCGAGATCGAGACCCCCGTCGACGCCGAAGCCGCTGAAGATCTCGATCCGCAACAGAGGCATGTTCGTCTTCGACGCTCGCGCCAACATCCGTCTCGCCTGTACCGGCGGCAGCGCGGGCGACATCTGCAGTGGGCGCGTGTCCCTCACCAAGCGCCAGCAGGTCGTGCGGCGCGTCCACGGCCGCCGCACGGTGATCCACCGGACGGTGCTCGTCGCTCGGGCTCGCTACGCGATCGAGCGCGGGCAGACGGAGACCGACACGCCGCCGCTGACCGACGCGGGACTGCGACTGCTGGAGCGCGCGCGCCACCACCGCCTGCGCGTGCGCGCGACCGCGACGCTCAGAGGCGGCGCCACGGCGCGCCGTACGATCGTCGTGCGGCTCGCGGCGCCGCCGAGATCCTCCTGAAGCCCGGCGAGGCGGCGCCGGGGACGACCGGGCCCTACTTGCTCAGCATCGTGCTGACGCCGAACACGACAGCGGCGAGCACGATGAGCAGTCCCGCACCGGCCATCAGCGCATGGGCGGCGGCCGTGACCGGCCGCGTGCGGCGGTGCTCGCCCGCCCGCACGACACCGCGGATGACGATCGAGAAGGCGAGGCTGACCCCGACGCCGGCGATCAGCGAGACGTAGACCACCTGCGCGAGCTGTCCGAAGTCGACGATCTTGGTGGCGAGCGCGGGCATCACGTGCTCGTCCCTTCCGCGGTCGTCGTGATCGCGGCGCCCTGCTGCAGGCGGCGCACGAACACATAGGCGGTGAAGGCGATCCCGGCGGCTGCAACGACCACCGGACCGGCTGCGCCATCGCCGAAGAGGTGCGTCACGCCGTAGACGAGCCCGCCGACGAGAGCGGCGCACGGCAGCGTCAGCACCCAGGCGACGACGATGTTGCCGGCGACGCCCCAGCGCACGGCCGACAGCCGCTTCGCGGCGCCGGCGCCCATCACCGCGCCCGAGATCGTGTGAGTGGTGGAGAGCGGGTAGCCGAAGTGCGTCGCGGCGAGGATCACAACCGAGCCGGAGCCCTGCGCCGCGAAGCCTTGCGCAGGGTCCATCTTGATGATGCGGCTGCCCATCGTCTTGATGATGCGCCAGCCGCCGAGATACGTTCCGAGCGCGATCGCGGTCGCCGCAGAGACGATCACCCACGTCGGCACGGCCGCGTCGGCGGCGAGGTTGCCGTTGGCGATCAGCGCGAGCGTGATGATGCCCATCGTCTTCTGCGCGTCGTTGGTGCCATGCGCGAGCGCGAGCATCCCGCCCGAGAGCACCTGCCCGAGGCGGTAGCCGCGACTCACCGGCCCGGGCGCGAGCCGCCCGACGATGCGGTAGCAGACGAGGATCCCGATCCCGGCCACCGCGAACGCGAGCACCGGTGCGATCAGCGCCGGGACCAGCACCTTGCCGGCGAGACCGTCGAAGTTGATGGCATCGACTCCGTTCGCGACGAGCATCGCCCCGACGACCCCGCCGATCAGCGCGTGCGAGCTGCTCGACGGCAGACCGAAGTACCACGTCACGAGATTCCAGACGATCGCGCCGACGAGGCCGGCGAAGATGATCGTCGTCGTCACGAGCGCCTGGTCGACGATGTCGTTCGCGATCGTCGTCGCGACCGCGAGCGACAGGAACGCGCCGACGAAGTTCAGGATCGCCGCGAGCGTGACCGCGACGCGCGGCGGCAGCGCGCGCGTCGAGATCGTCGTGGCGACGACGTTTGCGGTGTCGTGGAAGCCGTTCGTGAAGTCGAACGCGAGAGCCGTGGCGACGACGATCGCGAGGACGATGTCGGTGCCGTCCATCAGGCGAGCGGCGGGCCGGGGACGGTCGCGGACGGGATCGCGGTCACGAGTTCTTGATGACGATGCCCGACAGCGTGTTCGCGACGCGCTCGGTCGCGTCGACCGCGTCCTCGAGGCGCTCGAACAAGTCCTTCCAGCGGATTACGACCATCGGGTCGATGCCGTTGTCGAACAGCGATGCGATCGCCTCGCGCGTGACGCGGTCGCCCTCATTCTCGAGCCGGTGGACCTCGACCGTGTAGTGCGAGATGTCCTTGAAGTCGCGCATCCGCGGCATCGCCTCCGCGATCTGCCGGCAGGCCTGCATCAGGATGTGCGCGAGCCGCTGAGCCTGCTCCATCGGCGCCTCGACCTTGTAGAGGCCGAGGTAATCGGCGACCTCCTCGGTCAGGTCGATGATGTCGTCGAGCGTGGAAGCGAGCTCGAGGATGTCCTCGCGGTCGATCGGCGTCACGAACGTCTGGTTCAGACGGTTGATGATGTCGTGGGTGATGCGGTCGCCCTCTTGCTCGCACAGGAGGATCTCGCGCGCCAGCTCCTTCGTCTCCGGATAGTTGCGCAGCATCCGATCGAGCAGATCGGCGCCGCGCAGGATGTTGGCGCTGGCCTCCTCGAAGAGGTCGAAGAACTCGCGGTCGCGGGGTGCGAAAACCTGTGACAGGCGCGCCATGGCGCGGCCCTCCTGTGAACGTCGGGTGAAGGAGTTGTGAAAGCCGCGCCAGTGTAGACGGCGGGACGGCGGGCCGAGCTGCGGCCCGCCGTCCCGCTATCCCAGGAGGGTGCGGAAGTGCGCCAACTGCTCCGGGTCGATCGAGTAGGTGTGGTCCGGGGCCGGGTAGCGCTGCGTCCGCACGTCCTCGGCGAAGGCGCGCACGCCGGCGACCATCTCGTCCTGGATGTCGGCGTAGCGCTTGACGAAGCGTGCCCCGACGCCTTCGCGGATGCCCAGCAGGTCGTGGAAGACGAGCACCTGGCCGTCCGTCGCGGAGCCTGCGCCGATCCCGATCACGGGGATCTCCATCCGCTCCATCAGGTCGTGCGCGACCGCCGCGGGGATCGCCTCGAAGACGATCGCGAAGCAACCGGCCTCCTGCAGCGCGAGCGCGTCACGTGCCACGTCGTGCGCCCGCTCGCCGGTGCGGCCCTGCGCGCGGTAGCCGCCGAGCTGCGTCGCCGTCTGCGGGGTCAGGCCGACGTGGCCCATGACCGGGATGCCGGCCTGCACGAGCGCCCGGGCACGCTCGGCCATCACGCCGCCGCCCTCCAGCTTCACTGCCTCCGCGCCGCTCTCCTTGATGAACCGCTGCGCGGTCGCGACCGCCTGCTCGTTCGAGGCCTCATACGAGCCGAACGGGAGGTCGGCTACGAGGAGGGGCGTCCGCAGGCCGCGGCGCGCGGCGGCCGTCAGCATCAGCATCTCCTCGACCGAGACGGGCACGGTGGAGGGGTAGCCGAGCACGGTCATCGCGCCGGAGTCGCCGACGAGCACCATGTCGACGCCGGCCGCCTCGGCGACCTGGGCGGACGGGTAGTCGTAGGCAGTGACCATCACGATCGGCTCGCCGAGGCGCTTCTTCTCGGCCAGCTCGGGCAGGGATACGGGGAGCCGCTCGGCCGGCGGGGCGCCGGGGGCGACTACGGTCGGTACGGGCGAGGCGGACATGGCGGTGTTCCTTTCTCCCGCGACGGTTGGCGCCCTCAGCTGAGGAGGGTCGCCACCTCACGGTCGACGGTGACAATGCTGTTATGCGCGTCCACGTGGACGACGCGCGGCTCGTAGTGCTCCATCTCCTCACGCGAGTACTGCGCGTAGGAGATGACGATGATCGTGTCGCCGTGGTGCACGAGGCGGGCGGCGGCGCCGTTGACCTTCATCTCGCCGGAGCCGCGCTCACCGGCGATCGTGTACGTCTCGAAGCGGGCGCCGTTGTTGACGTCGACGACGGCGACCTGCTCGTGCTCGAGGATGTCTGCGGCCTCGAGCAGCTCCGGGTCGACGGTGATCGAGCCGACGTAGTTCAGGTCGGCGTCGGTCACGGTCGCGCGGTGGATCTTCGACTTGAGCATCGTGCGATGCATGGCGGTTTCAGGGACTCCCGTTGGTTTTGATGAGCGTGTTGTCGATGAGGCGGGCAGGCCCGACGCGTGCTGCGAGGGCCACGAGGATCTCTCCGTCGATCTGATCGACGGGCTGCAAGGTGTCTGCAGCGACGAGCGCGAGGTACTCGGGCTCGACGCCGTAGGGCTCCATCGCCTGTTGGGCCGCCGTGGCGACGGCGCCGGCATCGCGCTCGCCGGCGGCGACTGCCTGCTCGGCGGCGTCGAGCGCGCGTCGCAGCGCGATGGCGCGCTCGCGCTCGGCAGGGCCGAGGTAGGCATTGCGGCTGGACATCGCCAACCCGTCGGGCTCGCGGACGGTCGGGCAGACCTCGATCCGCACCGGGATGTCGAGGTCCTGGACGACGCGGCGCACGATCAGCGCCTGCTGGGCGTCCTTCTGGCCGAAGAAAGCGACGTCGGGCTGCACCATGTTGAGCAGCTTGGTGACGACGGTCGCGACGCCGTCGAAGTGGCCTGGGCGCTGAGCGCCTTCGAGCGGCTGCGCCAGGGCACCGACCGTGACGGTCGTCTGGAAGCCGACGGGGTAGACCTCCTCGACCGGCGGCGCGAACAGCACGTCCACGCCGGTCGCCTCCGCCATCTCCGCGTCGCGCTGCTCGTCGCGCGGGTAGGCGGAGAGGTCCTCGGTGGGGGCAAACTGCGTGGGGTTGACGAACAGGGAGACGACGACGACGTCCGTGGCCTGGCGTGCGCGCTCCATCAGGCTGATGTGGCCCTGGTGGAACGCGCCCATTGTGGGGACGAGGCCGATCGTGCGCTCCTCCATGCGGGCCGGTCGCAGCTCGGCGCGCAGCTCCTCGACGGTGCGGACGGTTCTCATGCGTGCACCCCTGTCGCCAGGGCGCGCGTCGCCTCAGCGAGCGCATCGAAGAGGGCGAGGAGGTCGGGCGTGCGCTCGGCGATCGCGTCGCGCTGTCGGGCCACGGTGTGCTCGTCCCCGCGGGCGATCGGGCCGGTAAGGGCTCGGTCGGGACCGAGCGACGCCCAGTTCTCGACGGTCGCCCGCACGAGCGGAACGAGCGCGTGGCGGTCGACGCCGGCGCTGGCTGCGAGCTGTTCCGCAGCAGCCTCGATCGTGATGAGGAAGTTCGAGGCGATCGAGGCGGCGGCGTGGTAAGCGGCGCGGTCCTCGTCGGCGACGTCGATCGGGGTGAGCCCGAGGTGGAGCGCGAGCTGGTGGGCGATCCCGCGGGCGTGGGGGGTGGTGCCGGCGATCGCTGCGCTCGCGCCTGCGAGCTGCGCGGGACCGTCTGCGGGGACGGTCATCAGTGGGTGGAGCGAGAAGGCCTCGTGGGGGGCGAGCGGAGCCAGTGTGGTGGCCCCGGAGCAATGGCCCACGAGCGGGCCGTCGGGATGTCGCTCGATCGCCGTGGCGGCGTTGGCGATCTCCGTGTCTGGGACGGCGAGGACTACGACGTCAGCGTCCGGACATCGAGCCCCGCGTCCGAGCGGTCCCTCCACGGTGAGTCCGGCTTCACGCAGGCCAGACGCCATCGCGCGGCCGAGTCGGCCGGCGCCGACGATCGCGCAGCGCAGAGGCGCAAGGGTTGAGCGGGCGGGTTCCCGTTCCAGTTCCCACATGGGAGATACCGGTCGGCGTCGAGTTGAAGTGGTGTGAGTCCTGCGAAGTCCGTCCCCAAAGCGGGTGACGGCTGTTGCAAATGGTAGCCGTCGCGACGCCCGAATACCATCCAGCGGTCGAATGGATGCCGCCGAACGCCGGGAGCAGCTGAAGCAGGTCTACCTCGAGGCGAGCGCCTGCACGAGATGCGCCCTCGCGGAGACCCGCACGACAGTCGTCTTCGGCGCCGGCAACGCGGATGCCGACCTGATGTTCGTCGGCGAGGCCCCGGGGGCGAACGAGGACAAGCAGGGCCTTCCGTTCGTCGGCCAGGCCGGCAGATTGCTCGACAAGCTGCTCGCCGAGATCGGACTCGAGCGCAGAGACGTCTTCATCGCGAACGTGCTCAAGTGCCGTCCGCCGGGCAACCGCGACCCGCGGCCGCAGGAGATCGATGCCTGCCGTGACTACCTCCACCGCCAGGTCGACCTGATCGAACCGCGCGTGATCTGCACGCTCGGCAACTTCTCGACCAAGCTGCTGCGCGGCGATCCGACCGGCATCTCGAAGCTGCACGGTCAGCCGGAGGTGCACGTGCTCGGACACCGCGCCGTGCGGCTCTATCCGATCTATCACCCGGCCGCCGCGCTCTACACACCCTCGATGCTGGAGACGCTCCGCGCCGACTTTGCCCGCCTCCCGGAGCTGCTCGCGACGGATCCACCGCCGCAGCCGGAGATGCTGGAGCCGGTTCCCGAGCTCGAGCCGGAGGGCCTGCTCCCGCCCGAGCCGGCTGACGAGGCGCCCGTCGACGCGACGTCGGAGCCGGCAGGGAACCCGGACCCGGAGCCGAGCGCCGACCAGATGGGGCTCTTCTAGCTAGCGGACCGGAACCGGCTTGCCGCGCGCGAACGCGAGCGCGAGCGCCACGGCGGCGGCGACAGCCTGGATCCCGAGCACGACCGCGGCGAAGCCGTCTGGGTTGTCGGGCGCGACCGTCAGCAGCAGCACCGGCTCGGCGAGCGCGATCGCGCCGAGCGGCAGCAGGAACCCGGTGCGGCGCAGGGCGAGCAGGTACTGGATCGCGAGGTAGGTCAGCGCGAGCAGCGTGAAGGCGACGCCGAGCGGCAGCAGCGCATCGACCGCCAGCAGGCGATCCGCGCCGAACGCGGCCTTCAGCAGCTGTCTGCCACCGAACGCGAAGATCGCCAGCACCGGCAGCGCGCAGACGAGCACGATGCCGATCGCGTTCACGAGCACGCGGCGCGTGTCCTCGCCTTCGGCGTGGCGGCGCGACGTCTCCGGCACGAGGTAGAAGCCCGCGCCCATCGCGACCCACACGAGCACCTTCGCGGCGACGGCGGTCGCGCCGTATGAGCTGGCGACATCGGTCGAGAAGCGGTGCTTGCCGGCGATGATGTCGACGTTCTGCAGCAGCGCCACGATCACGAGCCCCGCAATCGGCGTGGTCGCGCCGGCAACGTGATCGCGCAGGCGGCGGGTGGGGACGGCCTTGGCGGATGCGGGGTTTCGCCCTCCGGCGACCGCAAGCGGATCCCCTGCGGGCGACGTCACACGGCGCAGCTCAACCCAGCAGTACACCGCCATCGCGAGCAACGACAGCGGCGTGCCGAGGTATGCGCCCGTGACGCCCAGGCCGGCGGCTGCCAGCGCGGCGCCGAGCACGAGCCGCGCGCCCTGCTCGCCGACGAGGCTGATCCCGACCGCGCGGTAGTCGCCGGTGCCCTGCAGACCCCCGCGCAGCAGCGACAGCAGCAGCCACAGCACCCCGGCCGGCGCGCCCACCGCCGCTGCCCACTCCTGATCGACGCCGACCGCATGGGCGATCGGGGCGCGCAGGGCCACCGACACGACTGCCACGGCGACCGTCAGCAGCAGCAGCGAGCGCGTCCAGCTGCGCAGCGTGGCAAGCAGCGCCGGCCCCTCGCCGAGCTGACCGAGAACCGCGTCGCGCGCCGTGGCGACCTGCATCGCCTGTCCGACGACGGACAGGATCAGATAAAACGAGATCAGCGCCGCGAGCGACCCGTAGTCGTCGAGCAGCCGCGCGAAGACGACCGTCGAACCGAGCGCGACGACGTTCGTCACGATCATCGCGACCGCGAGCCCGCCGGCTCTGCCGATGTCGGAGGTCCGCAGTGCCGCGACGCGGCCGCGCAGGGAGACCCCCGCGCCGCCGCCCTCCTGGCTTCCGGACCCGTCGGTCATCGCGGCGCCTACGCTACCGTCCGCCGGCGATGCGCCAGCAGCCCCCGCTCCCGACCGGCGTCCACCGCACGCGCGGTGCGGACGAGACGGAGGCGCTCGCGGCGCGGCTCGCCGCAGCGCTCGAGCCGGGCGACGTCGTGCTGATCGCCGGCGAGCTCGGCGCCGGCAAGACGACGTTCGTGCGCGGCGCCTGCCGCGCGCTCGGCGTGAGCGGCCGCGTCACGAGCCCGACGTTCACGATCGGGCAGCGCTACGAGGGGCGCGTACCCGTCTCCCACCTCGACCTCTACCGCCTCGGCGACCTCGCGCTGGAGGACCCGGCGCTGTTGGCCGACTACCTCACGCCCGAGCGCGTCGCGTTCATCGAGTGGCCAGAGGTCGCAGACGGCGTGGTCGGCGTCCCGATCGCGGCCCGCGTGCGGCTCGCGCATCGCGGCGGCGACGAGCGTGAGCTGACGATCGAGGCAAGCTAGCGGCGCAGCGCATCCGCGCGGAGGTGACGCGTGTCGACCCACTTGATCACGCTGGTGCCGTCCGGCCACGGGAGCATGACGGCGTCGGAGTGCGGCACGGCGGGGTCATAGCGGTCGAGCCCGTGGTGGGTGATCAGCAAGAAGCCGCGTCGCTCGAGCACGGAGAACATCCCCGCGTCGACGGCGTTCGAGACGATCACCGTGTTGCCGCCGGCCTTCGCCAGCAGATCCAGCACCACTTCGACGCGCTCGACCGTGGGAGTCGAGTCCGATCCGGTGTAGGGCGAGACATTGCGGACGCCGTAGGCGTCGGCAACGCGATGCCCGGTTCTCAGCATGATCGCGATCGGCGCTCCCTGCTTGACGACGAAGCGCGACGGGCCGTCGGCCAGCGACGCGACGAAGATGCGCGTCTGTCGATCGGGTGAGGGCGCGAGCGGGCGCGGGGACGGCGACGTCTCGGTCGCCGCGAACGGTCCACGGAGACGATCGATCTGCGACCACGGGGTCGGTGTCTGCGCCAGCGAGCAGGCGGCGACGCCGATGCCGAACAGCGTCGCGACGGCGGCGATCGACGGCAGGCGGCGCGGGTGGGCGGCGAGCGCGCGCACGACGACGACCGTGAGCAGCGCCAGCGCGAGCGCCCACACCGAGAAGGTCGCCTTGAGCGCGACCGGATGCGAGCGGCCGACGTAGTAGCTCGCGGACCCGAGGCCGAAGATGCCCGTCCACGCGAGCATCCCGCTCAGCAGTCGATCCGGTGCGCGCCCCAGCGCGGACACCGTCGCGACGACGATCGCCGCCACGTAGGTCACGTAGATGACGAGGTGCATTCCCAGCAGGCCGGGGATCGGCATGCCCGCGTAGCCGGACATCCCGAACAGGCGTGCGTAGTCGGTGACTCGTCCGAGCTGGGGCAGCGCACCGGCCCGGAGAAGCGTCAGCAGCGAGACGAGGGCGAGCGCCGCCAGCAGGCCGCCGCCCGCCGCTGCCAGCAGGCGCCGAGGGGAGGAACGAGGCCGTCCAGCTCCGGCCCACACCACGGCTGCGACGGTGGCGCCGAGCGCAGCCACTCCGAACTCGACGTTGTTGAGGATCGTCAGCCCACCGACGAGGAACAGCAGAAAGATCCCGCGGGGTCCGCCGTCGCGGTCGATGTGGCGCGCGGTGAGCAGGGCAAGGACGTAGGGCCCGGCGTAGCGGAGCGGGAAGGTTCCATAGCTGGCGAGCGAGCTGCGAGCCTGCGGCAGGTCTTCGAGGGTGAAGAGGCTCGTCGCCAGGAAGGGCAGGTACAGCAGCAGCGCGGCGATCGCGCTGCGCGTCACCCGCCGCAGCACCGCGTAGATCGCCAGCAGCGCCACGCTCGTGAGCGCGCACATCACGAGCGAGAACGTCAAGACGGTCTTGCCGAAGACGAGCATCAGCGGCGCGGTCGCGTACGGCCACAGGGAGCCGTACTGCGCCGTGAAGTCGACGAGCGGGCTCATCCCGTTCAAGACTGCGGAAGTCTCGTCGAGCGTGAAGGCGAGATGGGCGGGCACGTCCGCCGGCGCGCTCGCCAACGAGCCATCGGTGTTTACCGCGTTCAGCAGCCAGACAGCCGTGGCGATGACCGCGAGCGTCCAGCCGAGGGCGACTCGCGCGCGCGAGTCGCGCATCAGCGCCGCTGCGGCGTGGCGCAGTCGCTCTCGTCGCACGAACGCGATCATCGCGAGCGTCAGCAGCCCCGCTGCGACGATGGTGGCGGTCGTGAAGTAGCGCATCTGAAAGACGTTGCCGTCCTGATGCGTGTAGAGGAAGCCGTACCTCAGCCGAACCTGTGCGATGTAGCAGGCCGCCAGCAGCAGCGCGAGCAGCGCCTGCGTCGACGTCACGGCGACGCGTGCCCGGGACGGCGACAGGCGAGGGAGCCACCGTGGCGCGACGATCGTGGCGAACGCCATCAGCAGCGGGAGGCTCAACGCGATCAGGTAGCGCGCGTGCTCTGTGGGTTCGGGCCGCACGAGCGGTGCGTACCCGGCGGTGAACGTGTAGCTGTGGTGCGAAGGAGTGAGCAGCACTCCGAGCGGTCCGGCGAGCCACAGCCCCGCTGCGAGCACCATCAGGGTACATGGAAGGGTGCATACCCAGGCGGCTGTCGCGGCGCCGGGCGTTGGAATGTGGATGCGGGGCGTGTCGGCCCGTGAGGCTCGTACCGGCGCCCCCGAGCCGGTTATGGCCATCAGCTCAGCTTAGTGCGCCAGAAAGCAGTGCGTGACAGGTGGTGGGCGGGCCGCGCGGGCCGTCGAGCTAGCCGCAGCGCGTGCGACCGTGGTGTGCGCCGAACTCGACGCTGAACGTCGCGCGCAGGCGCACGCCGCGGAAGCCGCGCAGCGGAACCCCGCGCGCCACGCCGATGCCGACGTCGCGAAAGTGCCGGCTGAGGAGGTTGTGGCGATGCGGCGGGCTGTGCATCCAGGCACGCACGACCCAGGCGGGGCGTGCTGCGCCGGCTACGCCCCAAGCGATGTTCTCGCCGACGAGCCACCGCGCGCGGCGCGGCACGTAGCCCGACGCACGCGCTCGGCGGCCGGGATCCCAGCCGTTCGGCGTCGTGTGGGCGAAATAGCGGCGGTTGACCATGTCGTGCGCGTGGCGCGCCGCGACGCGGTGCAGGCAGCGGTTCGTGTGCAGCCGCCGCAGCCCGAAGCGCGCCCGTACGCGGTTCATCAGGCACAGCATGCGGCGCTGGGCGTGCAGGATGCTGCGGCGCGTTCGCAACGCGCCGCGGGCGTAGCTACAGCCGCGAGCGGCGTGCGCGACCGGCCGTGCGGCTGCGGTGCTCGCAACAGGTACTGCCGTCTGGGGTGCTTTGAGCGTCGCCGCCGGAGCGTCGACGAGCAGGCCGTCCACACCGGCGGCGTATGCCGCGGGCACGGACAGAGACAGACAGGCAAACGCCAGCAGAACCGCCGCAATGCTGCGTGCGGCGGAACGAACGGGGGAGCTGGACGTCGTGCCTTGCAGAGGCAGGCTCGCCGTCATCGGGGCGGGACCCTACGGGATGGGTCGGCCGTCACGTCGTGGGGCGCTTCGGCGCTTTTTCGCAGTTTGCGGGATTCGGTCCGCCCCTCGACGTCGACGTGTCGATCGGGTGCGCGCCAGCTCCCGATGGCTCGCCGGGGCGTCATGCAACCGCCCGTTGCGCGACGATGCGGGGCGTGCGACTGCTCGCGTTCGACACCGCGACCCCCGCGACGACGGTCGCGTTGGCGATCGCAAATGAGAACGTGCTCACACGCCGCCATGAGCCCGCGCCTGGCGAGCGGCCCGGCCACGTGAGCGAGCTGCTGCCGCTTGCGCTGGCATTGCTCGCGGAAGCCGGCCTCGACGTCGCCCAGCTCGACCGGCTGGCCGTCGGGATCGGGCCGGGGACCTTCACCGGACTGCGGATCGGCGTCGCGACCGCGCGAGCGCTCGCACACGCGCACGATCTCCCACTCGTCGGCGTCTCGACGCTGCGCTCGCTCGCGGCGGGGGCGACCGTACATGGCTCCGGCACCGAGTCGCCCGCCACGCTCGCCGTCCTCGACGCCCGCCGTGGCGAGGCGTTCGCCGCCGCTTGGAGGGCCGGGAACGCCGCACAGCCCGAGGCCGAGCCGTTGCTTGCGCCCGCTGCGCTCACCCCCGAGGCGCTCGCCGAGGCCGTCGCGGCGCTGCCCGCAGGCGTCTTGGCGGTCGGAGATGGCGCGGTAAGGTTCAGGGACGTATTGGCAGCGGCCGGGGCCGTGGTTCCGGCGGACGACTCCGCAGCACATCGCGTCGACGCGGCGGTGCACGCCCGGCTCGCGACGGTGATGGAGCTGGACGCCCGAGACACGGTCCTGCCGGCTTACCTGCGCCTTCCGGACGCCGAGCTGGCGCTCCGCAGACGGCGCGCCACGGCATCGTGACCCCCTCGTCGACGCTCGAGATCCGCCGCCTCACCTATTCGGACCTGCCGCAAGTGATCGCGGTGGAGCGACGTGCCTTCCCGACGCCGTGGTCGCTGGCGATGTTCGTGCTGGAGCTGTCGAAGCCGTCGGGCGTCTGTCTCGCCGCCGTCCGCGAGGGGATGGTCGTCGGCCATTTGATCTGCTCGCGCTACGACACCGTCTGGCACCTGATGAACATCGCCGTGGATCCGCGGCTGCGACGCAAGGGGATCGCGTCGGCGCTGCTGAGCGCGCTGCTCGCCCGCATCGACGACGGCAGCGGCAGCGTGCAGCTGACGCTCGAGGTGCGCCCGACGAACCAGCCGGCGATCGCGCTGTACGAGCGCTTCGGCTTTCGCTCGGCCGGCACGCGGCCGCGCTATTACCAGGACAACGGTGAGGACGCGCTCATCATGTGGCGCACGCGCGCAACGCTCGCCGGCACGCTCGACGACGTGCCCAACGTGGGCAGCGGCGCCGCGTGATCCTCGCGATCGAGACGAGCTGCGACGACACCTGCGCCGCGGTCGTCACGCAGGACGGCGAGATCCGCTCGAACGTGATCTCCTCGCAGGGGATCCACGACCGTTACGGCGGCGTCGTGCCGGAGGTCGCATCGCGCCACCACCTGGAGCTGATCGGGCCGGTCGTCGACGACGCGCTCGCTCAGGCAGACACAACACTGCCGGAGCTCGACGCCGTCGCCGTCACGCAGGGCCCAGGCCTTGTTGGGGCCCTGCTCGTCGGCGTGTCGACCGCCAAGGCGCTCGCCGCGGCCCACCGGCTGCCGCTGATCCCGGTCGATCATCTGCACGGCCACGTCGCCGCGAGCTTCCTGAAGCCGAGCGAGTTCGAGCCGCCGTTCCTGATCTTGATCGCCTCCGGCGGCCACACGCTGCTCGCGCACGTGCGCGACCACGGGGGGTGGGCGGGGGACAGCATCCAGGTGCTCGGTGCCACGCACGACGACGCGGCGGGTGAGGCGTTCGACAAGGGCGCGCGCATGCTCGGGCTCGGCTACCCGGGCGGCCCGGCGCTCCAGCGGCTTGCGGAGGACGGCGACCCCAAGGCGTTTGCGTTCCCGACCGCGCAGCAGGTCGCCGGCCTCGACTTCTCCTTCTCCGGCCTCAAGACCTCGCTGCTCTACAAGCTGAGAGATCTGGGGGAGGAGGAGGCCGGGCGCCGCCGCGCCGATCTCGCCGCCTCCTATCAGCGCGCGATCGTCGAGACGCTCGCCCGTCGTGTCGAGCGCGCGCTCGATCAGACCGGCGTCCAGCGGCTCGCCCTCGGTGGCGGCGTCGCCGCGAACGGCCCGCTGCGCGAGCGCATGCGCGGTCTCGGCGTCGAGATCGACGTCCCGCCGATCCGGCTGTGCACCGACAACGCCGCGATGATCGCCTCCGCCGCCCGCCACCTGCCGGCGCTGCCGTTTCCCGACTACGCCGCGCTCGACGCGTATGCGACGGGCGAGCGGGGCTTGTGAACGCGCCCGAGATCGTGCTGTACGGCCGGCCCGGCTGCCACCTGTGCGACGACGCGCGTGTCGTGCTGGAGCGGGTGCGGGCCGACCTGCCGTTCGCGCTCGTCGAGCGGGACATCGAACGGGACGACGCGCTCTTCAAGGCGTATCTGGAGCGGATTCCGGTGGTGGCGCTCGACGGCGAGGAGCTGTTCGACTTCTTCGTCGATGAGGCCGAGCTGCGGCGCCGACTCGCATACACTGGGGAGCGATGAGCTCCACGATCGAGCACGACGCCGAGGCCGCCCTCGGCAAGGTCGGCGACCGCCTCTCGCTCGGCGTCGCCGCCCGCCTCTCGCGCTACCTGCAGGTGCTCACGCAGGCGAAGAAGATGGGCAAGGAGACGATCTCCTCGCAGGAGCTGTCGGACTACACGCACGTCAACTCGACGCAGATCCGACGGGATCTCTCTGGATTTGGGAAGTTCGGTAAGCGCGGGGTCGGCTACAACGTCGACTCGCTCGTCTCGCAGATCCGCAAGATCCTGCGTACCTCGGGCCAGCACAACATCGCGCTGTTCGGCGCCGGCCACCTCGGCCGCGCGATCGCGTCGTCCGACATCTTTGCCGACCACGGCTTCCGCGTTGTCGCGATCTTCGACAAGGATCCGGTGAAGATCGGCGAGCAGGTCGGGCCCCACACCGTGCGCGACGCGACCGACCTGCCGCAGATCGTGGAAGAGGAGGACATCGTCGTCGGCGTCCTCGCGGTGCCGACGGCAGCCGCACAGCTGCTCGCGGACGATCTTGTCGCCGCCGGGGTGAAGATCATCTTCAACTATTCCGAGGCGCTGCTGCAGGTCCCGCCGGAGGTGACGGTCCACACCTCCAGCCCGGCAGTCGATCTGCTCTACGCGCTGTACTTCTACCTGACCTGAGCCTCCGGCTCCGTCCGCTTTCCGGCCCTTCTTCGTGAGCCTCGACTTCTCCACCGCGCACGAGTCCTACGAGGACGCGATCGACGGCACGATCGGCCTCGAGGAGGAGTTCGCGATCCTCGATCCGACCACGCTGGACATGGTTCCGCGGTTCGAGGAGCTGCGCGACACGGCCGCGGCGACCGACTCCGCGCTGGCGGACTCACTCGCGGGCGAGCTGATCTCCTCGGAGATCGAGATTCGCTCGGGCCGCGGCGAGGACCTCGCCGCGGCGTTCGTCGCTCAGCGGGATCACCGCCGCCGGCTGTTCGCGCTCACCGCCGAGCGCGGCGTGGCGCTTGGGGCGACCGGCACGCACCCGTGGGCCGACTACCGCGAACAGCGCAACATCGACACCGAGCACTACCGGCGTGTGGTCGACGGGCTCCAGTACGTCGCCCGGCGCAACAACACGTTTTCGATGCACGTCCACGTCGGCGTGCGGGGTGCTGACCGCGCCGTGCAGGTGTGCGACCGGCTGCGGCCGGTGCTGCCGCTGCTGCTGGCGATCTCGGCGAACTCGCCGTTCGTCGACGGGCGCAACTCCGGGCTGCACACCTCACGGACCCAAACGTTCACGAAGTCGTTCCCGCGCTGCGGGGTTCCGGACGCCTTCGGCAGCTGGCAGGCGTTCAGGGACTACCTCGACTTCCTCGTCGCGACCAATTCGATCGTCGAGTACACGCAGGTGTGGTGGTCGATTCGCCCACACCTGTCGTTCGGCACCGTCGAGGTGCGCATCTGCGACGCGCAGAGCTCCGCCTCCGAGTCGGAGGCGCTCGCCTCGCTGATCGTCGGCGCGGTGCTGCAGGCGGCTCGCGACGTCGACGAGGGCGTTCCGTTCGTCGATCCAGCCCCGCGCCTGGTCGAGGAGAACATGTGGCGCGCGATCCGGTTCGGGCTCGACGGCAAGCTCGTCGACCTCGAGCGCGCGGTCGAGCAGCCGGCGGCCGAGGCGGTCGAACGGCTGCTCGCCTGGACGGCGCCGGTACGCGGCGAGCTCGGCATCGAAGTGGCATTGCCCGAGCTCAATGGCGCTCAGCGTCAGCGGCGTCTGCTGGAGTCCGGCGCGTCGATCGAGGACGTCTACGCGGCCACTGTCCGCGAAACCCGCGAGACCTACGCCCAGGAGGCGATCGTATGAGCGCTCAGGAGCCCACCGAGGAGGAGATGCGCGCCGCGCTGGAGGAGGAGCTCAAGCGGGTGCGCGTCGAGCAGGTCGTCACGGAGGCGACTGTCTCGATCCTCAACGTCGCCGTGTTGCGGGCCGGGCTGGTGCCCGGCTCGGAGGGCGAGCAGGATCTCGGCCAGACGCGCATGGGAATCGAGGCCGTCCGCGCCCTGATGCCGCTGGTCGAGCAGGCGCTTGGCGCCGAGCAGGCAAGACCGATTCGCGATGCGCTGTCGCAGCTGCAGATGGCGTATGTGCGGGCGGTGGGGGACTCCGGCGCCGACGCGCCGGACAGACCAGCCGCGCCCGAACAGCAGGCATCGAGCGAGCATCCGGCTGAGGGCACCGGCCCCGCCCAGAGATCCGGCCGGCTCTGGGTTCCGGGTCAGTAGCTGCGCGGATCTGGGTCCCTCATCGGGACCCGATCCCGCACAGCTCCTCGTACTGCTCGACGCACTCGGCGACGTGCTGACGGAAGCCGCCGTCGGCGGGGAACGCCGACAGCTCTGGGATCTTCTCGGCAGGCGCCTCGATGCCCGTGCTGTCGAGCACGCGCTGGTAGAACGGGTCGTCTGAGCCCGAGACGGCGCTGAGGCCGGTCGCCTCGGAGGACTGCCACTTCAGGAGCTCTGGCGTGAACGTCAAGCCGAGACGCTCCAGCAGCGGCGGCACGACCGTGTCCGGCGCGCGCCGCAGGTCGCTCGAATCCACCACCACGTGGGGGATCTCCTCCCGCCGCACGTGTGCGAGATGCCGCGCAAGGTCCTCCCAGCCCGACTCGCGCAACGGGAAGACCTCCGGACGACCCGAACGGCGCAGCACCTTCATGCGCGAGGCAACGGTGAGACGGGGGTCGCGGATCAGAAAGACGATCGGACGCGTCGTAAGCGAGGCGAGCAGCGGAAACGCGTCGCCGACTTGGAACGTCATCTCCTTGACGACGAGCGCCTTGCCGGTGCCGCGACCGCCGAGGTCCGCCACCGGCTCCGGCGCCTCCAGCAGCTCGGCGGCGCGCTCCGAGGTTGCGCCCTCGTACCACGTCGCCTCGAACGGCTCGTGCGAATACCAGCCGACCTGCGGGTGGTTCCACAGGATCCGCGACACAGCGGTCGAGGCCGTGCGCGGCGGACCTATCAGCAGGTAGACCTCGCCGTGGCGGGCGCGGACCGCCTCGAAGCGCGCCCGCACGTCCGCGCGGGCGGCTACGCCAGAGTCAGCCACGTGCCGGTTCCCTGCTCGCGTGCGGTCCGGTAGACCGCGGCGGCGCAGGCGACGTCCTCGATCGCCATGCCCATGGGGTTCAGCAGGATCCGCTCGTCGGGGCTCGTGCGGCCAGGCTTGTGCCCGCGCACGACGTCGCCAAGCTCCGCATGCAGGTCAGACTGCTTGAGCCGGCCGGCGAGGACCAGTTGGTTGATCGTCTTTCTCTCGCGGTTTGCCTGCTCCCAGTCGTCCACAAGCAGCTTGTCGACGCCGAGATAGACCTCCGGCTTGACGTCCATGATCGAGATGTTGGACACGAACGCACCCGGCATCAGCCAGTCGAGCTCGATGTACGGTCTTGCGGTCACAGTGCACGGGACGACGAGCTCGCCGCGGCAGACCGCCTCCTCGGCCGCCTCGCAGACGGCGATCCTCAAACCCCCGCGTCCGAGCTGCTCGAGCTCCTCCGCGAGCGCGTCGGCCGCGCGGCGGTCCTGGTCGTACAGGAAGAGCCGCTCGATCGCCGAAAACGACTCCAGCAACCCGAGCGCGTGCAGGCGGCCGATGAAGCCGCAGCCGACGAGCGCGACGCTCTGGAAGCCCGGCCGCGCGAGGTACTCGGAGGCGAGCACCGTCACGCCGGCGGTCCGCATCCCGCTGATCTCGCCGCCCTCCATGATCGCGATGGGGAAGTGCGTCTCGGGGTCGTTCAGCACGATCACAGCGCTCGCGCGCGGGATGCCGCGCTCGGTCGGGTTGTCGTGCTTGGAGCCGATCCACTTGATCCCCGCCATCTCGTTCGGCCCGCCGACGTAGCCCGGCATCGCGATGATGCGATCGGCGATGTGGCCTCTTCTGCGCCAGCGCAGGTAGGGCTTCAGCGGCTGGGCCGTCCTCCCCTCGGCGTGCAGCGCGAGCGCGCTGCGCAGCGCCTCGACATAGCCGCGGATGGAGGAGCCCATCGCGGCGCGCACGTCGCGGCGGTTGAGGTACAGGATGTCCCCGGCTGCCGGCTCGGCCGGCGATGCGGCCGGCTCGGTCTGCGTCGATGTCATGGCTCCCCTCAGGGCGTCGGAGTTAGCGCGACGGCGGCGGGCCTGACCGCCGTCACGTCCGGCACGACGTCGGGCACCGTGGGACGGTGCGCCTCGACCCAGGCGTCGTCATAGACGAGGTCCATGTAGCGCTCGCCGCGGTCCGGCAGCACCGTCACGACCCGCGCCGTCGGCGGCAGCGCCGCGACGACGCGCTGCACCGCCGCGATCACGGCGCCGGAGGAGCCGCCGGCGAGGATCCCCTCGCCGCGCAGCAGCTCGCGACAGCCGCGCGCGGAATCGAAGTCGTCGACGTACAGCACCTCGTCGATCTCGTCCTCGCACAGCAGCTCGGGCGTGCGGCTGGAGCCGATCCCCGGCAGGCTGCGTCTGCTCGCCGGCGCGCCGAAGATGACGGAGCCCTGCGCGTCGACCGCCACGACGCGGATGTCCGGCCAGGTGTCGCGCAGGCGCCGGGCGGCGCCCATCAGCGTCGCGCTCGTGCTGACGGCGGCGACGAACACGTCGACCGGCTCCTCGGTGCCGAGCGCCTCGACGATCTCGGTGCCGATGCCGTCGTAGTGGCACTGCGCGTTGAGGTCGTTGGCGTACTGGTCGAGCCAGTACGCGCCCGGTATCTCGGCGAGCAGCTCCTGGACCCGCTCCAGGCGCGTGTGCAGATAGCCGCCGTAGGGATCGGGTTTGGTGACCATCTCGATCCGCGCCCCGAGCTGCTCGAGGATCCGCAGGTTGAGCGGCGCGATTCTCGGGTCCACGACGCAGACGAAGTCCAGCTCGTAGATGCGCGCCGCCATCGCGAGCGCGATCCCGAAGTTGCCGGAGGAGGACTCGACGATCGTCGAGCCGGGAGCGATCGTGCCGTCGCGCAGGCCGCGTTCGATGATGTAGCGAGCGGGGCGGTCCTTGACCGAACCGCCCGGATTGAGGAGCTCCAGCTTCGCGTACACCTGCGGCCCGTGACTGAACAGCCGTCGCAGGCGCACCAGCGGCGTACCGCCGATGCACTCGATGATCGACGCCGAGACCATCTCCGTCCCCGTCCCCCTTTACGTTTGCGGCCGTCCATCCCCATGGACGGCGCGTCGGCACAGCTTACCTGCCGGGAACAACTTGACAAGGCGTGAACAGCGTGCCTATCGTTGCTCGCGAAAGACCGCTTGCGCCCGTAGCTCAAACGGTCAAAGGAAACAATCGGGGGATCCGCACGCGCTGTTGCGCGCCAGACATCCAAGCCGGGGGAGCTTCGGTTTTTCTCGGTGTCCGGCTGCCTTTGGGCAACGTGACTGCGTGCGTCCCAGACCGCAAGTTTCCTGGAGAGTACTGGCCTTTCAAGCCAGAGATACGGGTTCGAGTCCCGTCGGGCGTACTTAGCTAAACGATTTCCGGATTCGTATGTAATTGGGGGAGAGCCGTGCCGCCGGCCCATCGTGAACTCGACGAGCGCTGGCAGGCGATCTGGCGCGATCAGCGCGCCTTCGTGACGCCCGGCGAGGACGCCGAGGGACCATCTCGCTATGTCTTCCCTTCGTGTCCGTTCACGTCGGGCAACGCGCACCTCGGCCACGCCCGCATCTACTCCGTCTCGGACGCGTTCGTGCGCTTTCGCCGCGCGATGGGCGACCAGATCCTCTTCACGACCGGCTTCGACTCGTTCGGGCTGCCGTCCGAGCTGGAGGCGATCCGCCGCGGCATCACGCCGGCTGAGTGGGTCGAGCAGTGCTGCGAGAACTTCCGCCGCGACTTCTCCGCGCTCGGCGTCTCGTTCGACTGGGAGCGCTCCTTCATCACGTGCGAGGAGCAGCACTACCAATGGACGCAGTACCTCTTCCTGCTGCTGCTCGAGCATGACCTGATCTACCGCCAGGAGCGCCAGGTCCACTGGTGCGGCTCCTGCCAGACGGTGCTGGCGCAGACGCAGGCCGAGGGCGGCGTGTGCTGGCGCTGCGACAGCCCCGTCGACTTCGTGCCGCTCGAGCAGTGGTTCTTCCGCGCGACGCGCTACGCCGCCGAGAACGACGACAACCTCGACACGCTGAGCGGGTGGGATCAGAACGCCCTCGGTGCGCAGCGGTCGCTGCTCTCGCGCGTGGAGGGCGTGGAGCTCGACGCCACGACGCCGGCCGGCTCGACAGAGGCGGTCTTCGCCGCCGAGCCGGACGCGCTCGCGCAGGCCGCCTTCGTCGCCGTCTCGCCCAACCACCCGCGCCTGACCGCCTGGGTCGGCGAGCTGGAGGAGAGCGAGGCGCTGCGCGACATGAGATCGATGGGGTGGCGCAGCGGCGATCGGGCGAGCACCGTCGAGGTGATCGACACCGGCTTGGCCGCGACGATCCCCGGGATCGACCGGACGCTGCCCGTCCTCGTCTCGCCGATCGTGGACGCGCGTCACGGCGCAACCGCCTCGCTCGGTTTTCCGGGCGTCGACAGGACCGATGCGGAGGTCGGCGAGAAGGTCGGGATCTCGCGGGCGGACGAGACCGGCTCCGATGGCGTGGCCGTCGCGGTCGAGACCCGCGCGGCGCGCCGCTACGCGATCACCGACTTCTCGATCGGCCGCCAGCGCAGCTGGGGCGCGCCGATCCCGATCGTCTACTGCGCCGACTGCGGGGTCGTGCCGGTTCCGAAGGAGCAGCTGCCGGTCGTGCTGCCCAAGGACCTGAGGATCGATGGGACGGGTCGTCCGCTCGCCGAAGACGAGGCGTTCGTCAACACGGAGTGCCCGTCGTGCGGCGGTCCCGCGCGACGCGAGACCGACACGCTCGACTGCCACGTCGACGCGTTCTGGACGTGGCTGTCGATCAGCGTCCCGTATGCGGACCGCGCCGAGGCGATGTTCGACCATCCGCAGACGGCGAGATGGCTGCCGGTCACGAACGTGATCCGCGG
>DATFPW010000095.1:0-12381 GCA_035264605.1 Conexibacter sp. | reverse complement strand
CGGATGAGCACGACGAGCCTCGACGAGACGGCGACCGACCTCAGAACCTTCCGCGGCAGAACGCTGGAGGAGCTGCTGCCGCAGATCCGCGAGCAGCTCGGCCCCGACGCGATCGTCGTGCGTCAGCGCGACGGCCTGATGGGCGGCATCGGCGGCTTCTTCCAGCAGCGCTTCGTCGAGGTCGACGCAAAGCGCGGCGGCCCCCGCATCGACGTCTACGACGAGCAGCCGCCCCCCACGCCCGAGTCGTTCGCCGCCCTGCTCGCCGGCGCCGAGTCCGACGGCGAAGCCGACGCGGTCGTCACCGCCGCCTCTGCCGACAAGCGTCCTGCCCTGACCTCACAGGAGGAGGCTAGGTCAGGACACTTCGTTGAGCCGGCAGTCGCATCGCCCGAGCCCTCCCCCCTCGATGCCCAGTCGGCGATGGCGCCCACGCTCACCGTCGAGCTGACGCAAGCCGGCATGAGCCACGCGTTCGCCGAGCGCCTCATCCAGGACGCTGGGGCACACGAGCTGCCGTTCGCCGACAACGATCTCCGCCAAGCCACGCGCCGAGCCCTCGCCCGCCGGATCCCCACCAGCCTCCCGCACCGCGCCGGCGGCCTCGCCGTCGCCTTCGCCGGTCCCGGCTCGACCGCCTGCGCCGACGCGCTCGCGACCGCCTACAAGCGCGCAGGCCGCGACGCTCGCGCCCTCGCCTCGCTCGACCGCGCCCAGGCGCGCCTCGAGCGCAATACCCCCGACGAGATCCTCGCGCTCGACCTCCCGCCGATCGCCACCGAGCGCGCGGAGATCGAAGCGCTGGCCGAGCGCCTCGACCGGCTCACGCTCGACGAGATCGTCGCCGTCGTCCCCGCCGACCTCGACCTGCCGAGCGCCCGCGCGCTGCTCGACCGTCTCCAACCGCTGAGCCCCACGGCGCTCGCGATCGACGCACAGGGCGCCCAGCTCGGCGCCGCGCTCCAGCTCGCCTGCATAACCCGCCTGCCGATCGCCTACACCCAGAGCGTGGCCGGCATCGCCCCCGCTGACCCCGCCAGCCTCGCGGAGCGCCTGCTGCCATGAGCGCGACGGCCAACAAGGCCCCGGCGAAGCCGCCGCTGCCCGAGCTGCGGCAGGACGTCGTCATCACCTTGCCCGACCTGCAGCAGTACCGCGGCCGGGTCTCGAAGGTGACCGACCACGAGATCGCGGTCGTGCTGATGCTGGTCGACCGCCGCGATCCGCTCGCGCTCGGCGATGCCTCGCCGATGGTGATCGAGTACCCGGCCCCGCGCGGGCTCGTGCGGCTGGAGGGCAGAGGGACCGTCGCCACGCACGACCTCGTCCGCTTCCACCACGAGGGCGCCGTCGACATCGTCCAGCGGCGCGACTTCGTGCGCGTGCGAGTCGTGCGCCCGCTCGCGCTCGCGCCCGTCGGCGAGGACGGCATGCCCGGCGAGTGGGTCGACGCCCTGACGGTCAACGTCAGCGGCAACGGACTGCTCGCGACCGGTCCGGAGACGATCTCCGTCGGCGACGAGGTCGCCTTCCGCTTGACGCCGAACGAGGGCGAGCAGATCGCCGGCCGAGGTCGCGTCGCGCGCATCGGCGACGACGGCCAGCGCGGCATCGCGATCGAGGAGCTCGACCGCGACGCACGCCGCGAGCTTGTGCGCTTCGTCTTCGAGCAGGAGCGGATCGCCCGCCAGCGGACCCGCGATGGGGAGCTCTAGGAGGTCACGATGGCCGAGAAGAAGCCGAAGAAGGACGCGAAGAAGACCAGAGGAAAAGCCGACGCCGCCTCCATGCCAAGCGTCGCCAACCACCCGCGCGCCGGCGCTCAGGTCGCCCGCGCGAAGGCGTGGGGCGGGCTCGCCGGTTTCGCGCTTGTGGGCGCGCTCTCGATGCGCGCAGGCGTGCCGACGGCCGACGCACTGCTGCGTGCGCTCCTCGCCGGCGTCGTCGCCTATGTCGCCACCTGGGCAGGCGCAGTGCTCGTATGGCGCCATCTCGTCGTCGCCGAGCTGCGCGCCGTGCGCAGCCACCGCGCCGCCGAGGCGGCCGCCCGCCGCGCCGCCGCGCAGCGCGCCGAAGCGCGATAGAAGGCGCTCAAGCTTCTGGCCCGGATGCCGATGACCGGGTCAATACCGGGTGACATGGAGTCGCTCTGGGACGACATCAAGGAGATGCCACATGTCCCTTCGCATCAACACGAACGTCGAGGCGTTCAACGCGCACCGCAACCTGGTGCACACCAGCAGCGCAGTTGCGAAGTCGATGGAGCGCCTGAGCTCCGGCTTCCGCATCAACCGTGCTGCCGACGACGCCGCCGGCCTCGCGATCAGCGAGAAGCTGCGCGGTCAGATCGGCGGTCTCGATCAGGCCGGCCGCAACGTCCAGGACGGCATCTCGCTCGTCCAGACGGCTGAGGGTTCGCTGACCGAGGTCCACTCGATGCTCCAGCGCGTTCGCGAGCTGGCCGTGCAGTACCAGAACGGCACGCTCTCGACGTCGGACAGAAGCGCGATCAACTCCGAGGTGAGCCAGCTCACCCAGGAGATCGAGCGCATCGGCACGACCGCTCAGTTCAACAACATCCACCTGCTCGACTCGGCGCAGACGATCTCGTTCCAGGTCGGCGCCAACGACGGCGAGGTCATCTCCGTTTCGACGGTGAGCCTCGGGTCGGCGGTCGGCACGATCGACATCACCTCTTCGACGGTCCTCGCGGACGTCGACGCGGCGATCGACGCCGTCTCCGCACAGCGCGCGACCTTCGGCGCCGTGCAGAACCGCCTCGAGCACACGTACAACAACCTGACCACCTACCAGGAGAACCTGACCGCGTCCGAGAGCCGCATCCGCGACATCGACATGGCCGCGGAGATGGTCAAGTTCACGAAGAACCAGATCCTCACCCAGGCGGGCACCTCGATGCTCGCCCAGGCGCAGCAGGCGCCGCAGCAGGTCCTTTCGCTGCTGCGGTAGTCACCGCGACCGGACGGTTTGGAAAGGCGGGCGTCTCGTGGCGCCCGCCGACCCGAAGCGGCACCCGCCGGGGGCGGCCACGTGGCGGCCCCCGGCACCCGCTGCCATCCTCTTTTCGTCCAGATAGTCAAGTCGCGCCAGCTTCGGCCGATGACCGGGAGTGATGTCGCTCCTGCTCGCACTCGCCCGCATCGACCAGATCGAGCGAGCGCTCCTGCCACCGTCGCCCTCGGAGGCGACCGTCGGCGGCGCAGCGGCACCCGCGGCCACCCCCTCGCCTGTGGCCGGCGCATCCTCCTTTGCGACCGCGCTCCAGGGCGCGATGCCCGCCGGCATGGTGCCCACGATCGCACCGGGCGCCGGCTCTCCCGGCAGCGCGATGACGCTGATCGCCGGCGCCGAAGTCGGCCAGGCCGAGCAGCCGCCCGGCTCGAACGACTCGGCCCGCATCGCGCAGTACCGCACCGCCACCGCCGGCAGCGGCGTCGGCCCGTGGTGCGCCTACTTCGTCTCGTGGGTCTCTCGCCAGGCCGGCATGCCGCTCGGCGACCACGGCGAGGGCTTCGGCTCCGTCGACCAGCTGTACGCGTGGGCGCAGCACAACGGCCGTGCCGTTCCGAACGCTCCCGGCGTCGTGCCGCGCCCCGGCGAGCTGATCGTCTGGGACGAGCACATCGGCATCGTCGAGCAGGTCCTTCCCGGCGGAAAGATCCAGACGCTGGAGGGCAATTCCTCCGACAAAGTTTCCCGCAATGTGCATGATTTTGCCGATGCACTCGGTTACGTTCGAATGAGTTGACCAAACAGCGACGAATAACCGCTCCGGTGCCCTTGCTCGACCACGACTCCCACCCTCCGTTCGCCGCCCTCGACGTCGCCGATGTGCGCTCGTCCGCGACCGGCGGGGCCCGCTTCTCCGCTCACGTCGACGACAACCTGCCAGCGCTGAAGTTGACGAGCGTCGTGGTCGTCGATCCCCACCCGCCGGTACGCGAGGGGCTCGCCCTGCTGCTGCAGCCCGAAGGCCTCGCCGTGCTCGGCGGCGCCTCCACCGGCGCCGGCGGCGAGGCGCTCATCGTCCGCCACGAGCCGGACATCGCGCTCGTCGCCGCCGACCTGCCGGACGTGGACGGGATCGCGCTCGTGAGACGGCTCGTGCAGCGTGGGCTGCGCAGCGCCGTCGTGCTGTACGCCCACGACGCCGACTACGAGGATTCGGCTGCGGCCGTCAATGCCGGCGCGGCCGGACTCGTCGCCAAACGCCGCTCCATCGCCGACCTGGCCGAGGCGCTGCGCTTGATCGCAACGGGAGGGCTGTGGTTCGAGGAGCGCGACGACGAGGCGCTCGCGCCGGCTCCCAAGCCCACGCAGCCGCTTCCGCTCCCTCACGCGCAGCGGCGCACCTCGACGCTGTCGACCTCCGAGCTGCGCGTGCTCGCGCTCGTCGCCGGCGGTGGCTCGACGGAGGCGATGGCGGAGGTGCTCTCGCTCAGCCCGCACACCGTTCGCACGCACATGCGCAACGTGATGCGCAAGCTCGAGGCCTCCAGCCGCGCCCACGCGGTCGCGATCGCGATCCGCGAGTCGGCGATCGAGCTCTGAGTCGCGAGCCGACCGTACGGTCGGTGAAGCACCCGATATCGGTATAAGCTCGGACGGTGGCCTTGGACACGCCGCCGGCTCTCGTTCTTGCACTGGCGCTGCTCGCGTTGGCGCTCGTTCTCGCCGCCTGCGGCGGTGGCAGCACCGCCAATCCGGTCGCCGCGTCGACCGATGCGACGACCGCGACGACCGCGACGTCGCCTGCTGCCCCGCCCGCGACGACCCCGACGGCCGCCGCAACGGCGCCGTCCGCCGCGCGCACGACGAGGACCGCTCCGCCAGCTGTTCCTGCGACGCCGCACGATCCGGCGGCGCCGGTCGACCGCCCGCGGCCGTCCGGCGGGGCGAGCGCGGACTCGTCGACGACCACCGCCGACGAGCCGGCGCCGCAGGAGGCGGTCAGGCCCACACCCACGCCCACGCCGGCACGGCAACCAGCCGAGAGCGTGCTCGACGAGCGCGCGAACCTGATTCTCACCAGACGCGTCAGCCCGTCGCACTACTTCCAGCAGGGAACGGTCGTCGGCACCCATGACGGGACCATGGAAGTCGAGGCACGCATCACGTCGAAGGGCGTCCTCGTCAGCTTCACCGCCACACTTCCCGGCGGCACGATCTCGGGTCGCGGAGTGGCCGTCGCGATCCTCGACAGCACCACCTGGCCGAGCCTGCGCGGGAGAGCGATCGTCACCGGCGGCACCGGCCGCTTTGCCGGCATCAGCGGGCGCAGGCTGAAGGTGATCGGCCGGGCCAAGCCGGACGCCAGCCGCGCTCACGTGCGGCTTGTCGGCACCGTCTCCTCCTGAGGAGCCGTAAACCCGCTTGGCTCTTGATTGCCCGGCGAGATCTCCTCTACAGTGGCCCGATGGCATCAACCGGCGTACGCACGCCGGGTGCTGCACTATCCGGGGGGAGTGCCGTGGTACGTGCACGCGCTTGGCGCGTCGACGACTTCGCGACAGCTGCATGGCTGTGCGCGATCCCCTGCGCAGTCGTCATGGCGGGGATCGTGTACTTGCTCGGCCCCCCGCTCGGGGGACTGACGCCTTCAGGCGAGCACTACACCTTCTTGGAGGGCGTCGCCTTCCATCGCGAACCGACGGAGCTGACGCGGTATGCGCTCGCCGTCTTCGCTCCGCTGCTGCTCGCGCTTGCGACAGCTTCCGCGCCCCGTTGGCTGACTCGCGTTCCTGCGAGCGCCTCGAACCTGGGCGTCGGCGCATCGCAGGCCGCACTCGTCGCGGTGGTGACGGTCTCGATCGCCGCGCAGTATCGCTACACGTTCGGGGACACCTACACGCTGGGCCAGCTTCCTCCCTTCGGGTGGCGCTACTTCACGCCCACGACGCTCGTCGTCGCGCTGCTCATCGCGACCATGCTGGCGGGAGCGCTGACGGTCCCCCGCGTGCGCCGCCGTACCGTGGCGCTCCTGTGGCCGAAGGGGCACCAGCGCAGGCTCCTGGCGGGCGGTATCGCGCTGGGAGCAACCGCAATATGGATGCTGCACGCCGTCCATACGGACAGCGAGATAGCCAACGCGTTGCAAAGCCTGTGGTACCACCTCCAGTTTCCGCTGGACGAGACGTTCGCGGTGCTGAACGGCCGGACGCCATTGGTGGACTTCAGCGCTCAATATGGCTCGCTCTGGCCCTTCTTGATAGCCGTTCCGATGTTGACGCTCGGCAAGACGGTGCTGGTGTTCTCGGCGGTCCTCTGCGTCATCACGACTGCTGCGCTGTTCGCGATCTACGGCGTCTTTCGTCGCGTCACCAACAGCGCAACGGCAGCGTTGGTCCTCTACCTGCCCTTTCTCGCCACGAGCCTGTTCCGACTCGACGGGCCGCTTGAAAATCGTCTGTCTCCGGGCAGCTATTACGCGGCATTTCCGCTCCGCTATGCCCTCCCCTTCTTCTTGGCGTGGCTGACGGCCCGTCACATCGATCGCGGTCGCGACACCGCGAGGGGCGCTTGGCTGCTGTTCGTCGTCGCCGGCCTGGCCGTGCTCAACAACGGCGACTTCGGGGCGCCTGCCCTGGCTGCCACCTTGGCGGCGCTGCTGTGGAGCGCGCCGCGTCTGACATGGGCGTCACTCGGGCGTTTCGCGGCCATAGTCGCAGCGGGGGTGGCGACCGCGATCGTGCTCGTCGCGGCGCTCACGCTCGTACACGCCGGAGCGCTTCCGCAGTTCGGCCGGCTCGTCGATTACGCGCGTCTCTACACCGTCGGCGGCCTGGCGTTGATGCCCATTCCCGGGATCTTCGGCGTCCATCTCCTGATCTTCCTCACCCACGCCGCGGCGATCGTGGTCGCGACGACGCGCAGGTTGCGCGGCGCGCCCAACCGCGTGCTCACGGGCATGCTGGTGTGGGCTGGGGTGTTCGGGCTGGGGGCGGGTTCCTACTACGTCGGTCGATCCCATCCAGTCGGGCTCGCGTTCCAGTTCTCGGCATGGGGATTGTCACTCGCGCTGCTCACAGTCGTGGCCGCTCGGGAGCTTGCGGGCAGGCAGTTGCGGCCGACCGCGGTCAGCGCGTTCGTCGTGCTGTTCGGCTTCGGTGTGATGGCATGCTCGCTCGCACAGACGCCGACGCCGTGGGGGCAGATCGACCGCTTGACCACAGCGCACGTTCCGACGGAAAGCCAGCCGGACGTGCAACCGCTGGTCCCCTCGAGATCCGCAGAGGTGCGGCACTTCGTGGCCTCGCTCGCCGATGGGCGCGACCACTACGTCTACAAGCGAGGCGCTCCCGTCGCGATTCTGCTCACGACGGGCCATCGCATCGCGGATGCCTACGGGGTGGTGAACGTCTCGCCCTACACAGGGATCGACTCCCTGCTGACGGTTCAGCGCATCGAGACGATGTTGGATGATCTGCGCGCTGCGGGCGGCAACACGGTGATCCTCCCGAACCCGGCGAGCTCGATCACCCTGTTCCGAGTCCTCGCGGGTCGTGGCTTCGAGCCGGTGACGACGCGAGGGATGCGCCCGTTCAGCCCGTCGGGGGCGCCGCTCGAGCAGCCCTGGCCCGGCGGCAGAGCGGTCATGAAGTGGGTCGACGCTCGTCACCTCCATCCCGAGGCGCTTCGCTGACGAAGGTCCGGGCTGCAGCGGTTCGTCAGACCGCGACTTGAGGGGTGCACCCGGGCAGCTGCTGAGAGCGCACCCCTCGTTCGCGTGTTGCTAGCCGGGAAGCTCGTCCTTCGGACGCTGCGCCGGCAGCCAGCGCGGGTCGAGGATGAACGCGCGGTACGCGGTCGCCGCGGCGACCGCGCCCACGAGCGGGCCGACGATGTAGATCCAGAAGTCGTCGAATCTGCCGGAGGCGACGGCGGGGCCGAGCCAGCGGGCGGGGTTGAGGCCGGCGCCGGTCGCCGGGCCGAAGACGATCACGGCGACGCCGAGCGCCAGCCCGATGCCGAGGCCCGCGAGCGCCGCCTCGCCGCGCGGGTTGACCGCGAGGCCCATGATCGCGTACATCAACAGGAACGTGCCGAGCGCCTCGGCGATCAGAGCGAGCCACACCGAGCCGTTGTTGATGACCTCGCCATTGATCGCGGTCGCGCCGTAGTTGACCGCGTCGCCGACCTCGTTGAACAGCAGCAGCACGACGAGCGCGCCGAGGATCCCGCCGATGCACTGGCAGATCACGTAGACGATCGCGTTGGGCGTCGAGATCTTCTTGATCGACCACAGCGCGAACGTGACGGCCGGGTTGAAGTGCGCGCCCGAGGTCCCGCCGAGCGCGTAGATCAGCACGCCCAGGATGAAGGCGTGCGCGAGCGCGAGGCCCGCGAGGTCGAAGCCGCCAGCCGACGCGACGGACAGGAAGCCGCAGATGAAGAAGACGAGCAGGAACGTGCCGACCAGCTCGGCGTAGTACGCCGGCAGTCCGCGCGGCTCTGGCTCCTCGATGACGACGAACTCCACACTGCTCATCGGTGCTCCTCCTGGAAGACGGTGACGGAGACGCCGAACGGGTCTCCAGCTCTCGGGGTACGACGGCGAGGGACCTTCTCCTGCGGTGGCCGTCTCTGCAACCCATCGAAATGACGGTCCGCTGGCGTGTCGCTTCCCCGCCGTTTGGGCGGGTACCCGGCTACGCCCGCGCGATGCCGCTCGCGTCGCCGGCGAGCCCGAGCGTCGGGAGCGTCACGCGGCCGGCGTCGTCGCTGACGCGGCCGATGCGGGCGGTGCCCGGATGGCGACCGGCGAGCAGCTCGATCGCGGCGTCGGCGCTCGCCTCGGGAACGGTTGCGACGAAGCCGCAGCCCATGTTGAAGACCTTCTGCATCTCCGCGGGCTCGACGGAGCCGCAGCGCGCGATCAGCTCGAACACGGGGGGAGCCGGCAGCGGATCGGGGATCTCGTAGCCGACGCCGCTCCCCAACCGCAGCAGGTTCAGCACGCCGCCGCCGGTTATGTGCGCGAGCCCGTGCACGGGGATGTCGCTGCGCAGCAGCTCGAGCACTGCGCGCACGTACAGGACCGTCGGCTCCAGCAGCACGTCGGCGACCGACGCGCCGCCCAGCTCGTCCGGGCGGTCGTCGAACGCGAGGCCGCCGTCCTCCAGCAGCGCGCGCCGCGCGAGCGTGAGGCCGTTCGAATGCACGCCGCTCGCGGGCAGGCCGATCAGCGCGTCGCCGGGCGCGATCGCGTCGCCGGTGACGATCGCGTCGAGCGCGACCGTGCCGAAGCACGCGCCGGTGAGGTCGAAGCCGTTCGGCGACGGGTGGCCCTTGATCAGCTCGGGGAGCTGGGCCAGCTCGCCGCCGGGGATCTCCACTCCCGCCTCCTCGGCGCCGCGCTTGAGGCCGAGCGCGATGTCGCGCAGCACGCCCGGGTCGGCCTGCTCGACCGCGAGGTAGTCGAGCACCGCGAGCGGCTCTGCGCCGACGCAGATGACGTCGTTGACGTTCATCGCGATGCAGTCGATCCCGACGGTGTCGTAGCGGCCGGTCTGCTCGGCGACGATCACCTTCGAGCCGACGCCGTCGGCGCACACCGCGATCCCCAGGTTCGGCGCCACCCGCAGCACGTTCGCGTAGTGCCCCGAGCCGAGGACCGACGCCGACGGACGGCCGGGGTCGATCGTCCTGAGGACCTCGACGAGCGCCCGAACGCCCTCGTCCGCCTCCGCGATGTCGACGCCGGCGGCTGCGTAGGAATCGCTCACGCGGGGATTGTCGCGGATGGCGCGGTCAGGCCGCGGCCAGCTCAGCGGTGCCGGCGCGCACGAGCTCGTAGTCCCGCGGCTCGAACCGCATCCGCCGCCGCAGCTCGATCGTCGATCCCGGGTAGATCGTGCTGTTTCTGCCGTTCCGATCGAGGTAGTAGCTGCGGCAGCCGCCCGCGTTCCAGACGGTCCCGCGCAGCCGGCGCTGGACCTCCTCGTTGAATCTCTCCTGCACGGCCGGGCGCACGTCGGCGCTCGCGATCCCGTCGCGCTCCATCCGCTTCAGCGTCTCGATCGCGAACTCCACCTGCATCTCGATCAGCACGGTCGCCGAGGTGTGGCCGTTGCCGACGTTGGGGCCGAGGATCATGAAGAAGTTCGGGAAGCCGCTGACGACGGTGCCGAGGTGGCCGGTCGGCGAGCCGTCCCACGTCTCGTCGAGCGTGCGCCCGTCGCGGCCCGTCACGCGCGAAGCGATCGGCATCTCGGTGATCCCGAAGCCGGTCCCGAGGATCAGCGTGTCGGCCGGGCGCTCGACGCCGTCGGCGCCGACCAGCCCGCCGGGACGCACCTCCGTCACCGCGTGCGGCACCAGCTCGACGTTGGGCTGCGTGAGCGCGCGGTACCACTCGTTGGAGAAGAGGATCCGCTTGCAGCCGAGCGTGTGGTCGGGCGTGAGGGCCACGCGCAGCGTGGGATCGGGAACCGACCGCTCCAGGTGGCGCCGGGCGATCCGCTGGAAGCCGCCCATCGCGCGCGGGTTGCGCTCGGCGAAGCCGGCCAGCTCGAACGTGTAGTACATCGCTTCGCGCAGGGCGCGCTGCGTCAGCGGCACGCGCCGGTACAGCGCCTGCTCGGCAGCCGTGACGCGCCGGTCGAGCTTCGGCAGCACCCACTGCGCCGTGCGCTGGAAGACCGTCAGCTGCTCGACCTGCGGTTGGATCTTCGGGACGAACTGGACCGCGGAAGCGCCCGTGCCGATCACCGCGACGCGCTCCCCGGCGAGCGCGTGGTCGTGGTTCCAACGCGAGGAGTGGAAGATCGTGCCCTCGAACGCGTCGAGGCCCGGCACGTCCGGCAGCACCGGCTCGCTCCACGGCCCCGTCGCGGAGATGACCGCCCGCGCCGACCAGCGGCCGCGCGTCGTCTCGATCCGCCAGCGCTGCGCGCCGTCGTCCCAGCGCACGTCCAGCACGTCGGCGCCCGTCACGACGTGCTCCTCGGCGCCGTGCTCGCGCGCGATGCGGCGCGCGTACTCGCGGATCTCCGGCTGTCCGGCATACAGCCGCCCCCAGTCGGGATTCGGCGCGAACGAGAACGAGTAGAGCGCCGAGGGCACGTCGCACGCGCAGCCGGGGTAGGTGTTGTCGCGCCAGGTGCCGCCGACCTCGTCGGCACGCTCCAGCACGACGAGGTCGCCGATCCCTGCGCGCCGCAGCATGATCGCGGCGCCGACGCCGCTCAGGCCGCCGCCGACGATCGCGACGTGCACGTCGCGGACCGCTGCTGCATTGCCGTTCTCGCCTGCCCGTACCGGCCCGTCTGCACCGCTCATGAACGCTCCGATGTACGCTGACCGCGATCCAACTTGAATTTCGTTCAAGACCATAGTCAGCTTGCTGGTCTCGTGCGACGGGTCGCCGCGCGCGTCGTCAACCCCGGCGGGGCGCCGAGCGCGACGAAGCTGCGCGCCGCGGTCGCGGGCCAGACGATCCTCGTGACCGGCGCTTCGCACGGGATCGGCCGCCACACGGCGATCCGGCTCGGGCGCGCGGGTGCGACGGTGCTGCTCGTCGCGCGCTCGGTCGACGTGCTGGAGGAGCTGGCCGAGCAGCTGCGCGCCGACGGCGGTAAGGCCTTCGCTTACGCGGCCGATCTCAGCGACGCGGAGGAGGCGGTTCCGGCGCTCGCTGCGCGAATCCTCGCCGAGCACGGCCCCCCGGACGTCGTGGTCAACAACGCCGGCAAGTCGATCCGCCGCGCGATCGACCGCTCCTATGACCGCTTCCATGACTTCACCCGCACCGCCGATCTGAACTACCTCGGGCCCGTGCGGCTGCTGCTCGCCCTCCTGCCCGCGATGCGGGAGCGGGGGAGCGGACACGTCGTCAACGTCTCGACGGTCGGCGTGCTGCTGCCGCCGACGCCGCGCTGGTCGGCCTACCAGGCGTCGAAGGCGGCCTTCGACACGTGGCTGCGGGCGGCGGCAGCCGAGATGCACGCCGATGGCGTCACCGCCACCTCGCTCTATATGGCGCTGGTGCACACGCGCATGAGCGCGCCGACCGACGACTTCAAGCTCGTCCCCGGCCTCTCGCCGGACGAGGCGGCCGGGCTCGTCTGCCACGCGATCGTCGACCGCCCCTCGGCGATCACGCCGTGGTGGGTCACGACCGCCGCGCTGATCGACGTCGCCGCGCGCGGCACGAGCGACCGGCTCGTGCGGCTCTACGCGACGCGCTTCACGTCGCGCACCGGCGCGCCCGCCGCCGGCCCTTCGAACGGCGCGTCGCCTGCCGACTCGGCCCCGACCGGCGACCCGCGAGACAGCGCGTGAGCCGCTCCACCGGCCTCGCCGAGGCGCGCGCCGTCGCCGGGATGGCCGTGCCGGCGCTGCGCGCGCTCGCCGCCGCCG
>DATFPW010000094.1:0-7484 GCA_035264605.1 Conexibacter sp. | reverse complement strand
GATTGCCCATCCCGTAGTCGACGATCGCGATCGTGGGAGCAGCGCTCATGCGGTCAAGGTTCCCTTGGTCGACGGCACGCCGCTCTCCGTCGGATCGATCGCCACGGCCGCGCGCAGCGCGCGCGCGAACGCCTTGAACAGCGCCTCGATCACGTGGTGGACGTTCGTGCCGGCTTCAACGGTCAGGTGCAACGTCAGCTTGGCGTTGCTCGCCACGGCACGGAAGAACTCCTCCGCCAGCTCGTGGTCGAAGTTGCCGATCGCGCCGGCCGGCAGCTCGGCGTCATAGGACAGGAACGCACGGCCCGAGACGTCGATCGCGCACGATGCGCGCGCCTCGTCCATCGGGATGGTGGCGGTGCCGTAGCGGAAGATGCCGGCGCGGTCGCCGAGCGCCTCGTCGAGCGCCTGCCCGAGGCAGATGCCGACGTCCTCCACGGTGTGGTGCGCACCTGTCTGCAGGTCGCCCGTCGCCGCCACTTCGAGGTCGAGCCGGCCGTGGCGCGCGAGCAGGTCGAGCATGTGGTCGAGGAAGCCGACGCCCGTCTCGCGCGCGCCGTCGCCCGACCCGTCCAGGGCCAGCGTCAGGCGGACATCGGTCTCGCCGGTCGTGCGATGGATCGCTGCGCTGCGGCTCATGGCGCTCCATTCTCCCGGATGCGCGCTTCCATTGACTCCGCGTGGGCCGCGAAGCCCTCCGCGCGGGCCAGCGCGACCCCATGCGGGGCCAGCTCGGCGGCCGCCGCCGGCGGGATCCGCACCTCCGCCATGCGGCGGCGGAATGTCCGCGCGGACAGCCCGGAGGCGTAGCGCGCGGCGCCGTCGGTCGGCAGGACGTGGTTGGAGCCCGCGACGTAGTCGCCGAACGCCGTCGCGGCGCCGGCGCCGACGAACAGGCAGCCGGCGCGCGTGACGCGCGGCGCGAGCGCCTCGGCGCGCGGGCCGATCAGCTGCAGGTGCTCGGGCGCGAACGCCTCCGCCAGCGCGAGCGCGGCGTCGAGGTCGGCCGTCTCGACCAGCACAGCCGCGCCCTCCTCCGGCGCGCCTTCCAGCGCGGCCGCGAGCGCGTCGAGCGCATCTCCATCGGGCGAGGCCGCCACGACGAGGCTGTCCGCCCCATGCTCTGCCTGGGCCCGCAGGTCCAGCGCGGCAAGCTCCGCGTCCCCGGCGCCGTCCAGCACGACGAGCAGGTCGCTCGGCCCGGCGAAGCCGTCGATCCCCACCTCGCCGCGGACCACGAGCTTCGCCTCCTGCACGTAGAGGTTGCCGGGGCCGACGATCACGTCCACCGCCCGAATCGTCTCCGTCCCGTGCGCGAGCGCCGCGATCGCGTGCGCGCCGCCCATGCGGTAGATCTCCTCGACGCCCGCGATCGCGCACGCCGCGAGCACGAGCGGGTCCTCCGACGGCGTGCAGACGACGACCTCCGGGACGCCTGCCGCCTGTGCCGTCACCGCCCCCATGATCACGGTGCTCGGGTAGGGCGCCCGCCCGCCCGGCACATACACCGCGGCCCGCGCGACGGGGACCTCGCGCAGCGCGACGCGCTGGCCCTGCGGCAGGCTCACCTCTCGCTCCTCGTCGATCCCGGCCTGCGCGACCGCCCGCACGTTCTCGACCGCCAGCTCGAGCGCGATGCGCACGTCGGGATCAAGGCCAGCGAGCGCGGACGTGACCTCATCGGCCGCCACGAGCACCGGTCCGGGGTCGCCCCCGGCGGCATCCAGCTCGCGCCGATAGCGCTCCAGCGCCGCGTCGCCGTGGTGACGGACGTCGAGGACGATCCTCACGACCGCGTCTGCCACGTCGGAGGTGCCGGGCACCAGCCCGCGCAACTCCGCAACCAGCGCGGTGGGATCCCCCGTCAGCGTGCGGCGCTCAAGCCGCACGCACGCGCTCCAGCAGCTCGTCGATCGCGGCTGCCTTGAGCTTGTGCGAGACCGGGTTGGCGATCAGGCGCGCGGTGCAGACGACGATCTCCTCGCGCACCACGAGCCCGTTCTCACGCAGCGTGGTCCCGGTCGCGGTCAGGTCGACGATCCCGTCGGCGAGGCCGGTCAGCGGCGCGAGCTCGACCGAGCCCTTCACCTCGACCATCTCCGCCTGCCGACCGGTCGCGGCAAAGTGGCGCGCGGCGATCTTGGGGTACTTCGTCGCGATCCGCATCATGCCGAGGCGGCGGCGCGCCTCCTCCATCGGATCGTCACCGGCGACCGAGGCGAGCACCATCGTGCAGCCGCCGTAGCCGAGGTCGAGCAGCTCGTAGACCTCGCGCTCGCCCTGCTCGATCAAGACGTCCTTGCCCGTCACGCCGATGTCGGCCGAACCGGCCTCGACGTACGTCGGCACGTCGGACGGCCGCATCGTGATGATCCCGACGTCGCGGAACAGCAGCTTGCGGTCGTTCGAGCGCACCTCGGCTGTGTCGACGCCGATCGCGTCGAGCAGGTTGAGCGTCTCCTTGAGCAGCGCGCCGCGCGGGACCGCAATCATGAGCCTGTTGTCGCTCATGCGCCCCGCTCCCCGCGCTCCTCGCCGGCCAGCGCGATGTGCAGCCGCTCGACGTTCAGCGCAAACCCCACCGCCGGCAGCGGCCGCCCGAACCGCCCGAGCAGCTCGTCGTAGCGCCCACCGCCGCCGATCGGGACGCCGAGCGCCGGGTCGTAGACCTGGAAGATCGCGCCCGTGTAGTAGCCGAGGCTGCGCACGAGCCCGAGGTCGAAGATCAGCCGCTCGGCAACGCGCGGCTCCAGCAGCGCGTACACGCTCCGCATGCCCTCCGCCGCCTCCGCCGCCTGGCCGTCGAGACCCGCCAGCACCTCCGGCCCACCGCGCAGCTGCGGCACGCGCGCGAGCAGCGCCGCCGCCTCGGCGTCGAGACCAAGCGCAGCGACCTCGCGCTCCAGGCCGACGAAGTCGCGCGTGACGAGCTCGTGCAGCACCCGTTCGCGAGCTGCTCCCTCGACGCCATAGCCGTCGAGCAGCGCCTGGTAGAGGCCGACGTCGCCGAGCCCGATGCGGTAATCCGCCAGCCCGACCGCGTCCAGCACGTCGCACAGCAACGTGAGCGCCTCCGCCGTCCCTCCCGGCGCCTCTGCGCCGACCAACTCGATCCCAGCCTGCAGGAACTCGCGCGACTGCCCCCGCTGCGGACGCACGCCGCGGTAGGCGTGCGCGAGATAGCAGAGGCGCAGCGGCGGCTCGGCGTTCGCGAAGCGCGTCGCGACGAGCCGCGCGATCGGCACCGTCATGTCGGAGCGCAGCACGAGCACCCGGCCCTGCTCGTCGAACAGCCGGTACACCGGCGGCGCCCCGCGCACGTCACCGCGCGCGAGCGTGTCCTCGTACTCGAGCGCGGGCGTCTGCACCTCGCCGTAGCCGGCGCGCGTGAAGACCTCCAGCGCGGTCGCCGTGATCGCGCGCAGCTCGCGCATCTCGTCGGGCAGCACGTCGCGCGTGCCGCTTGGGATCGGGTGGATCGTCGGGGCGCCCGCGGGCGCCGTGCCGGTTGCGTCGCTCATCAGCAGGGCGACTTTAGTGGGCGTGGACGCGCTGGCTGTCCTCGACGCGCTCGATGCGCGCCCCGAGCGCGCGCAGGCGCTCGTCGATCCGCTCGTATCCGCGGTCGATCTGGCGGACATTGCCGATCTCGGTCGTGCCGTCGGCGCACAGCGCCGCAATCAGCATCGCCATGCCGGCGCGGATGTCCGGCGACTCGAGCCGTTCTCCACGCAGGCGGCGCGGCCCGACGACAAGCGCACGGTGCGGGTCGCAGATCGTGATCGTGGCGCCCATCAGCTGCAGCTTGTCGGTGAAGAAGAGGCGGTTCTCGAACATCTTCTCATGGATGATCACCGACCCCTCCGACTGGGTCGCAAGCGCGAGCGCAATCGAGGTGAGGTCAGCCGGGAAGGCCGGCCACGGCCCGTCCTCGACCTTCGGCTGGTAACCGCCCGCGTCGTTGTGGATCACGAGCTTCTGCCCACCGGGCACGAACAGGTCATCGCCGCGCAGCTCGCTCTCCAGCCCCAGGCGGGCGAACACGAGGCAGATCATCCGCAGGTCTTGCGCGATCACGTCCTTGATCGTGAGCTCGCCACCGGTCACGCCGGCGAGCGCCATGAAGGAGCCGATCTCGATGTGGTCGGGTGCGACCGTGTGGTCGCAGCCGTGCAGCTGCTCGACGCCGTGGACGGTCATCACGTTCGAGCCGATCCCGTCGATCGCCGCGCCCATCTTCACGAGCATGCGCGCGAGGTCTTGGACGTGCGGCTCTGAGGCGGCGTTGCGGATCACGCTGTCGCCGGGCGTCAGCGCAGCAGCCATCAGCGCGTTCTCGGTCGCCATCACGGACGGCTCGTCCATCAGGAAGTCGCAGGGCACGAGACCACGCGGTGCGGTCAGCAGGATGTCGCGGCCATGCTCGACGCTGGCACCGAGCGCCTTGAATGCGTCGAGGTGCGGGTCGAGCCGGCGGCGGCCGATCACGTCGCCGCCGGGCGGCGGCATCAGCGCGCGGCCGTGACGCGCGAGCAAGGGGCCGGCGAGCAGGAAGGAAGCGCGGATACGCTCGGACAGGTCGCGGTCGACGTCGGTCGAGTTCATCCCGTCGGCGCGGATCGCGACGACGTTCTCTTCGATCCAGTCGGCACGCGCGCCGAGCTGGGACAGCAGCGCAAGCATCGCCTCCACGTCGGCGATTCTCGGCACGTTGCGGACTACGACCTCGTCGTCGGTCAGCAACGCCGACGCGAGGATCGGCAACGCGCCGTTCTTGTTGCCGGCGGGCACGATCGTGCCGGACAACGGCACGCCGCCTTGGATGACGAACTTCTCCATGAGCGAGGGATTGCGCGGACGGTCAACACCGATGGGACGGACAGAGGGCGCCGCCGTGCGCCGATCCAGGGTAACAGCCATGTGGGGAAGATTTCGCCCGGCAGCGCGCGGACCCTCCTTCATCTGTGGAATTGCGGGTGCTCACGCCGCCTGCGCCCTTAGGGTGACGGCGTGAAGCTCGGCCGCTACTGGCAGCTCCTCCGCCATCCGGGCGCCCCGCGCCTGGTCATCAGCGTGCTGATCGGACGGATTCCGATCGGCATATTCGGGCTCGCAATCGTCCTGCTCGTCCGCCAGGAGACGGGCTCGTTCGCGCAGGCCGGCGCGGCCAGCGCCGCGTGGGCGCTCGGCGCCGGGTTGGTGGCTCCGCTGCAGGGACGGCTGGTCGACCGCTTCGGGCAGCCAGCGGTGCTGATCCCCTCCACGCTGCTGAACGCAACCGCCGTCGCCGCCTTCGTGCTCGGCGCACGCGCGGGTGCGGACACGTGGCTGCTCGCGACGTTTGCGGGGCTCGGAGGGGCTGCGCTGCCGCCGCTCGGCGCCTGCATGCGCTCTGTCTGGGCGGATGCGTTCGCCGATGACGCGAGCGCGCGCAACACCGCCTACACCTTCGAGAGCATGATCGCCGAGCTGTTCTACATCGTCGGTCCGGCGATCACCACGCTGCTGATCGCGCTCAGCTCGCCGAGCGCAGCGCTGTTGGTGGCAATCGGGCTGAGCGCCGCCGGCACGATCGCCTTCGCCACCGCACCGCTCGCGCGCGCCTGGCGTAGCGAGCACATCGTCCGGCCGCGCGCAGGCGCGCTCGCTGCCCCGGGCATGCGCACGCTGATGTACTCAATCGTGCCGACGGGCGTCGCGTTCGGCGTGCTCGAGGTCGCGATGCCGGCATTCGCCGTCGAGCAGGGCCACTCGGCGAGCCTCGCCGGGATCCTCCTGTCGGCGATGGCCATCGGAAGCCTGCTCGGCGGCCTTTGGTATGGCGCGCGACACTGGAGCGGCCCGATCGTGACGCGCTACATCGGTCTCCACGTGCTGTTCACATTCGGGCTCCTGCCCTTGCTGATCGCGAGCTCCATGGGATCGATGGTCATCCTGATGGCGGTCGCCGGCGTGTTCCTCGCGCCATCCGCCGCGGCTGGATACCTGATCGTCGACCACATCGCCCCACCCGGGACCGTGACCGAGGCCACGACTTGGGTGATGACGGCGAACGTCGCCGGCGGCGCACTCGGCGCCGCCATCGGCGGGGTCGTCGTGCAGGAGATGAGCGTGCGCGCCGCACTCGTCGTCGCATGCGTCGGCCCAGCGCTCGGGATTATCATCGTCGTCCTTCGCCGCCGCAGCCTCACCGAGCCGGGGCGCTCAGTGGCCGTCCCGCAGCAGCGCACCGCCTAGCGGCCGCGGGGAAAGCGCGCGGCAGGCCTCAGCGCCAGCGCCCGCCAGCCCGCGCCCACGCGAGCAGGTGATCGGTGCCGCAGAACGCGTCTCCGACGCGGTGCTCGCCGCGATGCCGTACCAGCAGGACGCGCGTGTCGTCGACGGCAACGCCGCACGACGCACACTGCTGCAGCTCCCGCGTCGGCGATGGGTGCTCCGAGAGCACGCCCGCATCCCAGTGCGGCCCCTGCATCGCCCACGGCACGACGTGCTCGAGCCGACAGAAGACCGCAAGGCGCTCTCCGGCCTCCTCCGCGGCGCGGAAGCCCTCCTCCGCAGAAACGGCAACCCCACACCAACTGCAGCGCTCATGCGACACGAGCCGGAGCCTATCCCTTGCAAGATCTCTTGCAGCATCCGGCGGCCGAACTCCCCGTGACGACGGGGTTTCCGCGCCTCCATCCGAGGTGCCGACAGGACCCCCCACGGTCCATCCGCCGACCCGGGTACCTTCACGAACACATGTTCCCTTTTCGCCCATCCAACGTCGCCACGGGGCTGCTCGAAATCGCCGACGCGCTGCTCGCGCCGACGGCGCCGAGCTCCTGTCCGGACGGCGCCGACGCCAACGCGGCGCCAAGCTGCAGACCGCCTCATCCCCATCGGCGGCCGCTCGCTCGTAGGACACGCCGGCGCCCCGCGCCGCTCGCACAGCCGCAGCCCTGCCTCACTCCGCTCGGCGGCCCCGGCAGACGCGCACCGAGGCCTCAGGCTCCCCTCGTCGACGCTGCGAGCTGATCGCCCGTCGGCGGCCCGGCGTCGCCTTCCCTCAGAATGACGAAGAGCCCCGAACGCTCGGGGCGCTCGGGGCTCCTCATACGAAAAACCGGCGGCGTCCTACTCTCCCAGGCCCTTGCGGGCCAAGTACCATCGGCGCTGAGAGGCTTAACTGCTCTGTTCGGAATGGGAAGAGGTGTTTCCCTCTCGCTAAAGCCACCGGAAACCGGTCGAGACCACGCCTCTCCGCGGGCCTTCAAAACTGCACAGCATGCCAATGGTACGGGTATCAAATATCCGTCAAGCCCTCGACCAATTAGTACCGGTCTCCTACAGGTGTTGCCACCCTTCCAGATCCGGCCTATCAACCTGGTGGTCTACCAGGGGTCTTACTCCCTCAAGGGGATGGGAGAGCTCATCTCGAGGCCGGCTTCCCGCTTAGATGCCTTCAGCGGTTATCCGATCCGCACGTAGCTAACCTGCGGTGC
>DATFPW010000093.1:0-48510 GCA_035264605.1 Conexibacter sp. | reverse complement strand
GCGATCGTCGGTCTCGCCCCCACGCGCAGAGCGCGGCGCGCCGTCGTGGTGCTCGGCACGCTGATCGGCGTGCCACTGTTCCTCGGCTCGCTGCTCGCGAACGTGCCGTGGCTCGCGGTCGCGACGATCGGCGGGCTCGGCGTCGCCGCCGCCTGGCTCGCCGCGCGCTCGCGCTTCGGGTTCATCGCGATGACGCTCTCGCTGCCGATGATCGGCGTCGGCCTGAGCTACACCGACGTCGGCCAGTCCGCCGGGCTCGCCGGGTTGATGATCGCCGGCTCGATCTACGCCTGCCTCGTCTCGATGCTGTGGCCTGAGCACCCGCCGGGCGCAGCGAGACCGCCCGCCGCCCCACCGACGCTGGAGTACGGCATCCGGCTCGGCGCCGCGGGAGCGACGGCGGCCGCGATCGGCTTCCTCGCTGGCCTCGAGCACGTCGGCTGGGCCTGCGCTGCCGCCCTGCTCGTGATGCGCCCGTCGGAGGAGATGCAGCGCCTGCGCAGCGTCGGCCGCATCGCCGCCGTCGCGGCCGGCGCGCTCGCTGCGATCGCGCTCGTGCGGCTCCACCCGCCGGTCGCGGTCTACAGCGCCGCCGCGATCCTCGCGGTGGGCGGCGCGGCCGCGACGAACCGCAGCCGCTGGTACGTCACGTCCGCCTTCACCACGTTCCTCGTCTTTCTCCTGTTGCTGTACGCGACGCCGGAGGACGCCGACACCCGCTTCGCCGAGCGGCTCGGAGAGACGCTGCTCGGCGTCGCGATCGCGTACGCGTTCGGGCTGGCGATCCCGGCACTGCGGCGCCGGCGCGCGAGCCAGCGTCAGTGACCGCGCACACGCGATCAGCGCCGCTCGGCGAGTGCGATCAGCGCGGCGCAGGCTTCCAGCGCCTCGAGGTGCGGCGCTTCGCGCTCGGTGACGCCGGCGAGGATCTCCGTCTCGGCACCCTCGAAGAGGTTGCCGATGAGCGTGGCGAGAGCGCGGGGAGACATCGGGAGCTCGACGCCGCCCTCGGTCTGGAGGCGTTCCAGTCGCGCCTCGATCAGCTCGCGCCAGGCGCGCTGGGTCGCACGCCAGCGCTCGGCGATCTCGGGGTCGGCCAGCCCTGCGCTCCACAGCTCCCAGAGGATGCGCACGTAGCCGGAGCGGATGTCCTCGCGCAGGTAGTCGCAGGCGGTGCGCCATTGGTCGGCGAACGAGCGGTCGTCATCGAACAGCACCCGTTGACGCTCCAGCAGGCGCTCGGTCAGGTCGTCGAGGACGGCCACGAGCAGCCCGTGCTTGGAGCCGAAGTGGTATTGGACGAGCGACAGGCGCGCACCGGCGCGGTCGGCCACGGCGCGCATCGACGTCCCCGCGTAGCCCTGCTCGCGCAGCAGGTCGGCGGCGGCGGCGAGCAGTTGTGCGCTCGTGGAGCGCCCACGCGCGGTGCGCAGGTCTTGGCGCGGCTCGGCGGTTGACATCGCGCCGCATCATAGCTAAAGATTGGTTGGTCGACCGACCAAGAGGAACGGCATGGGGATCATCGAGCAGATACACGACGACCTGACCGACACGGGCGAGCAGACGCGGGCGCTCTATCCGGACCAGCAGGGCTACACCGAGCGCGACGGCGTGCGCGTCTTCTACGAGGTCTACGGCACAGGCGAGCCGACGTTCCTGCTCTGCCCGACCTGGACGCTCGTCCATTCGCGCGTGTGGAAGATGCAGATCCCCTACCTCGCTCGTCATCACCGCGTGGTGGTCTTCGACCCGCGTGGCAACGGCAAGAGCGACCGGCCTCGCACCGTCGAGGCGTACAACGAGTCGGAGTTCGCCCAGGACGCGGTGGACGTGCTCGACGCGACGGGGACCGAGCAGGCGATCGTCGTCGGCCTCTCCAAAGGCGCCCAGCGCACGCTGCTGGTCGCCGCGGACCATCCCGAGCGCGTGCTCGCGCTCGTGCTGATCGGGCCGGTGTTCCCGGTCAGCTGGGCAGCGACCAGCATCCTCTCTCGGCTCTTGACACACCCCCGACTGCGAGCGTGGTTCATGCGCAGGCCGCTCACGACACGTGGCTACGCGAAGTTCAACGGGGTGCACTGGCGCAACGACTACCGCGACTTCGTCGAGTGGTTCGCCACCACGGCGGCGAGCGAGGCGCACTCGACCAAGGCCTTCGACGACATCGTCGAGTGGGGCCTGCAGAGCGATCCGGAGACGTTGATCCGCACCTTCCGGGCCGACAACGCGACGCCGCTCACGCGCCGCGACCAGCTCGCGCTCGCCCGCCGCGTCCGGTGCCCGGTGCTCGTGATCAACGGCACTGACGACAAGCTGACGAACGTCGCCGACGCCAGACTGCTCGCCAAGGCCACGAACGCGAGACTGCTCGTGACCGATGGCGGCGACCACGTCCCGCTGGCCCGCCGTCCCGTTGTCGTCAACCTTGCGCTGCGCGAGCTCGCCGATCCCTCCTTCCGCCGCGACCCGACGGTCCATCGCACCGACGACCGGCCGCGCGCACTGTACGTCTCCTCGCCGATCGGCCTCGGCCACGCGCGCCGCGACGTCGCGATCGCTCGCGAGCTGCGCGCGCTCGTCCCCGACCTGCAGGTCGACTGGCTCGCCCAGCATCCGGTGACGCGCGTCCTGGAGACGGAAGGCGAGCACATCCACCCCGCGAGCAGGCACCTGGCGAACGAGTCGGCCCATATCGAGTCGGAGTCCGCCGAGCACGACCTGCAGTGCTTCCAGGCGATCCGGCGCATGGACGAGATCCTCACCGCGAACTACATGGTCTTCGACGACGTCGTGAGCGAGACGCGCTACGACCTGTGGATCGGCGACGAGGCCTGGGAGCTCGACTACCACCTGCACGAGAACCCGGACCGCAAGCGCGCGCCCTTCGCCTGGCTGACGGACTTCGTCGGCTGGCTGCCGATGCCGGAGAACGGCGAGCGCGAGGCGTCCGTGACGGCGGACTACAACGCCGAGATGGTCGAGCACGTGCGCGACCAGCCGCAGGTCCGCGACCGGGCGATCTTCGTCGGCAACCCCGACGACATCATCGGCGACCGCCTCGGCCCGGACCTGCCGCGGATCCGCGAGTGGACCGAGCGCAACTTCGACTTCGCCGGCTACGTCAGCGGCTTCGACCAGGCCGAGCTGGGCGACCGCGAGCGCCTGCGCAGCGAGCTCGGCTACCAGCCGCACGAGCGCGTCTGCCTGGTCGCGGTCGGCGGCTCGGGCGTCGGCGCCGGCCTGCTGCGGCGGGTGATGGCGGCCTTCCCCGCCGCCAAGCGGCTTGTTCCCGAGCTGCGGATGATCGTCGTCGCCGGGCCGCGCATCGACCCGGCGACGCTCGGCGGGGAGGGTCCGGTCGATGGGCTGGAGGTGCGCGCCTATGTCGAGGACCTCTACCGCCACCTCGCCGCCTGCGACCTCGCCGTGGTGCAGGGCGGCTTGACCACCGCGATGGAGCTGACTGCCGCACGCCGGCCGTTCCTCTACTTCCCGCTGCACCACCACTTCGAGCAGCAGTTCCATGTCGCCCATCGGCTCGACCGCTACCGCGCCGGTCGCCGGATGGACTTCGACCACGCCACTCCCGAGGTCATCGCCGCGGCCATCGCCGAGGAGCTCGGGTGCGACGTCGATTACCGCCCGGTCGAGACCGACGGCGCCAGACGGGCGGCGCAGCGCATCGCAGAGCTGCTCAACTGAGCAGCCCGAAGGAGGACACGCCATGCGTGCGAAGATCGGCGCGCCATGGATCCTCCGCCGACGCCCGCGAGACCCCGCCGCGACCGACTCGCCGCGGATCCCCCCTACGCCCCCGACGTGCCGCCGGAGCCGACGCTGCTCGACGTCGACGCGCTGCCTGACGAGCTCTCGATCGTCGGCGCGCGACTGGAGCGCATCGACCTCGCCGCCGCCAGACTGCCCGGGCTGCGGATGGTCGACGCCGTGCTGCACGGCTGCAACCTCGCGAACGTGCAGGCGCGCGGCGCCTCGCTCGTGCGCTGCGAGCTGCGCGGCTGCCGCCTGACCGGCAGCTCATGGGCCGAGGGCCGCCTCACCGACGTGCTCGTGAAGGACTGCCGCGTCGACCTCGCCGCGTTCACGAGCGCGACGCTGGAGCGCGTGACGTTCGAGGGCTGCCGCATGACGCAGAGCGACTTGCAGGACACCGCGTGCGAGTCGGTCCGCTTCCTCTCCTGCGACCTGAGCGAGTGCGACCTCACCGACGCGCGCTTCAGACGCTCCGAGCTGCGCGGCTGCGAGCTGGGCGGGCTGCACGGCGTGGACCGCCTGCGGGGCGTCGGGCTCGAGTGGGGCGACCTGATGGAGCTGGCGCCCGCGTTCGCCGCCGCGCTCGGGATCCGGCTGCTCGACGCGGGCGCGGAGAGCTGACGCACCCGGCCTCCACGGCCGCGGGGCGTGCGAGGATCGGCGCGTGATCCGCTCCGCCGATCCCGCGCGCGACGCCGCCGCCTGCGCCGCGATCTACGCGCCGTTCGTGCGCGAGAGCGCGGTCTCGTTCGAGGAGGTCGCGCCGGATGCCGACGTCTTCGCCGCGCGGATCGCCGCAACGCAAGCGACCCACCCGTGGCTCGTCGCCGAGCTCGACGAACGCGTCGTCGGCTTCGCCTACGGCTCGCCGCACCGCGAGCGCGCCGCGTACCGCTGGGCCTGCGACGTGTCCGTCTACATCGACGCCGCGCGCCGCGGACGGGGCATCGGGCGCGCGCTCTACGAGGAGCTGCTGGCGCAGCTGCGCGTCCAGCGGTTCCACACCGCCTGCGCCGGCATCACGCTGCCGAACGACGCGAGCGTCGGCCTGCACGAGTCGCTCGGCTTCGCGCCCGTCGGGATCTACCGCGGCATCGGCTGGAAGGGCGGCGCCTGGCGAGACGTCGGCTGGTGGCAACTGCGCCTCGTCCCCCCAGTCGACGACGGCGTCCCGCCGCCCGAGCCGCTGCCGCCGCGCTGAGCCCGGGTCAGTGGACGACGACGACGGGCGTTGCCCGACCCTGCTCGTCGGCCGGGATGAGGTGGTACTGCACGACGTAGCCGAGGGTGCCAGCGTAGCGGTCGATCGTCGAGATCTTCGCGTCGCTCGCCGCGCTCTCCAGCCGTGCGACGAACGACTGCGACGTCTCCATTGCCGCAGCGACAGCGGTCTGCGAACGCTGCTGCGCGGTTCGGCGCGCCGCCAACGCACCCATCAATTCGCGGCGACGCCGTGCGGCTTCGAGCAGCTTCGGGAACTCCGGATTCGCCTCCGTGCGCTCGGCGATCATCTCATCGAGAAAATCGGTCTCAGAACTCATATCTTCAACAATATCTCTTTTTGGATATCGATTACAACCGCCGTATGGAGGTTCCGCGCCTTCGCCAGTCATCCAGCCGTCGTCGCGCGAGCGCGATCGTCGCCGGCGGGGTCTGACGCGTCTTCTTGTTGAACGCCTCCAGCGCAAGCAGGATCTGCCCTCGCGAGCCTTCCTGCGCGAACAGCACGCGATAGATAACCCGGTCGCCGTCGGCCCGGACCTCCCAGATCTCACCGTCGAGGTGACGCGCTGCGCGCAGCCCTCGTTCCCGGACGTCTGCCATCCCCGCGTGCACCGCCGCGGCGTCGCGGTCGCTGAGTCGGTGGATGAACTCGACGACCGGACGGCGGCCGGACGCAGTTCGATAGTCGCGCCAGCGCCGTCTCGTGGAAGACATGCCTTCACGTGTACGGGACGAGAGCGCCACACCCGCGACGGATTGGCACAACTCGCTGACCGTTGATGCATCCGCGGCACAAACGGCGCGCGCCGTGCCGCAAATCGACGCTGAATCGTCAACCGTCCGCCACGCGTCCCAGCAGCCCCACAGCCTCGGCCAGCAGCGCCCGGTCGGCGGGGTCGAGCTCGCGCTCGAGCGCGTCGGTCAGCCAGCCCTCGCGGCGAGCGCGGGTGGCGTGGAGCAGCTCGGCGCCGGCGGCGGTCAGCTCGACGAACTGCCGGCGTCTGTCGGCCGGGTCGGGGCGGCGCGCGACGAGGCCGGCGCGCTCGAGGTCGCCGACCGTCTGCGCCATCGACTGCGGGCGCATCCGCTCCGCCGCGGCGAGGTCGCTGACGCTCGCGGCCCCCTCGCGCTCGAGTCGCGACAGCACCGTCAGCTGCGGCGCCGGCGGCCCGGGCTCGAGTCGGAGCCGCCGCACGAGGCGACCGATCGTGTCACGCAGCTCGTGGGCGAGATCCGCGGTCGACGGCTGCGCGGCGGTCTTCATGCGCGCAGTGTAGGAGATCTACAGGCCACCTGTACAGGTCGCCTGTAGACTTTCTCGCCCGATGAGCCGCCATCGACCAGCCGATCCGGACCGCTACAAGTGGATCGCGCTGTCGAACGCGACGCTCGCCGTCCTGCTCGCGACGCTCGACGGCTCGATCACGATCATCGCGATGCCGGACATCTTCCGCGGCATCGAGCTCGACCCGCTCGTTCCGAGCAACTCCTTCTACCTGCTGTGGATGATCCTCGGCTACCTCGTCGTCACGAGCGTGCTGATCGTCAGCCTCGGCCGCCTCGGCGACATGGTCGGGCGCGTGCGGATCTACAACCTCGGCTTCGTCATCTACACGATCGCATCGCTGCTGCTGGCGATCTGCTGGCTGACGGGCCCGGCCGGCGCGCTGTACCTGATCGGCTTCCGCATCGTCCAGGGCGTCGGCGGCGCCTGCCTGCTCGCCAACTCGGCCGCGATCATCACCGACGCGTTCCCGGCCAACCAACGCGGGATGGCGCTCGGCATCAACAACATCGTCGGCGTCAGCGGCTTCTTCATCGGCCTGATGATCGGCGGGGTGCTGGCGCCGATCGACTGGAGACTCGTCTTCCTGATCTCCGTACCCATCGGCCTGTTCGGCACCGTCTGGGCCTACCGCAGCCTGCACGAGCTGAGCACACCGAGAGCGGCGCCGATCGACTGGCCCGGCAACGTCACGTTCGCGCTCGGGCTGATCCTGATCATGGTCGCCGTCACCTACGGCATCCGGCCGTACGGCGAGCACGCGACCGGCTGGACCAGCCCGCGCGTGCTCGCGCTGCTGGGCGGTTCGCTGATCTCGTTCGTCGCGTTCGTGGCCGTCGAGCGGCGCTCGCACGACCCGATGTTCCGCCTGCCGCTGTTCCGCATCCGCGCGTTCACGTTCGGGACGCTGTCGACGTTCCTGGCCTCCGTCGCGCGCGGCGGGCTGATGTTCATCCTGATCATCTGGCTGCAGGGCATCTGGCTGCCCCAGCACGGCTACAGCTTCACCGAGACGCCGCTGTACGCCGGCCTCTACATGGCCCCGTTCACGGTCGGGATGCTGCTCGCCGGCCCGACCTCGGGGATCCTCTCCGACCGCTACGGAGCACGGCTGTTCGCGACCGGCGGGATGGTGCTGACGGCGGGCTGCTTCGGACTGCTGGCGATGCTGCCGACGAACTTCGCCTACTGGGAGTTCGCGGCGATCTTGTTCCTGATGGGCGCCTCGATGGGCATGTTCGCCTCGCCCAACCGCGCGGCGGTGATGAACAGCCTGCCGCGCGGCGACCGCGGTGCCGGCGGCGCGATGAACCAGACCTTCCAGAACTCCGCGCAGGTGCTCTCGATCGGCATCTTCTTCACGCTGATGATCATCGGGCTGAGCGCGACGCTGCCGCACACGCTCAGCGCCGGGCTGGAGGCGCACGGCGTGCCGGCCGGCACGGCCCACGAGGTCGGGGCGCTGCCGCCCGTCTCGATTCTGTTCGCCGCCTTCCTCGGCTACAACCCGATCCAGCACCTCGTCGGCGGCGATGTGCTGAGCGGCATCTCGGCGCACGACCAGGCCGTGCTGACGGGCCATTCGTTCTTCCCCACGCTCATCTCCGCACCGTTCCGCGACGGGCTCCACGCCGCATTCGCCTTCGCGATCGTCGCCTGCCTCGTCGCGGCGGCCGCGTCGCTGATGCGCGGCGGGCACGCCGTCGCAGACGAGGACGAGCCGCTGCCGGACCCCGCGCCCGAGCGCATCGCAGTGCCGGCCTCGCCCTGAGCGAGCCCCCGACTGGGGCCGCGCCGCCATTTCCCCCATCGGCGGCGCGACCCCCAGGAGCCGCGCGGGGTGGGCTGCGCGGTTCCGTTTCTCGAAGCCGCGAGCGACCGGCGCGGCCTCAAGCACCGAGTCAAGGCGCGCGCAGGGCGCGCTCAAATGCGCCGCACTCAGGCGCACTCGGTGAGACGAAGCGGTCAAGCACGGTAGCCGCCCCGATCGCCTCGATCGCGTGGCGATAGGCGCAGCGCGCACGGCGTGCCTCCGTGCGCGTCGCGCCAGCGGCGATCAGTCCAACACCTGCGATCAGCACGACGCGCGCGTCGGCGTCGAGCCGCCGTCCGTCGGGACCACCGAACGCCGCCGCCTCCCAGCGCATGTGCGCACGATGGCGCCTCGCGCCGCGCACGATCCGCTCCGCGAGGTCGCCTGCGTCGTCGTGGCGTGGATCGACGTCGATCCACAAGGGCGCGCGCTGGGTGTGGAGCACCTGCTGAGGACAGACAGGACCGGTCTGCGCGAGCACCGGCGCCTCGCGCCCGCAGACGAAGTCGAGCACCGTCGGCGACGTGTCGAGCTCGAGCACCTTCGGCCGCCGACTGCCGAGCGCCGTGCGCAGCACCGGCAGCAGCCACGCCAGCAGCCGCGTCCGCTCGCGCTCGCCCAGCGGCGCGAGCGCGGGGCCGCCGCAGCGCGGGCCGAGCACGCTCGCGGCGACGAAGTCCCGCGCACGCCTGGCTGCCAGTGCGGTCGCCGCGTGGCACGCCCGCTCCGTCTCCCCCCACGTCACCAGTCCACGGCGTGCCAGCAGTGCCATCTGCACGTGCGATTCGGCCGCGGCGAGGCCCAGCTCCCGTGCCAGTTCCGCTCTGCTGAGCTCGTATGGGATCCAGGCAGCCGCGTCGCCGAAGCACGCGTGGGCGAGGTGCTCGCCGCCAGCCGCAGCGCACAGCGCCATCACGCCGTCGGGCTGCGTGATGTCCACGTGCGTGGCGGGCACGACCGCATGCAGCAGCGCCTCGGGCGGACACGGCCGAGCGGTTGAGCCAACGCGACAGCGCGCGAACGCCGCTGCGTGCGGATCGTCATCCAGGTCGCCGTCGCCCATCGCCATGAGGACTCTCGTGAGCCGCAAGCACGCCAGCTCACCGGCGCCGCCGGAGCCGGAACCGCGCTCGGCGTCGCTGCCGCCGCCCACGGCTCCAGCCCCGGCGACCCACAGCACCTCTCCACCCAAACGAAGCGACAGCTTCGTCGACGTGGTGGTACGCAGGCCGGCGCCGGCGATCTCAGCATCAGCCGCCAACAGGCGCGCACGCCGCACGAGCCGCCCAAGCGCGTCGGCGGGGACGTCTGCTGATTGGTCAACACTGAGCACGTAAACGACGGTACGGCTGCCGCGCCGGGCCGTGCACCGGGATTTCCCCGCTTTCGTGTTAGACACCATCCACCATCCGGTTCGCCGAAATTCGCCTGAATGGTTGAATGGGTCTTGATGAGCGACGTCCTCGACCAAGCACGGCTGGAACGGCTGATGGCGGTCGGCGCGACGCTCGTCTCCGAGTTCGAGCTCGACACGCTGCTGTCACACCTGCTCGAAGTCGCGCAAGAGCTGACGGGCGCACGCTACGCGGCGCTCGGCGTGCTGGACGAGGAGCGTCGCGAGATCGAGCGCTTCCTCACGCGCGGGATGGACCCCGCGACCCATGGCGCAATCGGCGATCCCCCGCGCGGGCGCGGCATCCTCGGCGTTGTGGTCAGAGACCCGAAGCCTCTGCGCGTGCACGACGTCGGCGAAGACCCGCGCTCCTACGGCTTCCCCAGCGAGCACCCGCGGATGCACAGCTTCCTCGGCGTGCCGATCCTGATCCGCGGCCTCGCGTGGGGCAACCTGTACCTGACCGACAAGCGCGACGGCGACTTCGACGCAGCCGACGAGCAAGCGGCCACGACGCTCGCCGCGTGGGTGGCGATCGCGATCGAGCACGCCGACCTCTACCGCAGACTGCGCGAGCGTGGCAACCGGCTCGAGCGCACCGTCCGCAACTTCGAGGCGACGGCGACGATCACGCGCGCAGTCGGCGGCGAGACGCGCCTCGAACGCGTGCTGGAGCTGATCGTCAAGCGCGGGCGTGCGCTCGTCGGCGCCCGCGCGCTGCTGATCCTGCTGCAAGAGGGCGACGGGCTGCAGATCGCCGCCGGAGCCGGCGACGTCGACCCGGATGCGATCGGCCGGAGCATCCCCGTCCAGGGGACGACCGCGGCCGCGGTACTGCAAGCCATCCGGCCGGAGCGCAGCGACGACGTCGCCGCGCGCCTGCGGATCACGTCCGAACGGCTCGGCGTGCCGGTCACCGCCAAGCACTTCGGCGTCCGTGACCCACACACGGCGCTGACCGTGCCGCTCGAGTTCCGCAGCCGCAAGCTCGGCGTGCTCATCGCGTTCGACAGCGCCGACGGCGAGGCGCTCACGTTCGACGGCGACCAGCAGGTGCTGCTGCTGGCGTTCTCCGCCGCGGCCGCCACCGCCGTCGCGACCGCGCAGTCGGCCGAGCGCCAGCGCGGCCGCGCGCGGCTCGCGGCCGCCGAGCGGGAGCGGCAGCGCTGGGCGCACGAGCTGCACGACCAGACGCTGCAATCGCTCGCGAGCTTCCGCGTGCTGATCGACACCGCGCTGGAGGTTGGGGACGCGGGTCGCAACGAGCAGACGCTGCGCACACTGGCCGGCCGGATCGACGGGGAGATCGAGCAGCTGCGCGCGCTGATCACCGAGCTGCGGCCGGCAGCGCTCGACGAACAGGGGCTGCGACCGGCGATCGAGCACCTCGCGCAGCAGGTCGAGAGCTCGCACGGGATCGCCGTCGAGACGGAGGTGTTGCTTGACGCCCCCGGCGGCTCGTCCAAGCCGCTCGCGCCGGACACCGAGACGGCGATCTATCGCGTGGTCCAGGAGGCGCTGACAAATGCCCTCAAGCACGCCGGCGCGAGCCACGTGAGAATCGGCGTGCGCCCGCGCGACGGCGGCGTCGACGTCACGATCGCGGACAACGGCGCCGGCTTCGATCCCGACGCGCCGCGCCAGGGCTTCGGTATCTCCGGCATGTATGAGCGCGCCGAGCTCGGCAACGGGACGCTCGCGATCACCAGCAGACCAGGTGCTGGCACGACCGTGCAACTGTGGCTGCACTCGGCAGCGTGAGCCTGAGCGCTGCTGCTGCTGCTCAGTCGCCGTGTGGGTCGAACAGCTCGTGGTCGAGCGCGTAGCGCACGAGCTGCGCGCGCGACGTGCGCCCCGTCTTCTGCTGGATCCGTGCCCGATAGGACTCGACCGTGCGCGGGCTGAGATGCAGCAGCTTGCCGACCTCGGGATTCGTGTGCCCGAGCGCAAGCAGCCGCAGCACGGCCAGCTCGCGCGGGGCGAGCCCATCCGGACCGCCGTTTCCATCGGCCGCGACGCGTGCGCCAAGCTGCGGGGCGAGGTAGGTCGAGCCGACGTGCGCCAGGCGCACCGCCAGCACGAGCTCGACGCCAGCCGACTCCTTCAGCACATAACCGTTCGCCCCGGCGGCGAGCGCGGCGCGCGCAGCCGCGGGCTGATGATGCATGGTGAGAATCACGACCGCGGTGCGCGGGGCGACCTTGGCGAAGCGCGGCAGCGCCTCGATGCTCGAGCCGCCCGGCATGCGCAGGTCGAGGACGAGCACGTCGGGCTGCCGTGCGGCGACGAGGAGCAGCGTCGCCTCGACGTCACCGGCGGTGCCGACGACGTCGATCCCGTTCGCCTGTTCGAGCACCAGCGCAAGGCCCTCGCGCACGACCTCGTGGTCATCGGCGAGGACGACACGGATCGTGTCCTTCGCCTGTGGAGCAGCGGACGCCTCGGAAACCAGCGAGCTAGCTGTGGTCGTACTCATCAGAATTCCAGAGTAAGTAACCCACCTAAAGCTCACTCGATGCGGTCGGAACCGGTAGTTAGCCTGCTGACATGACCGAGCCTCGGCGCAAGGCGTGGATACCCGGCGGCGTGCGGACCGCGGCGCGGCTCGGTCTGGGTCTCGCATCGCTCGCACTCGCGTTCGGCGCAGTCACGGCCGCCACCGCGACCGCCGCAAGACGCCACCGCTCGCATCGCCCCGCCGGACAGCCCTTCACGCTCGCGTGGGGCGGCGACACGACGCTCGGGTCCTCGTACGGCAATCCGCCCGACGCTGCGCGCGGGCTGCTCGCGGCCGCCGCGGCGCCGCTGCGCTCGGCCGACGTCGGCGCAGTGAACCTCGAGGGAACACTCGGCAGCGGCGGGCCCTCGAAATGCGGCGGCAGCAGCGGCGGGAACTGCTTCGCGTTCCAGGCGCCGGCCGCGAACGTCGCCGGGCTGCGCGCGGCCGGCGTCGACGTCGTCAATCTCGCGAACAACCATGCGTTCGACTTTGGCGCGAGCGGCCAGGCGCAAACGATCGGCGCGCTGGCCGGCGCGGGGATCGCGTACACCGGCCGACCCGGCGAGATCCGCGTGCTGCGTCTTCCCCACACGCGCGTGGCGTTCGTCGGCTTCTCCGCCTACTCATGGAGTGCACCGATCGGCGACCTCGGCGCGGTCCGCGCGCTCGTCGGCGCAGCCGCGCGACAGGCCAACGTCGTCGTCGCGTTCGTGCACGCCGGCGCGGAGGGCTCCGGCCAGGTCCACACGCCGAACCACGACGAGATCGCGTTCGGCGAGAACCGCGGCAACCCGCGCGCGTTCGCGCATGCAGCGATCGACGCCGGCGCCGATCTCGTCGTCGGCTCCGGCCCGCACGTCCTGCGCGGCATCGAGCTCGATCGCGGACGTCTGATCGCGTATTCGCTCGGCAACCTCGCCGGCTATCGCAACTTCGGAATCGGCCCGGTAACGGGCACGAGCGCGCTGCTGACCGTGCGGCTCGGCCCTGATGGCACGTTCATGTCCGGCGGCCTGCGCTCGCTGCGACTGAGCGGCGCCGGGATCCCAGCCGCCGACCCGAGCGGTGCCGCGGCGCACCTCGTCACCTCCGTCTCGCGCGCAGACTTCGGCGCGTACGGCGTCACCGTCGCCGGCGGACGGCTGATCCCCCACGCCGGCTTCCGACGGGCGCCGCCGTTCGCGCGCGGCGCCCGCTGAGTGCGCACCTTCTTGCGTCTCGCTACTCGCACCCCACCAGCGGATCGACCGCGTCCTTCTGGGTCGGTTCGTCGACGTCTTCGCCGCAGTTGACGGTCGTGTCCCTCGTTTCGTCCCTGGCCCGCAGCTTGTCGCTGCCGGCGTTGCCGAACAGCGAGTCGACGGATTCGTCGCCCCAGACGGTGTCAGCTCCGTCCTGACCAGAGAGCGTGTCGTCACCGGCGTTTCCGTGCAGCAGGTCGTTGCCCGAGCCGCCGTTGACGGTGTCGGGCCCGGAGTTCCCTTCAAGCGTGTCGTTGCCGGAGTTGCCGTTGACCGTGTCGGCGTCGTTGCCGCCGTAGACCGTGTCGTCGCCGTCGTGGCCTTCGATCAGGTCATTGCCTCCGAGGCCTAACAGCGTGTCGTTGCCCTGGCGGCCCCAGATCGTGTTGGCGGCGTCGTTGCCGGAGAGGACGTCCCACTTCTTCGTGCCCTCGAGCACCTCGTTGTCGCCGCCGACCCACGTGTGCGCGCCGCCGGCGCAGAGGTTCCCACTGCCGCCCGCGCCGAGCACGTACGCGGAGCCGTAGAAGCTCGACCCGAGTTCGGCCGGGTTGCCGGCGGGGTCGCCGAGGTTCGCGTTGATCCCGAATTCGCCCGAGCCCGGCACTTCGCCTTCGCCGGTGACGGTCCGCGCGAAGCCGGCGATGTCCTGCCCGGAGCCGCCGCTGAAGACGTGGCCGTTGCATGGGTTCGTCGTGACGAGCTGGTCGTTGCCGCCGGCGGCGTCGAGCGTGTCGCCGCCGCTGCCCTCGGCGATCAGCGCGTCGGCGCCTTCGCCGCCGTGCAGCGCGTCGGCGCCGGAGTTGCCCGAGTAGAGCTGCTCGATGCCGGTGCTGCCGGTGATCGTGTCGGAGTCGTCACCGCCGTCGAGGTCGGTCGTGACGCCGTTCGGCGCGGCGGTTGAGTCGGTGAGCGTGTCCGCGCCGGCGCCGCCGAACCATGTCTGCGCACCGCCGACGGGCGTCGCGGCGAGCGTGCATCTGATGGTCCCCGTGGTGGGCGTCGTGCACGCTTCGCCGGTCGTCGCGAGCGCCTCCGGCGTGCCGCCAACGGATGCGGTGATCGTGAAGCTGGAGCCGGCGTTGGAGAGGCCGAACGTCTCGCCCGCCGAACTGCCGACGGCGATGAACGCCGGGTCGGGCGTCGGGGTGGTGGCGAACGGCGAGTACGTGTCGAGGTAGGCGAAGGGCGCTGTAAGCGACGTCGCAGGCTCGATGCACGGCCCGGGCGTGCACGTGTCGCTGCCCATGCCGCCGTAGAGGTGCTGGTTGGCGACACCGGAGGGTGCGGTGATCACGTCGTCGAACGGCGAGCCGATCACGCTCTCGACGTTGAGCACGGCGTCGACGCCGAGGCCGATCGCCGTGTGCGCATCCACCCCACCCGACGCGCTGCCGGTGAGGTTGACCGCGACCCCGCTCACACCGGCGACATGGCCGGCGCTCGGCGTCGCGTCGGAGAAGCTCGCGACGTCGTTGTCGGTCGAGTTCGTGCCGCCGTCGAACGTCTCGCCGTTCGTGCCGCCGCGCAGCCAGTCGTTGCCTTCGCCACCGAACATGTCGTCGACGCCGTGCCCGCCGACGAGCAGGTCGCGGCCCGCCTCGCCGTAGAGCTCGTCGTCGAGCAGCTCGCCGAAGATCGAGTCGTCGCCGCCCTGGCCGTGCAGGTCGTCGCCCATCCCGCCGCCGTAGATCGCGTCGGCGCCTTCGCCGGCGCACACGACGTCGTTGCCGTATCCGGCGCTGACCGTGTCGCTGCCGGAGGAGCCGACGACGAAGTCATCGGACGGTGTGCCTTCGATGCTGCCCGACCCGTAGACGACGTTGAAGCCGTTCCACGTTCTCGCTTCTCTCGGCGGCAGCGTGTTGCATGACGTGGACGCGGCGTGTGCCACGCCGGCCGTCAGCCCGCTTCCCATCGCCGCGGCGACAACCAGTGCAAGCGCACCGAACAGCACGAGCGCACCACGGCGCACGCGAACTTCGCGCAAGCAGATCACGCGTTCCCCCTGCCTTCGTAGGTGATTTCTCCGAACTCGGCGATTCGCCGCCGTGCCTCCTTCAGCCAGTGCAGCTCGCCCTGCAGCTGCGCCTCCGTGTGACCGCGCCGGCCACGACAACCGCTTTACGCAGCGTGGCGAGCCGTAACGCAGTCTTCCTGTCGATAGTCCGATCGGGAACATTGTCGGACTTCGTGAGCTGCGGCGCTGGCCGCCGTAGGGTTGCACCCGGCGCACTAGGTGCGGTACTCTATAGAGGACCATGAGGTTCTCCTCAAAGCTTCCCCCGCAGTCGAGGCGCCGCGCATGATCGTGGTACCCGCCTGGGCGTGGAAGGCGACGCTCGACGCGTTCGACGAGGCAGGGGGAAGCCTCGCACCCGTCGCGTACCTCGACGGTGTCGTTGGGGGACGACACCCCGTTGAGGGGGGCGTCGTAACGACGGTGACGTTCCCTCGTGCGCCGGGGGGCGTGCGGGGGAACGTCACCCCGGCGGACACGACGCTCGCCGAGCTGCATCTCGATCCGTACGAGCTCGTGCGGCTCGTGCAGGTCCACACGCAGCTGCCGACGGAGACGGAGCCGCCACAGGCGGACGCCGCGCACGTGTTCCTGCCGGAGCTCGGGGCGGTCGCAATCGTGCTCCCGGGGTACGGGCTCACCTGGCCGGGCCTCGGCGATGCCGACGTCCACGTGCGCGAGCCGCAGGGATGGCGAGCGCTCGATCGCGACGAAGCACGCGACTACGTCTGCGTCGTGCCGTCGCGGATCGACCTGCGCGACGCGCACCGCCTGCTGTACCTCTAGACGAACCGCTCGACCTCGGTCGCGCCCGCGGTGCGCCGCAGCCGGTATCCGTGCGGGAAGCGCGCGCGGTCGTGGAACTCGGCCTGGTGGGAGACGACGATCACCCGCTCCAGTCCCTGCGCCAAGCGCTGGAGCTCGTCGATCATCTCGTCGCGACCGGTCTCGTCGAGGCCGCCGAAGCCCTCGTCGATGATGAGCGACTCGATCCTGGCGCGCCGGCTCGAGTACGTGCCGATCGCCGCGGCCATCGCGACGCACACGCGGAACTTCTCCGAACCCGACAGGAAGCTGGCGTCGGTCGACTCCCCGCCGGCGTTGGAATCGCGGGCCGAGATGACGACCTCGTCGCGGCCGCGCCGCTCCTCGGCCGTGATCTCGAGCTCCAGTGCTCCCCCGGTGAGGGCGCGCAGCGTGTCGTTGGCGAGCCGCTCGAGACCGCGCGCCGCACGCACGATCAGATGGCCCTGAAGACCCTGCCGCCCGAGCAGCGTCGCGAGGCGGATCGCCAAGCGCTCCTCCAGCGCCGCACGGTCGAGCTGCTCGCGACGTTCGCCGCGCTCGCGCTCGCGCCGCTCGAGCTCGTGGGCCTCACGCTGGGTGACCTCGAGGCGCGCCGTCGCCTGCTCCAGCGCCTTGGTGCAGCGCGCCAGCCGGGCCTGTGCCTGCGCGACGGCGACGCGGTGCTCCGGCGCGACGGCGTCGATCTGGGTCACGACCTCCTCGCGCGCGGCACGACGCTGCGCGAGCGACGTCTCGGCAACCTGCAGCGCGCCGGCCCGCTCGGCGGCCGGTGCGAGTGCCGAGAGGCGGTCCTCGAACGCCTCCAGCAAGTCCGCCTCGCCGGCCCGCGTCCGCAGCGTCCAGGCCTCCGGCACCTGCGCCAGCTCGATCTCGGCGCGGCGCGCCTCGCCAGCGGCAGCCTGCTCCGCTCTCTCCCGCGCCAGCTCCAGCCGCTCGCGCTCCTTGCGTCCGACCGCGCTCTGCTCCGTCGCGGTCCGCAGCGCCTCCTCGGCCCGGTCCCGCGCGCCGGCCAGCTCCGCCTCCTCGCGCTCTGCGACGGCCGCCGCCTCGCGCAGGTCGGCGCGCAGCGCCTCGACCTGCTCCCGCTCGCCATCAGCGAGGACCGCCGCACGGGAGTCCTCCCAAGCGCCGACCGCCTCCCGCGCCGCCGTCGCAGCAGCTCGGGCGCGGTCCACCGCACGCTCGGCCTCGATCGCGCGATCGTGCGCGCGCTCCAGCGTCGCGATGATCTCGCCGGCTCGCTCGACCGCGTCGTCGGTCTCGCGCCGCGATCTACTCAGCTGACCCAGTGCCTGCTCGGCGTCCGCGCGCGCCGTCCGCTTCGCCGCCACGTCCTCCTCGAGGTGCGCGAGGTGCAAATGGCGATGCTCAGGCGGCACCTCCTGACCGCAGCGCTGGCAGACGAGCTCTCTCGCACCGGCGCGGTAGGCCTCGAGCGCGGCCTCCGCGTCGCGGGCGGCGGCGGCCGCGTCGGCCAGCTGCTGCTGCCCGCGACGCTCGGCCTCCTGCGCGTGCTCGCGCGCGCCGCGCAGCTCGGCCACCATCCCCTTCGCCCGCTCCAGGTCGGCAGCGATGCGCTCAGACGCGCCCGCCTGGACCGCCGCGGCGTTGGCGTCAAGCAGCTCGACCCGGCGCTGGAGCGCCGTCTCGAGCGCCGGCAGCTTGCCGCGCAGCGCGCTCGCGCGCTCGCGTGCTTGCTCAGCCGCGCGCGTGGCGGCTCTGCTGCGCTTCTTCTCAGCCGAGACCGCGCGATCGAGAGCGATGACGTCGATCGCCTCTGCGCGCTCGCCGGCGTCGTGCGCAGCCGAGTGCGCCGCCTGTGCTCTTGTAAGCGCGTCGAGCCCAGCTCCGAGATGCGTGCGCGCCTCGACGAGCCCCGCATGCTCGGCGGCGTCTGCGCGGATCTGCTCCGCGTCCTTCAGCAGCGTCTCGGTCTCGGCGATCTGCCCGTCAAGCTCCGCCAGCCGCTCCACGAGCCGCCCATGCGCCAGCGCACCCTCGACGACCGCGGTCTGCGCCTTCCAGGCGGCCTGACGCCTGTCGCGTTCAGCCTCAGCTCTCTCTACGTCGGCCTGGGCGGCGGCTTGCGCCTCGGGCTCGACCGCAGGCACGCGCTCGAGCTCGGCCATCTGCGCGCCGCGACGAGCTCGTGCCTCCGCGGCCCGCTCCCGCGCCCGCTCCTCGAGACGCCGGTACGACGACAGGTCGACGAGCTGGGCGAGGATCTCGAATCGTTCTTTGGCGCCGCTGGCGACCAGCCGGTCGCTGCCGCCCTGGATCAGCAGTACCGCGTGCGTGAAGGCCTCATAGCTCAACCCGAGCAGGTCGTCGCGCCAGCGGGCGAACCCGCCCTCGCTCGTCGTGTCGGGAATCTCCTCCCACCGCTCCTTGCCGTCGCTCCAGCGCATTGCCGTGCGCTGGGCGGAGCCGCGGCGCCGCACGGAGCGCTCGACGCGATAGCGCGTGCTGTCCACCATGAAGACGAAGGCGGCGTGAGCGCCATCGGCGCCGTGGGAGATGAGTCGCTGCGCGTCCTGGCTCCCGCCGCGGTGCTGGTTGTAGAGCGTCCAGGTGATCGCGTCGAAGACCGCGCTCTTGCCGGCGCCGTTGTCGCCGGCGACCGACCACAGGACTGCACCGTCGAAGTCGAACACGACCGGCTTGCCGTTCGCGGAGCGGTGCGAGAGGAAGTTCGTGAGCTCGACCGAGGAGGGGATCATCGGCCGAGGAGCCCTTCCTCGTCGAGCAGCTGCTCGACCATCGCGAGCAGCGTCGTGCGGTCGGGATCCTCCTCGGCGAGCTGGTCGGCGACAAATGCGCGCACCGTCTCGGTCGTGCCGGCCTGCTCGATCTCTCCGGTCAGCAGCGGTGGGTCCGGGTCGTCGAGCCGGACGAGGTCGATCGGCTCGTACCGGCGCGGGAACGCCGCGCGCGCCTCGGCGAGCCACAGGCTCGCGGCGTCGGCGCGGTCGAGGCGCAGCTCGAGCTTGACAATCGAGCGCTCCGGCTCGTCGAGCGCCTGCGCCTGCTCGGCGATCTCGTCGAGCGCGCCAATCTCGATCCGCCGCATGGGCGTGGCGTCGAGCGGAAGCTCCTCGAGCGCGAGGCCGCCGGCCTCGCCGATCTCCGCGAGCACGACGTGACGCGGCTCGTCGGCCTCGCCGAAGTCGACGCGGTCGAGCGCTCCGCTGTAGCGGACGTGCTCGGCGAGGACGACCGGCTGGTGGACATGGCCGAGCGCGACGTAGGCGAAGCGGTCGAGCCCCGCCTCGGCGACATGGACGTCCTCGGCGTCGGTGACCTCGCGCCGGCCGGTCGTCGCAGCGACGTGCCCGAGCAGGAAGTGCCCCGCCATCAGCAGCGGAAGGCCGGGGCGCTCCCGGCCCGCCTGCTCGCTCAGCGTCTCCCAGCGTTCCGTCACCGCGGCGCTCAGCGCGACGCGCTTGCGCTCGACCGATCCCAGGTCGGCCGGCAGCGAGTACGCCGCGACACTCGGGTAGGGCAGCGCCACGAGCGTCGCTGCGACTTCCCCGTCGACCGTCAACGGCACCAGCGCCGGCTCGCGCACGAAGCGCACGCGCGACGCGTGCCGCTCCCCCAGCAGTTGCTGCACGGCGCTCAGCAGCTCAAACGTGTGGGCAGAGTCGTGATTGCCGGCGAGAAATACGCACTGCATGCCGCGCTCGACGCTCGGCGCCAGCAGCTCGCCGAGCTGCGAGACGATCGCCGCGAGGCGCTCGGGCCGCCGTTCCTCGAGCACATCCCCGCAGACGAGCAGCGCGTCGACGCGGCGCTCCTCGGCGTAGTCGACGAGCTCGCGGAGCCGTGCGAGCTGGTCGGGCAGGCGGTCCACGCCCCCCAACCGGTCCCCGAGATGCCAGTCTGCGGTGTGGAGGACGCGCAGGCTCAGCTCCGGCGCTCCCCGCAACGTTCCGGTACGTCGGGTACGGTATCCACCTGAGCACCGTAACACAGCTGAAGAGGACCGTTTATATGCACCGGCCGACCTCTGACAGACGGCGATGAACGCGCCCGGCTCGCCGCTCAAAGAGCGCCTGCGCCAAGAGCGCCAGCGCGCCGGCATGTCGCTCGCGCAGCTCGCCGAGGAGACCGCGATGTCGAAGACGTACCTGCTGCGGCTGGAGTCCGACGCGGACGCGAACCCCTCGCTCGACGTCCTGCGACGCATCGCCGACGCGCTGGACGTCACCGTCGCCGACCTGCTCGGCGCATCCGCGACGCGGTTCGTCGCCGACGAGGCCGACGTCCCGCCGTCGCTGCGGATCTTTGCGGACGAGGAGAACCTCTCGCCGCGCGACTTCGAGCAGCTGGCCAGCATCCGCTGGCGCAAGGGCGAGGTCCCGACGAGCTCCGAGCGCTGGCGCTTCATCCTCCAGTCGCTCCAAGCGAGCCGTCAGTTCGACGATGGCTGAGACTCCGCGCGACGAGCTCGTGGCGCGGCTCGTCGGTGCGCGGGCGCAGGCAGACCCGCGCGAGCGGCTGCGCACGATCGTCGACGGCTGGCGCCAGGAGGTCGGGCAGAACCGGCTGCCGATCGACGTCGTCGGCCTAGCGTCGGCGCGCGGGATCCGCGTGACGCCGCTCGACGCCCCCGGATGGGACGGGCGCGTCTACGTCGACGAGGCCGGTCGCGTGACGGTCGAGGTGGACGGTCGCCAGGCGGCGGTCCGCCAGCGGTTCACCGTCGCGCACGAGCTGCTCCACACGGCCTTTCCCGGCTTCCGGCGCGAGCGCCGCTATCGCGTGGACGACGACCTCGAGCTCGCGCTCTTCTCGCGCTCGCGCGCCGAAGAGGAGCAGCTGTGCGACTGGGGCGCGAGCCTGCTGTTGATGCCGGACGAGCTGACGTGGAGCCACCGCGCCGACCAGGGCCTGCGCGCAGTCGAACGGCTCGCGCGCGACGCGAAGGTGAGCCTCGAGGCGGCCGGGCTGCGGCTCGTCGAGCGCAACACGAAGCCCGCGGCGTTCCTCGTCGCCGGCTCGGCAGATGACCGTCTGCGCGTGCGCTATGCGCGGGTCCGCGGGGTCCGCGCCTTCGTCCCGCGCGGCGCGGAGATCGCACCGGAATCGGTCTTTGCGCGCGCAGCGGCGGCCGGGCGGAGCGTGCGCGGCGTCGAACCCCTCCCTGGCCGCTCGTCGCGGCTCTTTCACGTCGAGGCGAAGTCCTACCCCGTCGGGCGCGGCGCCGGCGCACGCGAGCGGGTGCTCGCCCTCGCGTGGCCGAGCAGCGGTGGCGACGAGCGCTGAGCCTGGCTCACCGTCGCGACGGCGACACGGCGATCTCCGCGCGCGAGGGCCCCTCCTCCTCGCCCACCGGATAGAACACGAATATCTCCATCGAGAGGCCGTCGACCAGCGTGTCGACGGCGCTCATGAACGCGCGCACCTTGCGGCCCGTGAGGCGCTCGACGGGCTCGCAGAACTCGCGCTCCGTCGCCGCCTGGAAGAACAGGCGCGTCTCGCGCAACCGCTCGTGCTCGCCCATCTGGACGAGGTTGCGCTCGGCGGGCGTGAAGGTGTCCTCGAGCAGGACGACCAGCAGGTTGTCGTCGGCCCAGTTCGCCCGCGCTCGGGTCGGGCCGCGGCCGAACTGCTCCTTGAAGAGCCGCACCATCTCGTTGGCGATCTGCGCCAGCACGGAGACGGGTCCCGTCGTCTCTCGTGGCACGTCAGACTGTGTCCGTTCCATCCGTTGCCTCTACCCGCGATCGACGTCGTCACACCGGAAGCGCTCGCGCATCCGCGTGATGGTGAGCACGCGGGCGGCGATCCCGTCGCCGACGACGATCCCGAAGCCGCGGCACTCGCCGCGCAGCCGCGCGTCCAACCGCAGCAGCAGGCAGAGCGCGGTGGAGTCGAAGAACGTCAGCTCGCTCAGGTCGAGCACGACATCCGTAACTCCCTGCTCGCTGAGGTCGACAACGGCGCGCTCGAGCGGCACGACGCTGACGAGGTCGAGCTCGCCGCGCGGCGTGACGCGCGCGTGGTCTCCATCGGTTTCGACGGCGACGGCGAAGGTCGGGAAAGGCGGCGCAGCCAGCGGCGGCGCGGAGGAACGAAGGTGCATGGCAGCTCCCGGAAGGGGTCGAGCGCACCGTGCCCGTGCCCGTTGTCAGGGCCCGCGCCTCCTCGCCTATGGATCCAACCGGCGAACGTGATCGCATCCGCGCGGCTGGTCACAGGATAGCCGCGTTGCGTTCGCGCGGAAAGGGTGCCGTCAGCGGCGCCGCGCGACGACCGTGCCGCGTGCGTACCACGCGCGGGCATCGAGCGAGAACGGTCCATCGGGCAGAGCCGCCCGGCAGGCCTCGCGCACGGCTGTCTGCTGCTCATCGCTCAACGATCTCAGGTGCTGACCGGCCGGTCCGACCGCGAGGGTGAACGGCTCCCAGAAGTCGTCGAAGCCTGCGTAGTCGGCCCGTGCGGTGAGCGCGCCGCCGACGACCTGCTCGAGACCGGCGCGCTCGAACCGCTCCGCGATGTCGCCCTCGGCTGTCCCGGCCAGTCTGCGCTCGCCATCGGCGCGCGGGTCGACCGCCCGCACCGCGGTCCAGAAGATCCGCAGCATCGTCATGCCACCGGTCGTGACGTCCCACATGCAGGCCGCGACGGTGCCGCCGCTGCGCGTCACGCGGACCATCTCCCCCACGCCCGCGTCAGGATCGCGCATGAAGGCGATCACCAGCGACGAGAGCGCCGCGTCGAACTCGCCGTCGGCCCAGGGCAGCGCCTCGGCGACGCCCTCGCGGACGTCGGCGCCCGGGATGCGCTCACGACAGGCGCCCACGAACTGCGGCGCCGGGTCGATCGCAGCCACGTTCGCGGCCCCGACGCGCGCAGCCAGCTCGCTCGCCAGTCCACCCGGCCCGCAGCCCACGTCGAGCACCCGCGTGCCCGGCTTGACGTCGGCGGCGTCGGCGAGCGCTGCTGCGAGCGTCGGGGTGTAGCGCCCCATGAAGCGGTCGTAGTGCTCGGCGGGTGCGGCGAACTGCATGTCCCTACCCAACCGGCGGCGAGTCGCGGAGTCAAGGAGCGCGGCGGGGCTCGGGTCGCGCTCGCGGCGGGCTGCGAGGACCACGGCACCGAGTTCGGCGTCAGCCGGCTGTCCTCCGCAGTGATGCGGGGCCGCTTCGCGTAACCCGGAGAGCTCGCGGACCCGCCAGGGCCGGGAGGTGTGCTCGCTGCTCGGCAGCCTCCTCATGTCGAGAGAACCGCGGCGACGATGAAGCACGCTGTCGAGGTGGCAGTGACGATCACCGGTCCGTAGAACCAGAAGCGAAGCGAGAGCACGAGGTAGGCGGCAGGGAAGGCGATCGTGAGCGGCCGGAAGCCGTGGATGCGGTCGACCAGCTCGAAGTCCTGGGTGGCGATCAGCAGGCAGAGCAACCCGAACGTGAAGACGCCAAGGCCGTGGCTGATGTGGATGCCGAGCCACATCCTCCACATCGACGGTCTCGCGCCGCTGACGCCGAGCATCTGCACCAACCGGACACCGGTGCCTTCCACGACCGGCTTGGCCGAGCCGTCGATCGGAGCGAAGAAGGTGGGGCGGACTGTGTCGACCAGCGCTCCAAGCGCATGCAGGCCGCCGGCCAGCATGATCGGGATCGTGCCCGCGATGAACCATGCCTGCGCGGCGCCTGGGTTCACAGTCGGCACCCGGCGTCGCAATCAGCAAGGGGGGAAGGCGGTCCCATTCGAGCCACTATACGGTACCGTATAGATAGGGGCGCCATAACCCTGAAGCGGTGTCCAATTACGTCACGTCACGCCACCAGAGACAGACCATGACCCTTACCCGCACGCCTCGTAGCAACTGGATCGACGAGGGCCTGCGGGCCCTTGCCGCCGGCGGCCCGGATGCCGTCCGCATCGAGCCTCTGGCGCGGGCGCTCGGCGTCACCAAAGGCGGCTTCTACTGGCACTTCGACGGCCGGCCCGCGCTGCTGGACGAGCTGCTCGACACCTGGGAGCGGGTCAGCGTCGACAAGGTGATCGAGCGCGTCGAGGGCGAGGGCGGGGACGCCAGGACGAAGCTGCGGCGGCTCTCCTCGATCGCTGCCTCAGGGGACGAGGTGCTGCGAATCCACCCCCTGAAGATCGACCTCGCCATCCGCGACTGGGGCCGGCGCGACAGAGCGGTCGCCCGCCGCCTCCGGAGCCTCGACAACCGGCGAATGGACTACATGCGCTCGCTGTTCAGCGCCTTCTGCCCCGAGAAGGACGACGTCGAGGCCCGCTGCATGCTTGCCTTCTCGCTCTGGATCGGCAACCACTTCATCGCCGCCGACCACCCCGAACGCAGCCGCGCTGACGTGATGGAGCTGGCCTTCAAGCGACTCCTGGCCGATCCACGTCCCGCGGCTGCCGCCTCAGCGAGGTGATCGGCACACCGTGTCATGGTCGCGAAAGACTCAAGCGAGGTGCGACCTGATCGGCCGCGACCCGACGACGGCCCGATCGCGATTGGTACTGGCGCCAGGTACCCACAGCAGACAACAGCACCGCACTGAACGAGGAAAGCCTGGTTTGCAGGGCTTTCCTTGATCGGGGAGACAGGGTTTGAACCTGCGACTGCCCGGCCCCCAGCTGGCTTGTGCAATGGGGATATGGCGGGAGTGCCATACGGGAATGGTCGCGTGGCGCCGGGGCCGGGATCTGGTGGAAGGATCGGACGATGCGGTCGGTACCACGAGCGGTACTTTCGCCCGAGCAGGCTGCGGCACGCCTTCGCGTCTTGCCTCAGCAGGTGCAACGGCTGATCAGCGCTGGCGAATTCGAGGCCGAGCGCCTCCCGAGCTCGCACGGCTTGGCGGTTTCAGTCGACTCGATCGTCGCATTCGAGCAGCGCCGTCATGCCGCTCGTGAAGCCTCGGATCGAGCAGCGCGGAACCTCGACCGGCTCGGCGCACCGCTGGAATGAGCCTCCGCGCCGAGGAGTACGCACGCCTGTGCGACCGGCACATCCGGCGAGATCCGAAGGTCATGGGCGGCGAGCCCGTCATCCGCGGCACGCGCGTCCCCGTCCGAACGATTGCCGCGCTGATCGAGGACGGCGAGGCGCACGACATCCTGCGCGAGGACTACCCGCATGTTCCCGAGGAGGCATACGAGGTCGCGGTCCTGTGGGCCAGCGAGAATCCGCGCCGCGATCGGCCTGCTCGACCCTGATGCCCAGATATACGCGGTTGCGCTCGCCGCACGATCGGTTACCTTCCCGCCATGACCGCCACTGAGGTGATCGAGGAGATTGGGGCGCGACTTGCGAGAGCCGCACCGCCGAAGTCCCGCGTGCTCCTGTTCGGCTCCCATGCGCGCGGCACCGCCGACGACGGCTCGGACTTCGATGTGCTCGTGATCGAGCCGACGGTCGAGAGCCCGATCTCGGAGGCGGTCCGACTGCGCCGTGAGCTGCGTGGCCTCGGAGTCCCGATCGACGTCGTCGTCATGGACGAGGCCAAGGCGAAGCGCCGCGCATCCGTGCGCGGAACGATGGTCGAGCGTGCACTGCGCGAGGGCCGCCTGCTTGCCCAGACCTGAGTACGTCGGCCTCGCCGAGCTGCTGTTGCGCAAGGCCGAGTCGGATCTCGCCGTAGCCCGCGTGCTTGCAGCCGATCCCGACCCGCACGACGACGCAATCGGCTTTCACGCCCAGCAGGCGGTCGAGAAGGCACTCAAGGCGGTGCTCACCCTCGAGCAGATCGAGGCTCCGCGCACCCATGACATCACGTTCCTCGTGGAGCTGCTCGATCAGCATCAAATCGAGATGCCCGCCACGCTCATCGCGTCCGAATGGCTCGGCCCATGGGCTGTGACGATGCGCTACGACGACATCGAGGAAGTCCTTGATCGCACCGGAGCACTCGATGCCGCCCTCGCGGCGACCGTGTGGGCCAGCGGTCGCATCGATGGCCACCGATAGGTCTGAGCGTCAGCGGCGGGATAGCGGTCGCAACGAATCCCAACACCGCGCCACCGACCACGAGCACCACCGGATACGGCACGGACAGGTACCGCGCGAGCGCGCTCAGGCCGACGACCGCGACCAGCAGCCCGGCGATCACGATCTCGGCGTGCCTCACGCCGTCCAGCCTTCCCCGCTGCCTACGCCTGACGAATCGTCGAGATTCGCGATCTCACCCAGGAGAGCGCTTTCCTGACGGATGACGCGTCACGACGCTGGCGGCGTTCTCGCGGCTTCGGTCGTCGCGGCCAAGCTCCCGAGCAGGCCGAGCGCGTCGGCCGACCGGGTGCCCGGGTCCGCGGTGTAGGTGAAGATCGTCAGCCCCGTGTCGAAGACGACTTCCAGGCGCTCGTAGTTGAGCTCGAGGTCGCCGACCTGATCGTGATGGAAGTGCTTGACGCCGCTGATGTGGAAGCGGACGTCGTGCTTGGCCCAGTGCTGACGGAACTCCTCGCTGCGGGTCGACAGCTCACCGACGAGGTCGGTGAGCTCGCGGTCGTAGGGGTTGCGTCCGGCGGCCGAGCGCAGCGTGGCGACGACGTCGCGGGCGATGCGGTCCCAGTCGACGTAGAAGTCGCGGGCGCGCGCGTCGAGGAACACGAAGCGTGCGGCGTTTGGCCGCTCCTGGCCGTCGAACAGCTCGAGGAACAGCGCGCGGCCAAGCGCGTTGGCCGCGAGGATGTCGAGGCGGTGGTTGCCGACGTGCGCGGCGGCGCCGGTCATCGCGTCGAGCAGTTGCTGCACGGGCGGGCGGATGCGGTGCTTGGCCCCTCGCCGGCGCGGCGGCGACTGCATGGGGTGGGCGGCGCGGGCGAGATCGAACAGGTGAGTGCGCTCGGCATCGTCGAGCTGCAGCGCGCGCGCCAGCGCGTCCAGCACGCTGTCGGAGGCCCCTGCCAGGTCCCCGCGCTCCAGGCGCGTGTAGTAGGGGACGCTCACGCCGGCCAGGACGGCGACCTCCTCGCGTCGCAGGCCGGGCACGCGGCGGGTGCCGTAGTCGGGCAGGCCGACGTCGGCGGCCTTGAGCTTGGCACGCCGCGAGGTCAGGAACTCGCGGATCTCGTTGCGCGCATCCATGGTCCTTACGAGCGTAGAGCCCGCACGGCGCGGCGTGGGGACCCTGCCAGGGTCACCTTCACAGGGTCTCTCAGAGCCGCGCGTTTCATGCTTGCCTGTGGTCCATGAAAGCCACCGTCATGTACGCCGCCGGCGACGTTCGTGTCCAAGACGTCCCCGACGCGGCCATCATCGAACCGACCGACGCGGTCGTGCGCGTCACCCGCGCCAGTATCTGCGGCAGCGACCTGTGGCCGTACGCCTCGATGGAGCGCTCGGAGACCGGGCAGTCGATGGGCCACGAGGCCATCGGCGTCGTCGAGGACGTCGGATCGCAGGTCACGACGATCGCGAGGGGCGACCTCGTCGTCATGCCGTTCGCCTTCTCCGACGGCACCTGCGCCTTCTGCCACGAGGGCCTGCCGACCGCCTGCGTCCACGTCGGCTTCTTCGGTGGCCACGGCATGAACGGCGCCCAGGCCGAGGCGCTGCGCATCCCGTTCGCCGACGGCACGCTGTACCCGCTGCCGGTCGGCGAGGACGACGCGCGGATGCCGTCGCTGCTGACCCTCTCAGACGTCATGGGCACCGGTCACCACGTCGCCGACCGCGAGTCGATCAAGGTCATGGTGACCCCATGAGCAGCCGCTTCGAGGGGAAGGTCGCGTTCGTCACCGGAGCGACCAGCGGCATCGGTCGCGCCACGGCGCTCGCATTCGCCCGCGAGGGTGCCAGCGTCGTGGTCGCCGACCTCGCCGCGGAGGGCAACCGCGAGACGGCTCGCATGATCGAGCAGGCCGGCGGCCAGTCGCTCGCCGTGGCCTGCGACGTCACGCGCAGCGAGGAGATCGAGGCGGCGCTGCACGCTGCGATCGAGCGGTTCGGTCGCCTCGACATCGCCTTCAACAACGCGGGCATCGAGCAGCCGATCAAGCCCGCCGCCCAGATCGACGACGACGAGTGGGACCGGCTCGTGGCGGTCAACCTCCGCGGCGCCTTCCTGAGCATGAAGCACGAGACCAAGCTGATGCTTCAGCACGGCGGCGGCGCGATCGTCAACACCTCCTCAGGCGCCGGTGTCAAGGGCTTCAAGGGTCAGGCCGCCTACGCCGCCACCAAACACGGCCTCATCGGCCTCACGAAGTCGGCGGCGCTCGACTACGCCGCCTCGAACATCCGCATCAACGCGATCTGCCCCGGCATCATCGACACCGAGATGATGCGCCGCTTCACCGGCGACACCGACGAAGGCCGCGCCGCCGTCATCGCCCAGGAGCCGATTGGCCGCATGGGCCAACCCGACGAGATCGCCGCCGCCGTCCTGTGGCTCTGCTCCGACGAAGCAGCGTTCACGATCGGTCACGCCATGATCGTCGACGGCGGCCAGACCGCCTAAGCCCCCCACCGGAGGAGACCCATCCTCATGCAGATCACCCGAAGCAGCACCGACACCCAGAAGGGCCCCACCGACTGGTTCACCGGCGACGTCTACATCGACACCGTCGCCACGCCCGCCGGCAGCTCAACGTTCGCCGCCGCGCTCGTCCACTTCACGCCGGGCGCGCGCACCGCCTGGCACACCCACCCGCACGGCCAGACGATCTTCGTCACCGAGGGCGTGGGACTGTGCCAGCACGAGGGCGGCCCGGTCGAAATCATCCGCCCCGGCGACCGCGTGTTCTTCGAGCCAGGAGAGAACCACTGGCACGGCGCGACACCGAGCCGGTTCATGGTCCACCTCGCCATGCAGCAGAACGACGAGTCCGGCAGCCCCGTCACATGGGGTCGGCACGTCACCGACGAGGAGTACCGGGCATCGCCGACGCACGCCGACTGACAAGCGCGTTTGCTTCTACCTTCGGGCTACGAGCGAAGGCGACCCCGATCAGAACCGCAGCGGCCCACGAGGCCCGGTGTTGGCGGGATGCGCAGTTTGGTTCCCGCACTTGGTACCCGCGAACCGATCAACGCCGCTCGCGGAAAAGAGAAAAGCCCTGGTTTGCAGGGATTTCCTTGATCGGGGAGACAGGATTTGAACCTGCGACCGCCCGGCCCCCAGCCGGGTGCGCTACCAGACTGCGCCACTCCCCGTGGTGCTATGTGCCAGAGCGGGCGACGGGAATCGAACCCGCCCTAGAAGCTTGGAAGGCTCCTGTGCAACCACAACACCTCGCCCGCAGGCTGAGGGCAGATGATACTCGGGGCGCGATCTCGGTGGGGAGCGGCGCGTGGCGGTTGGGGGCCGGATACTGAAAACACTTCTTTTAGGTGTAGAGTCGCTGCTGCGGGTTGGCGCATGGGGCGCCGGTCGTGCCCGCTCCCCCGAGGAGACCGCTCGTGCGCAAGCTCTCGCTGCCGATCCTGCTCGTCGTCGCGCTCATGGCGACCGCAATCGCCGCAACCGTCGCGCCCGCCGCGCCCACAAGCCCCACCGCCACGGTCGCCAAGAAGCGTCACTGCGACCGCAACTACAGCGGGCGCTGCCTGCGTCCCAACGTCAGCGACTACGACTGCGCCGGCGGCTCCGGCAACGGCCCCTACTACGTCCGCGGCCCGTTCCGCGTCGTCGGCACCGATCACTACCGGCTCGACTCCGACCACGACGGGACCGCCTGCGAGTCCTGAGGCGTGGAGCCGGCGGCGGCCCGCCCGCTCAGACCTCCGCCGGGAACTCCCGCAGCACCCACTCCGTCCCTACCATCGGCCGCAGGAACGAGCGGCCGCCAACCGTCACCCACTCCCCGGTGCGGGGGTTGACCGGCAAGTTGCGCTCGACCGGGTACCACTCGTTGTGCGCGCGGATCAGCTCGTTCAGCTCGCGGTACTCGCGGCTCGCGCCGCGCTCGGCGGCAAGGGCGCGCCACGCCGCCGCGAACCCGTCCCCGTCCGCCCCGTACTCGGCCCGCAGCGTCTGCCACTCCGCCCGCAGCATCCGCCGCTCCCGCTTGAGCGCACGGTCGATCTCCGCCACCCGCTCCATCCAGCGCGGCGGATTGTTCGCGCCCAACAGGTAGGACTCGACCGACCGCTGCGCGATCCGCGCGCGCTCGGTCAGCGGCTTGCCGATCCCCGGCAGGTCTGCGGTGCGCTCGCGCAGCAGCCGCTCGGCCGGAGCCAGCTCGCGCTCCTGGGATGGACGGCGGTGCTCGTCGCTCATCGCCCTCCACTGTAGGAGGAGCGTCACGCATCCCGCCGCCGTGGGTTAGCGTTCGGCGCCGCCGCACACCAGCAGCCCGCCAACGAGGAGCCCAAACCCCAATGACCGACGTCGTGATCGCCGGCGCGGCCCGTACCGCCATCGGCTCGTACGGCCGCAGCCTCAAGGACACCGCCCCCAGCGACCTCGGCGCGACCGCGTCGAAGGCCGCGATCGAGCGGGCGGGGATCGACCCCGCGGACGTCGGCCACGTCGTCTTCGGCAACGTGATCCACACCGAGCCGGGCGACATGTACATGGCGCGCGTGGTCGGGATGAAGTCGGGGATCCCGAAGGAGACACCCGCCTACACCGTCAACCGCCTCTGCGGGACCGGCGTGCAGGCGATCGTCTCCGCCGCCCAGACGATCCAGACCGGCGAGGCGAGCATTGCCCTCGCCGGCGGCGCGGAGTCGATGAGTCGCGGCCAGTACTGGATGCCGGGCGCGCGCTGGGGTGCGCGGATGGGCGATGCGCCGCTCGTCGACGCGGTCGTCGGCGCGCTCACCGATCCGTTCGACAAGGACCACATGGGCATCACGGCCGAGCGCCTCGCCGAGCGGGGCAACATCTCCCGCGAGCGTCAGGACGCCTTCGCCGCCGAGTCCCATCGCCGCGCCGCGGCAGCCCGTGCGGAGGGCCGCTTCAAGGACCAGATCGTCCCAGTAGACATCAAGGTCAAGCGCGACACGGTCGCCTTCGACCAGGACGAGCACATCCGCGAGGAGATCGACGCGGCCGCGATGGGCAAGCTGCGCCCCGCCTTCAGAGGCGACGGCACCGTCACCGCCGGCAACGCGTCGGGCCTCAACGACGCGGGTGCCGCGGTCGTGCTGATGTCGGCCAGAGAGGCGGAGCGCCGTCAAGCCCCCGTGCTCGGCCGGATCCTCGCCTACGCGTCGTGCGGCGTCGACCCGCAGATCATGGGGATCGGCCCCGTGCCCGCCACGCGCACGGTGCTCGAGCGCGCCGGCCGCTCGCTCGACGAGATCGGCGTGATCGAGCTCAACGAGGCGTTCGCCGCGCAGTCGCTCGCCGTGATCGACGAGCTCGGCCTCGACGAGGCGAAGGTCAACCCGAACGGCGGCGCGATCGCGCTCGGCCATCCGGTCGCCGCGACCGGCGCGGCGATCACCGTCAAGCTGCTCGCCGAGATGGAGCGCGGTGACCACGAGCTCGGCCTCGTGACGCTCTGCATCGGCGGCGGCCAGGGCATTGCGATGCTGGTGGGGCGCGGCTGAGAAGGCGTCAGGCGGAGGGCGGCGCCGGGCGCCGCTCCTCCGTCGGCACGACGCCCTCCTCGTCGGCCAACGTCGGCGGCGGCCACGGGCCGAACCAGTTGTCGCGCGCGCCGTCGAGCGTCACGACCGAGCCGCTGAAGGAGCGGCCGAGCGGCGAGGCGAGCAGCGCGACGAGCCACGCGTGCTCGATCGGCCGACCGAGCCGCTGAAGCGGAACCGTCCGTGCCGCGCCGGCGCGCACGACGTCGGGGTACTTGTCCAACGCCTCGGTCTCGAAGTGGCCGGCGGCGAGTGCGACGACGGCGATCCCGTCGGCGGCCCACTTCGAGGCCCACGCGCGTGTCAACCCCTCGACGGCGGCGCGGGCGGCGCTGGAGTGCGTCATCCCGGCGAGGCCGTGATGCGGCGAGAGCGTGACGTTGAGGATCGTCCCGCGGCCGGCGGGCTTCATCACCCGCTCGGCGACCAGCTCCGTCATGCGCGTGGTCCCGCCCACGTTGAGCCGGAAGACGGCCTGCCAGCCCTTCGCCGCGATCGCCTCCGCCGGCACGAAGTACTGGCCGCCGGCGTTGTTGACGAGCACGTCGAGGCGGCTGTGGCGCTCCAGGACTGTGTCGGGGATCGCCGCCGCTGAGTCCTCATCGCGGATGTCGCCGACGACCGTCGACGCGCGCGGGCCGATCTCCGCAGCCGCCGCGTCGAGCACCTCCGCGCGACGTCCGGCGATCACGACCGACGCGCCGCAGCGCGCCAGCTCGTGCGCGGCCGCCTTGCCAAGCCCGGTGCCGCCGCCGGTGATCAAGGCGACCTGCCCGTCGAGCAGGCCGGGCGCGAAGATCTCGGAGCGCCGCGGTCCGGTCATCGCGCGGGAGCGCTGCGGCGCGAGAGCGCGAGTGCGACGAGGCCTGCGAGCAGGTAGACGACCACGACCGCGAGGCAGGCGAACTTGAGCGTCGCGAAACTGCCGGCGAGCGGCGGGCCGATCGAGCTGGCGTCGCCGCCGAGCACGAGCAGCAGGAAGACGTCCTCGACCGCGTCGGCGCCGGCGCCGATCAGCGGCAGGACCGAGATCGCCGCAGCCGGCCGTGCCCAGCCGTCCATGCCGCGGTCGCGGAACGCGTCGCCGAGCGCGCGGACCGCGAGCCACAGGAACAGCCCGTACGCGATCAGGTAGAGGAAGTCGATCCACAGCGAGAGCCGCGCCGCGTCGTGCCCCTTCGAGCCCCACGCGACGATGATCTCCTGCGCCTTGCCGGACGTGAACGCGACCTCGAACGCGACGATCCCGTGATTGCCCGCATCCTGCATCCGCCCGTCAAGCACGAGCAGCACGGCGAACAGGCCGAGCGTCACGACTCCGAGGATCCACAGCGCGCGGCGACGGGTCATGGGCGGGAGCATCCCATGGCTCTGTGGCTAGGAACGCCGGTTCGGCAACGGCCGCGGGCGAAGCTCAGCAGCCGCCCCGCGCTCTCAGCAGCGCGCGGTAGCGGCCCATCGCCGCAGGCTGCCAGTCGCCGTGCGTCTGCGTGCGCAGGCTGGCGACGCGCTCTCTGTGGAACGGCGAGGAGAGGCTCTCGGCGTGGCCGATCACGTCGCGTACGGGGATCCGGTAGCGGCAGCGCAGCCAGCGCGTGAGGCGCAGGGAGGCGTCGAGCTGGGCGCGGCGCGCGAAGACGTCGTCCTCGCGATAGGCGACGTGCTCGATCCCGATCGCCGTCCAGTTGAGGCCGACCGTGTGGCTGGCGGCACATGAACGTGATCGGCGTGAACTGGTAGATCGCGCCGCTGCGGGCGATCACGAACTGCGAGCAGAGGCCGGGCAGCTCGTGCAGCTCGATGTCCGGCACGTCCGGCGCGAACGTGTTGAACGTCGCGTCGACCGAGTCGTTGACGGTCAGGTGCTCGACGATGACGTGCGGGGCGGCGATCGTGGAGCCGCGCAGGCCGTAGTGGCGTTGCGCATAGGCCGACGTCTCGCGGCGGCGCGCGTCGTCGATCGGGATGAAGCGGTGGCGGAAGGCCGGCTTCTCGACGGACGGCGCCGCCCGCTGGCCCGGCGCCGTCGGGGCGGTGGGCGCCGGTGCGGCTCCGCCGACCGTGGTCGCGAACGCGACGGCGAGCGCGACGAGCGAACCGATCGTCATGCGGAGATGATGGCGGACCGCACGTGCACTCGGGGGACGAAGCGCGCTATACCGCCGCCGGCAGCGTGAAGCGCACGCGCGTGCCGCGCGGGTCGGCAGGCTCCAGCCAGATGCGGCCGCCGTGCGCCTCGACGATCGCGCGGGAGATCGCGAGCCCGAGGCCGGCGCCGTCGGACGAGCGCGCGGCGCCGTCCTCGCCGCCGCGGTAGAACGGCTCGAAGACGCGCTCGCGCTCCTCCGCCGGCACGCCGGCGCCGTCGTCGACCACCTCGATCTCCACGAGGCTCGCCGTCCCGGCCGCGGGCCGCGCACGCACGACGACGCTGCCGTCCGCCGGCGTGTGGCGGATCGCGTTGACGATCAGGTTGAACAGCACGCGCTGCACCTTCTCCGCGTTCGCGTGCGCGGCGAGCGTTCCCGCGTCGCCGTCGGGCAACTCCGCCGCCACCATCACTCCGCGCTCGGCCGCCTGCGCGCGCAGCGCCGCGACCGTCTCGCTCACCAGCTCCCCCAGCTCGACCTGGTGCATCGACCACGAGATCTCCCCCGCCTCCAAGCGCGAGAGCTCGAACAGGTCGTCGATCAGCACGCTCAGCGCCGCCACGTGCGTGCGCATCTCGCGCAGGTAGCGGGCGCGCGTCTCGCCGGTGGCGACCCCGTCCTCGACCGCGTCGACCAGCAGCCGCAGCGACGCGAGCGGCGTGCGCAGGTCGTGCGAGACGGCGGCGATCAGCCGGCGGCGTGCCTCGTCGACCTCGCGGTGCATCGCCTCGACGTCGCGCACGACGCCCTGCGCCAGCAGCTGCGCGGCGCGCACCGCGAGTACGCCCGAGACGCCCGCCATCGCCGAGATCACGAGCGCGTCGTGCGCCGAGACGAACATCGTCTCCGCCCCCACCCACACCGCCGCCAGCACCGTCCCGACCGCGAGCGCCGCCCCGAGCGTGAGCTGACGCGAGAGCGAGCCGACCCGAGCGCGCCGCGCGGTCGCGACGTGCGCGGCGCCGAGCATGCCGACCGCAATCGCGGCGAGCAGGAGGAACGTCGTGCGCGCGCCGTACCAGCCGTACGGGATCCCGACGACGGCGGCCCCGGCGAGGCAGGCGAGCAGTGCGACCGCCAGCGAGCGCAGCATCGCGCCGCCGTCCATCGCGTCCCTGGCGCGGACGTCGCTCACGGTCTGAACCGGTAGCCGACGCCCCACACCGTCTCGATGAAGCGCGGGTGGGCGGGATCGGGCTCGAGCTTCGCGCGCAGCCGCCGAACGTGCACGGTCACGGTCGACGTGTCGGTGTAGAAGTCGTAGCCCCACACCTGCTCCATCAGCTGGTCGCGTGAGAAGACGCGCCCCGGCCGGGCGGCGAGGAAGCGCAGCAGCTCGAACTCCCGCTGCGTCAGCGGCAGCTCCTCGCCTTCGAGCGTGACGGTGTGCGCGGCCTGGTCGATCTCCAGCGGCCCGTGCACGATCGGCTCGAGGTCGGCGCCGTCGGCCGCGCCGGCCGGGCGGGCGGCGCGCCGCAGCACCGCCTCCACGCGCGCGACCAGCTCGGCCGGCGAGAACGGCTTGACGACGTAGTCGTCGGCGCCGCGCCGCAGGCCGATCAGCCGGTCGGACTCCTCCGCGCGCGCAGTCAGCAGGATCACCGGGATCGGCTCGCCGGGCTGCTCGTGCAGGCGCCGCATCGCCTCGATCCCGTCGAAGCCGGGCAGCATCACGTCGAGCACGACGAGGTCCGGCTTGTGCTCGCGCACCGCCTCCAGCGCGCCCGGCCCGTCGAACGCCTCGCGCGTGTCAAAGCCCGCGCGCACGAGGTAGCGCGAGACGACCTCCACGATCGTCGGCTCGTCATCGACGACGAGCACCGTCCCGCGCGAGTCCTTGGGCATCGGCGAGATCATCGCCGACGGAGCGGGCGGCGGGCTATCCAAACGTGAAGGCATAGCCCTGGATCCCCTCGTCGGGTCGCAGCTCGAGCAAGTGCCGGCCGACCCTCGGCAGCTCGACGAGGTCGTACAGCCGCTGCGAGGAGATCGTCGCGACGCCGCCGTGGACGTCGCGCCCCGCGAGAGCGTCCGGGATCGGCTTGCCGTCGAGCAGCACGCGCATGCGGCGCGGCTGGCCGGGCGAGCCGAGCACCAGGAAGACGCGGCGCGCGCCGAAGGCCAGCTCGAGTGCGGCGTCCGGGCCTGCCGTCGCGTTCTCCTTCGCGACGTCCCAGGTGCCGCCGTAGCTGAGCATGTCCTGGTCGGGGGAGGGCGCGGCGCCGAAGTCCTGGCGGCCCGACAGGATCGCGCCGTTCGCGAAGCGCTCCGCGCGCATCGCGCCGAGGTATGTCTCCGGCGTGGTGACGCCGAGCGAGGCGCTCACCCCGTGCGCACGCGATCTCGCGGCGCCAACGCGCCGGCCCGCGTCGGCGAGCAGCGCGCGGATCACCTGCTCGCTGTGCTCGTAGTCGCCCTCGCCGAAGTGCGCGTAGCGGACGTGCCCCCGCGCGTCGACGAAGTAGTGCGCCGGCCAATACTGGTTGCCGTACGCGTCCCAGGTGCCGTAGTCGTTGTCCTGCACGACTGGGTACCGGAGCCCCTCGCGCTCGATCGCCGCCGCCACGTTGCCACTGTCCTTCTCGAACGGGAACTCGGGCGTGTGGACGCCGACGATCGTGAGCCCCTGTCTGCGGTAGCGCGCGTCCCACGCCTTCAGGTACGGGAGCGTGCGCAGGCAGTTCACGCACGTGTAGGTCCAGAAGTCGATCAACACGACTCTGCCGCGCAGGTCGGCCATCGTCAGCGGTCTGCCGTTCGCGGTGTTGAACCAGCGCTGCGTGTCGGTGAAGTCGGGCGCCGGGCCGTAGTCCCTCAGGTGCAGGCGGCCGGCGGCGGAGCCGTGGGCCGGCGGCGCACCGCCGGCGTCGTCGTCGGCGGCCGGTCGCTCCGCCGCGGCCGCCAGTCTCGACGCGCCTCCGCCGCGCACGTCGGCGAGCGCGCGCTGCGCGGCGGAGGTCTTCTCGATGCTCTCGGTCGGGTTGACGAGGAACGCCGGCAGGTCCTTCGCGATCGCCGACTGGAAGCGCAGGTCGTAGTCGTTCAGCATCGCGAGCGCGACGACGACCATCACCGCGCCCATCGCCATCTGCAGCGCACCGCTGCGCTTTGCCAGCGGCGCCGTGAGCCGCCGGCCGCCGATCATCAGCACGTAGAGCACGACCGCCGAGCCGATCCCGTACGCGAGCGCGACGGCAAGCCGGCCGGCGGTGAACGGCTGCGAGGCGGAGACCGTGATGACGCCCGCGAGCACCGGGCCCGCGCACGGCGCATAGACGAGCCCGAGCGATGCGCCGACGAGCAGGCCGGAGCGGAAGCCGTCGCCGCCCGCGCTCGCCGGGCGCGCGCCAAGGCGCGCGGCGACCGCGCTCAGCCGCCCCTCCAGACGCGCTGCCAGCGACGGGATCAGCAATGTCACACCGAACGCGAGCAGCACGACGATCGCGAGCGTGCGCAGCAGCGTGTCCGGCAGCCCGAGCGCATCGAGCGCGTAGACGAGCGCGACGGTGGCGAACGTGAACGAGGCGATGAGGCCGACGACGATCCCCAGCGGCCGCCGCCGTCCGCCGGTGGCGCCCGCGGAGAGCGCGATCGGCAGCACCGGCAGCACGCAGGGCGAGAGCGCCGTGCCGGCGCCGGCGAGGAAGCCGAAGAGGATCAGCAATACCACGCGATCACCATCCCACTCGGTGATTACGGGGGAATGAACTCACGCGATCAGCAGAGCGCGGATCGTGGCGACGACCCCGTCCGGCGTGCTCACGAGATCACCGTGCATGAAACGCAGCACGTCGTAGCCGGCGAGCTGCAGGCGGTTCGTCTTCTCGCGGTCCCAGGCGGCCGCCGCGCGCTCGCGATGGTGAGCCCAGCCGTCCAGCTCGACGACGAGCCGCTGCTCTGGCCACAGCGCGTCGACTCTGACGCCGGCGACGGGGACGTTGAGCAGCGGCCGCGGCAGGTCCGCATCCAGCACGAGGTCGAGGAAGCGCTCCTCCAGCTCGGAAGCGACGAGCGTCGCGCCCGCGCCGACGTGGGCATCGAGGGCGGCGAGCAGGCGCCCGTGGCCTTGACCGTGGCGGCCCTTCGTGCGGCGCAGCGCCCGGTCGAGTGCCGCGACGTCGAGGAGTCCCTTGCGGTCCGCCTCTCCAAGCGTCGCGGCGAGCTGGCCCGCCGTCAGCATCGGCGCGAGGTCGACGAGCGTGCGCGCCGGGCTCGTCGCGGGGATCCCCCGCGCCGTCGTGACGTCCTCGGCGGTGAGGCGTCGCCGGCCATGGACCCACAGCGCGGGCGTGCTGCGCGCTCTCGCGGGCGTCGTCACGGTCACCTTCCCCGACTCGGGCGGCTTCCTGATCCCATGCAGCGCCGCGGCATCGCGGTGGCTCAGGACCGCCCCGGGCCCGGCGGCCAGCACCGCTGCGAGCCATCTCCCCTCGATCCGCAGCCGGCGATGGCCGACCGCGTAGACGCCGCGGTGCAGCGGGATCAGCAGGCCTGCCGCGAGCCGCCGGTCGATGGCGGCCCGGTCTACGCCGAGCGCGAGCAGCTGCCGCCGCGCGACGACGCCGTATTGGTCGTCCGCCAAGGCGGCGACCGGAGCACTGCACCTTTCGCCTCGCATACCGAGGCAAGAGGTGCAGTGCTCACGTCATTCGTCCCCTATGCGCGCTTGAACTTCACGATCGCGATCTCCAGCGCCGCCAGCGCGCACAGCGCGACCACCAGCACCTGCACTGCAATCGGCACGTTCCAGCCGAACCAGGTGATCCCCGGCAGCAGCGCCGCGGTGGCCGCCGGCGTCAGGTCGAGGTTCGCGAAGACGGCCTCGCGAATTGGGTTGACCGCGTACGTCAAGGGATCCAACCGGTTCAGCACCGCCAGCCAGTGCGGCAGGCCGGTCAGCGGGAACAGCGCGCCGGACAGGAACAGCAGCGGCATCACGACCATCTGCATGAGCGCCATGAACGCCTGCATCTGGCTGATCTGCACCGCCGCCATCACGCCGAAGGCGGTGATCATGAACGCGAGCAGCAGCTGCAGCGCGAGCACCTCGAGGATCATCGAGACCGAGTACGGCACGTGCACGAGCGGCGCGAGCGCCATCACGATCACGCCCTGGAAGGCGGCGACGGTGGCGCCGCCGAAGCACTTGCCGAGCACGATCGAGCCGCGCCGCACGGGCGCGACGAGCATCTCGCGCAGGAAGCCGTACTCGCGGTCCCAGACCACTGAGGCGGCGCTGAACATCGCGGTGAAGAGGACTGCCATCGCCAGCACGCCGGGGAACATGAACGTGCGCAGGTCGACGCCCTCGGTGCCGCCGGAGGCGATGTTGGCGAGGCCACCTCCGAGCACGAACAGGAAGATCAGCGGCTGCAAGAGCGAGGTGACGATGCGCAGGCGGTCGCGCCAGAAGCGGATCAGCTCGCGCTGCCAGACGACCTTGATGCCACGCCAGTCGGCGCGCCAGCCGCCGGGCGGGATGACGACGCGGACCGGTGAAGCAGTGGCCGGGCGAGTCTCGGTGGTCGCCATCAGTGCCGCCCCGCCATCATGCGCGTGAGCGGGTCCGGACCGCCCGCGGTCTCGGCGTCGCGGATCGTCGTGCCGGTGTAGGACATGAAGACGTCGTCCAACGACGGCCGCGCGACGCTGACGCCGCGGATCGGCACGCCCAGCTCGGCGAACACGCGGGGAACGAAGGCCTCGCCGCCGTCGACCGCGACCGTCACGTGTCCCTCCGCGATCGTCGCCTCCAGCCCGAAACGCTCGCGCAGCGCGTCGATCGCGGCGTCGGTGTCGTCGACCTGCAGCTGCACGCGGTCCTTGCCGACGCTCGCCTTCAGCGCCTCCGGCGTGTCGAGCGCGATGACTCTGCCCTGGTCGATGATCGCGATGCGGTCGCAGTGCTCGGCCTCGTCCATGTAGTGCGTGGTGAGGAAGATCGTGATGTCCTCGGCGGCCTTCAGCTGCTCGATGTAGCCCCAGATCGAGCTGCGCGTCTGCGGGTCCAGGCCGACCGTCGGCTCGTCGAGGAACAGGACGCGGGGAGCGTGCAGCAGCCCGCGCGCGATCTCCAGGCGGCGCTTCATGCCGCCGCTGTAGGTCTGCACGAGCGAGCTGCGCCGCTCCCACAGGCCGACCATCTCCAGCACGAGTCGCATGCGGTCGGGCACGAGCGCCTTCGGCACGCCGTACAGCTCGGCGTGAAAGCGCAGGTTCTGCTCGGCGCTCAGGTAGCCGTCGAGCGTCGGGTCCTGGAAGACGAGCCCGATGTTGCGGCGCACGGCATCGCGCTCGCGCACGACGTCGTGGCCGGCGACGAGCGCGCTGCCGCCGTCGGGCGCCAGCAGCGTGCACAGCATCGAGATCGTCGTCGACTTGCCGGCTCCGTTGGGGCCGAGGAAGCCGAACGTCTCGCCGGCGGCGACGTCGAGGTCGATGCCGCGCACCGCCTCGACCTCGCCGAACTGCTTCACCAGCCCGCGCACCTGGACCGCGAGGTCGGTCACGCGTCCTCGCCCTCGTCGCCCTCGGCGAGGATGCGGTAGATGTCGCGCCGCAGGTTCACGAGCAGTCTGCGCGCTTCCGCCCGCTGCGACTCGCTGCCGCTCTGCATCACCTGGCTGGTCGCGATCATGACCTCCTTCACGACCTTCATGATGGCGCGTGCGTCGTCGGGGACGTCACCCGCCATCTGATCCCATGGCGCGGGCTGGTCCGTGCCGCGCTCCTCGACGAACGTGCGACCGGCGTCGGTGAGATGGAGCAGCTTGCGCCCCTCGACCTCCTCCGAGCGGATCAGGCCCTCGTCCTCGAGCAACTGCAGCGCCGGGTAGACGGACCCCGCGCTGGGGCGCCAGGCACCGCCGCTGCGCTCCTCGAGCTCCTGCATGATCTGGTAGCCGTTGCGCGGCTCCTCGCCGAGCAGCAGCAACGTCGCGGTGCGCACGTCGCCGCGGCGCGCGCGGCGTCCGCGACGGCCACCACCCGGGCCGCCCATCGGCCCCCAGCCGAACGGGAAGCCTGCGCCTCCGCCCGGTCCGTACGGACCGCCACCGTGGCGGCCCGGTCCGTGGCCATGTTCGTGGCGACCGGTCATCGCGTGCCAGCGCGGATCGAAGCTGGCGCGACCGCATCCCCCGGCCCCTGCACCTGCGAATTGTGGAGTAGACCAAAACATCTCGACTCCTTACGTTGGAATATCTCGATGCGTAAAGCTATATCGCGATAGTCGATGTAATGCAAGAGCCAGCACAAGCCGGTTCGCAGACAAACCATGCGGGCCGAGGAGAACGGCGAACGCCCCGGGGCCTGGGAGCTCCCGGGGCGTTCGCAACCCTGCTCCAAGCCAAGCTCGGGAGGGGAAACCGGCACCCGGTCCCCCTGCCTGCCGTGCTGACGCGGTGAGGGGGAGTCACACGTCAGCGAAGCTGGGGTGCCAAGACGCCGGAAGGGTGACTATAGCCAGAAAGCCGTCTTCCGGTGGAGAATTACCGTCAGGAGACGGTGGCTGAACCGTCATCGGTGGTGAAGGTTTCACGGTACGGATGCGTACCGCCTCACCACAGTTGCTTGCGTTCGGTCGCACCCTGCGAAAAGCCCGCCGTGACCGCGATCTGTCACAGGAGGCGCTGGCCGATGAAGCTGGGCTGAGCGCGAAGCACGTCGGTGAGATCGAGCGCGCGAACAAGGACCCGCGCCTCACGACGGTCCTGAAGCTCGCGGACGCATTGGAGCTGAGCTCGAACGAGCTGTTCAGACAGTTCGACGAGCGGCTCGACTCCTGACACAACCGGTGCAGGGACTTGCATCGTGTGCGAACATATGTTCGTGTTGTTCGCACAGTGGGATATGGCTCGATGACGCGCAGACGGTTGACACCGCCCGCTCCTGAGCTGCTCGCCCTCGGCGGCGCGATCCGGCACCTGCGCCGCGAACGCGAACTGTCGCAAGAGGCGCTCGCCTACGCCGCCGACATCCATCCCAAGCACCTCAGCGAGATCGAGCGCGCCAACAAGGACCCGCGCTCCACGACGGTCGTGCGCCTCGCCGACGCGCTCGGCGTCCGCGTCGCCGAGCTCTACGAAGCGGACGACGGGAAACCACCGACGTAGACAGCGGCGCGTCCCTGATGGCTCAGCGCGCAGTGCCCTCCAGCGGCAGCCACACATGGAACGTCGTCCCCTCCGGCCCGCTGTCGAAGCCGAGCGTGCCGGTGTGGCGCTCCTCGACGATGCGGCGCGCGGTGTCGAGCCCGAGGCCGGTCCCGCGCCCGGCATCCTTCGTGGTGAAGAACGGCTCCAGCACGCGTGCGCGCAGCTCCTCCGGGATGCCCGGCCCGTCGTCGGCGACGTCGACGCGGATGCACGGCCCGTCGAGCGAGGTGCGGATCGTGATCGTGCCGGTCTCCCCGAGCGCGTCGATCGCGTTGTCGAGCAGGTTCGTCCACACCTGATTCAGCTCCGAGCCGTGGACGGTCATCTGGGGCAGCGAGCGGTTGTAGTCGCGCACGACCTCGATGCGCGTGTGCTTGAGCTTGTGGCCGAGCACGACGAGGGTCGTCTCCAGTCCCTCGTGCACGTCGGCCTCGACGAGCCCGCCACGGTCCATGTACGCGTAGGACTTGACCGCGCCGACGAGCGCACCCATGCGCTCGGTCGAGTCCTTCAGCTCCTGCGCGAGCGTGCGCGCCGTCAGCGAGGCGGCCACCCAGCGCAGGGCCGCGTCGGTCGCCGGGCCAGCGAGGCGGGCGACCTCGGACAGCCACGCCTCGTCGACGCGCGCACGCGCGAGCGGCTCCGCAAGTCTCCAGGCATCGGCGACGCCGAGGTCCTCGAGGCGGTCGCGCATCGCGTCCTCCTCGTCGGCGGCGTCGAGCGCGTCGAGCGCCGTGCAGGTGGCGGCGTGGTCGAGCGCCTCGCGCTGGAGTGCCAGCAGCTGCTCAGCGTCCTCGCGCTCGACGCCCGCTTCCACGAACGCGTCGAGCGCCTTGGCAATCGCCTTGATCGCGTCGATCAGGTCGCTCGCGGCGCGGTTCGCAGCGGCCGCGGGGTTGTTCAGCTCGTGCGCGAGCCCGGCCGCCATCGTGCCGAGCGCTGCCAGCCGCTCGCGGTGCTGCTCGCGCGCGCTCAGCCGGCTCAGCACCGGACCGACGCGCTGCATCACCTTGCGGTGCACCGACGGCGTCGCGAGCGCCAGTTCGACGAACCGCTCGGGCGGGACGAGCGCGACGCGCCCCGGGGTCATCGCGCGGATCTCGACGCCGACCGGCGCCTCCGTCAGCGCCGCGATCGCGCCCATCCAGGTCGGCGCCTCCTGATGGCCGATCCGCTCGCTGCGCCCATCCGCCACGACGAGCGACTCGACGCTGCCCTCCAGCAGCAGCCACAGCCCCCTCGACGGCGCGTCCTGCTCGACGAGCACCTCGCCGTCCGCAACCGTGCGCGTCTGGGCGGCGGCTGCCCACGCCGCGAGCTGCTCCTCGCCGAGCCCGTCGAACAGGTCGATCGCGCGCAGCTCCTCGACGCTCGCGGCGGTCATGCCTCCGCCAGGTACTCGTGGATCAGCGACACCGCCATCGAGCCCTCCCCCACCGCGCTCGCGACGCGCTTGATCGAGCGCGCGCGCACGTCGCCGGCGACGAACACCCCCGGCACGCTGGACTCGAGCACGTACGGGTCGCGTTTGAGCGGCCAGCCGGCCGCTCTCGCGTCGGCCCCGGCGAGGATGAAGCCACGCTCGTCGCGCGCGACGACCTCGGACAGCCAGTCGGTGCGCGGCGCGGCGCCGATGAAGACGAAGCAGGCGTCGGCCTCCTCGCGCCGCTCCTCGCCGTCGGCGCCACGGATCGTCAGCGCGCGCAGGTGACCGTTCTCCCCCTCCGCCGCGACCGCCTGGCTGCGCGTGCGCACCTCGACGTTCTCCAAGCCCGCGATCTGCTCGATCAGGTACTGCGACATCGATGACTCCAGCCCAGCGCCGCGGACGAGCATCGTGACCTTGCCGGCCCAGCCGGAGAAGTACACGGCGGCCTGGCCGGCGGAGTTCGCGCCGCCGATCACGACGACGTGCTGGTCCTTGCACGCCCGCGCCTCCGTGAGCGCGGCGCCGTAGTAGATGCCGCTGCCAGTCAGCTCGACGAAGCCCGGCGCCTCCAGCTTGCGGTAGGCGACGCCGGAGGCGATCAGCACGGTGTTGGCCGACAGCGTGCCGCCGCCGGTCAGCTCGACGAAGCGACCGGAGCCCTCGACGCGCAGCGCTCTGGCGTCCTGCACCGTCAGCAGCTCGGCGCCGAGGCGGCGCGCCTGGTCGGTGGCGCGGCGCGCGAGGTCCGAGCCGGACAGGCCGGCGGGGAAGCCGAGGTAGTTCTCGATGCGGCTCGACATGCCGGCCTGGCCGCCGGGCGCCTCGCGCTCGACCATCACCGTGCGCAGCCCCTCGGACGCGCCGTAGACCGCGGCCGCGAGGCCGGCCGGACCGCCGCCGACGATCACGAGGTCGTAGTGCTCAGCGGACGGCTGCGCAGAGACGCCGAGGCGCTCCGCCAGCTCCAGCACGGTGGGACGCTCGAGCACACTGCCGTCCTCCAGCAATGCGACCGGCAGGCCGGTGTCCTCGACGCCGGCGACGTTGAGCAGCTCGCGCGCCTCGCCGTCGCGCTCGACGTCGAGCCAGCGGGCGGGTACGCGGTTGCGCGCAAGGAAGTCGCGCAGCTCGTGCGAGTCGCGGCTGAAGCGGTGCCCGACGAGCCGCACGCCGCCGGACTCGATCGCGGCGCCGGCCTCCCACGTCGTCAACAGGTCCTCGACGACCGGGAACAGCTGCTCCTCAGGCGGGTCCCACGGCTTCAGCAGGTAGTAGTCCAAAGCGACCTCGTTGATCGCCTGGATCGCCGCCTCGGTGTCGGCGTAGGCGGTCAGCAGCACGCGCTTGGCGGTCGGCACGAGCTTGCGCGCCTCGACGAGGTACTCGGTGCCGGACATGCCCGGCATACGCTGGTCGGCGACGAGCAGCGCGACCTGGTCCCCACGCGCGACGAGCTCTCTCAGCACGCCGAGCGCCTCGTCGCCGGAGCTCGCGCGGACGATCCGGAAGCGCTCGCCGAAGCCGCGCCGCAGGTCGCGTGCGACGGCGGCGAGGACCGCGGGCTCGTCGTCGACGGCGACGATCGCGGGACGGCGCCGGCGCGCCTCGGGCTCGTCGCGAGCGATGGCGGGATCGGTCGCGATCGACATGTGGCGAACCTATCGAAGCTGTCCAGCGATCCGCGGTCGTGCGGCCGGATGGGAGCACGCCACCCCGCGCGTTAGGCTCCGCCCGTGCACCTGCCGCTCGCCGCCGCGTCCGAGGCTGACCTGGCCGGCGTCCTGGTCGACCTGTTCGTCATCCTGCTCGCGGCAAAGCTCGGCGACGAGCTGTTCAAGCGGCTCGGCCAACCGGGGATCGTCGGGGAGATCGTCGCGGGCGTGCTGATCGGCCCGTCCGTGCTGGGGCTCGTCGCCCCCGACGAGGTCTTCCAGGTGTTCGCCGAGCTGGGCGTCGTGTTCCTGCTGTTCTGGGTCGGGCTGGAGACGAGACTGTCGGACATGCGCGCGGTCGGTCCGTCGGCGAGCCTCGTCGGCGCACTCGGCGTCGTGCTCCCGTTCGCGGGCGGCATCGGACTTGGCTTCGCGCTCGGCGACGGCAGCGCGGAGGCGATCTTCCTCGGCGTCGCGCTGACGGCGACGAGCGTCGGGATCACGTCAGCCGTGCTGATCGAGCTTGGCGTGCTGCAGAGCGCCGCGGCGCGCACGATCCTCGGCGCAGCGGTGATCGATGACGTACTCGCGCTGCTGCTGCTCGCGGTCGCGACCGGCCTGGCGGACGGCGGCGGGCTCGACGTCGGCGACCTCGCGGTCGTGCTCGGGATCGCGATCGCGTTCCTCGCCTTCTTCGCGCTCGTCGGCACGCGCGTCACGCAGCGCTGGCCGCGGCTGCTGCACGCGCCGAGATTCTCCGAGTCGCCGCTGCTGCCCGCGGTGCTCGTGTGCCTCGGGCTCGCGGCGCTGGCGGCGGAGGTCGGGCTGGCCGCGGTGATCGGAGCGTTCCTGGCCGGGATGATCGTCGCCGAGACGCGCGAGCAGCACCCGATCGAGCGCGAGGTCGAGCCGCTCTACGCCTTCTTCCCGCCGTTCTTCTTCGTCTTCATCGGAGCCGAGCTCGACCTTGGCTCGCTTGCGACCGGCAGCGCACTGGCGCTGCTCGCCGGCCTGACCGCGCTTGCGGTCGTCACCAAGTACGCCGGCGCCTGGCTCGGCGCACGCAGCCTGGCGAGACGCGACCGCAAGGTCGTCGCACTCGGCATGATCCCCCGCGGCGAGGTCGGCATCATCGTCGCCGGGATCGGCGCAAGCGCCGGTGTCATCGGCGACGAGCGCTTCGCCGTGATCGTCGCAATGTCCGTCGCCACGACGCTGATCGCACCGCCGCTGCTGCGTCGCGCCCTGCGCGAGAAGAATCTCGAGGGCGGTGTCGATTCTGCTGCGGCCCGTTCGTCGTAGGGGTAGAAACCGGATCGCGAGGTCCACGACGAAGGAGCGGCAGATGCGTTTCATGGTGATGGTCAAGGCGACGCAGGACAGTGAGCAGGGCACACTGCCGAGCGAGGAGATGCTCTCCGCGATGGGCAGATACAACGAGGAGCTCGCGCAGGCCGGCGTGATTCTGGCGGGCGAGGGCCTCCAGCCCAGCTCTAAGGGCGCGCGCGTGCAGTTCTCCGGCGCCTCGCGGACCGTCGTCGACGGTCCGTTCGCGGAGACGAAGGAGCTGGTGGCCGGCTTCTGGATCTTCCAGACGAAGTCGCTCGAGGAGTGCATCGAGTGGGTCAAGCGCTGCCCCAACCCGATGCCGGGCCCCTCGGAGATCGAGATCCGCCAGGTGTTCGAGGCCGAGGACTTCGGCGAGCAGTTCACGCCCGAGCTGCGGGAGCGCGCCGAGCAGGTCTACGAGCGCGTGAGCAAGATCGCGGAGCAGTAGGCGCGCCGTGAGCGCCTCGACGCGCAGCGGACTGGACCTGCAGCGCACGATCGACGCCGTCTGGCGGATCGAGTCGCCGCGACTGATCGCGGGGCTGACGCGGATGGTTCTCGACGTGGGCCTCGCCGAGGACCTCGCGCAGGACGCGCTCGTCGTCGCGTTGGAGAAGTGGTCGCAGTCGGGCGTCCCGGACAACCCGGGCGCCTGGCTGATGGCGACCGCCAAGCACCGCGTGATCGACCTCTTCCGCCGCGGCGAGACGCTGGCGGAGAAGCAGGGGCAGATCGCCTACCGGCTGGAGCAGGACCTGGCGGAGGGCGCGTCGGCGGACCCGACCGCCGAGGCGGCCGCGGCCGCGGAGGTCGGCGACGACCTGCTCGGCCTGATCTTCATGTGCTGCCACCCGGTGCTCGCGATCGAGGCGCGGGTGGCGCTGACGCTGCGGCTGCTCGGCGGGCTCACCACGGACGAGATCGCGCACGCGTTCCTGACGCCGAGAGCGACCGTCCAGCAGCGGATCGTGCGCGCGAAGAGAACGCTCTCGGCGGCGAGAGTGCCGTTCGAGGTCCCGGCCGGCGACGAGCTGGCCGAGCGCCTGCCAGCAGTGCTGGGTGTCATCTACCTCGTCTTCAACGAGGGCTATTCGGCAACCGCGGGCTCCGACTGGACCCGTCCGGAGCTGTGCGAGGACGCGCTGCGCCTGGGCCGCATCCTCGGTGAGCTGATGCCGCGCGAGGCGGAGGCGCAGGGGTTGGTCGCGCTTATGGAGCTGCAGACCTCGCGCCTGCGTGCGCGGCGCGGGCCGGATGGCGCGCCGGTGCTGCTGCTCGACCAGGACCGCTCACGCTGGGACCTGCTGCTGATCGGCCGCGGACTGAAGGCGCTCGACCGCGCGGAGGCGCTCTCGCCCGGCGGGCTCGGTCCGTACACGCTGCAGGCGGCGATCGCCGCGTGTCACGCGCGGGCGCGTGTTCCTGAGCAGACCGACTGGGAGCGGATCGTCGCGCTCTACGACGGGCTCGCAGCGTTGACCGGCTCCCCCGTGGTGGAGCTGAACCGCGCCGTCGCGGTGGCAATGGCGTTCGGGCCGGCGGCGGGGCTGGAGCTGGTCGACGCGCTGGCCGGTGCGCGCGAGCTTTCGGAGTACTACCTGCTCCCCAGCGTCCGCGCCGACCTGCTGGAGAGACTCAGTCGCCGCGAGGAGGCCTACGTGGAGCTGACCCGAGCGGCCGGCATGACCGACAACGAGCAGGAACGCGTGCTGCTGCTGGAGCGCGCGGCGAGGCTGGTGCGCCACACGCCAGACCCGCCACCGCCCAGCCGGTGAGCTGAGGTGCGCCGCCGGAACTAGGAAAGGGCGACGCACCTCGCTGCTCACCGTGGCCGACCCGGAGGACCTCCCGGACCTGCTGGCGATCGCTAAGGCCCAAGCGCGCGAGTGCTTCACCGAGCTGGCCGAGCTGCGCCTGCGCCAGCCCGTGCTCCCTCACGCCGTCGAGCTCGACGTGACGTGGCACGACGCCGCGACGATCATGGTCGACGACTTCCGCATGCGTGCACTGCAGACGCTTGTCGACTGGCTCGACGCGATCTGTCAGCTGATGGAGGAGCGCACCCGCCGCGCGGCCGAGACCGCGCGGCAGAGCGCGTGAGCTCAGAGTCCGCCGAGTTCGGTGGTGATTTCGGAGACGGATGCTTTGGCGTCGCCGAACAGCATCGCTGTTTTGGGGTCGTAGAAGAGGGGGTTATCGATCCCGGCGAAGCCTGAGCTCATG